>NZ_JBIVFT010000003.1:2957-337715 GCF_044748305.1 Arthrobacter sp. NPDC090010
GTTTGTTGCGGAGGCCGGGTGGGGTTGGGCCCCCCGCCGGGGGTGGTGACCGTTTCCGCCCCCTGTTTCGGTTTGGGCCCCCCAATTGGGGCGCACAAACCGAAACAGGGCGCGGAAACGGTCACCACCCCGGGCGGCGGCCCGAACCCCACCCGGCATCCGCAACTACGGACACGTTCCCGTACTCCAGGGTCATCCTGAAGAGCACTTCGGGCAGGTCTTCGGACCGGATCGTGGAGATGGCCGCCCTGATGCGCTCTGCGGCGCGGTCCATGTCGGCGTCGTTCTCCATCTCGGCCGAGATCCCGTAATCGATGCCGGCCCCGGCGAGAGCACTGAACTCGCCGGACAAAGCATCCGACTCTCCGCCCCTCCGGGACGGTTCGTCCGGGGCATGATCCCCCGCCACAGCCTCATCCCACAGACGACGCAGCACCGGCGACACGCCTTCACGGTCAGGATGCGACGGCCAGGTCTGCGCCGGGATCACCCGGTGGACCAATTCGGGAGAACGCGGCCGCGCCTCCGAACGGCCATCACCGTCGACCGCCCACAGGCCCCAGACCTGGAAACCCGGCCCATCCGGGACATGCCCCCGATACGTGGCCAGACCCGGCCGCCCCGAACGGGGGTAGACGAACTCCGCCCAGGCGGTGATCGGCGAACCGATATCAGTCTCCAAGCTGATACGGTCATCGATCATCCAGCCATACATCTCACCGTCCGTGTAGGTGGGCACCAGTCCTTCGGTTCTCCACTCCAGCACGATTTCCGACACGAGCATCACTTCCCCTCGATTGCTTTGCTCAAGCCCCCTCCTGAACGATCTTCAGGGGTTCTGGCCGAAAGCGCCATCATTTGAGCCTGTCTGCTCATAGTCCGAACAGAATTTGGGCCGACGGGGCTACTGTTGGGTCATGGATTCCCGGCCGGCAGCAGAGCACTCCGCCGCCGCACGGCTGGACACCAGCGCCCTGACAGAACCGCTGGCCGCCTCGGAGCTCCCGAGTCCTTCTCGCTCGACGTCCGCCCGGAGCATGCTCGCCCTGATGTTCACTTTCCTGGCAGCAGGGGCCGGAGCCACATGGCGGTTTTTCCCCTTGGACCCCGACGGCGGGCCTCGCGCCACTCTCGGCTGGCTCGCGATCGGTCTTGTCCTGGCGGCGTTCTGCTTCTGGCTGGCCCGCGCCGTCGCCGGGAAGGACCGCGCACGGAACGAGCTGCGGCATCGCCTTTCGCGCTTCCTCGCGACGAATCGGCGCACGCTGCTGCTCGACGTGCCGGATCCGCACGTACCAGGGGAGCTCTTCACCCAGGGGGCCGGGCGCGTCGCCACCGAGCTGGTCCGCTGGACAGCCCACGGGCCGGCAGAACTCGCGAACTATCGTTTCGCAGTGCGTCGCGGAAAAGCGAGCAGGGTCTTCAACGGTGGATATCTGGCGGTCAGGACCCTCGCTCCGCTCCCGGACCTGTTCCTGGAGCCGGCCCGCCCCAAAGGCGTGATCCGGAGACAGCGGCTCCGTCCGCCGACGTCCTTCCGCCCGGTCCCGATCAACAGTCCCGAAGGCCGCACCTACACCCTCTGGTCCGAGCCTGGGCAGGCATCGGACGTTGCCGCCGCCCTCACCCCTGAGTTGCTGAGCCTCCTGGGGCGCCGGGCAGCGGATCTGGAGATCGTCGCCCGGACCGCCGTCGTCTATTCCGCTTCCCCGCTTGTCACGGCCGATCCCGCGCTATGGGCCTGGATCGATGACATCGTCGCGGAGCTACAGACCCACGAGCCCGGCGAGCGTTCCCATCTGATGCCCGAATAGTTCTTCGGCAGCCGGGAAAGTGCCCGGCCCATACTGTCCGAACACCTCGAAGCTGACCGCACCGAACACCGACGTCCAGAGCAGCACACCGCGAGCCATCAGCTCATCGGGGAGTTCCAGACCCAGCTCTTGACGCACCACGGCAAGATTGGCGGCCAGCGCATCCGGAACGACGACGGCGTTCGGCAGGGGCGCCAGGGCCGCGGCGTGCTGGGCGTCGTCGAGGAGCCGCACCAGGCGCATGATCACCCGGGTTCCCGGCTCAGTGGTCCGCTCACCCGGAGCGCGGTATCCGGGTACCGGGCTGCCGAAAAGGAGCGCATAGCATGCGGGCTCGCGCACGGCCCAGGCTCGGACGGCCCCTGTCAGCGCGAGAAACCGGCCGCGGTAGTCCTCCGGGGGCATGGCGTCGACGGCCGCATCCACGGCGTCGCCGAGCTCGTTGTACGCATCGATCAGAAGCAGCGTCAGCAGCTCATCGCGGCTCTCCACGTAGCGGTACACGGCGGAGGACACCACCCCGAGATCCCGCGCGACGGCGCGCAGCGACAGCGCCGCCGCCCCGTGTTCGGCCAGGTGACGCCTGCCCAGGCTGATGATGTCCGCGATGGTCTGCGCCCTGGCCCTCTCCCGGGGGCCTTTGGGCCGGGCAGGAGACGGCTGAGCGGTCGAATCGGCGGCAGGCATGGCTCCATGGTGCCGAGTCGCGAGAGCGGTGTCAACATTTGAGAGCAGTGCTCTTGACATCTCAACGATGGGACGTCATTCTGGTTTTAGAGAGCAGTGCTCTCGTTTTCATCTCGAACTCAGGAGAACCTCATGTCCCCGGAAACCACCCCCGCGTTCCTCGTCACCGGCGCCGGCCCGATCGGCTCCACCATCGCCACCCAACTCGCCGCACAAGGAACAGCCGTCACACTCCTCACCCGTTCCGGCAGCGGACCGGAACACCCCCTGATCCACCGGGTCAAGGCCGACGCCGGCGATCCGGCCCAGCTCGCAGCCCACTTGGACGGCGTCCGGGCCGTGTTCCATTGCGTCCACGGCAGCGCCTACACCGAACGCGCCTGGCGGGCCGAACTGCCCCAGGCCGAGCGCACCGTCCTCGACGCGGCGGCCAACGCGGGCGCCGTCGTCGTCTTCCCTGAGAGCTTGTACTCCTACAGCGAGCCTCAGCGCCCGATGCGGGAAGACAGCCCCCGCGAGGCACGGGGCGGCAAGCGGGGAGTCCGCACCGAATTGCTGGCGGCCCGCGCGGCTCATCCAGCCCACACGGTGAGCGTGGTCGGCAGCGACTACTTCGGCCCCAGGGCGCTCAACGCCCACGCCGGAGAGCGGATGGTTCCGCTGGTTCTGGAAGGGAAGACGGTCCGAGTGATCGGTTCAGCGGACCAGCCGCATTCCTGGACGTACGTTCCTGACTTCGCGGCAGCGATGATCGCCGCCGCCCTGAACGAATCACTCTGGGACCGGGTACTGCACGCTCCCACCGGCCCTGCCCGGACGCAACGCCAGATGGCGCAGGCCTTCGCGAGTGCCGCCGGCCGGCCGGCGCCCAAGGTCGCGGTCCTGCCCCGCTGGCTCATGAAGGGCCTCGGAACGGTCATGGAATCCATCCGGGAACTGAACGAACTCGACTACCAGTTCACGGCACCGTTCGTGATGGACTCCAGCGCCAGCGAGGCCCTGCTCGGTTTCGGCCCCACCCCACTGGACCGGGCCGCCCGGGAGACCGTCAGCTGGTGGCAGGAACGCACGGCTGCCTGAGCCGTGAGCGACGGCCGGCGGGGCTCACTCTCCGCGGAAGGCCACCTCCATCGCAGCGATATCGATCCTGGTCATCCCGGCGAGCGCCTCCATGGCCCGGAGGGCGGCAGCCTGATCGTCCGACGCCGTCATCGCATCCACCACGGTCGGAACCACCTGCCAGGACACCCCGAAACGGTCTTTCAGCCAGCCGCACGGCTGCTCGATGCCGCCATCGGCGCGAAGCCGGTCCCAGTAGTAGTCCGTCTCCTCCTGGTCCTTCGTGATGATGACGAAGGAGACACCCTCGCTCGGGCTGAACATGGGTCCGCCATTGAGCGTCTGGAAAGGAACACCGTCCAGGGTGAAGTCGGCCGTGAGCGCGGTGCCCGGAGGGAACGGCGCAGGGAACGGAGAGTCCTCCAGGACCCAGGTGGTCACGCCGCGCTGGGAGTCCGGGAAGACGGCGACATAGAAATCCGCGGCCTCCTCCGCCTGGCCATTGAGCCAGATGCAGTTCTTGAGGGCGGGCATGGTCCTCACTCCCCCCGGTACGCGGCCTCAAGCGCCGCGATGTCGAACTTCTGCATGCCCATGAAGGCCTGCATGGCGCGGCCGACACCCTCGGCGTCGTCGCCGCTCATGATGCTGCCGAGCGCCTGCGGGACCACCTGCCAGGACACCCCGAAGCGATCCTTGAGCCAACCGCATTGGCCCTCCTGGCCGCCGTCGGCCGTGAGTTTGTCCCAGTAGTAGTCCACCTCGGCCTGATCTGCGCAGCTGATGGAGAAGGACACCGACTCGTTGAAGGTGAATTGCGGGCCGCCGTTGAGCCCCTGGAAGGGGGCGTCATTGAGCTGGAACTCCACGGTCAGGGCGGTGCCGGAGGGGAAGGGTGCGCCCTCCCCATAGCGTGAGACGGCGCTGATGGAGGAGTTGGGGAAGACGGAGACGTAGAACTCGGCGGCGGCCTCGGCCTGACCGTTGAACCAGAGGCAATTGGTGATACTGGGCATGATCGTCCTCTCGCGAGTCCGGGGCGCCCGGGACGGGGCCGGGCGCGGCAGCCCGGGCTCTCCCTTCTCAGAGTAGTGGCCGGGAGTCCCGCTGTCTGCGGCCGTTTTCGGAAGACCGGCGCACGACGTCAGGACGCGTTGGCTCTGGACTGCCGGGCGCGGCGGGCCTAGCGTGGCACTGGGGGACTCGACGGGGGACCATTCGTTCGGAAAGGACACGCAATGCCGTACTCAGTTGGCGTTCTGGTGGGCTCGCTTTCATCCACCTCGATCAACCGGAAACTCGCCGAAGCGCTCCAGAAACTGGCGCCTGAGGACCTGGTTCTGGAAGAGATCCCCATCAAAGATCTCCCGCTCTACAGCCAGGACTACGATCAGACCTTCCCACCGGTCGCCCGGGACTTCAAGGCCCGGATCGAGGCGTCCGACGCCCTCATCTTCGTCACTCCGGAGTACAACCGATCCGTGCCGGGCGCGCTGAAGAACGCCATCGACTGGGCCTCCCGCCCCTGGGGCAGCAATTCCTTCGCGAAGAAGCCTTCCGCAGTCACCGGCGCATCCCCGGGCAACATCTCGACCGCCGTGGCACAGCAGCACCTGCGCAGCATCCTCTCCTTCGTGAACTCCCCGGAGCTTGCGAGCCCGGAGGCGTACATCCACTTCACTCCGGATCTCATCGACGACGACGGAAACGTCACCAATGAGAGCACCGCCGAGTTCCTGCGGGGCTGGCTGGAGTCCTTCGCGGTGTTCGTCAGCCGGGTCACTTCCGCCCTGGGAGACGGCCAGCACGAGCGCCGGGGCTGAATTCCGGTTCCCTCCTTGATCCCTTCTGGATCGATTGCTGCGTAAAGGTCGTTTTGAGCCCTCATAACGACCTTTACGCAGCAATCGATGAGGTGTGCCCGGCGCGATGCTAGACCTGTCACTAGACCTGTCGGGCCAGCGCCCCGAAACGGACCAGCGCCAGCACTCCGAGCACCACGAGCAAGGTTCCGGTCACCGAGGACAGGGCGAACGTCCCGCCCGCCCACAGGACCCACACCGCCGGAATCACGGGGCGCAGCAGCCACAGCACCATGAACATGGCCGTCGCGTCGCCCACGGGTGTACTCACCGGCGTCAGGAATTGCGCGGGCAACCCGGCGACGCCCAGCGTCGCACAGCGCAACAGGATCGCACCAGCCGCCATTGCGAGGAACCCCCACGCCTGCCCCGGCGCGGCGATCACGGCGGGCAACGCCGTCGCCAGCAGGACGACGGCGGCCGGGAACAGCAGCTGAGCCAGCAGCCGGGACGCGGCACTCTGCGGAACGACGACGTCGAACCCCACAGTGTCCGAGATGTCGCCGAGCGCGCCGCTCAGCCGCCCCATGGCCGCTTGAGCGGCGAGCAGCACCACCGCCAGGCCAGCCGGGCCCGCGCTCCAGAGCGAGGCCAGCACCGTCACGGCCACCAGCAGCGCCACGGAGAGCAGCACCCTCCACGGGTCCTGCCGGGCGTAGCGCAGATCGATCGCCACCGCTCGCCGCAGCAGGCCCCTCGGCAGACGTCTGGCGGTGCGCGGGCCACGCCGCGGCACCGCTCCGGCCAAGGCACGCCCGTCGCCGATCAGCACTCCGGCCAGAGCCGTGTCCCGGATGGTGGTCAGCTCCTCCAGGCGCGGCACATCGAGCCCGCCGCGCCGCGTCTGTTTCCAGGACGCCAGCAGGGCCGCTCCGAGGCCTCCGAGCAGACCCAGCACCGCGGCCACGAGAAAGGGGGTGGCCCCATCGGGACGCCCGTTGCCCTGCCACCACGCCACCGACGGGAGAAAGCCGAGCACAAGGGCCCCTGCGACGATGGCCATCCGGAGGAACAGAGTTCTCGCCCGCAAGGTGGCGCCGATGCCGAACGGGCCGGCCACCAGATAGTGGATCTCCTCAGCCGAGGTCCAGACCGGGCCGAGGTAGCGCGGGGAGAAGGCCGCAGCGACCACCAGGAACGCTTCCAGCACCCCGGTCAGCGCCCCAGCCCCCTCCATGGGAACCCCCGCGAGCAGCGGCGAGACCAGAAGCACCACCGACCACCACCCGGGTGCGAGGACGAACCCTGCCAGCAGGGCCGCCAAATACCAGGGGTACCACCGGTCCTGGGAGCCCGAACCACGCAGGAGCCCCCTCACCTGGGCGAGTTCCTGTCGTGCGTTCCGCGCGCCGGGTGCCGCGTGGCCGGTGGCCGCCTCGGAACTCACGTGTCCTGGCCCGGTTCCGCCTCGGGTTCGTCCCCCGGTTCGAGGAAGGCGGGGAAACCCTCCTCGCGGCTGAGCGTCAGACGGGAGGCTCCGAGCAGGCCGGGCAACCGGTGGTCGTGCGTGGCGAGCAGGATCCCGGCCCCCTGCTCCTGACGACGGCGGATCAGATCCGCGATCACGACCCTCCGGTCCGCATCCAGTCGCTGCTCCGGCTCGTCCAGCACCAGGAGTGCGGCAGGCCGGGCCAACGCCATCACGAGCCCGATCCCCTGGCGTTCGCCCGAGGACAGCTCGTCCGGGTACTGATCCGCCAGCCGTTCCAGTTCAAGGGCCTTCAGGACGTCCGCCAGCGGGAGCGCCATTCCGCCTGAGCCGGACCAGGAGGCTTCCACCGCGTCGAGGTGTTCCGCAACGGTCAGACGAGAGTAGAAGGGCGGAGGGCCGGTCATGGCAGCAATGCCTTGGGCACCTCCGCCCAGATCCACCGTCCGCCGAAGGGTCCCCTCGCTGTGGGCCTGACGGCCCAGCACGATCCTGAGCACCGTGGTCTTCCCGGAACCGTTGGGTCCGGTCAGCGCCAGCGCCTGACCCGCGCCGAGCCGGAAGGAGACCGGGCGCACCAGCCAGCGCTCACCCAGCCGCGCACCCACCGCCTCGGCGCCGACCAGCTCTCTGCCGCCGTCGTTCATCGCGTCCTCCCCCGTCCTCGCCCGAAAGTCACGGCTTAAAAAACAGTGCCCGTGCCGCAAGCGGCACGGGCACTGGAAGTCATCAGCCTTCGCACTCCACGCAGTACACGAGTCCGTTCCTCTCGCGCGCAATCTGCGAGCGGTGGCGGACCAGGAAACAGGAGGCGCAGGTGAACTCATCCGCGCGTTCCGGGATGACCACGACGGTCAGTTCCTCATTGCTGAGGTCCACATCGGGAACATCAACACCATCCGAGGTGTCGGCCTCGTCGAGCTCGCGGACGACGCTGCGGGCGTCTCCGGAGTTGACGGATTTCAGGGCCTCCAGGGACTCGTTCTGGATCTCCGCAACATCGGATCGCACTGCATCGTAGTCGGTCGCCATGTGTGGCCTGCCTCTCCTCGCCTCACGAACGTCCAGCGGGACGTCACGGCAATGCATCATAGGGCACTAGTCAACGCTTCGCCAATCGTCTCCGGAATTTCTCCTGTCGGACTGCTATTTCCGCAGTTGAAACGCGGTAGTACCGTGTCTGCATGAGCGAGCAAGAACGCGATGACGTCTACACTCACGGGCACCACGAATCAGTGGTCCGCGCACACGCCAGCCGGACCGCACGAGAGTGCGCGGGATACCTTCTGGAACACCTGACACCGGGCGTGAGCGTGCTCGACGTCGGCTGCGGACCGGGCAGCATCACCTGCGACTTCGCGGAGCTGGTGGCACCCGCCGTGGTCACCGGCCTGGACCGCTCACCGGAGGTCGTGCAACAGGCCGCCGAGCTCGCGCATGCGCGTGGCGTGGCCAACACGGAGTTCATCTCGGGCAACATCTACGCCCTGGATCTGCCGGATGATTCCTTCGACGTGGTCCACGCTCATCAGGTTCTGCAGCATCTGGCCGATCCTGTGGCGGCACTGCGTGAGATGCGCAGGGTCGCCAAGCCGGGAGGTCTCGTGGCCGCCCGGGACGCAGACTTCCACGGGATCTTCTGGTACCCGGAGACACCGGAGCTCGACGAGTGGATGGAGATGTACCAGAGCGTCGCCCGGCACAATCAAGCCGAGCCGGACGGCGGCCGTCATCTCGTGGCCTGGGCACAGGCCGCCGGATTCACCGACGTCGCCCCGAGCAGCAGCAATTGGACCTATGCGACGGCGCAGCAGCGCCGCTGGCTGGCCCGTGTCTGGGCCGAGCGGGTGGTCCACTCCTCACTGGGTGAGCAGGCCCTCTCTTACGGTTATGCGAGCCCCGCCTCGCTGGAGCGGATCGCCGCCGGATGGCATCGCTGGGGAGAGTCCGCCGATGGCTGGCTCGTGATGCCCAACGGGGAAGTCCTGCTGCGGGCCTGAGCGGTCCGCAGCCGGTTCAGACGGCCTCCACGGGTGCCGCACCCTCCTGCTGCGGCACACTGGCCACCTGACGGATGAACAGGATGAGCCAGGTGAAGATCAAGGCGAAGGCGATCAGTTCCATCGCCGTGAGGTTGTAGTACCCGAGCGGCAGGTAGAGCAGTGCGGACACGATCACGCCCGTGACGAAGACGCCGCTCGCCACGTGGAAGGTGAATCCGAGCCCGGGGATCCACCAGGGCAGCGCGATGACGAGCACTCCGTAGGCCACGACCATGCCGGTGGCGCCCGTGTTGTGCAGGAACTCGGACTCGTCCACGGGCACCAGGCCCGCGAGCGCCAGACCGACGCCCATCAGGACCAGGCAGCCGTACACGGGCCGGAGCTTGGGGTGGAGATAGCGGTCCTGCCCGACGCCCTTCGCCCAGCCCCGGGCGCCGAACAGCCGCAGCCAGCGCTGCCCGGCCTGCTGCCGGAGCGCCTGGATCTGGGTGAAGGCGATCGCACCGGCGTCGGACTCGGAGAAGACGCGCATATCGGCCAGCACGAAGTGCGCCAGCGTGACGATGAGGACACCCGCCACCAGGAGCGTGATGTTGAAGGTGGAGGCCGTGCCCGAGCTCGCCGTGCCCAGCGCGCTGATGTTGGAGTGCCACCAATCGGGCTGGTTGGTGTTCATCATGGCGTTCAGCACGCCCATGATGAGGAACGCCGCGAGCAGGGTCGCCACACGCTCCGTGGTGAGGTGCTGCGCGTTCGTCGCGGTCAGATACGCCGCCACACCCGCGGTCATCGCCATGAGCAGCGCCGCGGCGAAGGCATCCAGCCGGAGCCCGATGAACGCCTGCTGGAAGATCGCGAAAAGCGCCACGGAACCCATGTATGCCAGTGCGGCGTGCGAAAGCGCCAGGGCGACGACGTCGAGCAGATAGAGCCATGGCGGGCGGCCGTCGGCACGCACCCGCTTGACCACCCGGGCACCGACCACGAAGGCGAATGCCGCCAGGGCCACGAACGCGTTCACGACGGCGGCGGCCACGCCGATCGAACCACTTCCGGACAGTGCAGGATGGTCACCGAAGAACACCACGAAGCCCGCCAGAAAGCCGATCACGAGGGCGCCGCCACCCGCTTGCAGCGAGCGTTCCTCCGCGGCACGCTGCGGAGTGGTCAGGTGGGTTCGGCTTCTCATCGACGGCAGTGACATGCCTCTATTCTGCCCAGTCGGCGGCGGACCGGAGCACGCTGAGCCGTCGAGTCCGGCCTCCGGCTCTTCGGTCCCGGATTCGATGAGGCCTCCCGTTCACGGCATGGCAGGCCGACGGATACGCTTGACGGGTGGATTTTTCGCTCTGGCTGGCACTCGCCACCGCTACGCTGCTGATCAGCCTCACGCCGGGCGCGGGCGCCGTGAACACCATGAGCAATGCCCTCAATGTCGGCTTCACGCGCGCGATCTGGGGCATCTTGGGCCAGCAGGCCGCCCTGGTGGTCCATGTGGTGATCGTGGCTTTGGGGCTCGGTGTCCTGGTCTCGCACTCTCCCGTGCTGTTCAACGTCATCCGCTACGCCGGCGCGGCCTATCTGATCTATCTGGGCATCCGGCAGTTCCTCGCCAAGACAGCGGAGAACGACGGCGCGCAGGAGGCCTTGGCGGGAGAGCCCGCTTGGAGCATGTTCCGGCGCGGGCTGTGGGTGAACCTCCTCAACCCGAAGGCGATCGTCTTCTTCCTCGCCTTCCTGCCGCAGTTCATCCGCCCGGAGGAACCGCTCGTGCCTCAGTACGCGGTGGTCGCGGTCACCGTGGTGCTCATCGATGTGATCGTCATGTGGTTCTGTTTCGCCCTGGCCGCGCGCTCGGTCCGGAACTTCACGCGCTCAGCCCGCGGCCAGCTGGTGCTCAACCGCAGCTTCGGGACCTTGTTCGTCGTGCTCGGCACCGGACTGGCGCTTCTGCACTGAATCTTGTTGCGGTGGGCTGAGCTTGTTGCGGTGAGCCGAGTCTGTTGCGGTGAGCTTGTCCCATCGGAGCCTGTCGTGCTGCGCCACCGCTGTGATTCTGGAGACGAGCCCGCCCGGACTCATCCGGGCCTATCAGACGAGTCCGAGGGCTCGGGCAGAGCCAGCCGTTTCGGGGCCCGGAGCATCCAGGCGTCCGTCAGAAGCTCGCGGAGCTCGTCATCCGGAAGCAGCCGGACCCTCGCCAGGACGCTGGAACTCCGCCGGTAGTGCTCCGTGATGAAGAACGCCTCCGGTTCGCTGTCCAGGAGAACCTGCCGCTCCTCCTGGCTGCCGAGCCAGAGCACGACGACGCCGGGAGACTCGTGCAGGCGCGCGAAGATCTTGCCCGCCACGTAGAAGGCGGGCATTCCGTAGCAGGGCTTCTCCGTCACCTCGGGCCAGGGCAGGGCCACAGCCCTGATCCGGTCGAGGGCGACGTCGGTGGCGCTCACCTCGTCCGATCCGCCGCCGGCCCTCCGCATGTCATTCCTCGTCCGGTCCTTCGGCCGGATCTTCGGAATGGACCCGTCCGGCGTCCTGAAGTTCTTCTTCCTCGTCACCCTCCACGGGCGCTTCACTGTGCATGCGATCCTCGTCCTCGGGCTGAATTCCCGGCATCGCTGCACCTCCCCTCGGATATGCCCCGCGGCCCTCTGCGAGCGGGACCTGCTCGTCCAGCGTAGCCCCGGCCGTTCCTCGTGGCCATGGGTCTTGGGCAGTGAAATTAGAAGTTAACTGTACAGTTTCCTTTCTATGTGCTGAAATGAGTTTCATGCCTCCCACACCGGTTCCGGATCACGACGAGCAGGCCGCGCTTGCGGCTTCGGAACTACGCAACGTCATCTCCCGTCTGGCCCGGAAGCTGCGACAACCGGATGGCCTGGGGGCTCTTTCAGGCGCCCAGAAGAATGTGCTCTCCCTTCTCGAGCGCGGCGGGCCCGAGAACATCAGCGAGCTCGCCCGACGAGAAGGCGTCAGGCCCCAGTCCATGGGCGCCACGGTCGCCTCCCTGGAGGAGGCGGGTCTCGTGCAGCGCCAACCATCCTCCGAGGACCGCCGCAAGACTCTCCTCAGCCTCACGCCGCGCGCTCACGAACTGTATGCGAACGGCCGCGCCTTCCGTCAGGACTGGCTCAAGAACGCCCTGGGCCAGGAACTCGGCTCCGAGGAACTGGCACTGATCCGCCAGGCCGTGACCCTGCTGTCCCGTATCACCCCCACAGACTGACCGCTTCACTCCCCGCTCCCCATCTCTTCCTTTTCTTCCTGCCGAAAGGACCTCTCATGCCTCTCTCCGTCATCGATCCCCAGTCCGCCCTCGTCGTCATCGACCTGCAGAACGGCATCGTGGGCCGGCTCCGCGCAGCCGGAGCAGCAGCCCTGGCCGATCAACTCGTCGGTCGCTCCAAAGACCTTGCAACGGCCTTCCGCACGCACGGCCTGCCCGTCGTTCTGGTGAACGTGGCGGGGGCTCCCGCCGGACGCACCGATGCCGAACGCCGCATGCCGGCCGAGGTTCCCGAGGACTTCTTCGCCCTCGCGGAGGGCCTGCACGAAGACCCCACGGACATCCTGGTCACGAAAAAGAGCGTGGGTGCCTTCGCCACGACCGACCTCGACGCGATCCTGCGCGAACGCGGCGTGACCCAGATCGTACTGACCGGTGTCGCCACGAGCGTCGGCGTCGAGTCGACCGCCCGTCACGCTCACGACCTCGGTTACAACGTGGTCTTCGCCGCGGATGCCATGGCAGATCTGACACCGAACGCCCACGAGTACGCCGTGACGTCCGTGTTCCCCCGCCTCGGGGAAGTCAGCTCCACCGGGGAGATCCTGGCGAAGCTGGCCGAAGGACGCTGAGCAGCTCTCGAAGGCCAAGGCGGCCAGAGTGGGGACACCGGAACGCCAGACCGGATCGGACACCGGCACTGGATCCAGCACCTGCACCGTATCGGGCACCTGCACCGGCCCGTCACCGGCTACCGTTGAAGCATGGCTGATTCCCCTTTCCGAGTCGTGACGGTGTGCACCGGCAATATCTGCCGCTCACCCATGGCGGAGCGTCTTCTCCGGCGAGCGCTTCAGGAGGCCGCTGCGAGCTCAGCCGAGGATGCGATCCTCTCCGAGGTCGCAGTGGATTCGGCAGGGATCAGCGACGAGGAGGCCGGACGTTCCATGGACCACCGCGCGGAAGCGCAGCTGAGGTCCATGGAAATCGACCCTTCCGGACACGTGGCCCGCGAATGGGACTCCGCCTGGTTCCGTGAGCGCGACCTCATCCTGGCCATGGACGTCAACCACCACCGGGCGTTGTTGCGCTGGGCCCCGGATGATGAGGCCCGTGCCAAGGTCCGCATGTTCCGTTCCTTCGACCCGGCCGTCGAAGGCAAGGAGATCGGGGCACAGGGCATCTACGACCCCTGGTATGGGGACGCGGCGGACTTCGTCGAATGCGCCACCATGATCTCCGCGGCTCTGGACCCGCTGGTGGACTTCATCCGCACGGCGGTGGCCCGCGGGGCGCAGCACGGCCAATGACCTCTCCTCGCACCGCTCCCCTGCTCATCGGCGTGGATGGCCGTTCAGGCGCCGGGAAGACGACCCTCGCCGTCGAACTCTGCACTCGTCTGCGGCAGCATCGCAGCGTCTCCTTGTTCCACATGGAAGATATCTATCCCGGCTGGGACGGGCTCGCCGGCGGGATCGAGCGCTATGTGGACACGGTGCTCACCCCGCTTTCCACCGGCCACGCTGCACGCTGGACCACCTGGGACTGGGTGGCCGGGAAGGACGGCCCGGAACGCGGCACAGCGGCCTCCGAGATCGTCGTGATCGAAGGCGTCGGCGCCTGCTCCGCCGCTGCCCGCGAACTGCTGGATGTCACGCTGTGGGTCGAGGCGGCCGACGACGACCGCAAGACCCGTGCCCTGGCCCGGGACGGCGAGACCTACATCCCGTTCTGGGACAGCTGGGCCGGCCAGGAACTCAAGTGGCTCGGCCAGGACCCGGTCC
This sequence comes from Arthrobacter sp. NPDC090010, assembly GCF_044748305.1. NCBI lineage: Bacteria > Bacillati > Actinomycetota > Actinomycetes > Micrococcales > Micrococcaceae > Arthrobacter > Arthrobacter sp. NPDC090010. The sequence continues at coordinate 16,822 of NZ_JBIVFT010000003.1, forward strand.
CGGAACACGTCGAACTCACCGTCCGCAACCCTGCCTGCGGCACCGCCGTCGACGACGTCGTCGAGCTGCTCTGCCAGCACCCCCTCGCCGGCTCACTGATGGCGCCGGAACAGACGCAACGCGAGTCACGTGCCGCGCGGTTCACGGCGTTCGCCTGCCCGGAATCGTCCGATGGCACACGGCCGGTCGATGAGGAACACCTGTTTTCCGCGCTCTTCGGCGGGGAGCACCGCGCCGCTTGGCTGGACTCCTCCGATGCGGGCCTCCCTGGAACCACCCGGAACCGCTTCAGCATCATGGCGTCCGATGAAGGACGCGGGCTCAGCGCGGAACATCGCGACGGCACGATGCACCTCCGCAGCGGATCGGTCACCGCTCGCTTCCGCACCCCGTTCTTCCGCTGGCTCTCCTCCGCATGGCGCACCCAGGCCGCCGCGCCCGCGCCGGCCGACTATGCCTGCGAGTTCCAGCTCGGCTGGCTCGGCTGGCTCGGCTACGAGCTCAAGCGCGAGTGCGGAGGCTCCTCCGTGTCCACGGCCGGAGCCACGGTCCCTGACGCGGCGCTGTTGTTCGCGGACCGGGCCGTCGTGCTGGACCACCGGAAGAACGTCGTCTGGGCGCTCGAACTCGCCTCGGCGGACGAGGACAGGCACGACGACGGCGAGCGGCAGAGCTGGCCCGCCGCCGTCGCCCGCGCAGTGGAGCTGGCGCGAACCCCCGCCGAGGACGAGCCGTCGTCGTCCGGTTTCGGGACGGCGCCGCGGTTCAGTGCCCGCGATTCGCACGAGTCCTACCTGGCCAAGGTCCGCGCGAGCCAGGATGAGATCCGCGAAGGCAACAGCTACGAAATCTGTCTGACCACGGCTCTGAGCGCCCCTGCGCCGGGCTTCGACAGCTGGGAGGCGTACCGGGCGTTGCGGCGGCGCAACCCTGCCCCGTTCGCGAGCTTCCTGCGCTTCGACGGGGTGACCGTCGCGAGCACCTCGCCGGAGCGGTTCCTCTCCATCGGGTCCGGGGGCGGCATGCTGGCCGAACCGATCAAAGGCACACGCCGCCGTGCCGAGGACGCCGTCGAGGACTCCGCGCTGCAGGAAGATCTACGGTCTAGCCTGAAAGACCGGGCTGAGAACATCATGATCGTGGACCTGCTCCGCAACGACCTCAGCCACCACGCGGTGCCGGGCAGCGTCGCCGTCAGCCGGCTGTGCGCCATCGAAAGCTATGCGACGGTGCACCAGATGGTCAGCAGCATCGAAGCGCGCCTCGCGCCGGGCGCATCCCGTGTCGAGGCCCTCACGGCGGCGTTCCCCCCGGGGTCCATGACCGGAGCCCCGAAGATCAGCACCATGGCCATCCTCGATGTACTGGAGGCCGCACCGCGCGGCGTGTACTCCGGCGTCGTCGGCTACTTCTCCTTGAACGGCGCCACCGACCTCTCCGTGGTGATCCGCACCCTGGTGGCCTCCGGCTCCGGAGAGGAGACCCGGCTCAGCCTCGGCGTCGGCGGAGCCGTCACCGCCGATTCGGACCCCGAAAGCGAGTACCAGGAGATCCGTGCCAAAGCCTTCGGAGTCCTGAGCACCCTCGGCTCCGACTACCCCGGCTGACACCGGCCACAGGAACCCGGAGCATGGCTCGCAGACGCCCTGCAACCCCTCCAGCGCCCCGCCGAGCCCGCTAGTTGCGTGCGAAACCGCGCATTGAATGAGCGAGTTCGCAACGGAGTAGCGAGTTCGGCGGGGGTGAGAGCCTGTGGCAGCCAGGAACCTACTGCGCCACCGGCTGCGGCGAGGTCATGCGGTACAGGGCGTCGACGTCGCGCACCGCGCCCTTGTCCGCGGAGGTGGCCATGGCCGCGTAGGCCCGCAGCGCGGCGGACACCTGACGTTCGCGGCCCACCGGGTGGTAGCCCGTGGTCGCTTCGAGGCGCTCACGCCGTGCCTCCAGCTCGGCGGGGTCCACCAGGAGTTCCAGGGAACGGGTGGGGATGTCGATGCGGATGCGGTCGCCGTCCTCCACCAGGGCAATGGTGCCGCCCGACGCCGCCTCCGGGGAGATGTGCCCGATCGAGAGGCCCGAGGTGCCGCCGGAGAAGCGGCCGTCCGTGATCAGCGCGCACTTCTTGCCCAGGCCACGGCCCTTGAGGAACGAGGTCGGATACAGCATCTCCTGCATGCCCGGACCGCCCTTGGGACCCTCGTAGCGGATGACCACCACGTCGCCCTCCTTGACGGTCTTGTTGAGGATCTTCTCCACGGCCTCGTCCTGGGACTCGCAGACCACGGCGGGGCCCTCGAAGGTCCAGATGGACTCATCCACGCCGGCGGTCTTCACCACGGCACCATCGACGGCGATGTTGCCACGCAGGACGGCCAGGCCGCCGTCCTTGGAGTACGCGTGCTCGACGGAGCGGATGCAGCCACCCTCGGAATCGGTGTCCAGGGAAGTCCAGACGTTCGACTGAGAGAACGCCGTCGAGGAGCGGACACCGCCGGGCGCCGCGTGCCAGAGCTCCTGGGCCTCCTGGGTGGCCTTGCCGCCGCGGACATCCCAGTCGTCCAGCCAGCCGTTCAGATCGGCGGAGTGCACGGAGTGGACGTCCTGGTGGAGCAGACCACCACGGTTCAGCTCCCCGAGAAGGGCGGGGATGCCACCGGCGCGGTGCACGTCCTCCATGTAGTAGGTCTTGTCCTTGGCGACATTCGGAGCCACCTTGGCCAGGCAGGGCACCTGGCGGGACTTGGCGTCCATCTCGGCCAGTCCATAGTCCACACCGGCCTCCTGCGCTGCGGCGAGCAGGTGCAGGATCGTGTTGGTGGAGCCGCCCATGGAGATGTCCAGCGCCATGGCGTTGTCGAAGGCCTTGGCCGTGGCGATGGAGCGGGGCAGGACGGAGTCGTCGTCGCCGTCGTAGTAGCGCTTGACCAGATCGACGACGGTGGAGCCGGCCTTCTCGTAGAGGGCCTTGCGGGCGGTGTGGGTGGCCAGCACGGAACCGTTGCCCGGCAGGGAGAGGCCGATCGCCTCGGTGAGGCAGTTCATGGAGTTCGCGGTGAACATGCCGGAGCAGGAGCCACAGGTGGGGCAGGCGTTCTCTTCGATGAGATTGATGTCCGCGTCGGAGATGGACTCGTCCACGGCGTCCGCGATCGCGTTCACCAGGTCCAGGGAGCGGACCGAGCCGTCCGTGAGCGTGACGCGGCCGGCCTCCATGGGGCCGCCGGAGACGAACACGGTGGGGATGTTCAGGCGCAGCGCGGCCATGAGCATGCCGGGGGTGATCTTGTCGCAATTGGAGATGCAGACCAGGGCGTCGGCGCAGTGCGCGTTGGCCATGTACTCCACGGAGTCGGCGATCAGATCGCGGGACGGCAGGGAGTAGAGCATGCCACCGTGGCCCATCGCGATCCCGTCGTCGACGGCGATCGTGTTGAACTCGCGCGGCACGGCGCCCGCGGCGAGGATCGCATCGGAGACGATGCGGCCCACGGGGGCGAGGTGCGTGTGGCCCGGGACGAACTCGGTGAAGGAGTTGGCCACGGCGATGATCGGCTTGCCGATGTCGGAATTGGCGACGCCGGACGCGCGCAGCAGTGCGCGGGCTCCAGCCATGTTGCGGCCGTGGGTGACAGTGCGTGAACGATATGCGGGCATGGTCCCAGTCTTCCGTCTGCAACGACCAGCACCAAGACGGCCCTGCTTCTGGTAGTGAGAGTACTAGAATCAGTGATCTGACCGCCGGGACCTCAGCCCTGACCTCAGCTGCCGAGTTCGTGGGTTTCGGCTGGCCCGGTCCCGCTGAGTTCGTGGGTTTCGGCTGAGTTCGTGGATTTTTCCCACGAACTCAGCCGAAACCCACGAACTCAGCGGGGCGCGGCAACAGGCGCATGCCGGACCCAGACCTTGGCGCATCTCCCTCCCACCCGAACGCACTTCGAAAGGCGAGCACCATGACTGAAGCAGAGGCCTGGCGGAAAGAACTCGGCGGCTTCCTGACCGCGCGCCGTCGTCAAGCCGTGCGCAGCGATTACGGTCTCCCCCAAGCCGGACGGGGGAAGGATGTGGGGCTTCGGCGTGAAGAGGTCGCGTTCCTCTCCGCCATCTCGGTGACCTGGTACACCTGGCTCGAACAGGGCAGGAAGGTCAACCCGTCCCGCGAGGTCCTCGCGTCCCTCGCCACCGTGCTCCGCCTGGATCCCGCCGAGGAACGCTACCTCTTCACCCCGTTCGGCTACGCGGCCCCGGCACCCGGCCCCGGAACGGCGGAGACGACGGCGCACGTGCAGCGGCTGCTCGACGCCATCGACCCGAACCCCGCCCTGGCCCTCGAAGGCAATTGGGACATCGTGGCCTGGAACCAGGCGTACAGTGCGCTCTTCCCAAGGGTCCTGGAGGTCTCCGGGCCGGAGCGGAACCTTCTGAAACTCGTCTTCACCGATCCCGCGGTCCGAGCCCTGCTGCCGGACTGGGACCAGACCAGCGCCCAGTTCCTCGCGGAGTTCCGGGCGGAGACCGGATCCCGGATCGAGGACGCCCGGAAAGCCAGTCTCGTGGCCGGGTTGCTGCAGTCGAGCCCCGAGTTCCGTGCCCAGTGGGATGCCCACGGCATCCGCGGCTTCACACCCCGCACCCGCGCCTTCAACCATCCAGGCGGCGGGACGCGGGTCTACGAACACCACCAGCTGAGTCTTGCGGACGCTCCGGCTCTGAAGCTGATCGTCTACACGCCGGCGTCGGGCGCCGGGACGAACCCGACGGACGACGGCGGCGCCGTCGCCTCACGCTGACCGTCACCGCACGCTATTGCAGCGTGGCGGAGAGCCGGCACACATTGTCGGCGTACTTGGAGAGCACGGAACGTTCCTGCCACTCCTCCAGGCTCAGCTCCCGTGAGGTGGCACGGTACTGTTCCTGAACCTCACGCAGCGCCGCCACGATCTCCGGACCGATCATCATCAAGGAGACCTCGAAGTTCAGCGAGAAGGACCGCATGTCCATGTTGCTGGACCCCAGCACCGCCACCTCGTCGTCCACCGTGAAGTGCTTCGCGTGCAGCACGGCGGGCGCCTTGTAGAGGTGGATCCGCACTCCGGCCTCCAGGAGCGTCTGATAGTAGGACCGTTGGGCGTGGTGCACCAGGAACTGATCGCCCTGCTCGGAGACGAAGAGTTCCACATGCACGCCGCGCTGGACCGCTGTCGTGATGGCATAGAGCAGGGAATCGTCCGGCACGAAGTAAGGACTGCAGATGGAGATCCGTTCCTGCGCGGAGTAGATCAGGGCATTGAACAGGCGCAGATTGTTCTCCTGCGAGAACCCGGGCCCGCTGGGCACCACCTGGGCCGGGATCGCGCCGTCGACCAGTTCGGGCAGGATGATCTGCTCCTCCAGGGACTCGTCCGTCTCGCTCAGCCAGTCGGTGGCGAAGACGACGTTCAGGCTAGCCACCACGGGCCCTTCGACCCGCGCCATGAGTTCCACCCACCGCCGGCCTGCCTTGCGGTTCTTGGCCTTGTTGTAGGAGGGTTCGGTGAGGTTCTGGGAGCCGGTGAACGCCACGTCCCCATCGACCACCAGGATCTTACGGTGATTGCGCAGATCGGGGCGGCGCCACTGACCGGAGAACGGCATCACGGGCAGCATCCGCCGCCAGCGGATGTGAGAGGCCTTGAGCCGGCGCAGCAGGCGGCGGTAGCCGGGCACCCGGAGGGTTCCGATGTGGTCGAACAGCAGGCGGACCTCCACACCACGCAGCGCGGCCTCCTCCAGCGCCGTGAACAGTGGTTCCGTCACCGAGTCGTACGCCATGATGTAGAACTCGACGTTGACGAACCGCTTGGCCCCCCGGACGGCCTCGGCCATCGCCTCGATGGAGTCCTCATAGCCGGGGATGAGCTGGACCCGGTTGCCGGTGGTGAGCGGTTGCGCGCCGAGCCGGCGGTTGAGTTCGATGGCGGAGCGCAGCCAGACCGGCAGATGCAACTGCTCCGGCACGCCCTCGAGAAGGCTGCTGGCCTCCCGGACCCGGCGGTTCACGTCCTCGAGCTCGCGGGCGCGGCGGCCCTTGAGCCGGAAGTTGCCGAACAGCAGGAACAGGATCAGGCCGACGTCGGGCACCAGAAAGATGGCCAGCAGCCAGGCCATCGCCGTGGTGGGCCGACGGTTGCCGGGCACCACGCCGAGCAGGACGAGGCGGATGACCAGATCCGCCAGGACCCAGAGAGTGAAACCCACGTTCCATTCCTGGGGCCAGATGTATGGCAGCATGCGTTTCCCCTGTTCCCTCGCCGGCCGACCATGCCGGGCGCCGTGCCGTCAAGACATTCTCACCCGAGAATGCCGCTGCCGCCGCACCTCGGTTCACCCGCGGGTTCCGCGTGGCGTCCCCGGCAGGGTGGATACGCTTGTCCCATGACTTCCATGTCCCCGAGCACCGTCCTCGTCTTCCTCGATCCGGCTCACCCTGAGGGCCGTCTGGCCGATTCCTCCGTGCCTCAGCTGATGGCGACGGACCTGGGCGCCACCCGTGGCGACGGCGTCTTCGAGTCGCTCCTGGTGCTGGATGGGAAACTGCGCAAGCTCCCCGCCCACCTGGCCCGCCTGGCGACCTCCGCCCGCGCCCTGGAACTGGAGCTCAGCGGCGAAGAGCCGTGGCGCGCGGCGATCTCCACCGCGGTCGAAAGCTACCTGGAAGCGCATCCGGGCGTGGACGAGTTCATCGTGAAGCTCCTCGTGAGCCGCGGCGTCGAGGGCGCCGGCGCACCCACCGAGTGGGTGCAGGCCAGCCCGGCACCGGCTCTCGGGAAGAAGCAGCGGGTGGAGGGCATCGACGTCGTCCTCCTGGACCGCGGTTACGACAGCGATCTGGCCGAACGCGCCCCCTGGCTGCTGCTCGGTGCCAAGACACTCAGCTACGCCGTCAACATGGCGGCACTGCGCCACGCGCACTCGCTCGGCGCGGACGATGTCATCTTCACCTCGGCGGACGGCCGCGTGCTGGAGGGCCCCACCTCCACCGTGCTGCTGGCGCACCGCGAGGTGCACGACGACGGATCGGTCACCAAACGCTTGATCACCCCGCAACTCGATTCGGGCATCCTCCCGGGCACCTCGCAGGGCGCGCTCTTCACGGCGGCCCAGGCGGCCGGCTGGGAGCTGGGTTACGGGCCGCTGGAGCCGGAGGACCTGTTCGACGCCGATGCGGTGTGGCTGATCTCCTCGATCCGGCTGATCGCCCCGGTGAACCACCTCGACGGCAAGACCATCGGATCCGACCCGGCCGTGGCCGCAGAACTCACCGCCGAGCTGAATCAGCTGTTCGCCGGGATCGAATAGCCGTTCCCTCCCCTTCCACCGCCTCGCGAGATGCCAGTTGAGCACAGTCCTGCTCCTGTGGACTGTGCTCAACTGGCATCTCGCGAGCAAATAGGGAGGGAGTCAGACCTCCGCAACCATGACGACGCGCGGCCAGCGGTCCAGTCCGTGCGTCGCCTCCTCCGCGACCCGAGCCCGCACCTCGGGGCCCCAGTCCTCCTCGGGCAGGATCCGGAAGCCGAGTCTGGCGTAGTACGAGGCATTCCAAGGGACGTCCGCGAAGGTGGTCAGCGAGACTCGGGTGAACCCCCGCTGCCGGGCCGTGTCGCGCAGGTGCTGCACAAGGCGCGCCCCGAGTCCCTGCCGGGCATGTCCCGGATCCACGCTGAGTTGCTCCAGGTGCGCCGCCTCGTCCAGCAGTTCACCGACCGCGTAGGCGACCACGCCGTCGTCATGGGCCGCACCCTCGTCCGGCACGAGTACCCACGCCCAGCCGGAGTCGACGAAACCCTGAAGCTCCTCGTCCGAGAGCGGCTCGTCCTCCGCGATGGCGGCCATGTCCACCTGGCGGAACTGCTCTCCGGCGGCCCTCTCCAGGTCCTGAACTGCGGCGAAGTCGGCGGAAGTCATGCTGCGGATCATGGCTCCAGTCAATCATCCGAAGCATTGCGCCCCGTGACGGCACGTGAACGCCGGTGACGAAATGTGCCCTCCCATGAGGTCCGCCGTTGACCCTGGATGACGCGGCCCACCAGACTTCCTGGAGAACAAGGAGGACAGGTGGAGAGCATCCGGCAGCTCGAGGAATGGCAGGGCCTGCGCGGCATCAACCGCGTCTGGGAGTTCGGCACCCCGGTGGAGACCGTGTTCCGTGCTCACACCGATCCTCTCTGGCTGGCCCGCTGGCTGGTGCCCGACGGCGTGGAGCTGCGGTTCCGTCGCTGGGATGCCCGCACGGGCGGCGCCTGGAGCTATACCGTGAGCACCGCAGGCGAGGATTGGACCTTCTACGGAAGCTTCCACGAGGTATCCGAGCCTTGGCGCATCGTCCAGACCGTCGAGGCGGAGGCTGACTCGCACGGCCCCGTCCTGGAAGTCCTCGACTTCCTGGAGCTCCCCGGTGGCGGCTGCCGCCTGGAAGCCATCGCGATGTTCACCTCTCCTGCAGCGCGCGAAGAGGTGGGCGGATCGGAGGACGACGGCGGCCTGGGTCGCCTGACGGCGCTTCTCTCCGAGGTGGGAACACTCTCATCCCATTCGCGTTAATGCTAATGATTCTCATTTAACGTAGGCTGAGGGGTGTGACGCCACCCTCGCCAAGCTCAGCCGCACCCGCGACGCGCCCGGTTCCGCCCCACCCGGAACAGCCCGGGCCGCCGCATCCAGCTCCACCCACCGGACCCACCCGAACCGTTCGCAGTGGGCCACGAGAGCGCAGGGGGTCACGAGAGCGCAGTCGGCCGGGCGGCGACGCCAGGGCGAGACTGGCGAGAGCGGCAGTTCCCACCCTGGCCCTCGGCGTCATGCTCGTCCTTCTCGTCTCGGCGAGCGCAGGGCCACTTGAAACCACTCCCCTGCAGGCCGCCCGGCTCGTGTTCGGTCACCTCGTACCCGGGATGCCTTGGATGAGCGACGGTTCCCTCAGCCCGGCGCAGGATCAGGCGGTCTGGAGCTTCCGCCTGCCCCGGGCACTGCTGGCCGGGATCGCCGGGGCGAGCCTGTCGCTGGCCGGCGCCCTGCTTCAGGCCACCGTCCGAAACCCGTTGGCCGAGCCCTACATCCTGGGGGTCTCCGCCGGTGCCGGAGTAGGCGCCGTGACGGCCATCGTCGCCGGCTCCACCGCCATCGCAGGGCTCAGCCTGAACGCCGCGGCCTTCGCAGGAGCGCTCGTTGCCACACTCCTCGTCTACCTCCTGGCACGGCAGGGCGGCGTCATCGCACCCGCCCGCCTCGTGCTGGCCGGCGTCGCACTCGGTTCGCTCCTGTCCGCCGTGACCAACTTCCTGACCATCACCACGGAAGCCCAGAACGTCTACAGCGTGCTGTTCTTCCTGCTCGGCAGCGTCTCCGCCGCCGACTATCCGCAGCTGCTTCTTCCGGGGCTCAGTCTCCTGGCCGTTTCGGCCTTCGCCCTGCTGCGCTCGCGCTCGCTGAACGCTTTGCTGGCCGGAGACGAGACGGCCACAGCCCTGGGCGTCAATGTCCAGTCGCTACGGCGCACCCTCCTGCTCGTCACGGCATTGCTGACGGCCACGACGGTCGCCGTCTGCGGGGGCATCGGCTTCGTCGGGCTCGTGGTCCCGCACGCTGCGCGTCTGCTGTTCGGCTCGGACCACCGCCGGATGCTCCCCGTCACGATCCTCGGTGGAGCGCTGTTCCTCATGCTGGCCGATCTCCTGGCCCGGACCATCGCACCTCCGGCGGAGATTCCACTCGGCATCCTCACCGCGGTCATCGGCGCGCCGTTCTTCCTCTGGCTCCTGCGCGGCAAGAACGCCGGACTGACGGGGGCCGCATCATGAGAGTCTCCTTCGACCACGTCAGCGTCACACTCGCCGGCCGGACCATCGTCCAGGACATCAGCCTGGACGTGGAATCCGGCCAGGTGCTGGGCATCCTGGGACCCAACGGCTGCGGCAAATCCACCCTGCTCCGGAGCCTGTACCGCGTCCACCGCCCGAGCCGAGGCGTCATCAGGATCGACGGCTCAGACGTCCACCGCCTGAAACCCCGCGAAGCGGCACGCCGGATCGCGGTCATGGCCCAGGAAGGCGGGCAGGACTTCCCGCTGACCGCCCGGGAAGTCGTGCTTCTGGGCCGGGTGCCCCATCAGCGTGGCTTCGGCGCGGACTCGGAGCAGGAACTCGACCTCAGTGAACAGGCGCTGCACGACGTCGGCGCATCGTCCCTGGCGCACCGCACCTTCGCGGGCCTCTCCGGCGGTGAGAAGCAGCGCGTGCTGCTCGCCCGTGCACTCGTCCAGGAGGCTCCCGTCCTCGTACTCGACGAACCCACCAACCACCTCGACGTCGCCTTTCAGCTGGAACTGATGCGTCTGGTGACCGGACGGGGACTGACCGTACTGGCTGCGCTGCACGACATGAACCTCGCGGCCGATCACTGCGACCGCATCGCCGTCCTGAATCACGGCCGGCTGTCCGCTGTCGGTCCCCCCGGGGATGTCCTCGGAGAAGACCTGATCCGCGAGACCTTCAGCGTCGAGTCACGCACGCTGACTCATCCGTTGACCGGGCGGCCCCTGATCGCCGTCGCCGCTTCGCCCTCTGCCATTCGGCAGACCCCTGAAATCAAAGGAATCGCATGACGCTTCACACACTCCGCCCGTCCACCCCGAAGAACCGGCGGCCGGCCGCCCGGGCCGCAGCCCTGGTCCTGGGCCTGACCTTCCTGACAGGCTGCGGGCAGTCCGTCACGGACGCCACCCGGCAGACCGCCCCGGCCTCCGCAGCCACTCCCGCCGGGCAGATCCAGAACTGCGGACGAACCCTGGCCTTCACCAGCATCCCGAGCCGGGCTGTTGCGATGACTCCTGGGCAGTCCGAACTCCTGATCAAGCTGGGGCTGGCTGATTCCGTGGTGGCGGAAGCCCAATCCAAAGGCAGGGAGCTGGCCGCCGAACTCAAATCCACGGGGAAGGTGATTCAACTCAGCGATAAGACACCGCCGGGACGGGAATCCCTGCTGGGTGTGCGACCCGATTTCGTCTACTCCCCCACCGGCTACGAGTTCACCGCGGAGCAGGGCTTCGCCAGCATCGAGCAGCTGAAGAAGGCCGGGGCCGAGTCCTATGTCGCGACCGCGGGCTGCTTGGAACGCCGTAGTTCCGCCGAGGTCGGCGATCTGCTGACGGACATCGGCAACCTCGGGGCCATTTTCGGCGTCAGAGACCGGGCCGCCGCGGTGCAGGAGGAGGCCCGGACCGCGCTGAACGACGTGAGCAAGGCGGTTGACGGCAAGAAGCGGCCCCGCGTTCTCGAGGTGTTCGTGGAGGGCAGCACCATCTCCGCGATCGGTGCCGGAATCGAGCACGACATGATCCACCGGGCCGGCGGCGACAACGTCTTCTCCCCCACGGACCCCGCATTCAGTTCGTTCTTCTCCGCAGTGATCTCGCCGGAGACACTGACCCAGAAGAACCCCGAGGCCATCGTCTTCACCACGCTGGACAAGGCGCACGAACAGGCCACCCTCGCCTTCCTCCGGCAGAAATTCCCCAACGTCCCCGCGGTGAAGGACAACCGTCTGATCGCCATCGATTCCGACGAGGTGATGCCCGGCACCTGGGGAAACATCCGCGCCGTGCAGGAGATCGCCCGCGGGCTGCATCCCGCCGCGTCCTGAGCCGACGACGTCGCAGGGCGGCCACGCGGCGTCGTCGGCGTCATGCAGCGCTGAACGTCATCCGGCGTCATGGAACCGCCGCTCAGGAATGGAGCGGCGGTTCCTCCCGTTGCAGGCAACATCACCACGGACGCGCCACACGACGGCGCACCGCCTGCTGAACGAGGAGAGACCATGGCACGTGCAGTACGGTACGAACAGTTCGGAGGGCCCGAGGTCCTCGACATCGCCGAAGTCCCCGAGCCGCATCCCGGCCCCGGTGAGGTACGGGTCCGGGTGACCGCGGCGGGCCTGAACCCTGTCGACTTCAAGATCTTCCACGGCGGCCCCGTCGCTCAGGCCTTCGGCGGAGCGCCGGGAGCCGGAGTGGGCAATGACTTCGCCGGGGTCGTCGACGAACTCGGCGAAGGTGTCAGCGGTTTCACCCTCGGTGACCGGGTGTTCGGCGGCAAGCGCCACGAGGCCCTCGCCGATTTCCTGATCACCACCCCCGAATCGCTCCAGCGCACGCCGGAGGAGCTGTCCGATCAGCTCGCCGCCACGCTGGACATCGCAGGCCGGACCGCAGCGGCGGCGATTGACCAGCTGGGGCTCAGCCCCGCCGACACGGTCCTGATCGGCGGGGCCGCCGGTGGAGTCGGCGCCCTGGCGACCCAGCTCGCCGTGGCCACCGGCGCGACAGTGATCGGCACGGCGTCCGAGCGGAACCACGAATTCCTCCGGGATCTGGGAGCCATTCCGGTCAGCTATGGCGACGGACTCCCGGAACGGGTCCGCGACCTGGGCACCCCGACCGCGGCGGCCGACCTCAACGGCACGGAGGTGATCGACACGGCGCAGGGATTCGGCGTTCCCGCCGAGCGGATCACGGCCATCGCCGCCCACGGGCACGACGCCGGCGGGTTCACCGCGACGGGTGGCGGAGATGCCGCCCCGGGAGCCTTGGGCCGGATCGCCCAGGGAGTCGCGGACGGCACCCTGTCCCTGCCCCTCGAAGCGAGTTACCCGCTGGAGGAAGTCGCCGATGCCTACCGCCTCCTGGAAGAGGGGCACGTCCGCGGGAAAGTGGTGGTCACGCTCGTCTGAGGGCGTTCTCCGTGGGCCGGCGGTCGTCGTGGCAGCACAGCCAGCCGTCCGGCCCACCTCGGCGTTCAGCCGTCGAGGTTCAAGCGAGCGCTCATACCGCCGTCGTCGAGCTTTCCCGGGCGCGGAGAAGCTCGTCGAGGTGCCTCTCACTCCACGCCCTGACCGCGTCGATCACCTCAATGAGGCTGCTGCCGAGCGCTGTGAGCTCATATTCGACGCGGGGAGGGTTCTCCTCAAAGTCGAGCCGCACGGCGAGCCCGTCTCTGACCATGTCCCGGAGTGTCTGCGACAGCACTTTCGCGGTGACCCCGCCCATCGCTTCTCGCAGTTCCGTGAATCGGCGCGGACGATCGGCAAGGCAGAGAATGACCATCCCCATCCACTTGCCTCCGAGCTGAAAGGGGAAGGCGGCACTGGGGCACGCCGGATGAATGCGCTCGGGGCGTGCCGTGGTCTCGTCACCAGCCATTGAGTCGGTCCTCGGGTTTCGTTGAAGTAACCAGTTTCCCAAAGATACCGCGGGCGCATGAGACCAAACAGTCACTCTCGGATCGCGATCATCGGGGCCGGAGGACGCGCCGGAAGCGCTGTCACAGCTGCTGCTCGCACTCGTGGACACGAGGTCGCGGCGATCGTCCGTGACACGTCCCGCCACACCCATCTCACAGGGCTGGGCGCCTCCGTCGTGGCGGGTGACGCACTGAACGCGGAAACCCTGAAGACCGCCACCGCCGGGGCGGACGGAATCGTCCTGGCGGTCACCCCGTTCACCGCGCCGCCGCAATCCCTGGACGGCTTCGACGCCGGCTATTACGAACGGATCACCGAAAACGCGCTGCTCGCGGCCAAGTCCAACGTGGTTCCGCGGCTCATCGTGATCGGATTGTTCGCCACCCTCCGCACGGCGGATGGATCTCTTGTCGCTGACGACGAGAAGCTTCTCCCCTCCTGGCTTCGCCCGTTTGCCGCGGCCCACGCGGCAGGCGTCGAACGGCTGAGGACGCTAGGAGACCAGGTCGACTGGCTCGCCATCACCCCGCCCCCTCATCTTGGCCACGAAACACCCACCACCGGCCGCTACACGCTCGGCACCGACGTCTTCGACCCGGCAGCCGGGACATCACCCCTGTCATACGGCGACCTCGCCACCGCCGTCGTCGATCAGATCGACCAGCCCACACACCACCGCGAACAGCTCGCCGTCTACGCCGCACCACCGGGCCATTCCCGGGGGATCTAGAGGAGCAGAACGCCGGGCTAACACTCATCCCGACTTGACAAACCACTGGAAAGTGACGATGGGGTCGTCACCAATGCAAGCTCTGATGACTTCGCCGCACGGATCCGCCCGGCCCAACAGCAAGCAACCGGATAACGAGAGCTCCCGCAAACGAACGAGCGCTGTCGTGACGAGCGTCAGGGCTCAGCAGGCCGCCCCTGGTTCTCCGCCCGAGCCAGCGCTTGCTTGAGCTGCCTCACGGACCTGAAACCACTGGCCTCCGCCGCCACCGTCATGAGACGTGGGTTGGATATCCCCATCGCGAGGTACGCTCGCGCCTCCGAAAGCCGTCTCCGCTCTATTTCCCGACGCGGCGATGTCCCGAGGTCACCATACGGCCGATGCAGAGTCGGGGGTGAAACGTGCATCAGCCTAGCGAGTTCAACCACGTTGAAACCAGAGTCGCGGAACCGCTCTTCGATCAGGCTCTGCGCCTCCAAGAGCAGTTCCTCGGCGCGCGAGACGGCTGGGTTCCGCACGAGTCGCCGCTCATGAAGCAGGCCCGAAATCAAATGTTCAAGACTCTGCGAGTATGCACGCCGCGCGTACGGATTCGCGACGGATCCCTCAACACCTAGCAAGGCGTCGGTCAAGGCAAGGGCGGCAACCCGGCCCGCCGACGAAACAGGAACCGGCTGGCCCATCAACCCACGAAAGGCTTTGCCGCCCAGGATTGTCGGGGAGACCCACCAGCCGACCCTTATAGAAGGTTCCCGCGTTTCCACTGCGGCGGCGGCCTCTCCGTCAAAGAGCACCAATTCGTTCGCTCGATACTCGCCCTTCTGCCCCTCATAGGAACCATCCGACGCCCCGTCAAGGACCAAGACAGCACAGATCATTCCGGGGCGAGGAGCCAGCGCGAAAGTGCCATCGGAAGTCCACGTGCGAAACGCACTGAACAGCCCATTGGAGTCCCCCTGGACCAAAAACTTTCCAGGAGCTTCGGCAGATCCCCAGCCGAATGCTTCATTCTTCATGCCCGTAATTTACATGACTCATACGTCAATAATCTTCCCCTACCAAACCAGTACGAGCTTTATTAAAGATGGGTCATGTTGCCTCAACAAACTAGCTTTCAGCCCCTTCTTGCAAAAACGTTAAGTGATTCTGCAAAAACGTTTCAAACATCAGTGTAAATTTGCACCACAGGGTCGTAATTGATCTGATAGACGAGATCGGCAAACGTCGCATCACAGATACATGTCATGCAAGATGCGACTTATCGCATTCAAAATAGGGGGAAAAATGCAACCAAATTCTGCTGATAAGTCTCTGATCGACCCCGGAGTCGGCCGACGCACGGTTGTAAGGGGCACGGCGTGGAGCGTCCCTGTCATTGCGGCATCAATTGCCGCACCCGGCGCAGCGGCCTCTCCGTCAGGCACCTACGGCGCAGCTGTATGGCCGACCGGAATCGTTGGAGAAGCCCGTCCCGGAACGTTCTTGGAATCTCTCTGGTCAATCTGTAATGACGCCAGTAATCCGCTTCCCGCCGGCGCGACATTGAATGTCTATTACCCATATCCTATGACGTCCGGTGCCGCCAAAAAGGATGACATCTCCGGGAACAACAATCTTTTTCAGCAGGTAGGCGAGCCCCAAGGGCCGAATACCTGGTTCGATTCCAGTCAGGAGCTCTACTGGAAGACGGATTTCACGCTTACCGCTCCTCTGCCAGTCGGCGCCTGTTTCAATTTCGTCGCCAGCGCGGAAGTCTCGCCAAATTCAAACTGGACATCAGGCACAAGACGCGACTTGGTCGCCACCATCAGTATGCCCCCCGGAATCACAGATCACGCGCCCGCGAACAACTGGGCGCAGCAAGGCCCGGTTATCTTCACTCGATAGCCGGAAACATCGGCGGGGCAGAATGATGGACGTTGGGGGCCTGCCCCGCCGATGAAATTCACTGCAGTACACGGTCGAGTAGTCAATTCCCCACCTCCACACAAGCGGAAGGATCTGTTCGCATGAATGTTCCAACTCACCTCACGGCTGCCCGAATATCGGCACTCCTGGCCCTGGCGGTCCCGGTCGGAATCTTGCTTGCCATCGCTCTGTCGAACTCGGCGAGCAACTCATGGGCCGCTGTGTGTGCCGCTCTTGCGACGCTGGCTCTGCTCTGGGTCCTGGACCGTTCGGCGAACAGGGTCGCACACCGCCTGGGTTCTACGCGTCTGCCGTGGGCTCTCTGGGGTACCGTCACTGTGTCATTCTGGGTTGGCCTAGCAGCTCTGGTCCAGGTCGGGTTTCTGTTTGCCGCGAATGATTCTGACAAGCCTGCGGATTCGGTCGTCTCAACAATGATTGCGACGGGGGTTCTCGGTTGCGCCTCTGCTGCCTCCACCGTGGTGCTCGCTGGCGTGGTGCTGATTCGAATCACGAAGAACCGGGCCAGGCTGGCAAGCTGACCCGAGTAGCACCTCAGCCCAAGGACGAAAGCCGTACCTGTCACGCGAAGGTTAATTCGGTAGTATCTCGGTGGCTTCACCACGGAATTTGAAGAATTCACTGCAGAAAATTCGTGCAACTAGGCGATCTCTTTTAAAATGAAACTCTTCCTTATCGCAAAAGATCCGGACACTGGAGCCTCTC
Organism: Arthrobacter sp. NPDC090010; assembly: GCF_044748305.1. Taxonomy (NCBI): domain Bacteria; kingdom Bacillati; phylum Actinomycetota; class Actinomycetes; order Micrococcales; family Micrococcaceae; genus Arthrobacter; species Arthrobacter sp. NPDC090010. The sequence continues at coordinate 33,458 of NZ_JBIVFT010000003.1, forward strand.
ATCTTCTAGAGGTCGAGGGAGATGACTACCGGGACGCACTTGATCGGTTGGGGAGTCTCTCGAGGACCAGAGCAGCCCTCCAAGGTGATCGGAGAGACACTGCCGAGTCTTCGTATGGCGGTCCCCCGGCCGGCCCGCGTCCCAGTACCGCTCGCTCCCTCGAAATCTAACCAAAACTTGGAGATCTTTCGGTCTTGGGGGGCGAAAGATCTCCGAAGCCGGCGGCCTGAGCCTCCTTCTCGGGTCGCCTTCCCTGCGGTTGCGCTTCCTCCTCCGTCACCGGGAAGCGCAACCGCGCACAAGGGTCTGATGAATCTCGACATCGCCAATCATTCAGCGATTGAAGTACGCTCTTCCGTGCTAAAGCAGAGCTTGCTTGTGGTCCGAGGCAAGGATCAGTGGGATCTGATCCGGCTCGCGCCGAGCTATGCGGTTCCGTCATGATGCGCACAGCAGGGGTTCTCTCTTTATAAGGATTTTACGAAGTCCAAAGCGACAATCGAGGCAGATATGAGGCGAACCAAGTACAAGGGAAGGACGCCGGACCTATTCCACGGCGGACGAGCCGGATTGCGAGCTGGCGACATCCTGATCCCGGGGCTGGAACAGCCGGACATGGGCTTACAGTGGTTGCCGGCCGCCTTCTTGGAGGAGTACTCGCCTGAATGGGTGTACGTAACCACCGACATAGATCTCGCCCGTGACTATGCAGGAGTACGGGCCCAGATTGAGCGTCTGTGGTCCGGGGCCCTGTATAAAGTAGCTATCATCGGCCCACAGACTGAGGATCCGGATTACCCAACGGGCATCTCGTACAGATGCTACAGAGCGAAAATTCTCAACGTGCTTGACGAGGACGTGCCTCCCTCAATCTCGGTGACAGGGGCCGCACTGAATTATCAAACCTGGGACGATGGATCACCGCTCTATGACCATGAGGGTTATCCGCTTCCAAATCAGGTTGGCCAGTTCCTGGGCGTCACCGCCGAAGACCTTCGCGACCTAGGCTACGGAGCTCGCTTTCGCTTCATTGAGAGGCGGCAAGCACAGCTGATACACCGAACCTTTCCAGGTATGAATCAAGCCAAGATGAACGAACTCATCACTCAGGTCACCGTCATGAAGAGGTCATCTCCTGGCAAGCTTCGAGGGGGATCATGTTATCGAGGTGCTTGAGCCAGACGAGAATTACCGGCGATCACAAAGCGCTGACCTGGCTACTGACGTCCCCGACAACCCTTTGAATACGATCATCGAGGTTGGACGCTCAGCTAACGTGGCAGCGCTTGTGGTCGGCATCCCTTGCTGTTCGCCAGGATTTCGCAGCTGTCGACGGTCCCGTGGATGTCCCGCTCGCGGCGGACACTTTGGGCGCCCGTCGAGTTTCCGATATGGCTCATCTCGCGGCCCGGAACGAACTCGACAGGTCGGTGACGACGCAATCGTTCGCATGGGCAGGCTCCTTTGGGGTAGCCGCCGAATCGCGGTCGAACACGGTGCCGCTGCCGCCCACCCAGGGTCCCTCACACTCGGCGGATATCACCCGCCACCTGGAGAAACGATCTGCGTTGTTCTGTGTGATGCCAACATCAACTCCAACGACTTCATCATCTCCCCAACTGCCTGAACGAGGTAGGCGCCGCCGAAGAGCACCTCAACCGCCCGAGAATTGTCGCCTTCGCCTCGAACACCGCCAGACCGGCGCGGCCACCCAGACCGTGCGGGTCTGACCGCCTCCATCAGAACATCGACCAGTTCCAAACCACTGTCAGACTGCCGCAACTCGTCGCCAATCACCTCGCGCTGAGTTGAAGTAGCTTAACTACAAGAAGCAGGGACGGCCTTAGATCATATGGGCTACGGTGATCTGAGCGCGACCACCCCGCCAACTTGCGTCTCTGAGAGCGACGGTCCAACACCTCCAGAAACCCATGAGCACTCGAGACCTGTTTTCAGCTCATGGCATCCCTGACGAGGGCAGTGTCGACAAACTGCTCGAAGCGGACGATGAGCCCCCCGCGCACTGTGAAATGGTGGGCGACTCTGACATTGAGGTCTTTGCCCGTTGCGTTGTTGCGCGCGGTATATCGGGCCAGTACCACCACGTTCTCGCCTTCGGTGACGTACTGGTCATCATGGGCGGTCCAGTCAGTCCAGTCCCGGCCGAGGACCTCCATCACGTGCGACGTGACCCCGCCCGGAGTTCGATAGGTTCCCGCGAGCGGGAAACCCGCCATCTCAGTCCATTCCACATCGGGCGCAAGCGTCATTCGCAATGTTTCCAGGTCGCCGGCCGCCGACGCAAGATACTGGCGCCGGACGACGTCGCCCGGCTCAGTCGAATCGGTCAGCCCCACGACATCTCCCCCTTAGCGACTTTAGTGCCGAGCGACGCCGCGATCTCCAGTCCGGCGCCAGGATACTCAGCAAGTAGCGACTGTTCTGCTGAGGCAGCATCTGCAGATGCCGCAATGACTTCCTCGAACCGGCGCAGATACGCGCGAGTGTGTGTAATCGCCGTGGAATCCGACAAGGAACCGGCCAGACGGTGGCCAGCGACAACCATTGTGGGCGCGAGCGCATCGAACGCATCGAGGGCGAGGAGCCATGCGTTCCTGGCTTCGGTCGTCGCGGAATCAGCCGTCCACACATGCAAACCCTCAAACAGCAGGATCCCACCGAGGAGTGCACGCTGCTCCGGCTCGAAGACGAACCACTTGCGATCCCCAAGTGCATCATCGACACCACGCAGTTCGACACCGCGATCATCGATGTGAATAACGCCGCCGTCGAAAGCTTCAAGGTTCACGAGTCGAGTCGGCAGGTTGGATCCGAGGTGTGCCCATGCCTGCAGCTTTCCCTCATAGCTGTGCCGGATGTGGTCGATGACGTCGCTCGGCGCGATGAACCGGGCTCCAGGAAAGGCGTCGGCGATCACTTCTGCGCCGAAATAGAAATCGGGATCACCTCCGGAGATCAGCACGGTCGTCAGGGTCTTGCCCGAGTCAAGAACCGCCGCAACGATCCTGTGACCATCGGCCCGTGTGAATCCGGAATCGACGAGCACTGCCTCGGTTTCCCCTGTGATGAGCACGCTGGTCTTGTGAAGCGAGGATGCCGGCGCATCCAGAATGGTGTAGTTGAGTTCAGTCATGTCTTCTCTCCAGAAATCATCCCTACGGCCCTTGGCTTTCAGGGTTCTCTTGAGCACCGCTGTGCTCACTATGTAAAACTAAGCTCATGCCGAGTAGAGATCACGGTTCTTTCGCGACACTTGATGGTGAGAATCAGACATCTTTGATCCGGAGCGTACGGTTCAATCCGGTCTCTCCAGCACGTACTCCTCTCGAGGTGACCACGGTCGAGCGCATCCGAAGACGAGGCGGCATCGCTGAGTTCGCAGCCCCACAACGCCCCGGATTCGAGCTGCTCATCGCGGTGGGTTCAGGAAGTGCCACCCACGAGGTCGACTTCAACCGATACACCGTGAATGCCCACGATGTCCTCTGGGTCCATACCGGCCAGGTCCAGCTTTGGGGCGACATCCGCCAAATTGAAGGAACCGTCGTGATGTTCAACCAGGATGCGCTCCCACCCGAGACCGCGGAACTGCTCCGCTCACTTAGAACGTCCACCCGAAACCACTGGGACGGCGCGGCCCATCCCGAAGGGCCATTCAGTCTGCTGCTCGCGGGACTCGTCAAGAGCACCATCCCCACGGCCAAGGGTCCCGTCTCACGGGCCCGGGAAGCCGCGACGGCGCATGCCCTCTCCGCCGCTCTCCTTCTCCTGAGCTGCGATGAACCGAATGACGAGGACCAACGTGCCGAGCCTCCCGAAGGGTTCACCTGGCTCATCGAGGAAATCGAGCGGAACTTCACTGCTCATCGAACGGTCGCATGGTATGCCCAGCGCTTGGGCTACTCGGAACGCACCTTGAACAGGTTCGCCCAGGCACACGCCGGGATAAGTACGAAAGAGATGATCGACCAGAGAACGATCCTCGAAGCGAAGCGGCTGCTTGTCCACGAACAGTCTTCCATCACAGAAATCGCAGCACGTCTGGGTTTCGACGATCCGGCCAACTTCTCCAAATACTTCCGGCACCGGGCTGGAACAAGCCCAGGCCGGTTCAGAGCAAACTCATCGGCCGGGATAAAGCCCGCGCAAAAATACGTGAAACCTGGCGCCCAGAACCATCGCTTGAGCCCCTGAACTGAAGCCGTCCGGTCCGGACGAAGGCCTACGCAATGACTTGTCGACGACCCGCGTTATTGGTCCGTGCTCGCCCGCAGTGCTCGTCGAGATCCGGGAGCCTGCTGGCTGAGCAGATCGCGGATCTGAATCAGGACATCCTGCTCCGTCAGCTCGGAAGGGACGTCCTCTACGACGGGAGCCTTGGCGGATTGACGATCCTTGACCCTCTTCATCGGCACTACAAGGAAGAAGTACACGACGAGCGCGACCGCAAGGAAGTTGATCGCAGCCGAGATGATCGCTCCGATGCCAAACTTCGCCGTGGCAAAGATTCCCGGGATATCAATTGTCCAAGCCGACAGGTCTCCAGAAGGAACAAAAGCTCCGATAAGAGGATTGATGAACGACTCAACGATCGCGGTGACGATTCCCGTAAAAGCAGCACCAATGACTACGGCGACAGCCAAGTCGATCACATTGCCCTGCATGATGAATTCCTTAAACCCCTTGATCACGAAGGGTATCCTCTCTCTGCCGCGTGCCGCCGCCTCCCTCAGCTCGACACCGTTCTGAAGTATCTTGTGGCGCTTGGTCATACACACCAAAGAGCAGGCGCTCTCACTGCTCAATCGATGGGTGACTGAAATGAGAACGCCCGCTCCGGCCAGACGCGTTGCACCAACTCCGCGCCCATGGACCGCTCGTTGCCGCGGCCCGACATCCAATTAGACGCGAGCCTCGAAGGTCACACCAGTGGCATGGAGGACATGTACCGATAACATTGCGCCGTGGACATCGCCATCCTTCTCCTGCCCGGCATGAGGACCTTCGAGGTGGCAGCTGCGCTCGAGGTATTCAACGGCGGCAGTCCCGAGGGCGAGCCGCCCCGACACAGGATTCGCATGGTCTCGTCCCAGGCCGAGGAAATCACCCTCGAGTACGAGTTCACCGTTGAGACTTCATCTCTGAAGACCGCCAAATCAGCTGAGATCCTCATCGTGCCCGGAGTCGTCAACATTGAGCGGCATCTAGCAGAGATCGATAACGGAACACACGAAGAGCTGATCGCTACAATCATGGATGCCCATTCCAGAGGAGCTACCGTCGTGTCCTTGTGCACCGGAGTATTTCTTCTGGCCGCTGCTGGGCTCCTGGACCACAAAGAGGCGACAACTCACTGGTATTGGACGGATCGCCTGCGTCAACCGCACCCCCATATACGGGTGCGCAGCAACGTCTTGTTCACGCATGACAGCCAACTACACGTCTGGACCTCGGCCGGGGTCTCGGCAGCCATCGATCTCTGCCTTGCGCTCCTTGCGGATGTCGAGGGAACCGTCGCGTCGATGGAATCTGCACGTGGCATGGTCGTCGCGGCCATCCGAACAGGCGGACAGAAACAGTTCATTCCGCCACGCCACGAGCTACAAGAACTGGTCGGAAGCGAGTACACAGACCTCCAAGACCTAGTCCGGCGCACCTTGGACCAACCATGGACCGTGAAGTCCATGGCAGCGGCGGCTCGACAAAGCCCCAGGACCCTCCAACGTCGCTTCAGCCGTGCCTTCGGCATGTCCCTCACCGAGTGGCTTGTCCGTGAACGAATCGCCACCGCCCAAGAGCTGCTGACCATGACAGATCTGCCAATCGACCAGATCGCACGCCGTGCAGGATTCCACAGTGCAGATCTTCTCCGAAAGCACTTCGCGACAGCCGTCGGCACCTCCCCCTCCCGACACAGAGAGTCCTTTCAGAACATCCTGCCTGAAGGACAGCAAACAGCGACCGGACGCAGATCCACAGCCACCTAGAGGAAACCACCCAAGAACACCAAGAGCCGCTTCCACAACACCCACAACCACCTTCACCGGCCAGGACCACGATCGGCACTCGCCCACTGAATTCAGCTTGTGGACGGCATGGCTCCAAAACACAGGGCAGAGTCAGCGGAATTCAGAAGGCTCAGAAGAGCCTCATCACCGTTTCGTCTCCGCCGCACTAGGTGTCCATTAGTTGCTGGATAATGGGCCGTTCTCCACCTGTGAGCCCAACGCGCTCCCCTTGCGCCAGAGCCGGGCATCTCTTGACCTCCCAAGTCCGACTCCTACCTACTCGCCGCACGCGGCGCTGGGGAAAGTGAACCCCGAATAAGAGACCGAACTGCCCGGCCCACGGTTTAGAACAATATGTGGATTAACACTACCGACGCGCTAATAGCTCGGATATTCTGAGCTGGCTTAGCGCAGCAGCTCCACTCATCTGGGTCGTTGCATCCGCCTCTTCTCGTCGCAGTCTCAACTCGACCGCGATCCATCACCGCATCACACATTGGGGTAAGAATGTTGAAGTTGAAGAAGAAATCCATCGCCACGACAGTGGCAACCCTTGCTCTCCTCCTCGCCGCTCCCATGATTCCCGCTCACGCGGGAACGACGCCTGGTTACGATAGCGCACAAGGTCGGACTATCTGCGGCGCGTACCAGGACGGAGGCACCGGCTACGGCTATAACTTTGAGAAGAACATCCCAATCTCCAGCGCAGGATGGGGACGACTTCTGGCGAACGACCCTTACGGCATCAAAGTCGGCGACAACATCTGGGCTAAGATTCATCCGACCCTCGGAAAGACCTTCCCTCTCAGCAACTGGTCGGGCACTAAAATGATCACGGAAATCGACCCCCGGTTCGGGCCCAGGCAAGTCCCTGCCTTCACGAACCTCGATACGGCCATGAACAACGCGACGTGCGGATCTACGTTCTACGTCGGGCCGCCCAAGGCTCTGCAGGTCAAGCCCACGGACCCGATCCCTCCCGCCGGCCACATGAAGGTCATTCAGGTCAGGACCAACGGCATCAGCTTCGTGGGCACCGACGGCGTCATGAAGGGCGCGGTGATGAACTTCCGAATCATGTCCGGGGCCTCCAAGACGTTCCTCAACGTCCATACCACCGGACCTAAGCTCGACCCAGGTCTGCAAGATGCCGCTCGATGGACCATGGAGATGCTGGCCGGCACAACCTGGGACGACTTTGCCTCAAGAATCGGCGCAGCACAGTAACAATCCACACTCCGTAGATGCTCGAGGGACCGGCTGCAACGATGACGCGGCCGGTCCCTCGGTTCCCAAGCGCCATGATGTCACCGAGGAGAGACGACCTCGGCCATGCTCGATAACCCTCCGACTAGCCAGACAGCCCGAGCTTGCTAGGTTCGCTTTGACGCAAGCGAAGCGAAGTCCGGGGCCTTCCTCTACCCACGCACGTCCACCGGCTTAGGCAAGTGCCAGCGATGCTGGTTGTTGACGGGGAGCACCGAGGGTTCCTCTGCACGAACTCGGGTTCGTGGGGTGTAGAGCAGATGGTGCGGGAGCGATCTTACGAGAACCTTCGAAGGCGTGCGGTTCAGGAGGCTGTGACGATGAGTTTCATGATCTCGTCTATTCCTTCCGCAGTTGGAGCCGCAAGGCGTCCAGTGCTGTCGAAAGCGAGGGCTGAGGGATAGGAGCGGATTCCAGAGGCGGCGCGTACCATACCTGAGACGTCCTCCCAGTCGTAGCTTGTTCCCGCTCCGACGGTCCGGATGTCGACGAGGGAACCGCGCCCGTGGGTGGCCGTCAGCGCGTGTAGCAGCGTTTCGCAGGCGTTGCATCCTTCTTTGACAAATATCAGGAGAAGGGGCTTTCTCTTTGCCTGCGCGATTCGGGCGGGTCGGATCCAGTCCCCGTCAGATGTGACCAGGCGGAGAGTTTCCGGAGAAAGGACGAGTACGTTTTCCCCGCTGGCGAGTTTCTGAGTCGAGGCCTCGTTGAGCTGGCGTCGTGGGGTTGTTCGTGCCCACCAGGTCACGGTCGTCGCGCCGAGGAGGAAAATCAGTGGTAGCGCAATGTTATCGGGGTCAAGCGCAACTCGAAGTGCTACCGAGCCCCCATCGGGGGCACCCAGGAGCAGATACGTCGCGCAGGCCAGAGAGATCGCGGCGAGGACTGCGTTCAGGGTCACTGTTCGTGCAGTTATCTGATGTGGGGTACCTCCGAAACATTCGCAGGATACCTGCGCAGACGCCATGAGAGGTCTGAGAGTGGCCAGACAAAAGGTAGCAAAAAGCACGGCGGCTATTCCCAGTGTGGCGGCGGCGAAAAGGGATGGTGCAAAGACGATGCAAGCCGCAAGCGCAACCTCTAGCCATGGCCAAACGCGGTCGAAGAGCCGCGACCGTGTCCACAAAGGAAGGTTGAGCACCAGCGCACTGCGAGCCGTCGCACCGGGCGAGAAGACTTTGGAGACACCACTGAGCACGAAGACGGCCGAGACCCATAGCGGGACCCATATTGCCAGTGTGACGCTCATGCGGGTGTGCTTTCGGGGAGTTCGTAGAGTGCGGTGAAGACACCGTCGATGGCGGTGAACATGTCAAGTGTTTCATCGGCAAGCCATTGCAGCTGCAGCCCGTCCATGGCGGCCAGGGCGATGCTGGCCGCAACGGCATGGGTGAGGCCTTGGCGGGGTACGGCTCCGCGGGTCTGTAGGTAGTGGGCAAGGTTCGTGCGCACGCGGTCGTAGCGTTCGGAGAAGAAGGTTCCGGCGGGATGCCCAGGGGTGCGGGCATGGCTGCTCATGGCGATGAAGAGTGAGACCAGGCCAGGATTCTTCATATTGTGCTGGAGCTGATATTCGAAGGCGAGGCGATCCTGGACAAGATCTCCCTGAATGGCGAAATCTTCGACCGCGATCGGGCCGCTGGCCTTTTGGAAGTCACGCGAGCGTAGGATCTCGACCAGCAGCTCTTCCAGGGAACCGAAATAGTAGAGGACCCCGCTGGGAGTGGTCCCACAACGGCGGGCCACTTCGCGAAGACTCGCCTGATTTCCCCGACCAGTGCCGAATACGGACAGTGCGACCCGGAGGATTTCCGCCCGTCTGGCCGCACCCTTGGGTGAAACAGCCCTCATCGCCAAGGCTCGGGGTGGCTACCGCTGGGCAACCGATGCGTCGAGGTGTCGACATAGGTGCGTTGGAGTTCATCAGGATCGAACCACTCCACTGGCACGTCGGTCTCCGGGAAATCAACTTTCGACGTGGACCCGTGAACGTCGAAACGCTTCTGCTCCAGGTTCCCGGGCCAACCGATGTAGTTACGTGTACCAATCACCATGTGGCCGGCAACGCTGACCGGATCTCCCACAGTGACAGCTGACTTGCCCACGATTGTTGATCTCGCTTCCTCATGGATCGCGGTTTCTCATGAAAAACCCCGATCAGAACCTCATAGTTGGGGTGGTTCGGGGCCGGCCGCCATTGGAAGGCACGACCGACCCCTTAACCTCCTCCGGTAACGCAGTCAGGAGTATGCGCTACCGGAGGACCCCATTACATGCCTAGCTCCTGCGCAACCATGGGCGTGGTCGAATGCACAAGGCTGGCATGCCTGGTCAGGCCCCTGTGAGACCCAGCCAGTGCCCGAATCCGAATCCGTGACATTCGATTCCGAGCGCTCACTCACTACCGAATCCTCATGGCTTCAAGCGGTAGCTGAATCTCATGTTAGCATTATTTGACCGATGATCAATATTTGATTTTCGTTGAACTTTAGGAGACGACGGAGCTGCCACGGGGGTAGCCCACGACGCAAAGAGGGGGACTTTCGTGTCCAGTGGAAATCGGAAGAACTTGATTCAGGGAGAAGGCCTGGGGAGGCGATCGGCGCTGAAAGCCGGCGCATGGTCCGTGCCGGTCGTCGCGGTGTCTGTGTCGGCGCCGGCTGCCGCCGCGTCGCCCGTGACGTCGCCGTGGAATTTGCAGGTTGAAGCGGTCTGCGGCGACGAGTCGTGGTTCCGTGAAGCGGCAGGCTTCCGCATCACGAACACGGGGAGCGAACCGATTCCGGCAGGAACCGTCTTCACGTGGACGCAGTTCCTGCACGTTGAGGGCAGCACGCTTGCTCCGCCGTGGGAGTACTCATCCCGGAGAAACTGGGCGGACAAGACCGTCATTAAGAATGAGCTGATCAGTGCGTCCTACATCACGGTCGGGCCGTGGAGCAAGTGGGTGGTTACTAACCCGAGCTTCGGGTACCGCTACGGCGACAAGAGCCGGACCGTCACCTACACGGTGGGGTCGCAAGGGCACCGCCAGGGCTACTCCATCTACATCGGCACGCGGGCAACCCGTTTGCGCCGGGGTTTCTGGATGTCCCTGGACTTCACCTCGGGCAACGGCGGTTCGATTACCGGGGATGAAAGTGCTCGCCTGGGCACTGGAGGCTGGCTCATCACCGGTTGCGAGGAGCAGGAAGACAACAAGGACACCCTGAGCCCGGCTGAACTGCAAGAAGCCGAAGAAGAAGCGGCCCGTATCACTGCCGGGACCACGGCACCCTGACCATGCAAGTTTGCAGCGAGAGTGCGTCCCGCCCCGCAACCGGGTAGGACGCACTCTACGTCTCGCCCACTAGACGCTCATTGCCTGCAGTAGCCACACTGACGCCGACCCGCAGGCAGCGAACTTTTCAGAGGACCATGAAAATCTTCTTTGCAGTACCCGAAACGTCCACCAGCGAACCACTACTTCTAGAGTCCGAGGCGGCGGACTACGCGATGGCCAAAGAACTCATGAGAGAAAAGATCCTCGACGAACTCGAAACCGCCTTCGGACCCCATGAAACACTCGATGACTACACATGGCCGGAACAGGGCTCCCGGCCCTGGCACGACCCACACGCTGCGCCCCAGGCAGCATCAAGTCGACGAAGAATGTGGTCGAGAATGTTGACCGTAGGTGAACAGCGCTCGGTGCACAGAAAATCCACCGTCGGCGACGACTGACTGACCCGTAATGTAGCTCGAGACCCGTGAGGCGACCTCGCTACCTGAAAGGACCGCGAGCTATCAGACAATGAGCCGTTGGCGGGCGAGTCGTGACTTAGAGCTTGCGTCGACATCGCCACTCGTGCAAGTTATCCGGCAGCTCGCGATTCGCGAGCGCGGACCATCGATGGTCGCAGCCCTCGTCTTCGAACTCTCCGCTGCACTCGGTGGACTTTCGAGCTACGAGAAGCTGCGGCCGGAACACAAGATGCCAACTTGCCCGTGAGGTCGCCGCCACCCCTCTATGACAGCGTCACCGTCCGTTCGCAGACGGCGAGAGTGCTCTCACGGTGCGACACCACGAGGACGGTGGTGTCCCCCGCGAGGCCGCGGACGACGTCGAGCAGCGCCTCTTCGGAGGGGCCGTCCAGACTCGCCGTGGTCTCGTCGAGAACCAGAAGCCTGGGCTTCAACAGCAGCGCCCGGGCGAGGCAGAAACGAGCCCGCTCGCCACCGGAGAGACTCGTGCCGTGCTCGCCGAGCACCGTCTCCACCCCGGAAACCCAGCGCGCGCCTTCAAGGGGCAAGCCCACCCGGATCAGCATCGCTTCGACGTCTTCCGCGGTCGCCTCCGGAACGGCCAGCCTCATGTTCTCCAGAACGGAACCGTGGAACGCCGGGGCGTCCTGTTCCACGAGGGTCACCATGCGGCGAAAGCTCGCCTCGTCCAAGGCGCGGATGTCCGCGCGCGAGCCGTCACACCCCTCCAGGGAGACCGTCCCGGAGTCCGGTGCCCAGAGCCGCAGGATCAAGCGGGCCAGGGTGGTCTTCCCCGCTCCCGAGCGGCCCCTGATCCCCACCACTTCCCCCGGCCGCACGGCCAGCGAGTAGGGACCGAGCCCGGCAGAACCGGCGTCGTGCCGGAATTCAAGGTCCTCCACCCTGAGACCCAACGGCCCGTCGGGAGCGAAATCCACCGGGTCCAGTGAAGCGGGCTCCTCCGGGGCGAGACGGATGCCCTCCAGAACACGGCGGGCGCTGGCACGGTGCGGCTGCAGCTGGCTCAGGGTCGCGGCGGCCTCCGCAACGGGCGCCAGAAGAGTCAGTGCACCCGCCACCAGACCGGGCACCCAGACCGGCTCCAGGCCTCGCGTCACAGCGGCCAGGAACACCGCCACCACCGTACCCAGTACGCACAGTTCTCTCAGCGAACCGGAGAGCGCCATCGTGGAAGCCAGGCGGCTCTGCATGGCGTCCACGACGGCGGCGCGCCCGGCCAGTTGCCGCTGGACCTGATCCTGCAGACCGAAACCGAGAATCTCCCGGGTGCCGGCCAGCAGATCCACCACGAGCGCCGAGAACTCCGCACGAGCGTCCTGCACAGCGGTCCCCAGAGCGGTTCCGCGTCTGAATCCCAGAAGGGTCACGCCGAAGAGCGCGAGGCTTCCCGCCAGCAGCGCCAGCGCCACGGCGGGCACGGTCGCCAGAAGAAGACCCACGCCCGTTCCGAGCAGCACGACCGTCCCGGCGAGCTGCGCCACGGTGTGCGCGTAGAAGAACTCAAGCTTCTCGACGTCCCCCATGGCGGTGGCGGCGAGTTTCCCGGTGTGCTGTCCCCGCTTCCGGGAGGGGACGCCGCGGCTGAACCCGTCGAACAGGGCCATGCGCAGCGACGCCAGGATGCGGTAGGCGATGCTGTGCGAGACGTCCATCTCGTGCCAGGTCAGCACCGTGCGCAACAGCACCGCCACGACCCCCGTCACCCACCAGCCGGCCGCCGCCACCTCATGGCGTACGACGGCGAGCGCCACCACGGAGGATCCGGTCACCGCGAGGGTCACGAGGGCCAGATTGTTCAGAAGCCCGACGACGGCGGTCCACGCCATGCCGGGCCACTCGCCGGAGAGATGACTCACCAGGGCCGACAGAGGCCGGTCCGAGCGGGAGGTGTTCCCGTCCCGCCGGTCGAGGGGTACGGCGCTCATCGAAGCGCTCCTTCCTGGTCTGCCGGGCGGGTGCCGGTCACGTGGAGTGCACCGTCTTCCAACTGGAGGACCGTTCCGGCCGCGGCAAGAGCCTCGGGACGGTGAGCGATCATGAGCACGATCCGGTCCCGCGCATACTCCTGCAGCCCGTCCAGGACCTCCTGGGCCAGAGCCGGGTTGAGAGCCGAGGTCGGTTCGTCCAGCAGCAGCACGGGCCGGTCCGCCAGGAGCGCCCTGGCCAGGGCGAGCCGCTGAAGCTGGCCTCCCGAGACGGACCCTCCGGCCTCGGAGAGCACGGTGTCCAGGCCGTCGGGCCATGCCCGGAGTTCCTCTCCCAGGCCGGCCTGACGCAGGGCCCGGAGCAGTTGCTCCTCCGGGGCCTCGGGGGCCACGGTCAGGAGATTTTCACGGATACTGCCTGGAAAAAGGTAGCTGCGCTGGGAGACGACTCCGAGTTCGGCTCGGAGCAGCGGGCGACCGTCCAGCAGGATCCGCCCGTCCTGAACCGGCAGGAATCCCAGCAGGAGGTCGAAGAGGGTGCTCTTGCCGACTCCGGAGGCCCCGGCCAGGGCCATGATGCCGCCCCGGTGGATCTCGGCACACGCACCGCGAAGCACCCAGGGGGCGTCCGAGGAGTAGCGGAAAGACAGCTCGTCCAAAACCAGGCGGCTGGGAACCAGACGCTCAGAGACCGGGCGGTCAGGCGCTGTTTCGGACGCCTCGGCGCCGCCCGCCGGCGAACGTCCTCCACTCGCGGCGTCGGCTCCGCTCGCCGCATCAATGCTGCTGAGAGCCGAGAGCCCAAGGTACCCCGCATGCCATTGGCGGGCCAGATCGCGGACAGGACGGAAGACCTCCGAGGAGAGCAGCAGCGTGAAGTAGACAACGGCGGCTCCGGCGACCCCCGCCGTCGGGCCCAGACCGAGAGCACTGAGCGACGCCAAAGCGGCCGCGGCGAGCAGACCCGCCTGGATGCCGAAATCGGTGAGCGCCGTGTCCGCGAGCGACACCCGCATGGTCGCGACCGTGGCACGGTGCAACTGGTCCGACCGGTCCTCCAGCCGGGCACGGACCCGGGGGACGGCATGCAGGATCTTCAACGCCCTCATGTTCTGCAGCGCCTCCAGGAAGTCGGCGCTGAGGGCTTCGTAGCTGTCCCAGTGCTGACGGCCGCGCCGGGCCAGCAGCCGGCCCCAGAGCCGGGGAGCCCCCACCGCCACCAGGACCGCCAGGGCCAGAGCCGCCGCCAGCCAAGGGTTGAGGAAGGCCAGGCCCAGCAGGAGCAGAGGGCAGAGGATCTGCAGTTGGATGGCGTGCGGGATGTACTGCCCCAGGTACAGGTCGACGCCGTCGACCCCTTCGGTGAGCGCCAGACGTCGCGCACCGCTCCGCTCAGAGGTGTCATGGAGCCGAGCGGGCATCAGGAGACGGTCCGCGAGATCCCGGCGGAGGTCCCTCCGGACCGCCGCCCCGAGCGAGGTTGCCAGCCGGCTGTGCAGCTGTGTCACCCCCAGCCGGATCACTCCGCAGAGCAGTACCGCCGCCAGCGGGAGCACCGCTGGATGGGTGGTGATGGCATCCTCGCGGATCGGAACCGTGAGCCCGGCCAAGGCCTGGGCCAGGAACCAAGCCTGAGCCCAATGGGTCATGGTCCCCAGGCACAGCACCGTGGTCACGGCGGCCAATCTGCCCCGGTGCCCCAGGCTCAGGGCGAGCAACCTCTTATCAACCAGCATGGCCGGATCCTTCCGTCTCTTCCGTGTTCCCCTGCCGTCCGGCTCGCGGCGGTCCCGTGCGAAAACCGAGGCCGTGCACGGTCCAGCGACCCTGCTCTTCGCCGGTCCAGCCGCCCACCGGCCGGAACTCCAGCGAAGGGGGCCCGAGGCTCTCCCCTGTGGCCCCAAGGCGGAGAGCACCGTAGAGCACATGGGCGGCCAGGGACGCCGCCCACCACATCTCGCGAGGCCCCGGCGGGCCGCCGGATTCGAAGAGCACGAGCCCGTCCAGCGTTCCGAGCCAGCCCTGTCCCGCGCAGCGGATCGCGAGACGCGGGTCCTTGAGCGTCGCCGCGTCCGCCGGATCGGCCCAGTCCAGCAGCACGCTTCGGCAACCGTCCGGGGTGCCGAACGGCACACTCAACCGCGCGGCGGCCAGCGACTCCCGGACTGTCCGGACAGCGGCGGACGGCTCCGAGCCCGAGTCCACGACGCCGGGAATCCCTGTCAGTGCCAGGCTTCTCCGTGAGCTCAGGGTCGCAGGATCGCAGCCGGGAATCCCTCGGTGCGGCCGCACCGTCGGCCCCGGCCGGTACCGGCCCGCCCAGTCGCGGACTCCGGCCACCAGGCGCGGGCTCCGCTCCGGGACCGCGCTGGGCCCGGCCTCGGAAATCCTCGCAGGAGAAGACGGGACCGGGTCCGGCAACAGACCCCCGAGCGAGAGGGCGGCAAGCACGAGCTCGGGGCCGGTGCCAGGCCACAGCTCCGGCCAGCAGCCGTAATCAGGCAGCGCGAACGCGGCGGCCAACGACGCGGGATCGTCTTGAAGCCATGCCGTGCCGATGCCGTGCCAGGCGGCGTGATGGGCGAGGGCGGCCACCGCATAGGCGGTGTCTGCGACCAGCAGGGGCAGGGCACGGTGGTGGTATTTCGCGGCGGTGCGCTGCGGCAGCACGCTGAGTCCGATGACGGCACCGGGCCCGGCTGCGGCACTCACTGGCCAAGAACTCCGGTTCCGGGACACCAGAACCCCACGTTCGGCGTCGAACGCGTAGAGGCCCGGCGGGACATCGCAACCGGTCCCGCACAGGGTGTGCACCTGCACCGGATAGCAGCCGCCCGCCGAGGGCACGGCCCGACGACGCACGCTTCCCGGCCGGCCGCTCAGAGGGTCCGGGTGGAAGCCGGAACTCCAGAACAGGGTCCGGATCATCGACAGCACGGGGAACGCCGTCGGCCCGGGCAATGGGGACTGCGGCGGGCCGGGCCATCGGTTCCCCCGCGGGCCGGGATGTTCCACCGGCCCTGGAACCTCGAGTGAGAAAGCACGCGCGAAGTGCTCCGCGGGATTCGTCTCCATGACTACATGTGCGGTGGCGGGACGAGAGTGAAATCGTCAGGGCCGTGCGGCGCCGTCGTGCGCCAGCCCCTCGCGAGCGCCGCGTCGGCGAAGCGCGGGCAGCCCAGGTAGGCGAACGCCGCCGGCGCGTTGGGCACCAGACCGCCGACGACGGCGCGCACCACCCGCAATCCGGTCGCGGCGACGTCGGAGGTGGTCAGGTCACGGAGGTGGACGGTGTGTCCGGCAGCGGCCAGGCGGCGCCGGACCTCCGGCATCGGTACCGTGTTCAGCTCGGCGACATCCACCAGCCCTCGTTCCGGTTCCATGAACCGGGCAGCCATCCCGTGCAGGCGGGGGTCGAGCCACAACTGCACGTGGGCGCCGAGATCGCGCACCGCGGAGCAGTGCTCACCCGCATCGTCCAGATAGGCACGGTCCGCGCGGTGGTCCAGGTACAGGCCTTTGGCCATCAGCCCTGCTTCGACCGCCTGGAAGACCCAGCCGTCGGCGTCCTGGCATCCCTGGGTGTAGATCCAGGTGTGAACCGCTTCGAGTACGGCCTTGCGGGCCGCCTCGGCGGGATCGTTCTTGCAGGCGAACCCGGCGGCGTACAGTCCGGTGTCGGGGTCGTGGACCAGGGCGGCCAGGCATGGGGCGAACTCGCTGGGCATCTCCACCACCCAGTACTCCAGACGGCAGCCGGCCATGTCCTGGACCAGGCCGGGTACCGACTCGGGTCGCACCCCGCGCACGGGCCCGCCCAGATGCCACCAGAGTTCCAAGGCGTCCCGCTCCACCGTCTCCAGGACGGCCCGGTCTGCGGCGTCCTGGAAGCCTTGCCCTGTGGCGATGCCGGCATAGTTGAGATGGTGGATCCGCGGCAGCTCGCGGAAGCGCCGCTGCCGCCAGTTCAGATAGACCAGGCTGGCCGGCAGCCAGTGCTCTTCGGCTTCGGGACCTGGAACTCCGCCAGGGCCCGGCGTGCCGGGGGACCCCGTGGTGCAGCGCACCCAGAGGGTGGGGACGTCGTCGTCGAGGTTCCGGTAGGGAAAGCCCGCACGGTCCGTCTGCCAGGCGGCGAATCGGGGCAGCGTGTCCAGCGGCGCGTGGCGCAGTCCGCGGGAGCGGAGTTCGGCCGCGGTCCCGAGGAAGTGGTCACCGTCGTCGAGCCCGGCCGGGATGAAATTCCCGCAGTAGCGCTCCATGCCTTCCGCGACGGCGGCGATCCAGGCCTGCCGTTCGTCACCGAAGGTGGTGCCCAGGGAGACCCTGTCGGCGGGCCAGTCGCCCAGCCACCGGGCATCCGACACCTCGGCCGTCATGGACGTGTAGGCGGGCGGCGCGTCCTCGGGTGTCAGGACGGAACGCACCCGCCGGATGATCCCGGTCTGCTCGTCCACCAGGGCGTGCAGGGGCAGTGTTCCGTCCGGCTGTGCGGTGATGCTCATGAGGTTCTGCTCTCGTGTGGGGTGTCGAGGGAGGCTTGCGAGGCGTGTGATTCCGGTTCGTGACGAAGCCGGGCCCGCTCGGTCCTGCGCCAGGCGAAGTGCCCGGGCCGGGTCTCCGTGAATTCCCGGGTCATGGGCACATCCGGGAGTGTCCGCGCCCAGTCCCGGATGCAGCCCAGCAGCCCGCCTTGGTCCCTGAGTGCCCGGGCCTCCTGCGGCCCCAGGTCCTTGGCAAGGCGGTGTCCCCACGGACCCCAGAGCAGTTCCGTCCGGCCCTGGGCCCAGGCGTCCGCCAGCCTGATGGTCTCCTCGGCGAAGAAGTCCTTGCGGCCTCCGATCACCAGCAGGGGTGTCCCGAGGTGGCCGTAGCGGGCGTGGAGATCGAGGGGCGGAGCCTCCCAGAGCCGATGCCACGCGGCGGCGGCACCCGGTCCGTGGACGCCTGGCCCGTGGACGGCGTCGTCCATGAGACCGAGCGGCCCATCCTGCCCCGCCCGAGCAACCAGGCCATCCAGTTCCGGGCCGCTGAGGCCCGGGCCCGATTCGCGACCGAAACCGTGCTGATGCCACCAGCCGATCCGGTCCCTGAACCGCGGATTGCCCTGGGGATCGTAGGCGGTCTCGAAGAGTCCGAGGGCCGGCACCATGGCGACGACCGCGGTCGGACGGGCCAAGCCCGGTGGCGAGCCCTCGGGCGTTTCCAAAGCCCGTACAGTCTCCAAAACCCGTGCCGTCTCTAAGGCGCAGTGCGCATCGTAGGACGCTCCGGCCAGCAGGAGCGGGCCGTGCAACAGCCCCCGTGCTTCCAGGTCCTGGACTGTGGCGGTGCCGTCGTCACCCTCGGTGGCGTAAGGAATCCAGTCCCCGGACGAACCGTAACGGCCACGGACGTCCTGCACCACGACGTCGAATCCGGCGCGGTTCCAGGACTCCGCCTGCGGACCGTAGTCGGCTTTGCCATAGGGGGTCCGAATGAGGACGGTTCCAGGGGAACCCTCCTTTCGTGCTTCGCTGCCGGCTTCACCCGCGGGAAAGTAGTCCGCGGCGAGCCGGCACCCATCGTCGAGGGTGACGGTCACCTCCCGCTGGGAAGCCGGGCGCCGGTGATGATCAGCGCTTCCATTCATCGTCGCCGCCCCGGGTACGGGGCTGGTTCGGGATAAGCGAGCACGGGGTGCTCACTGGCCAGCAGGGTGGCGGTGTCGAGACGCCAGAGTGTGCGTCGCAGGGTTTCCAGGACGGCGGTGCCGTGCTGCCACGCGGTGATCGTGGTGAGCAGACGGGCCAGGAACAGGGCGACGGCGGCCGGGGGAAGATCGCCGAGGGGATCGTCTTCGATGTCCTGCCGGGACAGCCAGGCTTCCAGTTCCGTGGCGGCGGGTGAGGCGGCCAGTCTGCGGCGGAGCACCTGGTGCGCGGGAGGGTCCGTGGCGTCGAGACGGAGCGGGTCGATGTAGAGGATCTCGCCCTCCCGGTAGCAGCGCAGCACCGCAGTGCCCGCGCGTGGAAGGTGGTCGAGACGTGAGCGGTCGCCGACGTCGGCGGAGAGGTGCACGATCAGTTTCGGAAGGGCTCGTTCGTCGTCGAGGGAGCCGAGGCCCAGGTGGTGCAGCCGCAGGGTGATGTCCCGTGTCAGGCTCTGCACGCCGCGGAGCAGCGTCTCGGAGGCCACGATGCCGAGGTCCGCACGCCCGTCCAGGGGTGTGGTGCGGCTGAGGCGGCGTGTTTCCAGTTCGGCGAGGATGCGGGCGTTCAGCATGGGGTCCGGCTCAGGGGTGTCATCGCCCTGGCCTGCCAGGCGCAGGAAGCTCCCGTCCCCGGCACGGACCGTCGTGCGCCCCAGGACCTCGAAGGCATCGATCGTCTGGCTCGTGGGCATGTTCCCTCTTCCCCTGCAATGGTTCACTCTGAGCCGGCGGCCGTGGCCTCCCGGGGGCGGGCTGCCGGCTGGCCCGCCCCCGGTCACGGCTCAGTCGAAGGGGTTCTCGACCAGGGCGTTCGAGTGGGTCGCCGAGAGGTGGGCGAGCTGTTCGGTCTCTTCGACATCAACCAGGACCTTGGTGTTCTCCATGGCTGGTCTCCTTTCGGTGTGGGTGAGCGCTGCCGTGTGGCAACATCGACAGGCTATCTTTAATGAGAATCATTCTCAAAATTAAGGAAAGATCCGCCATGACACAAGAGCTGCTCGTCGTCGCCGACCAGAAAGCCGGCACCATCCGCTTCCTGGAACCACACTCCGGAAAGGCCGTGGCCGGACTGGACCAGGTGGTCCTCGCGGAACACGCGGGCATCCTGGGGCTCGGCGGCGGGCTGTGCGCCTTCGTGGACGACGGCGGCGGTTCACTCATCGTGGTCGATCCGTTCCGCGAGCACGCCGGCCATGGACGGGCGGAGGTGCAGAGGATCCCCGTGGCCATCCCCGGCGAACACCTCGCCTGCGATCCCAGCGGCCGCTTCCTCGCCGTCACCACCGGCCTGGGCCTCTCCTGGGAGCCCTGGAGCGACCTGCTCACCGTGGTCGACCGGGAAGCGCCCGGCGGGCCGCTCTCCCGCCGGGTCCGCACGCGCCCCGGCGAGCCGGGTGTCGTGATCGCCGGAACCCCGGAGTCCCTGCGCGCCGTCGTCCGGCACCGCGAACCCGGCGCGATCGAGTCCCTGTCCCTGCAAGCGGTCCTGGACCAGGGCGTGCATTGCGCACCCCTGCGAGGAGAGCTCCTGGAGGAGTTTCCCGACGACGGGCATGGCGACGCCTACGACCCACTCAGCGGAACGCTCTTCGTGGCGACAGGCCGGGGCCTGGAACGTCTCGATGTCCGGAGCCCGCTCCCCCGGACCCTCCCTCCACTCCCCTGGCAGGCACCGGGCCGCGCCTACTTCCTCCGCTTCGACCCCCGGCGACGGATCCTGGTCGCCGTGCTGCGGGCAGGAGGCGACGAACCGCGCGCCTGGCCGTCCTGGAGCAACACTCTCTGGGTTCACGAGCTCGAAACAGGTGTCACCCGGACAGCCCCTCTGGGCGAGGGACTCATCTTCCGTTTCGCACTGACGGCCGGCGGAGTCGCGGTCGCACGGGTGCATCCGGACGGCGACCGGCTGAGCATTCTCGAAACGGACACCCTCGCCGTACGCGGCGACTGGGAACTTCCGGCCATGGACCACGCACCCCGGCCGGGCCACGAGCCCTGGGACGACGCGGACCGGCGGGCCATCGCAGCCTCCCCGTCATCCGAGCTCGTGGCCGTGACCCGGGGCGGGCATGGGGAGTTGCACCTCATCGACACCTCCCTGCCCGGTGCTCCGCTGCGCACGGTGCACACCGAGGGGCCATTGCACGACGGCGGTCATCTGGGCTGGCTCTCCACCGCCTCAGCGGTGCCCGGGGATACGGTGGGGCGGTGAGCGGGCAGAGTGCCATCCCAGGTTCCGGCCTTCCCGGTTCCGGGACAGCGCAGGAGCGTTTCAGGGAGCTCCTCCACCACTGGGACACCACACCGCGCCAGGGACTTCCGCAGATCGCGGGCGGACTCGCGGTGTTCCTCTGGCGAGGTCAGGGAGACGAGTTCCCGGCGCTCCACGCGGCCCCGGTCTCGGCGCTCCGGAGGGCCTGGGACATCCGGAACGGCGGTGCATCGGAGCCTTCGCCAGGCAGGCCGCTGCCCAGTCCGCGGAATGTCATGGTCCAGGGTTTCGCGCTCTCACCCCGCGGGGACCGGGTGGCCGCCCTGTTCAGCGACCCTGGAAGCGAACTCGCCGAGGTCTGGCTCCTGGCACCGGACACACCGCCCGGGCTCCTCCCGGGTGCCCACTCGTGGCACGCGGAACCGGTGTGGACCGGACCCGGGGCCGGCCCCGGAGTCGGACCCGGAGTCGGCCATGGGCTCAACCTCTGGGTCCTGGACGGCCGCCCCGGAGACCAGAGGATCGTGGGCTGGACACTGGATGGAGAGACGCCGGACGCGGAGATACCGAAGACCTCGCCCCACATTCTCCCCTTCCCGGAGGGCTTGCACGGCGAAACAGCAGGCCTGCGACTCGTCCTCTCTTCCGAACGGGGCACACTGCTGCTGCGGTCCCGGACTCCCGGCACGCCGGGCCAGAGCTGGGTTCATGACGGCACCTCCTGGACGCTCCTGGCCGACGCCCGTTCGAAGAATCCGGAGACCGGTGGCGCTTCGACGGACAATGCCCCCAGCGGGCGCGAGGCGGCGCTGCTGAACACCCTGGCGGGCACCGTCCGGGCCGTGGAGTACGACGACGCCACGTCAGTGGAACTGAACGGCGGACCGCTGCTGCGGCTGGGGGCGTCGGAGCAGCTCCGGGAGTTGTCCGTCAGCGCGGACTCAGCGGATGACGGACCCCCGGGAGACCAGCCCGGAGGAACGCTCTGGATCAGGACCGCATCCCCCGGACGCCCCTCGGCGGTCGCCTGCCTTCCGTTGGCAGATCCCCCGGAGACGGCTCTCCGCACGCCGGAAGAGTCCGGCGTCGCGCACTTGAGACTCCTGGCGCCGTCGGACGACGGCGCCGCGATCCCGCTGCTGCTCTCCGTCCGCAAGGCCGGGCTGACCCACGAGGGCCGGCCGCGACGGCCGGCCCCGCTCCTGCTGAGCTGCTACGGAGGCTTCGGAGTACGGCACCGGATCGAGCCGGAGCCGAGCGTTCCGGCCTGGCTGGAGAGCGGGGGCGTCTACGTCGCGGCTCAAGTGCGAGGGGGCGGGGAACTCGGACCTGCCTGGCACGAGGCCGGACGGGGCCGTCACAAGGAACGCACCGTACGGGATCTCCTCGCGGTGGCGCGCTTCCTTGTGGCGGCTGGCTGGACCACCCCGGCCCGGACCGTGGCGGTTGGGGCTTCGCACGGCGGATTCGTCGTCACCGCTGCCACCCTCCTGCAACCCTCGGCCTTCGGCGGCGTGATCGCCGTGGCACCACTGCTGGACACCGTGGATCTGGAACGGCACGGCCTCGGCCGGCAATGGCTC
The DNA here is from genome assembly GCF_044748305.1 of Arthrobacter sp. NPDC090010. NCBI lineage: Bacteria > Bacillati > Actinomycetota > Actinomycetes > Micrococcales > Micrococcaceae > Arthrobacter > Arthrobacter sp. NPDC090010. Next base: position 55,930 of record NZ_JBIVFT010000003.1, read on the forward strand.
CACGAGTTCGGCGCCGACGGCGAGTGCTCCCCGGGGCTTCGCGCCGCCACCTCGCCTCTGCATCTGCTCCGCCGTTCCTCCCGGCTCGACCGCTCCCCTGCCCTGCTCTGCTGCGTCATGGGGCGGGACGAACGGGTCGACAACGACGCGGCGCAGGAGTTCACCGAGCTGTACCGGAGCCGTGGCGGCCAGGCCTGGCTGTACCGGGAGGAGACGGGCGGGCATGCACAGCGGCAGGCGAGTGACGTGCTGGACTTCTCCGCCACGGTACTGGCATTCGCCGAGGCCGTGGCCGGGCGGGAGCACGACGCGTCCACACTCAGCGCGTCCGGGCTCGGAGACGTGCCCCCACCACCCCGAGGCTCGTCCTGATGGCCCGCGGAAACCCCGGGAACAACAGTGCGGCGGCTCCCGCGGCGCCCGCGAGGAAAAGGGCTGCCCACCAGGGGAAGCCCGGTTCCTTGCCCTCCCCCGCCATCCGCACTTCGGAAGGAGCCACATCCTTGCCCGGATCGATCCGAGTCGCCTGAACCAACAGGCGGTGCGAATTGACCCCTATCGGGGTGCAGGTCAGGAGCGTGACCCGGTCCTCTCCGTCTTCGACGGACAGCGCGCTGATATCGCGCGGCTCCACCGTGCGGATCCGGTCCACCCGATAGCGCAGGAGAGACCCGAGCACGTTCAGGGTGAAGACATCCCCTTCGCGCGCCTCATGCAGCCGGTCGAAGAGCGGAGCATTGATATAGCCCGAGTGTGCGGTCAAAACGCTGTGCGTCCGGACACCGCCCACCGGAAGGCTGCTGCCGAACAGGTGCCCCACGCCGTGCGCCAGGGTGTCCGCCGAGGTCCCGTGGAGAATCGGCAGATCGATGCCGAGCCGTTCATAACGGAGCCGGCCCATCACGCCGCCGTCGCCCACCGCCAGCTGCCGCTGGTAGCCGGACTGATCCTGCGCAGCCGCCGGGGAGTACGGATCCCGGAGCTGCCCGCCGGGTAGGGCGCTGTTGTACGCCCGGGCGTTCGCCAGAAGCTCCTTCTGACGGGCGTCCGGCAGCTGCCGGACCGCCTGGGCATAGCCGGAGATCTGCGTATTGTGCCCGATGGTGGAGAACCACTCCGCGGCACTCGGATAAAGGAGCAGTCCGAGTCCCAGGAGGGCGCAGAGGAAGATGGCGATCGGCCCTGTCGGCCGTCGCCCACCGCCTCCCCTGCGCCCTGGCATCGGGTCTGCCGCTCGTCCCGGGTCAGCGCCCGGCATCCGCCCGGCGCTTGCGCACCGCCACGGCCACGCAGGCACCGGCCAGCAGCAGCGCGCCACCCACGTAGAGCAGCCCGGTTCCGACGCCACCGGTGAGCGGCAGTTCGAAACCTGCGTTGTGCGGGACGTTCTTGACACTGATGGTGACCTTGGCGGGATCATCGCCGGTCACGTCCACCTTCACCGGCTCGGCCAGCAGCTCATAGCCATCCGGGGATTTGGTCTCCACGAGCCAGTACGAACGCCACCGGGGGTCGCCCGGCTGCAGTTCCTCGCCGTCGGCGAAGTTGGAGCACCTCAGTCCTGCGATGTCCACTCGCCCGTTCTCAGCAGTGGTCCATTCGGAGACACCATTGATCTCGACCGCGTCACGCTGCGCGCGGGCGTCCGCCTCGGAGACGAAGACCTGGAACGCGGCACCAGCCAGGCGCTTCCCGGCGTCACCGGCGTCGGCCTTCTCCAGAACGATCCGCCCCCATTTGGTCTCCACCGCAGGCGGGACGATCGGGCCGCCGGGCTCACCCGGCTTGTGGTCGAAGCTGGGGCGGTTCGGGTAGACGATCGCCTCGTTCTCGATCTCACCGGTGGAGTTGGCCGCGGTCTTGATGACCACCTCCACTCGGGCGGCGGTGGCATTGTCCACCAGGATTTTGCGCCCAGCCTCGGTGAACTCCACGGTGACGGTGTTACTGCTCTTGTCGAAGGAGACCGTGTAGTCCTGGCCCTCCGCGATGGCGGCACCGTTGCTGAGCCGGATTGCGGTGGAGACGTGATCGAGGCGGGTGTCCAGCGGGTCGACGATCTTGTAGCCGTCCAGCTCCTTGACCCTCGGAATATCGGCGCGGATGGTGAATTCGACCTCATCGCCCAGCTTGACGCCCGGGGAGTCCTTCACCGACTTCTCGGCCGTGATCACGGCGTTCTTCGGGTAGACGTGCACATCGTAGAGCCAGTGGTCACGATCCGTCGGATGGGTGAGGGGCAGTGTGACGAGGAACGGCTTGGACGGCGTCACCCCGGCAGGCGCGCTGCTTTCGCTCACAAGGTAAAGACCCAGCGGAAGACCGCTGAAGACGGCGACGCCGTCGGTGCCTGTGGTCAGCGTCCGGCCGGGTTTCTCGGTACGGCTCTTGGCCTCGTCGGCGCTCAGCGCCGCCGCCTCCGCCCAGCCGGCGTTGGTGGTCAGGTCGATCCCCTGGACCTTCTGAACGGTGAAACCGACGCCCGGCATCGGCTTCAGGCCGGCGGTGTCCCGGGGCAGACCGTCAGCGGCCTCCCCGAACTCCTCCGGCTGCTCGAACTTGTGAATCGTCAGGGTCGAGGTGGCCCCGGGGTCGAGATCGACCAGCGGCGCGGCCTGCGCCGGGGCGACACTCAGCGCGAACAGCGCCGCTCCCACCGCGGTCGCGATCGCGGCACGCACAGCGCGCCCTCTCATGGCGAGTGACATGAATCTCCTTCTATTTCGGGGTGCGCACGCCCCGGACGAGGCATGCGGGTGCGTTCGGCCTCGTCAGCAGGGCTCTCAGCCGTGCCGACGCGAAACGCTGTGCCGCCAGAGCAGCAGGGACAGAATGCTGAGCCCGAGCAGGGCAAGACCGGCCGCCTGCAGGAGCGCGCTTCCCTCACCGCCGGCCGCGGGAAGCTCCCAGGACTTCAGATCGGTCACGCTGATCGTGATGCCTTCGGCACTCACCCTGGCCGATGACCCCGGACCGTCCAGGCTGACGCCCTTGGCCGAAAGCGTGAAGCGGACCGGCTCGGCCAGGAGGGTGTGACCTTCCGGCGCCTTGGTCTCCACCAGCCAGTACGTCCCGGCGGCCAGGCCGGTGGCCTCGAAAAGACCCACCTCACCGGAGACCGCCACGGGCCCCGGGTCTACGGCCGCACCGGGAGCACCTGCGGCATCCGCACGGATTTCGAAGGCCGCACCGTCGAGCGGCGCCGCTCCCTCCGGCCCGTCACCCAGCTTCTGGATCAGCATTCGCAGAGGCGTGTGATGTTCCGTGGAACATTCGGGCCGAGACGCACCCGGCACGCAGTTCTCCGGCGGCGTGGAACCCGTACCACTGACGAGGTTTCGCAGGGTCGCGCCCCAGACCCCATCGTTCACCTTCACGCGATAGCTGAGGACGACGTCGCGCTCCGGACTGAGTTCGAAGGCCGGGGTCCGGAGCTTCCCGTCCTCCGGGTCGGGCAGTTGCCGCGGCGCGGAGGATCCCGTTGCGAGCTGAGCCGAGCCCGGCACGAAGGTGGCAGCGTGCAGCACGTCGCTCAGGTCGTCGTCGAGCACCGCGTCCGGCACCGTCCCCTCGGTGGCGCGGGCCGTGACGGAGTACCGGATGACCGTCCCTGGCGAGACGGACGACCCACTGGCCGGATCGGATTCCTTATGCAGGGTCCAGCGCGCATCGGACACGGGATTATCGGTGCAATTGGTGTCCGGGTCATCGCAGTCCGGCGGGCGGATGGTCTCCGGCGGTCCCTTCACCAGCAGGTTCCGCAGCACCCCGTCACCTCCCGAGCCACTGGGTTTGACCGTGACGGCATAACGCACCGTGAGCGACTTCCCGGACGGCACTTCACCTCCGATGATCAGGTGGCTTCCCTTCAGTACCGCCGTCAGCGTCGGCTCCACCACGATCGACCCTTCAACGAGATCGGCGTCATCGAGGACGTCGTCGAGAAGATCGGTGTACTCGACATCGACAGCGGCCGTGCCCTTGCGGTTGTCGAAGGTCAGCGTGTACCCGGCCCTCTGCCCCGGGTTCAGGACGGTTCCGGAAGCAGGGTCCACTGTTTTGGAGACCACCAGCTCCGGCTGGGGCTTCGGGGAGTTCGTGAAGGTGCACACCACATTGATGCCTAGAGACGTACTGGAGGCCGGGAAGCCCCTCAAGGTGAAGCCGGTGCCCAGACCGGAGGCGAGAACCTTTCCGTCGTCCTCTTTGAGGCACTGATAGCTGCTGTCATAGTCGGCCAGACTTCCGGCGCGCACGCCGCCCTCGGACAGCAGATAGGACTTACCGGCCATCGCGGGCACCGGCCCGGCCGACTCGCGCTGCAGCCCGTCGGACCGACCCGATGTCGTGGCCGATCCGAGCACCAGCTCCGGCTGTTCGGCTGCCTTGATGGCGAGGGTGAACTGATCGTCGGGCTGCTCTCGTCCGAGCACGACCTTCTTCAGCGTCAGGGTGGACGGGGTCTGGCAGGAGGCGAGGTCGGTGCCCTCCACCATATTGGTCTGCCGTGCCGGTGAGATCGGCTGAAGCGTGTTCGAATCGAGGCTCAGGTTGTAGGAGTTCCGGGAGCCGGATGGGTTCCATTGGATGATCAGAGTGGAGTCACTGTCGAAGGCGATGCCGTTGTGCAGCCCGGCCCCGGCGGACGGGATCGCGGACGAGACCATGTCCGGGTCGATCCGCTTCCCCTGCGCCGCCTGCAGACGGTCCGCGGTCACTGTGACGATCCGGGTGGTCCCGCTGCGGGCATCGCCCTGGATGAAGAAGAGGTTGCCCAGGGAGTCGAAGGCGATGTCACCGTTGACGGATGTCCCGACGCCGGGGATGCGGATGGAGGCGCCCAGGTAGGGCGGAGCCCCGTCCTTGTAGCGGAAGAGGTCCAGCACCCAGGTTCCCGAACCGCTGTCGCGGACATTGCCGAAGACGAACTCCTGGCGGTGCGGGTCCACTGCCCCGGCAATGGTGCGGTACTGCTTCCAGCCGGCTGAATCCTGGGCTCCTCGATCGATTTCGAAGCCGCTGAAGACCTTGCGAGCGGCACCCGAGGAGGCGTCGAAACGGAAAAGGTCGGCGTACCAGACGGTTCTGGCGTCACGAGTCTGGTGGGCCCGTGGCTGGAGGCCGTAGAACACCCCGTTCGGAGAGAGAGCCAGTCCGTTGGCGGGACCTTGCTGATCGCCCAGGGCCGGCACTCCGTTGGCATAGTCCGGGTTGATGGGGAAGCTGCCGACCCGGGTGAAGCCACCGTCCGGGACCTTGTTGCGCACCGTGGACCGGCCGATGGTCCCGTCCGAGGCGAGCGAGAAATAGGTCCCCGGATCGCAGAGCTGCGAGGCGTCGAAGGGCGACGTCGGCAGGGCGTCATCGGCCTCCGCAGTCTGCTGCGGACCGACGACGGCGCTGGCCTGCGAGGGCAGCCCGGCGGCACCGAGCAGCAGAAGGCTCAGGGCGACCGCGAGGCAGCGTCGGATGACGCCGCGCAGCGCAGGGGACGGACGAGAACGGCATGACGGCACGGAAGGATCCCTAGCTCGGCGACGGGGAAGGGTTCGCGAGGACGTTCTGCCCCCGAGCAAGAAATCTGTATATGACGTGGGGGAACATCAATCGAACGAGGAAAACCGTAACGTTAAATGTCGGACATTTACAGTGGGATTGGACAAAGACGGCGGAATGCTGTCTGATGCCGCCAGCGCTGACAGCGGGAACCCGCGGAACGTGACGTGACCATCGACAGGAAATGTAGTACATTTGACATGCTTGACAAGTACCGGAGGTTCTCCAGAACCACCGACACTTTCAGGCATTGGGAGACGGATCCGCCAGGTCCCGACTCAGGAGCGAAGGAAGGAAGGGGCCGGGCGCACAGCGCCCGACCCCTTCTCTCACAGAATCAGGCTCAGCAGAACCACGCTCAACAAGACCACACTCAGCGGCGGCTCCGGACTGCGAACGCGGCACAGAGGATGACGGCCACCCCTCCCATCACGGTGCTCCACCCCACGGACTCCCCGAGAATCAGGGCCGACCAGGCGATCGTCATCACCGGTTGCACCAGCTGCACCTGACTCACCCTGGCCATGGGTCCGATCGCCAGTCCGCGATACCAGGCGAAGAATCCCAGGTACATGCTGATCAGGGCCAGATACGCGAAGGCGGCCCACTGCGCCGGCCCGGGCGTGAAGGGTTGAGTGAGGGCCGATGCGCCGCTGAGCACCAGCATCACCGGAAGCGACAGCACCAGGGCCCAGGAGACCGTCTGCCAGGAACCCAGCTCACGGGAGAGCACCCCGCCCTCCGCGTAGCCGACCGCTGCGAGAAGCACGGCCCCCAGCAGCAGCCAGTCCGCCACATGCAATCCGCCCAGCCCTCCGTTCTGCAGAGCGGCGAACACCAGGGCGGCCACGGCCCCTGCCCCGGAGAACACCCAGAAGCGCGGCCTGGGCCTCTCCCGCACTCTCAGTACGGCGAGTACGGCGGTGGCGGCCGGCAGGAATGCGGTGACCACGGCTCCGTGACTCGCCGGCGCCCACTGCATGGCATACGAGGTCAGGAAGGGGAAGCCCACCACCACCCCGAGTGCCACGACCGCGAGCCTCACCCATTGGCGACGCGTGGGCCATGGCTGGCGGGTCAGCAGGAGCACCACGAGCGCCACGCATCCTGCGACGGCCGCCCGGCCGGCGCCGACGAAGAGCGGCGGGAGCCCGGCCACCGCCACACGCGTGAACGGCATGGTGAGGGAGAAGGCGGCGACGCCGAGCAGGCCCCACCAGAGTCCGGCGGCCGTCCCGCGGCGATCGCCCAAGGGAGCTCCTGGACGCCCCGTTCCGCGCACCGTCCCAGGGGCCGCGGCCACGTTGGAAACCGTGGATAGCACCTGGGGCATTTCATCAGTAGCGCTACTATGTACTCTCATGAACAACGATAGCACTGAGCAGATCGTCTCATCGCTCAGAAGCTGGCTGGCCACCGCCCCGGACGGTGCGCAGCTCCCCTCCACCCGGGAACTCGTCGCACGCTTCGCGGCGAGCCCCGTCACCGTTCAGAAGGCACTCCGGAAGCTGAGCGCACAGGGACTGGTGGAGAGCCGTCCCGGCGTCGGGACCTTCGCCCGCAGGCTCGCCACGGCGAGGCCCCGTGAGTACGGCTGGCAGACGAGCGCTCTGAGCTCACCGCAGGCCCAGCTTCCCGCGCCACCGGCTCCCATGAACCATCCCGCCCCTGAGGTGATCGGCCTGCACAGCGGCTATCCCGCCGTCGAGCTTCTTCCCGAACGCCTGATCCGTGGAGCGCTCAGCCGCGCAGCCCGCACCGAGGCCGCCCTGACCCCGGCACCCGCCGAAGGACTCCCGGAACTCCGTGCCTGGTTCGCGGGGGAACTGGCCTCGGTGACGGCGCCCGGGCTGACGCCGCCGTCGGCCCGGGATGTCCTCGTCCTGCCAGGCAGCCAGAGCGCACTGAGCTCGCTCTTCCGTGCCCTGGTGGGGCACGGAAGGCCCGTCATCATGGAGTCCCCCAGCTACTGGGGAGCCATCCTCGCCGCAGCGCAGACCGGGGTCCGCCTCGTCCCCATCGCCAGCGGACCGGACGGCCCGGATCCGGAGGACCTGGACCGCGCCTTCCGGGAAAGCGGAGCGCGCGCCTTCTACGCCCAGCCCAACTACGCCAACCCGACCGGCGCTCAATGGGACGCCATGCGACGGCAAGCGGTGCTCGACGTCGTCCGTGAGCACGGCGCCTTCCTCATCGAGGACGACTGGGCGCACGACTTCGGCATCGAGACGCGCCCGCGCCCGGTCGCGGCGGAGGACGACGACGGGCATGTGGTCTACATCCGCTCGCTGACCAAGAGCGTCTCTCCTGCCGTCCGGGTGGCCGCCGTCATCGCCCGCGGCCCCGCGCTCCAGCGCATCCTCGCCGACCGGACCGCGGAGACCATGTACGTGAGCGGGCTGCTGCAGGCCGCGGCGCTCGACGTCGTCACCCAGCCCGGTTTCCTCAGGCACCTGAGCGCCGTGCAGCGGCAGCTGGGTGAACGCCGGGATCTCTTGCGGTCCTCGCTGGCCGAGCACTTGCCGGAGGTCTTCGTGGAGCAGGTGCCCCGCGGCGGGTTGAACCTCTGGGCGCAGCTTCCCGAAGGCACCGACGTTCCCCGCCTGGTCCGCGATGCCGCGGCTCGTGGTGTCCTCGTGGCGGACGGTGCTGGCTGGTTCCCGGCAGAGCCCTCGGGGGCATATCTGCGGCTGAACTTCGCTGGACCGGGGCCCGAGCGGTTCCCCGAGGCCGCCCGGCTCCTCGCAGAGGCATTGCACGAGCAGGACTGATCCGTTGCCCCGGTGCCGCGAGACGCCACTTGAGCACAGTGTGAGGGCTCCGGACTGTGCTCAAGTGGCGTCTCGCGGAAGGAGCGGCGGGCGCGACGTTTCATGACAGAAGATGAAGGATCGCGTCGCAGTCCCCAAGGGGGCCTGGTGCTAGATTTTTGGATGAGTAACGAGTACCGGTGACAAGCCCTGACTGACCGGTCGGCAACCCTCCTCACGCGGCGGGGTGCCTCAGGTGACTACTCGGCATGTGTCAACTGCAAGCGCGAAGGAGCCTCCCATGCCTGCACCCAAAACCCCCGCGCGCCGCGCGACCACCGCAAGCGGTGCCGCCAAGGCGACGACGTCGAAGACCGGCACCCCACGGGCCCGCACCACCCGGAGCGCGGCGACCAAACCGGCCTCCACGAGCGCGAAGGCGACCTCCGTGGAGGAAGCCGCCGTCGTTCCCGAAGAGACGTCCGCGACGCCGGCCCCTCGCCTGCCGTACCGCCTCCTGACCGGCCCGGACACCCGCGAGTTCTGCGAGCGGGTCTCCGCCGCCCTGGCCGACGGGTACATCCTCTATGGCAGCCCGTCCGTGACGTTCAACGGCAAGACGGTGATCGCGGCCCAGGCCGTCGTCCTGCCCTACGCCCCTCCCGCTCCTCCGGCACCCCTGGTGGACCCGTACGCCGTCCCCGCGCCGGGCTTCGCCCCCTATGGCGGTGCCCTGTGAGCTACGCGGGAGATCTGACCCCGCAGCAGGCCTGGGACAGGCTCAAGGACGGCGCGGTCCTGGTGGACGTGCGCACCGAGGCGGAGTGGGCGCACATCGGCCGCCCGAAGGCTCCGTCGGGCGAGCCCCTGTTCATCCAGTGGAACCTGGCCGGCGGTGTGCCCAACACCGGCTTCCTGACCGAGCTGGGCGCCCAGGCACCCGCCCCGGGCACCGCCGAGCTGGTGTTCCTCTGTCGCTCCGGCCAGCGCTCCATCGCGGCCGCGGAAGCCGCGACGGCGGCCGGCTGGGCCTCCTACAACGTCCTGGAAGGCTTCGAGGGCGTCCCGGACCGCTTCGGGGAGCGCACCGTGAACGGCTGGAAGAACAGCGGCCTGCCGACCTCGATCGGCGGCTGAGGCGTGGCGTTCAACCCCGAGACTGAAAACTGGTCCCCCGCCACCCAGGCGGTGCGCGGCGGTCTGGACCGCACGGGCTTCTACGAGACCTCCGAGGCGCTGTTCCTGAACTCGGGCTTCGTCTACGACTCCGCGGAGGCCGCCGAACGCGCCTTCACGGGTGAGGACGAGCGCTTCGTCTACTCCCGCTACGGCAACCCGACCGTGGCGACCTTCCAGGAACGGCTGCGCCTGCTGGAAGGCACGGAAGCGTGCTTCGCCACGGCGTCCGGGATGTCCGCCGTGTTCACCGCGCTGGGTGCTCTCCTGGCCGCCGGGGACCGGGTGGTCGCGGCGCGGTCCCTGTTCGGTTCCTGCTTCGTGATCCTGAACGAGATCCTGCCCCGCTGGGGCGTGGAGACGGTGTTCGTGGACGGGCCCGATCTGGAGCAGTGGCGCGAGGCGCTGTCCGTGCCGGCGCAGGCCGTGTTCTTCGAGTCCCCCTCGAACCCGATGCAGGAGATCGTGGACATCGCCGCGGTCAGCGAACTGGCGCATGCCGCGGGGGCCACCGTGGTGGCCGACAACGTCTTCGCCACCCCCATGCTGCAGCGCTGCACGGATCTGGGGGCCGACGTCGTCGTGTACTCCGGGACCAAACACATCGACGGGCAGGGGCGCGTCATGGGCGGCGCGATCCTGGGGTCCAAGGAGTTCATCGACGGGCCGGTGAAGAACCTCATGCGGCACACGGGCCCGTCACTGTCGAGCTTCAACGCCTGGGTGCTGACGAAGGGCCTGGAGACGCTGGACATGCGCGTGCGGCACTCGTCGGCCTCCGCGCTGACGCTGGCCGGTTGGCTGGAGCAGCAGCCCGGCGTGAACTGGGTGAAGTACCCGCTGCTGGCCTCGCACCCGCAGTACGAGCTGGCCGCGCGCCAGATGAGCGCGGGCGGCACGGTGCTGACGTTCGAACTGGCGGCCCTGCCGGGCGGCACCGCCAAGGACGCGGCGTTCAAGCTGCTCAACGGGCTGAAGATCGTGGACATCTCGAACAACCTGGGCGATTCCAAGAGCCTCATCACGCATCCGGCGACGACGACGCACCGCGCCATGGGTGCCGAGGGCCGTGCCTCGATCGGGCTGGGTGACGGCGTGGTGCGGCTGTCCGTGGGCCTGGAGGACGTGGACGATCTGATCCGGGACTTCCAGCAGGCACTCAGCTAGTCCGTCCCCAATGCGGGGTCACTTAACGCCGCCTCATCGCCGATCAGGCGGCGTTAAGTGACCCCGCATTGCGAGGAGAAGGACCGGGCCCAGGCGATCCACTCGTCCTGATGCGCCCGCTCCAGGAGCCCGGCGGTGAGCCCCCGGAACTTGGCGTCCACCTCGGCCGGGGACAGCGGGAAGCGCTCACCGCCCCGGGCATGCTCCACACGGGCGGAGAACGTCCCCGCCTCCGTCACCACGTCCACCAGCGGCTCGCGCCCCGCCACGGGATCCGGCACCACGGTGATCAGCTCCAGGCCGGCCAGGACCTCCGGCGCGTCGAACCGCGCGAAGTCCTGGGGGACCAGTTCCTTCCCGTCCAGGAGCAGCGCGAGAGCATGGGGCAGGCTCATCCTGGCCTGCGCGGCGTCACCCGGTTCCGGCGGGCAGATCATGGGGCGCAGGAAGTCACTGACGTGGACGCGCACGGCCCGGACGTCCTGCGGACCCAGGTTCCGTTCGGCGAGGATGCCCCGGAAGGCGTCGAGAGCCGTGTGAGCGCTGCGGCAGGCGGCGTACGGTTTGATCGCGGAGTGGCGGAAATGCCAGGTGGATCCCAGATCCCGTACCAGGAGGTCCGGCATCGCCGCGTCGTCCCCGTGGGTGGCGAAGAACCCGCCCCAGACGGGATCGAACACCTGCCACGGGCCACGCGCCCCCGCCCGCGCCAGCAGTGCGGCTTCCAGCCCGGCCCGTGCCGCCTGGCCCGGGTGGAACTGCTTGCTCATGGCGCCATCGGCGGAGAACGCCCAGCCACCGGAGCTGGAACTCGCGGCCAGACCGAGCGCCGAGGCGGTCCGCTCCCCGTCCAGGCCCAGCATCACGGAGGCCGCGGCCGCGGCGGCGAACACGCCACAGGTGGCGGTGGAATGCCAGCCGCGGGCGTTGTGCGGCTCGTAGCCGCCCAGGGCGAGCTGCACCCGGCGCCCCACCTCATACCCGGCCACCAGAGCGGGCAGGAGCCGGGAGGCACCGCTCGCCTCCGGGAGCAGTGAGAGCAGGACCGGGACGACGACGGCGCCCGAATGGTCACAGCCTTCGGTGTCGTCGATCTCGAGGCAGTGCGCCGCCACCCCGTTCACGAAAGCGGCATCCAGGCGATCGGAAGTGGCACGGTTGTGCCATAAGCCGACGACGCCACCCTGAGGCACGTTCCCCGGCCGCCCGAAGACCTCGGCCGCGGCACGGGCGGGCGGTTCCCCGATCCCGGCCGCGATCGCCCCGAGGGTGTCCAGGAGGTGGTCCGAGGCCTTGGCCGCCAGCTCTCCGGGAAGGGGCACGGACGTCATCCCGGCCAGCCACTCCCCCAGGCGCCGCGCCAGGGGCAGCTCGACCGCCGCCGGTCCCCGCTCAGCAGGCGCGAGGACGACGGCGCCGCCTCCCGCCGCCGTCGTCGTTTCCTCGCTCATGCTTCCTGAGCGCTCACCGTGAGGAACATGCCGTACGGGTGGTCGCTCTCCACCGGCTGACCGGCCCAGTGCTCCGCCACCTCACCGCAGGTGGCCACCCAGGCCTCGCCGGATTCGAGCACGGAGCGCAGGAAGTCCTCCAGGAACCGCGCGCGGCCCGGGGTGCCGATGATCTCGGCGTTCAGCCTCAGCAGGAGCATGGTCCCCCAACGACGGGCCGCAGCGAACTCCACGTCCCAGTTGGCCCGCACCGCCTCCAGGCTCTGGATCCGCGACTGCCCCGGGGGGAAGGGCGGATCCAGGTTGAAGCCGAGGTACTGCAAGTCCTCCAGCTCGTAGCGGAAGGGCAGTTCCAGCACACCGGAATCGCCCAGGGGGAATGGGCGGTCATCACTCGGCAGCGAGGACGACCAGCGGAAACCCTCCGCGCCCATGGCCTCGGGGAATCCGGCCTTCCATTCGCCGGACGGGGTGCGGAACCCCCGCGGCTCCACCCCGGAAACGGCACGCAGCGCGTCCCGCCCCTCGGTCATCTCGGCCAGCTGAGCGGGCAGGTCCAGCCCGTCGAAGTCCAGGTGATGCATGCCGTGGCAGGCCGTCTCATGCCCACGGGCCACGACATCCCGCACCAGCTCCGGGTACTCCTGCGCGATCGCTCCGGGCACGAACCACGTGGCTCGGACGCCCAGCCGCTCCAGCACGTCCAGCACCCGCGACGCACCGTGATCCGGCCCGTACCGCCCCACCGACCGCGACTTCATCCGGTCCCGGTACCCCGGGTCGAGCGCCAGGAACGGCAGGTCCCCGTCCACATCGACAGTGACGACGACGGCGCACCGTGCACCGCGCGGCCAGCGCGCCTCCGCGCCGCCCCCGGCCGCCGTCGTCCCACCCTGTTCCACACCCTGGGGAGAATCACTCATCGCGGGTTCCTTTCATTCCAGGCCGAGGCCACGGCGTGACAGGTGGTGATGTCCACCCGGCCCGTGTCCTTCAGCGTGCCCAGGAGTTCGTCCAGCAGCAGCGCCCGGCCCGGGGTGCCGATCACCTTGGGGTGCCAGATGGTGCTCACCAGCAGGCCGTCGTCCGCGGCGGCCAGGATCTCGTCCCGCCAGCCGTCGAACACGGGCCGGTAGTGCGCCACGCGATCCAGGCCGGAGGGGAAGTTCGGTGCGCGGTGGTAGGCGAAGCACGTGTAGTCGTCGAAGAGGGACTTGGCCGGCAGTTCCACCAGCCCGTTGTCCGCGTGGCGGAAGGGCAGATCGCCATTGCGCAGCGAACTCGAATAGAGGAATCCGGACTCCGCCAGCAAGGAGGCGGTGCGCGGGTGCCAGTCTCCCGAGGGTGCCCGGAAGCCCGTGCCCGGGGCTCCGAGGATCTGCCGGAAGACCTCCTGGCTGCGATGGAGGATGGCCAGCTGCTCCTCATCGGTCTTGGTGAAGAACACCTCGTGACGGTGGCCGTGGTGGGCCAGTTCGTGACCCTCCTCCTGCATGCGCCGGGCGAGGGCCGGCCACTGCTCCACCACCCAGGAAGGGGTGAAGAAGGTGGCCTTCAGGCCGTGCCCGGCGAGGATGTCCAGAATCCGGGGCATGGCCCGGTGCGGCCCGTAGGCACCCAGCGCGAAGTATCCGGGCTTGCCCCAGAGCGCACCGCTGAGCATGGCATCCCCGGTGGGACCGTCCAGGTCGAAGGCCAGGGCCAGCGTGGCGCGTTCCGCCCCGCCGGCCCCGGCCCGCATCTCGGTGGATGTCATGGACTACTTGACCCCGTTGATGACCGGATCCATCAGACCGTAGCCCACGTTGTGGGAGTCCAGGATCTTCTTGAGCGTGCCGTCCGCCTTCATGTCCTGGAAGGCCTTCACCACCTTCTCCTCGAGGGCGCTGTTGCCCTTCTTGGTGGCCGCACCGAAGGGCAGCTCGGTGACGTTGCCGAGGATCATGGCGTACTTGCCCGGGTTCTTCTTCTCGAAGTACACGAGGTTCTCGGCACCCTGGATCGCGGCCTGCGCACGGCCCTGGTCCAGCTGGAGGCGGGCTGCGGCGCCGGAGTCGGTGGGGACGATGCTCACGGCGGGCTTGCCCGCGGACTCGCACTTGTCCTTGCTGAAGCGCTGCAAGGCGGGGTAGTAGTCCGTCTTGGAGCTCACGGCCACGCTCTTGCCGCAGAGGTCGGTGTCCTGCGTGTACTTCGCCTTGTCGGCGCCCAGGACGTAGAAGCGGCCCACGGACTTGAAGTAGTCGATGAAGTCGACGGTCTTCTGGCGCTCCACGGTGTCGGACATGCCGGAGAAGACGATGTCCACGCGGTCGGTGCGCACGGAGTTGATGAGCTGATCGAACTTCTGCTGCGTGTACTCGACCTTCAGGCCCAGGCGCTTGCCGATCTCGGTGACGATGTCCACGTCCACGCCCACCAGCTTGTTGTTGCTCTCGTCCAGATACTCCATGGGCGGGAAGTCCGGAGACAGTCCGACGCTGAGGACGCCGTCCTTGATGGTGTTCAGCTCATTGCCGGCGCTCTTGGCCGGGGAGCCGCAGGCCGTGAGGGCCAGGGCGACGACGGCCGCGGCCACGCCGCCCTTGAGGAGGTTCTTGTTCATGAGGGTGTTCCTTCGCAGGGTGTGGGGATGAGTGGGGGTGTCATTTCAGGACGCGGGAGAGGAAGGCCTGCGTCCTGGGGTTCTGGGGGTTGTCGATGACCTCGGCGGGACTGCCCTCTTCGACGATCACGCCGCCGTCCATGAAGACCACACGGTCCGCCACCTCACGGGCGAAGCCGATCTCGTGAGTCACCACGATCATGGTCAGACCGCCGGCGGCGAGTTCCTGCATGACCTTGAGGACTTCGCCCACCAGTTCAGGGTCCAGAGCGGAGGTGGGCTCGTCGAAGAGCATGAGGCGGGGTTCCATGGCGAGCGCACGGGCGATCGCCACACGCTGCTGCTGGCCGCCGGAGAGCTGGCGCGGGTAGGCGGAGGCGCGGTCGGCCAGGCCCACCTTCTCCAGCAGGGTCCTCGCCGTCTCGTTCGCCACCGCGGCACTGTGTCCCCGGACCAGGCGGGGTGCGTGGGTGATGTTCTCCAGCACGGTCATGTGCGGGAAGAGGTTGAAGCGCTGGAAGACCATGCCGATCTCGCTGCGCTGCCGGGCGATGGCGTTCTCATGGACCTGCTGCAGGACGTCCGGTTCGGAGGTGCGCCGGTGCCCGATGACCTCTTCACCCACGAACACCAGGCCCGAGGTGGGCTGTTCGATGAAGTTGATGCAGCGCAGCAGGGTGCTCTTCCCGGAGCCGGAGGGGCCCAGGATGCAGACCACCTCACCGCTGGTGACCTCCAGGTCCACGCCTTTCAGGACTTCATGGGGGCCGAAGCTCTTGTGGATGTCCTCGAGCCGGACAAGTGGCTGGGTGCTCATGCGACGCTCCTACGGCTGGTGAAGAACCAGACCACCTTCTGCCAGGGGGTCAGGGGCAGTGCCTTACTGGAGCCGCCCTTGGCGAAGCGGCGTTCCACGTAGTACTGGATGACGGACAGGACGGACACGGCCAGGAGGTACCAGATGCCGGAGACGATCAGCAGTTCCATGATCATGTTGTTGACCAGGTAGACGTGCTGGGCTTCGTTCAGGACCTCGGACGCGCCGATCGCGGAAGCCAGCGAGGTGGTCTTGAGCATGCCGATGGTCTCGTTGCCGATGGGCGGCAGGATGACCCGCATCGCCTGGGGCAGGACCACGGTCCGCATGGTGGCGGTGCCGGGCAGTCCGAGGGCCTTGGCGGCCTCACCCTGGCCCTCGTCGACGGACAGGATGCCGGCCCGCACCACCTCGGACGTGTACGCGCCCTGGTTCAGGCCGAGGCCCAGGATGGCCGCCACGAACGGGGAGACGATGTCCACGGTGCGGCCTTCGAACAGGCCCGGGATGCCGACGCTGGGGAACACCAGGGCGATGTTGAACCAGAGCAGCAGCTGGAGGTAGACCGGCGTGCCGCGGAAGAACCAGACGTAGATCCAGGCGATGCCGCTGACCACGGGGTTGGTGGAGAGCCGCATGACCGCCACCAGCACGCCGAGTGCGATGCCGATCAGCATGGAGATCACCGTGAGGACCACCGTGATGCCCATGCCGGAGATGATGGCCGGGAAGGTGAAGTATTCGCCCACCGTGGGCCAGTCGATCTGGGCCCCGGCGAAGGAGGCCACGATCCAGGCGAGGACGGCGAGGGTGGCGATGGCGGCCACCCAGCGGGCCCAGTGTTTGACCGGGATGATGCGGTACGTGGTGCCCGCCGTGGAAGTGGATGTCATGGGGAGACCTCCTCGGAGTGGGGAGCGGCGAAACCGTCCAGGCTGGCGCTGAGTGCGCCGCGCAGGGCGGTGGCCTGGGGGTCGATGTTCGACGGCGAGGTGCCGCCGGGGCCCGAACGGCGGGCCAGCGCGGACTCGATGCTGAGACGGGTCAGGGCGTCCTCCGTGAGGCGGGGGTCGATGCCGCGCGCCTGGGCCAGGCTCAGCTCTTCCAGCCCGATGCCTTCCGTCTCGCAGAAGTGCACCACTTCGCCCGCGACGTCGTGCGCTTCGGAGAAGGGGATGCCCTGTTCGGCGAGCCAGTCCGCGAGTTCCGTGGCCAGGGTGAAACCCTGGACGGCCTGGCGGCGCATGGCGTCCGCCCGGACGGTGAAGGTCTGGACCATGCCGGTGATGGCGGGCAGGACCAGTTCCAGGGTGTCGGTGCTGTCGAAGGCGAAGTGCTTGTCTTCGGCGAGGTCCCGGTTGTAGGCGAAGGGCAGGCCCTTCAGCACGCCGAGCATGCCGCTGAGGTTGGCGTTCAGGCGGGCGGCCTTGCCGCGGGAGAGCTCGGCGATGTCCGGGTTCTTCTTCTGCGGCATGATCGAGGAGCCCGTGGACCAGGAGTCGTGCAGGCCGATCCAGCCGAACTGTGTGGTGGACCAGAGGCAGAGTTCCTCGCTCAGCCGGGAGATGTCCGTGGCGAGCATGGCCGTGGCGTAGAGGAAGTCGGCCACGTGATCGCGGCTGGAGACGCCGTCGATCGAGTTGACCACCAGTCCGGCGAAGCCCTGTTCGCGGGCGGCGGTGAGGGGGTCGTGGCTGAGCGGGTTGCCCGCCAGTGCTGCGGCGCCCAGCGGGGAGTACGACGACGACTCCCAGGCGTTGCGGAGCCGCTGCACGTCGCGGGAGATCGCCGAGGCGTGAGCGAGGAGCTGGTGGCCGAAGGTGATGGGCTGCGCAGGCTGCAGATGCGTGAAGCCGGGTGCGGCGACATCGCGGTTCTCCTCGGCGCGCTGGATGAGGGTCTCCACGAGCGTGGCGGCCTGGGTGGCGAGACGCGCCGCGGCGGCCCGGAGGTAGAGGCGGAGTTCGTTGGCGGTCTGGTCGTTCCGGCTGCGGCCGGCCCGGAGCTTGCCGCCGAGGGTGCCGAGGCGTTCGACCAGAACCCGTTCCAGGTAGCCGTGGACATCCTCGTCGTCGGCGGTGGGCTGGACGACTCCGGCCTCATGGTCCGCCACGATGGAGTCCAGGGTGGCGGAGATGGTCTGCCGTTCGTCGCCGGTCAGCAGTCCGGCGCGGACCAGTTCGCCGGCGTGCGCCTTGGAGCCCATGACGTCATAGCGGACCATGCGGAAGTATTCCGGAGGGCAGCGGGAGATGTCCTCCAGCGCTTTCGCGGAGGGAGCGGCGAAGCGGCCGCCCCATAGTTTCCCGGCCTCGTGACGCCCGGCGTCGTGTGCCTGAGCAACGCTCATTCTGTGATCCTTCCCACAAGTTCGTCCACGAATGTATGACAATATTTGCCCCAACCGAGCCCTGAGTCAAGAGATTGTCTGGCAATATTGGTTTCATGACGATGAATGGTGTGCACTCGGGATATCTGGGAACATGGGCGGCATGAGCGAAAACCGGGGGGGTTCAGAGACGAACCCCGCACCCGCCGCAGAGTCGGTCGCCGAGGTGATCCGCAGCGCGATCGTCAGCGGTGAACTGGCCGCCGGCACCCCCGTGACCGAGAAGTGGGTGGCCGAACGCTACTCGATCTCCCGCACCACCATCCGCGAGGTGCTGAACTACCTGATCGGCGAGGGCTACCTGGTCCGCCGCCCGTATCACAGCGCCCAGGTCCGGTCCTTCACCGAGAAGGAGGTCCGGGACATCATGGAGGCTCGGGAGCTGGTGGAGGTCCACGCCGGCATCCGCTCGATCGCCGCCGACGAGCGGAGCAAGGAACGGCTCCGGCACGCCCTGGACCGCTACCTTGAGGCCATGGACTCCGAGGACGTGGCGGAGGGTTCCCGGCGACACCGCGAACTGCACGTGGCCCTGGTAGGGATGTCCGGCAACGAACGGCTCATGAAGCAGGAAGAGCAGCTCATGGTCGACTCCTCCTTGTTCGTGGCGGTGATCGATTCGCGGCGAGATGATGTGGAGAAGATGAAGCGGGTCCACACCCAGCTGGTGGAGGCGTTCCTGGAAGGCGACCAGGAACTCTCGGTGCAGCTGGTCCGGCAGCATCTGGGCATGGTGGAGAAAGCGGCCATCGAAGAACTCGAGCCCTCCGCTCCGAGCCGCGCCTGACGCCCGGAACGGCCGGGCGAGCGGGCCGGCCCCTGCCCGTGCCTGGCGAATGGATACGCTGGTGCGATGTCGCATGGGGAAACGCCGCACAGCACGGACACCAGCCGGCCTGCCCACTGGGTGCAGGACGGCGAGGATTTCACGCTCGTCGTTCGGGCCACCCGACGGCTGGACGCGTTCCGGCCGCTCGTCTGGATCAGCGGCCTCGCCGCGGGGCTTCTGGCGGCACTGCTGTCAGCGGGCGGAGGCGCTTCCGTGGCGTTCGGCGTCGGGGTCTTCGTCCTCGCCTCAGTGACGTTCATACAGTTCTACGCTCGGCTGCATGCTGCGGCACGCCCGGTGACCTTGACCTTCGGCGCCAAGGAACTGACGGTGATCGACGGCGCGAAGCCCCCGCTCAGCCACCAGCTGTCCGCGGTGTCACGAATCCTGATCGCCCACGACGGCGCGCCCGCTCGCATCCTTATTGACGCCACCGGGGCACGGCACCGCTGGACCATCGGGGATCTGCACCGGAACAACACCATCGAGGCGTTCGTGGATTCCGCGCCGCCCGCCCTGGGGAGACGCTTACAGGAGAACGGCTTGGTGGGAGGGGTATCCATCAGGCGCAAAATCCGGTTCACCGAGTACCGGAAGGCCACTGATTCTGATGTAGCCCACTCGAGCTAATAAGAGGCGGGATATATGGGGAGAACTCCATGGGTACCCCTCCCCATCGACGGCATGTGGCGGCTGCCGATAGCTTTGAGTCAACGGAAACCGGAGAGGCCGGGGTCAGCAGACGAAGGAGTAGGGAAATGGCAGTTTGGGGTGCAGACGTACAGCAGCTTAAGGCACTGGGCAAGAAGCTCGATGCAGGAGCACACAGCATCGACGACCAGCGCAACCAGCTCACCAGCGCACTGAACGGAACCCAGTGGATGGGCCCGGACGCAGACCGCTTCAAGAACGAATGGCAGTCCCAGCACGTCCCGGCCCTGAACAAGGTCGCCGAAGCACTGCGCAACGCCGGCAAGCAGGCCGGACAGAACGCAGACCAGCAGGAACAGGCCTCCCACTAACAGGCCACACACCACGACGGCGGACACCCACCCGGGTGCCCGCCGTCGCGGCATTTAAACCACCCACCCCCGACAACGCGGGGTCACTCCCGGCCCAATAAACAACCACAATCGGGCCCGAACTGACCCCGCGTTCCCGCAAAGGCGAACCGAAACTCAGCCGATCGTGCCGTTCTGCGAGGTCCTGGCCAGATCCGTGTCGAGAACCATCTGAGCGAGTTCCAAGGCCTCCGAGGAATACTGACCCGACGCCCGCGCGTCGAGAAGTGCAGCCTGCTCAGCGCCCAGCATCTCGCGGAAGAGCGCGTTCCTCTGGGCGGCAGACCCCTTCTCCGGCGCGTACCGGATCTCCCAGAAGTCACTGGCGAGCTGAGCACGTCGTGCCGTGACGTCGGCGATGTGTTCCGGGTCGTAGGCGCGTCCGTCCGCTCGCCGGAGATCCGGGCTGCTCAGGCGGCCCGCCCCTGCTGTGATGAGCAGTTCGACGAGCGACTGCACCTCAGCATTCCGGGCCTCTTCGTCCGGCCCTGAGACACCGAGCCTGCGAATCACGAAGGGAAGCGTCGAACCGTAGAAAACCAAGGTGACGACCGCGACGGTGAACGCGATGAGGATCAGCTGCGGCCGGAACGGCACATCGAGAGGAAGCGACTGCGCAGCCGCGAGCGTCACGACGCCGCGCATCCCCGACCAGGCGATGACCGCGCCGCCGCGCCAGCCCAGGCCCTCTCTCGCAAGCACCTGCCACTCGGTGCGCCGACGCTGCAGGCGCGTTCCGAACCGCTCCCATCGAGGCCCGCGCTCCACCGGGCCGAATTGTGACGCCGCGATCCGTTCCAGGAGCTGATCCGCCTGCGCGAGATGTCGTTCGGCCTTCCGCTGCTGGCGTCGTGCGGAGAGCAGGAGCGGCCAGGTGAAGCTGAGACGGACGACAAGAAGAGCCAAAGAGACCAGCAAGCCGATCCCAACGGCATCCCAGACGCTCAAATGGTCAGCCTGCACCTCACCGACGATCGTCGAAATCTCGTACCCCATCACGAGAAAGACGCCGTTCTCGAGGACCAGCTGAATAGTCCTCCAGTTCATCCTCTCGCTGATCCGGTCTTGCGCGGACAAGTGCATGGTCGCCTTGAAGCCGGTGACAAGCCCGGCCACGACCACCGCAAGAACGCCGGAGGCATGCAGGGCCTCGGCAGGCAGGAAGGCGAGGAACGG
Source organism: Arthrobacter sp. NPDC090010 (assembly GCF_044748305.1). Classification (NCBI taxonomy): domain Bacteria; kingdom Bacillati; phylum Actinomycetota; class Actinomycetes; order Micrococcales; family Micrococcaceae; genus Arthrobacter; species Arthrobacter sp. NPDC090010. The sequence continues at coordinate 76,907 of NZ_JBIVFT010000003.1, forward strand.
GACGACGAAGGAGATCGCCGTGGTCAGGGTCGGCTGATCGATCCGGGATCGCACCCAGACGGTCACGACGCCGACCACCGCACCGATCAGGAGCGCCACGACCACGGAGAAAGCGAAATCCGAAGCGACATCGAGGAATGTGAAACCACCGGCGACAGCTGCGACGGCCGAACGCAGAAGCACCAGGGCGGTCGCATCGTTGACGAGCCCCTCACCCTCCAGAACGGTGACGAGTCGTGGCGGCAGCCCAAGCCGTTTGCCGATCGACGTCGCGGCGACCGCGTCCGGCGGCGCGACCACGGCTCCCAAGGCGATGCCGATGGGAAGAGGAAGACCGGGGAGAAGCCAGGTGAGAAGGAAGCCGATCACCAAGGAGGACAGGACGACGAGCACGACCGAGAGGCCACTGATCGCACTGAAATTGCGGCGGAAGTCGGTCATCGGCACATTGACCGCCGCCGCATACAGAATCGGAGGGAGCACCACCGAGAGGATGATCTCCGGAGGAATCTCCAGAGTCTCCTGACCAGGGATGAAACTCGCCCCGATACCGAGAAGCACCAGCAGGATCGGCGCGGCGACGCCGATCCTTGGCGCGAGCCAGCTGCTGCCGATCACCAGCATCACGCCCAGCACGAACAACAGTGCGACCGATTCCATCGCATTCCCCCGTCTTGTCGACCACGATGCGGCGCCTCCTAGCCGCGGTTCACATACGGTACGTCAAGATCCGCTGTTCCCCCAGGGTCCAGGGCCGCCCGTACCGTGAACCGGGCCCGCTCTGAGCCGGGTTCAAAAACCTCCCAAGGCAGCCGACCGCCCCTTTTTCCTACTCGTGACAAGGAATATCTCGGCTAGGAACCCGCGGGTTTCCGGGCTTTTCGACCCACCGGTCTCACAATGGGGAGTCCTACCCATCGACGGCTCGTCCATTCATTGGATAGTTTGGTTCCAGAGGTTCACGGAAACGAACCACCACCCGCTGGGAGGTGAGCCGGGAACCCGCAACGGAATACCACTGACATGGGAACCCGGCACAGTTCGGATCCATCACTATCAAAAGGAGTAGGGAAATGGCAGTTTGGGGTGCAGACGTACAGCAGCTTAAGGCACTGGGCAAGAAGCTCGATGCAGGAGCACACAGCATCGACGACCAGCGCAACCAGCTCACCAGCGCACTGAACGGAACCCAGTGGATGGGCCCGGACGCAGACCGCTTCAAGAACGAATGGCAGTCCCAGCACGTCCCGGCCCTGAACAAGGTCGCCGAAGCACTGCGCAACGCCGGCAAGCAGGCCGGACAGAACGCAGACCAGCAGGAACAGGCCTCCCACTAACAGGCCACACACCGCGACGGCGGACACCCACCCGGGTGCCCGCCGTCGCGGCATTTAAACCACCCACCCCCGACAACGGGAATAGATACTTGATCGCAGTCCGACGCGGCCCAACTATGAACAACTACCCGCTCGCGGGACGAAGGATGCTACAGGTACACGGACAAACGTGGCATGAGCCGAACTCGCCGCTTTCGCAAGGTAAACAGCGGATTCGCAGCTTGGTTCCAAGTGCGGTTTGGTCTTCAGAACCCCAGTTCTCGTGCGGCCACGGCGGGGGGTGGGCTGGCTCCAACGGGCGGCATATTCCTCGATGGTGGTCAGGGAGCGGGTCACGACCTTGTCCACATAGATCGTCCCCTCCAGATGGTCGGTCTCGTGCTGGATGATCCGCGCCTGCCAGCCGGAGAACTCGCGGTGCAGCAAGACCCCGTCAGAGTCCTGCCAACGGGCGCTCACCATGGCCGCGCGGCCGACGACGCCGGAAAAACCGTCCATGGATAGGCAGCCTTCGTAGAAGGTCTCCACCTCCTCACCCAGCGCGGCGTACTCGGGGTTCAGCAAGGCGAAGAAGTCCAGCGGCTCCCGTGAACGCGCGGTGAGGACGTCGGGACGCTCCTGTGCGGCGCGCCAGTCCTCGATCACGGCGAGCCTGAGCGGCAGTCCGATCTGCGGGGCGGCCAAACCTACGCCGGGGGCCGCACGCACGGTCCGATGCATGACGTCGATGAGCGCAGCGAGAACACCACCATCGAGCTGTCCTTCGAATGGCATCGCCCGGCTGCGCAGCACCGGGTGTCCCAGCTGCACGATCGACGGCAAGGTGTCCGCCTCGACGATCGCCTGTGCCGCCTCACTCAGCCGGGCGGCGGACCAGTCGCTCCGAGGCGAGGTCATTTGCTGATGACCCCCAGGCGGAACTTGGACGAGGTGTCCAAGGTAGTCTCGACTCCCTTGACGTCCCGCCGCGCCACCGCCACCAGCGACCCTTGGAGCAGCGGGAGCGTCGGGAGATCCTTCGCCACTGCGTCCTGGATCTGTGCGAAGAGCTGCTTTCGCTCTGGCTTGTCCGTCTCGCGGGCTTCCTGTGCCACGAGTTTCTCCACACCTGGATTGCTGTAGTGGTTCTTCAGGAACGAAGAGGCGGAAAAGAACGGGGTGAGGTAGTTGTCCTCATCAGAGAAAGCCGGGAACCAGCCCAGCTGGTAGACCGGGTAGGCATCTTGAGTGCGAGCCTTGGCATAGCTGACCCATTCGGTGGACTGCAGTTCCACCTGAAACAACCCGGTGGCTTCCAGCTGCTGTTTCACGAGAGCGTACTCATCGCCCGAGGAGGAACCGTAGTGATCCGGGTTGTACTGCAGCTTGAGGGTGACCGGCGCGGTGATGCCGACGTCGGCCAGAGCCTTCTTCGCTTTCTCGGGGCTTGGTCCGCCGGCGCCATTTCCGTACAACGTCTTCAGCGGGGTGGTAGCGCCAGGGAAAGCCTGCGGAATGACGGAGTAGAGCGGCGAGTACAGCCCCTTGTAGACCTGTCGGCCGAGAGCCTCACGGTCCACCAGATCCGCCACGGCGCTGCGCACAGCCAAAGCCTTCTTGGGGTCCGCTTCGGGGGTCTCCGCACCGAAAGGCATGGTGTCGAAGTTGAAGACCAGGTAACGGATCTCACCACCCGGGCCCTTGAGCACCTTGAGCTTGTCATCCCGGGAGAGGCTGTCGAGATCGGTCGCGCTCAACGACCGCCATGCGACATCGATGACGCCCTGCTGGATTTCCAGTTTGAGGTTGTTGGCATCCGAATAGTACCTGAGGTTCACGGTGTCCGCGGCGGGCTTGCCGAGCAGGCCCTGGTACTCCGGGTTCTCCTTGAAAGAGACGAGCTGGTTCTTCTGATAGGAGGTAATGACATATTGGCCGCCGAAAGCCTTCTTCGCCACGATCTGATCGTCACTGAGGACCTGGTCCGCCGGGAAGACGTCCTTGTCCACGATCGGGCCGGCCGGGCTCGCAAGCACCTGCGGGAAGGTCTGGTCATTGGGGCTCTTGAGATGGAAGACGACGGTGAGGGGGTCCGGAGCCTCGATGCTGCCCAGATTCGCCAGCAGGGGAGTGGGCCCATTGGGGTCCTTGATCTTCAGCTGGCGCTCGAAGGAGAACTTCACGTCCGCCGAGTCAAGCGTGTCGCCATTGGCCCACTTCAGGCTCTTCTTGAGTTTCACGGTGTATTCCGTGGGCGTAGTGAACGAGGCCGAGGCAGCAATGTCGAGTTCCGGCTCCGTGCCGCCCGGTTTGAGGTTCATCAGGAAGGGGTAGATCTGGTTCATCACCGTGTACGAGCCGTTGTCGTAGGCACCAGCCGGATCCAATGTGGCGACCTTGTCCGTGGTCCCGACCGTAATGGCTCGGCCACCGGTGGTCATCCCACCGCCACCCTCTACCGGACCGGTACAGGCTGTGAGTACGAGCACGGAAACGGCAGCCAGGACCATCGGGGCAGACTTGGACATGAAAGCTCTTTCGGGGGATGTGACAATTTCTTTCAGCCTACTGACTAATAGTTAGCACTCCCCATTTAAGACCCGGCGTGACGGGTGCGGGTGCACACTGGAACCATGAGTTTCACCATCGCGCAGGTCGCCGAGCGGACCGGCCTGAGCCAGCACACCCTCAGGTACTACGAGCGTGACGGGCTGCTGCCGCACGAGGTGGGGCGGGCGTCGTCGGGTCGGAGAGCGTACAGCGAGCAGGACGTGGGCGGCATCGTGATGATCGCACGATTGCGGGCCACGGGCATGCCGATCGCGGAGATCCGCCGCTATGCCCGTTTGGTGCGCGACGGCGACACCTCGGTTCCGGCGCGGCTACAGCTCCTGGTTGAGCACCGGGAACACGTTTTAGCACAGTTGCACGAGGCGAAGGAGCACCTGGCGGCAATCGAAGCGAAGATCGCCCTGTATCACGCTACGACCCAGGAGTCCTTCGCCTGCCCAGCGCGACCCGATAGAGGACTCGGCAAACCGGGCACTTGACTTAGAGCGCGCTCCAAGAGATTGGCTGATGCCATGACGATTTCCACCAGGACTCTTGGCACCACTTCTCCCCTCACCGTCTCCGCCCTCGGCCTCGGCTGCATGGGCATGTCCGAGTTCTACGGAACCCCGGATCCCGATGCCGGGCTCGCCACCATCCGGCACGCGCTCGACCTCGGCGTGACCTTCCTGGACACGGCGGACATGTACGGCCCGTTCACCAACGAGGAACTCGTCGGCCGCGCCATCGCCGGCCGCCGCGACGAAGTTCAGCTGGCCACGAAGTTCGGGAACATGCGCGGCCCGAACGGCGAACGGCTCGGCATCAACGGCCGGCCCGAATACGTCCACGCGGCATGCGACGCCTCCCTGAGCCGCCTCGGCGTGGACCACATCGATCTCTACTACCAGCACCGCGTGGACCCGAACGTCCCCATCGAGGAGACCGTCGGAGCCATGGCCGAGCTGGTCCAGGCAGGCAAGGTGCGGCATCTGGGCCTGTCCGAGGCCTCGGCCGCGACCATCCGCCGCGCTCACGCCGTACACCCGATCACCGCGGTGGAGACCGAGTACTCGCTCTTCACCCGCGACGTCGAAGACTCCGTACTGCCGGCCCTCCGCGAACTGGGCATCGGACTGGTCCCGTACTCCCCACTCGGCCGCGGCATCCTCACCGGCACCATGACGGCGTCGTCCGTGAGTGGCGAGGGCGACGCGCGCTCGTCCGCCTACTTCCCGCGCTTCCAGGGCGAGGCGCTGGAAGCGAACCTCGTGCTGGCGGCGCGGGTAACGGAACTTGCGACGGCGCGCGGCTGCACCCCGGGGCAGCTGGCACTCGCATGGCTGCTGGCGCAGGGCGAGGACATCGTCCCGATCCCTGGCACCCGCCGGGTGAACTACCTGGAGGAGAACGCGGGCGCCGCGTCGCTGGAGCTCAGCCAGGCCGAGCTGACGGCGCTCGAAGAAGCGGTGCCGCGCGACGCCGTCGTCGGTGAGCGCTACGGCGACATGAGCACGATCGACTCCTGAGCCCCCGCGAAGGAACAGGTGACGCCCCTAAAACCGAGTTTTAGGGGCGTCACCTGTTCCCTCGGACACATCGTCGCTGATCTATGTTGCATTCTGCAACGCAAGCGTAGAGTGATAACCGGAATACCAAGACTCAAGAGATTCCGGAGGCTCATCATGAAGAACGTCGTGATCATCGGAGCGGGAGTGATCGGACTGTCCTGGGCCCGGCTCTTTGCGGAGAACGGCTGGAACGTCCAGATCAGCGATCCGCGGCCGGACCTCACGGAAGTCGTCGAGCGCGAGCTTCGCGGGGTGAAAGTGCACCTCGTGACGGATCTGCCCACGGCCCTGCGCGAGGCCGATTTCGTGCAGGAAGCCGGCCCGGAGCGCATGGACATCAAGCGGGAGATGTACGCGAACCTCGCCGAGCACACGCGCGACGACGTCATCCTCGCCTCCTCCTCGTCGTCCCTGCTGCCGTCGCTGATCGCCGAGGGCAACCCAGCGGCGCACCGGATCCTCATCGGACACCCCTTCAACCCTCCGGAACTGATGCCCTTGGTCGAGGTGGTTCCCGGACCCGCGACCGAGCAGCGCCATGTGGATCGCGCCGTCGAGCTGTACCGCGAGCTGGGGAAACTCCCCATCGCCCTGAAGCGTGAAATCCCCGGTTTCGTCGGGAACCGCCTGCAGAAGGCCCTCGGGGATCAGGCCCGCTACCTGGTGCAGGAGGGAATCATCTCAGCCGGCGAGCTGGATCAGCTGGTCCGGGCGTCCCTCGGGCTCCGCTGGGCCGTGACCGGACCGTTCGAAAGCAACCACCTGGGCGGCGGGCCGGGCGGCATCCGGCACCTGATGGAGCACGTCGGATCCCAGATGACCTTCGAGATGGGCGAACCCGACCCGGCGAAGACCGGCGAGATCGTCACCCAGGTCGAAGCCGCTTACGGCACCGGCCCGGAAAACTATGAACGGCTGGCCGCCTGGCGCGATGAGACCACGCGCGCCGTCTCCCGTGCCCTGGCAGCGCACGACGGCGGGGCTTCGGCAGGCACGGAGGCTGCGGCATGAGCGCGAATACTCCGGATCTGGATGCCCGGCTCCTGGCCGCACCGGCTGCCGATGACATCTTCAGCCCGCAACAGCACCTGAGCGAACTCCTCGCCACCGTCGGCATGACTCCCCAGGATTCCGGAGGCGAGATCGACTTCATCGGCGCGGATCCGGTCCTTCCGAGCGCCTCGCGACTGGCCGGTGGCACCGGCATCGCCCTGGTGGCGAAGTCCGTGGCGATCGCCAAGCTGTGGCAATTGCGTGGCGGACGAGGTCAGGACATCGCCATGGATCTACGCACCGCGCCGCACCGCCTCTGCCCCTTTTACGACCGCACCTGGGAATTGCTTGGCGGCTATCCGCTCAGCGACCCCGCCCGAGTGGACAACGCCTTCGCCCTGGATGCGTTCTACCAGACCCGGGACGGCCGGTGGGTCCACCCCATGGGGCCCTATCCTCGGCTGCGTAACGACACTGCCGCGCTTTTGGGCGTTCCTGAACGGCGTGAATCCGTGGCCAAGGCGATAGCGGGGTGGGATGCCGCCAGCCTTGAGGAGGCAGGCGAGGCCGCGGGAATCATCATGCCGATGATCCGCACCACGGAGGAACTGATGCAGACCGAGCAGTACCTGAAGGTACTGCGGGACATGCCGCCCGTCGTCGTCGAGAAGATCGGCGACAGCGCACCGGAACCATTTGCGCCGGGCGCCCGCACACCGCTGGACGGAGTGCGGATGCTGGGTCGCGGGCACGTCATCGCCGGCGCCGGAGCCGGGCGAGCGATGGCATTGCACGGCGCCGAAGTGCTGAACGTCTGGGATCCGGCCGAGTACGAGATTCCAGTGCTGTATGCGACATCGAACGTCGGCGTGCGCTCAACCCGGCTGGACCTCAAGAGGGCGGAAGACGCGCAACGCATGCGGGAGTTGCTGAGCCAAGCTGACGTCTTTTATGCGAACAGGCGGCCCGACTACCTGACGCGACGCGGCCTGGACGTCGAAACCGCGGCGTCGTTGCGCCCGGGGATCATCCACGCGACGGTGAGTCTGAACGGCGAGAGCGGTCCATGGGCCAAGCGTGTCGGCTTCGATCAGACCGCAGGTGCGCTGGCGGGTGTGCTCATGCTGGAGGGCGAGAACGGCGTGCCGAGCCTGCCCTCGGTGCCCGTGGTGAACGACTACATCACCTCGTGGTTCCTGCAATTGGGCGTCCTGGAGGCGCTCATGCGTCGGGCCACCGAGGGCGGCTCCTACAAGGTCACGGTCTCGCTCACTCGGACGGCGCTATGGCTGAGGTCCCTGGGTTCGATCGACAAGGCCTATGCTGCGGAGGTTGCCGGTAAAGCACCCGGCCACGAATACCTTGACCCGGAGACTTTCGCGGCCCAGACACCCTTGGGGCTCTACCAGGGAGTGACCGACCAGGTCAGGATGTCCCAGACGCCGGGGTTCTACACGACAACCCTCATGCCGCGAGGCTCGGCTCAGCCGGCGTGGTTGCGATAGCGTGGCGAGTCCCGCGAGAGAGCAGTTGGTGACCCTAAACCGGAGTTTTAAGGGCGCCAACTGTCCCCTCGCGAGGCAGGGCGAGGATTACTTACCCTCGTGGATCTTCGTCAGGGCCGCGGGAACGTACTCGTCGATCTGAGCCAGAGCCTTTTGATAGGCCGGAAGCTCCTTGCCCCAGGCGTCTTCAATGTCCTCCTGCTTTCCGAGCGCGAAGTCGCCGAGGAGGAAGCTCTTGTCGCGGGTGTCCGGCTTGAACGTGACCACCTGGCCGAGGTTCTTGAAGGAGACCGGAAGGATGATCGTGGCGATCTTGGCCTCGTCGTCCGTGAGTTGCGCCGCAACATGCGAAGAAACGTCGATCCCACGCGCTTTGAGAAGTTCGGCAGCGTGCTTCTCCGGCGAGGTGTCCTTGGGGTCCACTTTGATGCCGCGTCCTAGCACCGTGATGTCGGTCCAGCCCTTATCCGCGAGGAACTTCTTAGCGATCTCTTCGGACATGACGCTGCGGCCCGTGTTGCCGGTGTCCAGGAGAACCACCGTCTTGTGGGTCGCCGTTGGGCCGGCCGACGACGACGGCGCGGCAGTGGGAGAACCGCACCCCGAAACGGCGGCAAGGGTGGTTAGAGCAAGCAGCGAGGCTGCGCTTCGGTAAACAAAAGTTTTCACCTGGGCATATTTGCAAGACGCAACATGTGCCACAAGTCACAGGCGGATTGTGACACTCCCTGAGAATTCCACGAAGCGGCGCTGCAACCGCTCCGGGTCAGGTCGCTCCGACGCCCGCCGCGGGACGCGTATGGCGCAACCGTCCATGTCCTGAAGGCCGTGCCTCAGCATCGAACCACCAGATTCCGCGAGCACCTCATCCTTGACCGATACGCGATAGTCCCCGTCGATACCGAGCAAATTGCCGTCATAGGCGGCATGGTGGAGTTTGCACAGAGCGAGTCCATTACTCACCGCCGCGATACTCCCGGGAGCGCCGTCCGGAGTGATATGCGCCGCATCAAGAAGCACCGGTTGCGAGAGCAGGCACACCGCACACCGCGACTCGTACGCGTGCAAGACCAACGAGCGAAACCGCTTCTGATGAAGTCGCGTCTTTATCCATCGCTCGGCGTATCGAGGTCCAGGAACAAGCGATTGGGACATGTCTTGGTACGAGTCGAGGGACTCCTCTAAGCCGAGGTATACGTAGCCTTCATCGGGATCGTCCCGTTCGACGAAAACTGGATATCGAGGCAGATACAGCGCAGGAAGGATCTCTTGGAACAAAATGAGTGGCGTCTCGCTGACTGCCGCCGCCCGAAGCTTTAGATTGCGCCCACTAGTCAGCGGCCGCCCCGGCAGTCGTTCGTACGAATACTTAAGGACTGCACCCCCAACGTCGTCCGCGTAAGGTCCTTTCAACGTAGTGGTGACCGATAGCGTCGCATCGAATCCCGCAGGGTTCCAAATTCCGGTCTGGGCATCCATCAAGGGAATGACGCGTCCCTGATAGACGTACTTGGTCCGCAGAAATTCCCGCCGAAACTCGTAGCCGCCAGCCTCCATCTCCCGACGTTCAAGCCAAGCGAAGATGTCTCGTCGAATCGCTTCTTGCTCCGCTGGATTCCATCGAGCCGGACCCGACAAGCCGTGTTGCCCCGCAACCACAGAATCACCCCCCGACATCCGCCCAGACCTACATTTACTCCAGACTAATCCGATCACCCCGTGGGACCATCGACTCATGCCGGCACAGCACGCCCCGACTCCCCCACCAGTCCTCGGCCCTACCGTCGATGACCAGACCCGCTGCATCCACTACCGCACCCCGGTCGACGTCGTCGCCATCAAGTTCGCCTGCTGCGGCGAGTACTACCCCTGCCACCTCTGCCACGAGGAAACCGCGAGCCATCCCGCCCAGACGTGGCCACGCGACGCGCGCGACGAACACGCCATCCTCTGTGGCGTCTGCAAACACGAACTCACTATCGAGGCCTACCTATCCGCGGACACCTGCCCCAGCTGCGGAGCCCTCTTCAACGAGCGCTGCCGCCTCCACACACACCTCTACTTCGACTGAGACCCCCGAAAGCACAGGCCTGATGCAGTCACATGAAGAAATATGTCCTACATTTGAACATTCTCTTCCCTTAGCCGCTACTCCGCCGATAAACTCACAATCGGCCTCATGGCCAGTCCAGTGACGACGGCGCGTAGTACCCCCCGTTACGCGCCGTCGTCGGATTTAATGGCCAGAGGCAGATCGCCGACACGACACCTCTGGAGGAAAAACCCTTGATCTTCATCACCGCCAAGTTCCCGGTCAAGCCCGAGCACGCCGACAACTGGCCGGAGATCTCCCGCGCCTTCACCGAAGCCACCCGTGCCGAGGAAGGCTGCCTGTTCTACGAATGGTCCCGCTCGCTCAGCGACCCCACCACCTACGTCCTCATCGAGGGCTTCCGTGATGATGAGGCCGGCGGCGCCCACGTGAACTCCGCCCACTTCAAGCAGGCGCAGGAGGAACTCCCGGCCTACCTCTCCCGCACCCCCGACATCGTGAACGTGAAGGTCGACGGCTGGTCCGAACTCGGAGAGCTTGCCGTCCGCTGACCCGGCAAGCCCAGCAGGCCCTCGCGAGACGGCAGTTGTTCACAGTGTTTCCGTTCAACACTGTGAACAACTGCCGTCTCGCGGCATCTTCACAGCGCATCGGGCCACCCGCGGCCACAACAACACCACTCCCGCCACAGACGCCCCACCCGTATCCTTGGTCCCAGGGGAAAACTCGCACGCGCCCTCACCAGCGCGCACCACGCAGGCATGAGAACAGGGACCATGAAAACACGACCGGTTGCGGCGTTCGCCGCCCTCCTTCTCAGCGCGGGTCTCCTGCTCGCCGCCCCGCCAGCCACTCTCGCCGCAACTCCCACCGGCACCGTGGCGGTCAAGACCCAGAAGATGTCCAAGCCGACGCTCAACAGTCCCCAACTGGGCTGGTACAACGCCAAGCAGAACCTCGCCCTCACGTGCTACGCCCGCGGCCAGGCGGTCACCGGTTACTTCAGCCCCTGGCTGCCCAATGGCGGCTTCGACGACCTCTGGTACAAGACGAGCGACGGCGGCTTCGTCGCCGACATCGATATCGACACCAAGTCCAACTCCCCCGTGACGCCCGCCTGCACCGATCCCTTCACCACGGCCCCGAACCCGACGGTGAGCGGAACCGCGGCGGTCGGTCAGACGCTCAGAGCACTGCCGGGCAGCTGGGATCCGGCAGCCACTTTCGGATACCAGTGGCTTCTGGCCGGAACACCTGTCGCAGGGGCCACCGCCCCCACGTGGACGCCGCCGGCGAGCGCCCTCGGCAAAACCGTCTCGGTCCGCGTCACCGGCAGCAAGCCCGGATTCGCCAACGCCACCCGGACCTCCACGGCAACGCCAGCCGTCACCCGCGGCACCCTCATCCCCGGCACACCCGTCATCTCAGGCATCCCCACCCCCGGCCAGACCCTCACCGCGACGCCCGGGACCTGGTCCCCCGCACCGTCCTACAGCTACCAGTGGCGGCGCAACGGGGCGGCCATCCCCGGCGCGAGCGGCACCTCTTACAAAGTCGTGGCGGCCGACACCAACACGGACCTGACCGTCCTCGTCACGGGCAACGCCACCGCCTACAACCCGGCAAGCGCACTCAGCGCTCCGGTCCGCGCCGGAAAACAGTTCGCCGCAGCACCCACACCGACCATCAGCGGAGGGCTCGACGCCGGCTCCCGCCTCACCGCCGTTGTCGGCACATGGTCTCCCGCCCCCGCCCTCGGCTACCAATGGCTGCGTAACGGCACCCCGATCGCCGGGGCGACCGGCACCGCCTACGTCCTGACAGCGGCCGACGCCGGAACCTCCGTGAGCTTCCGGACGACCGCGAGCCTCGCCGGTTACGCGGCGACGTCGCGCACCTCGGCCGCGCTGGCGACCCGGCGCGCCTTCGCACCGTCACCGGTGCCGGTCATCCGCGGATATTTCGCCGCAGGCCAGACCGTCACCGCCCTCGCCGGCACCTGGGGTCCCGGCAACGTGGCGCTCGGCTATCAGTGGCTGCGCAACGGCACCCCGATCCCAGGAGCAACAAACAGCACCTTGGCCCTGAGCAGCGGCCAGATAGGCGCACAGCTCTCAGTGCGTGTCACCGCCACGCAGCCGGGCTTCACGACGGCGGTGCGCACCTCCGCGGCGACGGTGGTCTCGGCGACGACGGCGGGCCTGAAGCCCTACAGACTGCCGTTCCCCAAGGGCCGTTCTTATTCGATCCTGCAAGGCCCTGCGGAGCACGCCAAAGGCATCCTCCCGCAGTACAACAAGGATGCCGTGGACTTCGGGCTCGGCATGGGCTCGCCGGTCTCCGCCTCCGCTTCCGGGCTCGTGGTGTTCAGCGGTACGGCCACTGCCGGGGATGTCGAGGTGCGGATCGATCACGGAAACAACCGCTGCACGCTGTATGCGCATCTGAGCCGGGTTTCGGTGACGGCGGGCACGCCCATCCAGCAAGGTCAGCTCCTCGGCTACTCGGGCCAGAGCGGCATGGCGTCGGCACCCCATCTGCACTGGAACGTGATCTACTGCGACTCCCAGATCAGCCGCGAAGTCCCCGACAGCGTCGAGCTCGGCACAAAGTACACGGTGGGCACCATGGCCACGAGCCAGAACGGCTGACATCACCGACCGGGGCGGTCAGCCCAGCACTCGGTAGGCTGTGATCACACATGGACGAGCGGCAGGAACACATGAGTCTCAGCGGACCAGACGAGCGAGCCGTCTTCGCGGGCGAGCGGCAGCAACGCATCCTCGCCCTGCTCCGGGCCGAGGGGCGCGTGGATACACGGGAGCTCGCGGGGCATTTCGAGGTCAGTCTGGAAAGCATCCGCAAGGACCTCATCCACCTCGAACGCCACGGGCAGCTTCAGCGCGTCCATGGTGGAGCGATCCCCGCCGAGTCCGCCTCCTTCGAGCCTCCGGTCCAGGAGCGCACCGGCCTCTCCCGCGAAAAGACCCGGATCGCAGAGGCAGCGCTGGCGCATCTTCCGGCGGACGGCTCCATCCTGCTCGACGCCGGCTCCACGACGGAGCGCCTGGCGGATCTCGTGCCGAGCGGCCCTTCCTTGACCGTTTTCACGAACACCCTTCCGATCGCCCTGAAGCTGCTGGGCCGACCGAACCTGGAGGTCTTCACCCTGGGCGGCCGGGTCCGCAGCCGAACCCTTGCGGAGGTGGACGAGTGGGCTCTGCGTTCACTGGCCGCCCTGAACGCCGACGTCGCGTTCCTCGGAACCAATGGCCTGCACCCTGAGCGGGGGCTCACCACGCCCGATGCCGCGGAGGCCCAGGTCAAGCGAGCCATGCTCAGCAGCGCCTGCAAGCGGGTCCTGCTCAGCGACCACAGCAAGATCGGTTCGGTGAGCACCGTCCAGCATGCGACACTCGAAGACATCGACCTTCTCATCACGGACAGCGGCATCACCAAGAGCCAGCTGGACGAGCTCCGCTCCGCGGGCCTCGCCGTCGAAGTGGTCTGAGGCCATAGGCGAGGATCCCCGCACCGTCAATGGGGACTTCAACCCCCGGTTTTCCGGTCCCTGAGTGCTGCCCATCCCGGGCCGATGACCTACGATGTTGGCAGGGGATAATACAGTCGTTTGCCTATCGCTCGGAGGCCATCATGTCGAACACCACACCTTCCTCGGGTCAGGAACCTGAGCGCGGGAAGCCTGGAGAGCAGCCGGGCAGTACGCCCCAGCCGCCGTATCCCGGGCAGGGTTCGTACGGCACTCCTCCGCCCGGTGCACCCCAGTTCGGCGGGAACCAGTACGGCGGAGGCCAGCAGGGCGGCGGCCAATACGGAACACCGCAGTACGGCACCCCTGGGTACGGAGCGCCTGGGTACGGAGCGCCGGGCAACCCGTTCACGCCGGCTCCCACCGGGCCGAAGGGCCTGGCGATCGCCGCTCTGGTCTGCGGCATCATCGCGTTCGCGACGGCGTGGATCCCGGTCATCAACATCGTCGCCCTCATCGCCGGCCTCATCGCCATCGTGCTCGGCATCGTGTCCTTGGCCAAGAAGTTCAACGGCAAGGTCATGGCGGGCATCGGCATGGGGCTCGGAGTCCTGGGCCTCCTGGGTGCACTCCTGATGATCACCATTTTCGCGGCGCTGACCTCCACCGTTCCGAGGGCTCCGCTCGGTTCAGACCCCCTCAAGTCCTACAACGAGGAGCGGAACAAGGAGGTCTCCGTCAAATACGTGGTGACCACCACCGGGGCGGCGGACGCCCGCTACTCGACGCCCACAGGCTCTTCGGATGTCACCGTCAGCAAGGACTTCACCAAGGAGTTCACGGCCAAGGCCAGTGACAGCTTCAGGGTCTCGGCGAACTCCGCAGACTACAAAGATGCGAATGTCAAGATCAGCTGCGAGATCATCATCGATGGCCAGTCCGTCTCGAAGGAGACCGGCGAGGGCAAGAGCGCGAGCAGCAGTTGCTACTACTACAAGTCGTTCTCCCGATACTCGACTCCTAAGCCCTCCAAGGACGTCACCGTGGAGTTCAAGGTCACCGCGAACGGCAAGGCCGACGTCGATTCCCGCTGGTCCGCCAGCGGCGGGTCCGGCAGCAGCAGCCGCGCCCTTGAGGTGAACAAGGACACCACCACCACGGTCCAGGCCAAGAGCGACGGCTCGCTCAGCCTGAATGTGCGAGGTCGCGACAGCGAGACCCCCAACCCAAGCTTCGGCTGCGAAATCCTCGTGGACGGCAAGTCCGTGTCCAAGCAGGAGAGCACGTCAGTCTACGGCTCGGCCCGGTGCACCTACCGACCCGAGGACTGAGACCCATCGAGTGCTGAGAAATAGTCCATCAGGAACCCTGTCGGACGATTTCTCAGCACACAAGACCCGCTCAACCCAGCAAGCCCAGGAATTCCTGGTACCGCTCCTCAAGGACTGATCCCCAGTGGTGTTGCGGCTCATGGCGGCGGACCACCGTGACCGCGGTCGCGACGGCCTCCCTCAGACCCGAATAAGCCCCCACCCCGATCGCCGCAAGCAGCGCCGCTCCCCGCGCCCCGGCCTCGGTGGAGTCCGTGACCTCGACCGGGACGCCCAGCACATCGGAGAGCAGCTGCGTCCACGGCTCGCTCTTCGCCCCACCGCCGCACAACCGCGCAGCCCCGGAGAAGGAGAACGCCGAGCGAAGCGCGTCCACATGCCAGCGGTGCTGATGCACCACACCCTCCAGGACCGCACGGAACACGTCGTGGCGGTCATGACTGCCACGCAACCCGCTCAGCCGCGCACCGTCGGCCCCGTGCCCCAGCGGTGCCCCGTACAGATACGGCAGGAAATGCGGAGCGTCCCGGTACGCCTGCGGATCCAGCAGCCGGGCCGACTCGATCACTTCCGGGTAGTCGGCCCCGCCACCCCAGTTCCGCATGGCCCATTCGAAGTTCGAGGCGCTGCTCGGCGACGTCGACATGTGCAGCCAGCGGCCGGGTTCCAGGAACGTCCGTGCCTGCCAGCGAGGATCGCTCACCGGGCGGTCCCACACCAGCTGATTGATGCTGAAGGTGCCCATCACCAGACTCAGCGAACCCACCTCGATGGCACCGATGCCGAGGGCCGCGGCATCCACATCGTGGGCGCCGGTCACCACGGGCGTTCCTTCTGCGAGTCCCGTCTCCTCCGCGGCGGCCCGCGTCACGTGACCGGCGACGGCGGAACTCGGCACGAGCGGCGGCAGCAGCCTCCGGTGATGTTGGAGGTCGTAGATCCGCAGCGCCTCATCGGACCACCGCTGATCGTGCAGATTCGTGAAGGAGGCACTGGCCTCGGACGGGTCGGTGGCCACCTCCCCGGTCAGCTTCAGCCGCAGCCAGTCCTTGCAGAACAAGTACCAGCGGCTGCGCTCCAGCGTCTCCGGCTCGTTCCGTCCCAGCCAGCTCAGCAGGGACGACGGGCTGTACGGGGCGGGCACCTGGCCGGTCTCAGCCAGCGCCTCCTCACCCCGGGCGCCCTCGCCCAGCTCGGCCGCCTCGGCCACGGCGCGCGCATCCGTGGCGAGGATCGCAGCGCGCGTGGGCTCGCCGTCGTCGTCCACCAGATAGGCGCCGTCGTTGTGGCCGCAGAGACCCACTCCGGCCACCTGCGCACCGACGACGCCGGCCTGCACCAGACACTCACGGATCGCGGCCGCGGCGGCCCTCCACAGCTCGTGAGGGTCGCGCTCCTGCCAGGAAGCCCGCGGCGAGGAGGTCGCGACCGACGCCGCCCCGCGCGCCACCTGACGCCCCTCCTCAGTGAAGAGGACCGCCTTGGTGAAGGTCTGGCCCGCATCCAGCCCCAGGAAGTACCGCTCGGTCCGTTGGCCCCCGGCGCTCAACGCCATCCGAGCTCCCGGGCGTTGAGCGCGCGAGGCACCCTGCCGGTCTCCGCGAACTCCGCGATGGCCTCGACCACCAGGCGTGCGGACATGGCGTTGGTGTCCTCGGTATCGCCGCCGAAGTGCGTGGTGATGGTGACGTTGTCCAGGGCACGGAAGCGGTCGTCCACGGCGAGCGGCTCCTCGTCGAAGACGTCCAGACCCGCGCCGGAGATGCGGCCCTCCGCGAGCGCCGCATACAAAGCGTCGTAGTCCACCAGGCGGCTGCGTGAGACGTTGATGAAGTAGGCGTTCGGCTTCATGAGGGCGAACTGGGCCGCCCCCACGAAGCGTTCCGTCTCCGGGGTCAGACGGGCCTGGACGAGGACGAAATCGCTCTCCCGGAAGACGTCGTCCAGCGTTTCGGCGCGTTCGACGCCGGACGAGGCCAGCGCGTCATCGCTCGCATAGGGGTCGAAGGCGAGCAACCGCGGACGGAAACCGGAGATCCGCTCGCTGAAGATGCGGCCCACATGCCCGAACCCGACCATGCCGACGGTGCGCCCATGGATCTCGATCCGTGCCCCCGGGAAGTCCTTCCGCCACGCGCCGGATTTCACTGAGGCGTCCGCCCGGGCGATGTTGCGGGCTTCCGCGAGCATGAGCCCGATCTGAAGCTCGGCCACGGCACCGGCGTTGCGTCCGAGCGCCTGCACGACGCCGATGCCGCGCCGGGTGGCCTCCTCGACATCGACATTCTCCACCCCGGTGCGCGCCACCGAGATCAGCTTGAGTCTGGGTGCGGCATCAAGCAGTTCGCGGGTGACAGGGGCGAAGTGGAAGGCGATCGCCTCCGCCTCGGCGATGTTCTCCAGCATCTCGACGGGCGTCCCGACCGAGTTCGGGCCTTCGTGCTCCATGACTGTCTGGAGCGCGTGCTGTTCGGCCTTCTCGCCCGCCCAGTCGATGTAGCGGGGCTCCAGCCCGGTGCCTTCGAGGCACGTGGCGTAGCTCTGCGTGGGGATGAACTTGTCCCCGACCACGAGGACGGTCTTCAGATGCGGCATGGTGAGTGTGTCCTTTATACGCTGATGATTCAGAGGTTAGGGGGTCCGGAAGCTTCAGAGCCCTGGGAGGACGAGGGTTTTCCGGCCCTGTCCTGAAGCGAACAAGGCCATGGCCTCCGGTGCGCGCTCCAGGGGGAAGCGGTGGCTGATGAAGACCTCCGGAGGGATGATCCCGGTGGCGAAGAGATCCGCGGCCCGCTCGAAGCTGTTCAGAACGGCCATGGATCCCAGGATGCGGATCTCCTCGTGGTAGACCCGGAAGGGATCGAACTCGACACGAACGCCTTCCGGCGGCACCCCGAACTGGAGGTACGTGCCGCCCCGGGCCACCCGGCCGAGAGCGTCCACGATGGCTTTCGGGCTGCCCGTGGCATCGATGACCACGTCCCAGCCCTGCGGCCTGTCGAACTCATCGGCGCCCGCCGCGACGCCGGTGGCGCCCAGGAGGCCGACAGTGGCGAGACGCTCCGGATTGAGGTCCACCAGGCGTACGCTCGCAGCACCGGCCCGTTTGGCCACCTGCAGCAGCATCAGCCCCATGGTCCCGGCACCGTAGATGAGCACGTGGGAGGCCACCTTCAGGCTCAGCACGTCGAAGGCGTGGATCACGCAGGACAGCGGCTCGATCAGGGCGGCGTCCTCCAGGGCCACGTGCTCCGGAAGCTTCACGGCCAGCCTCGCGGGGACCCGCAGGTATTCGGCCATGGCTCCGGCCTCGCTGACGCCCAAGGCGCGGAGCTCATCGCACAGATTGCCCCGGCCCGCCCGGCAGGACGGGCACGCACGGCACGGCATATTGGGGTCCGCCGTCACCCGGTCCCCCACCTTGAACCCGGTGGCCCCGGCGCCGACAGCCACCACTTCCCCGGCGAACTCGTGCCCGGGGATCAGCGGCAGGGACTTCGCATAGCCACCGCCCAGGATGTGCAGGTCCGTGCCGCAGATCCCGGCCGAGGCGACCTTGAGGACCAGATCGCCGGGCCCAGGAGTGGGGTCGGGGACGTCCAGAACCTCCACCGTCCCGGGTTCGGTGATGAGTGCCGCCCTCATTTCACGGCCCCGAGCGAGAGGCCCTGGACCAGCTTGTCCTGAGCGGCGAAGCCTGCGATCAGCACCGGCAATGAGATCACGACGGCGGCCGCGCACACCTGGGAGAGGAACAGGCCCTGGCTGGTGACGAACCCGGTGAGGAAGACCGGGCTGGTGCCCGCCCTCACCCCCGTGAGAACGCGGGCCAGCAGGAGTTCGTTCCAGGAGAAGATGAAACAGATCAGGCTCGTGGCCGCAATCCCGGGCATCGCCACCGGCGCCACCACCTTGCGCAGCACCATGACCAGATTGGCGCCGTCGAGCTGCGCCGCTTCCAGCATCTCCACCGGTACCTCCGCGAGGAAGGAACGCATCATCCACACCGCGATGGGCAGGTTCATGGAGGTGTACATGAAGATCAGGAACCAGACGTTGTCCAGCATCCCGGTGCTCTTGGCGAAGATGTACAGCGGCAGCACGGCCGCCACCACGGGCATCATCTTGGTGGAAAGGAAGAAGAACAGGACGTCGGTCCACTTCTTCACCGGTTTGATGGCCAGGGCGTAAGCCGCCGGAATCGCCAGGAGCAGGACGAGGACCGTGGAGAACACGCTCGCCATGGCGGAGTTGATCAGCGGGGGCCACGGGTTCACGCCGGAGCCGGAACCGAAGAACTGGCTGAAGGAATCGAGGGTCAACGGCGCGAGGACCGACGGCGGGTTCGTGGCGGCGTCCTGTTCGCTGTGGAACGCGGTCAGGATCATCCAGAGCACGGGCAAGGCGAGGAACAAGGCCAGAACCCACGCCACGATGCCGGCGGCGGTGTTGTTGCGGGTGGGGTCCAGGCGCGACTTACGACGACGGCGGGCCGGCACGGTGTGCGCGGTGCCGGCGGGTGCGGCGCTGCTTGGTGCGGTGCTGCTCATCGGGCTGCCTCCTTCTTGAAGAGCGTGAACACGGAACGCAAGGCGAAGGTCGCCACGATGATGCTGCCGATCACGACGATGACGCCCGCGGCCGAGGCGGTCCCGTACTCATTGGCGAAATAGAAGGTCTGATAGACGGCGTACGGCAGGTTCGCGGTGCCGAGACCTCCGGAGGTGAGCGTGAACACGGCGTCGAAGTTCTGGACGATGTAGATGGCGCCGAGGAGGCCGCCGAGCTCCAGGTACTGACGCAGATGGGGCAGGGTGATGTAGCGGAAGACCTGCCAGCCGGTGGCTCCATCCATCTGGGCGGCTTCCATCACGTCGGCCGGGCGGGACTGCAGACCGGCGAGCAGGATGAGCATCATGAAAGGCGTCCACTGCCAGACCAGGGACATGATGACGGCCAGCAGCGGGTGGGTGGTGAGCAGATCCAGCTGGGGCGGATCTGGGTTGCCGGTGAGCTGTCCGATCCAGGTCAGCACACCGTTGATGAGGCCGTAACCCGGGTTGAGGATGGCGTGCTTCCACACCAGGGCCGCGGCGACGGGAACCACCAGGAAGGGTGCGATCAGCAGCGTCCTGGCCAGCCCCCGGCCCAGGAACTTCTGATTCAGCAGCAAGGCCAGGCACAGGCCGATCACGAGGCAGGCCAGCACGACCGACACCGTCAGAACGATGGTGACCAGGATGGCCTGCCGGAAGTCGCCGTCGCTGAGGACCTCCACGTAGTTCTTCAGCCCGGCGAACCCGACTTCGCCGGGCTTGAGGGCGTTCCAGTTCATGAAGGAGATCACGATCGTCACGACGAACGGGATCTGGGTGGTGAGGATGACGAAGATGAGGGCCGGAAGGAGCGGCGCGCGGCGGGCCCAGGCGGCTGCCCGGTCTCGCGCGGTCGGCTTGGGCGACGGCGCCCGTCCGAGGCGGCGCCCGGTCACCGGCATGGCGGTGGTGGTCATGATGGTCTCCTGGGGTGCGGGGTACCCGGCCTGTCAGGACGGGTACCCCGCGAGTGGGTTGGGAGCGTTACTTCTTGTACTTCTGGGCGACCTTCTCGGCCGCCTGCTGGCCCTTGTCCAGCGCTTCGTCAACGGTGGTCTGACCCGCGATCGCTGAGCTGACACCCTGCGAGACGGTGGTGCCGAGATCCGCGAACTCGGGGATGCCGACGAACTGGATACCCACGGTGGGCCGAGGCTGCACTCCCGGGTTCTTCGGGTCGGCGTTCAAGATGGCTTCCTTCTCCGCGGCGAAGAACGGGGCCGCCTTCTGGAACTCGGGGTTCTCGTAGGTGGAGCTGCGCTTGCCGGACGGCACCTTGGCCCAGCCGAGCTGCTTGGCCACCAGTTCCTCGTACTTCTTGGAGCTCGCCCAGGCGATGAACTTACCGGCGGCGTCCTGCTTCTTCGACGCCGCCTGCACGCCCCAGGACCAGGTCCAGAGCCAGCCGGAGTGCTTGGTCTGCTTCACCGGGGCCTGGACGTACCCGATCTTGCCCTTCACCGGCGAGGAGCTTGCCTCCAGGGAGCCGCCGGCCGACGACGCGTCGTACCACATGGCCACTTTGCCCTGGACCATGTTGTTCAGGCATTCGGTGAAACCTGCCTGCGCGGCGCCCGCTTCTCCGTGGGCTTTGACCAGGTTCACATAAAAGTTCGTGGCGTCCTTGAAGCCCTGGCCATTGACCTGTGCGTTCCAGTCTTTGTCGAACCAGGTGCCGCCGAAGGTGTTCACCACCGTGGTCAGCGGCGCGAACACCTGACCCCAGCCCGGCTGGCCGCGCAGGCAGATGCCCTTCATACCGGGCTGCGCGCCGTCGGCCTTCGCCGCAAGGTCCGCCACCTGATCCCAGGTGGGATTCGCCGGCACGGTCAGTCCCTTGGCCGCAAAGACGTCCTTGCGGTACATCAGCAGGGACGATTCCCCGTAGAACGGTTCGCCGTACAGCTTGCCGTCCTTGCCGGTCAGGGACGTCGTGTAGGCGGGCAGGATGTCCTTCTGGTCGAAGGAGGCGTCCTTCGCCACCGTGTCATCCAGGGGCGCCAGCCAGTGGTTGTCGGAGTAGAACGGGATCTCGTAGTTGGAGAGCGAAGCCACATCGTACTGACCTGCCTGGCTGGAGAACTCCTGGCTGATCTTGGCCCGGACGTCGTTCTCCGGCATCACCGTGAAGTTGACCTTGATACCGGTCTCCTTGGTGAAGTTGTCCGCAGTGAGCTTCTGCAGATCCAGCATCTGAGGGTTGTTGACCATGAGCACATTGATGCTGTTGGCATCCCCTCCGGCGTCCCCGCCGCCTGCGCCGGAGCAGGCGGACAGGGCCGTGGTGGCCAGGGCGAGTACGGCGAGCGACGCCGCGATGCGTCGATTCTTCGTGAGTGTGAGCACGTGATTTTCTTTCTTCCGGGCCGTTTCAGGCAAGGGTGTAGTGAGGCGAGGGGTCGTGAGGGTGCCGAGCCGACGGGTCAGACCTGGGTGATCTGGACTCCGAGCCGGCGGAAAGGCTGAAGGTGGGACTCCGGCACGGTCTTCTCGGTGATCACCGCGTCGAGGTCATGAAGATCTGCGAACTTGATGCTGGAATCCACCCCGAATTTGGATTCGTCGGCGAGCAGAAGGGTCCGGCGGCTTGACCGCACCGCCGATGACTTGACCGCGGCGACCGACGAGTCCGGACAGGTGAGCCCGTGTTTGCCGGTGGCGCCGTTGGTGCCCACCACGGCCAGGTCGAGGACCAGACGCCCGAGCATGTCCGTGGCCCAGTGATCCACCGCGCCGAGCGTGTTCGGGCGGACTCTTCCGCCGAGGATGATGACATCGAGGTTGGGGCGGGTCGCCAGCTGACTCGCCACGGGAAGGGAACTGGTCACCACCAGCATCGGCCGGTTGGGCCGGAGCTGAGCAGCGTAGGCGGCGGCAGTGGAGCCCTCGTCGATGAAGACTGATTCCACCTCGTCGGTGTGTTCGAGTGCCGCCTGAGCGATTCTGGCCTTGGCCTCCGGGTGCGAGGACCCCCTTGCCAGAAGGGTGCTTTCAAAACCGAGCTTCTCGACGGGGATGGCCCCACCGTGCACCCGGCGGATGAGCCCCCGTTTCTCCAGGACGTTGAGATCCCGTCGGACTGTCTCAACGGCCACACCCAGCTGTCCCGCGATCTCCGGGACTTCGAGCCGGCCCTCGGCACGGGCCGTCTCGATGATCCATCGATGACGTTCCACTGGATACATGACTGCCCGTCTCTTAGAGTTTCCGCCCGAAGCTGACTGCTTGACTGGGATCGATTGTGGCATCCGCCACACCCATCGCGATACGCCCAGGTGAAACGGGCATCGCCCGGACGGTCTTCGGGCGAATACGGTCATTCGGCCATCCGAATGAACCGGTCGATGACCGACGGTCCGGTCCGTTCGTCCAGCTGTTCATGCTTCGCTGCTCCTGTCGAGAGGATGTGAGGACAGCACGATTATGAGCAGGAGACGAACCGCTGACGGCGCCCGTTTGGGCTAGGAATCATGACCACTTCGTGACCGATTGACGACGGCGGCCACCCGCCGTCGTCGTCAGACCCGATGAACGCGGGGGCCGAGCGCCTCATATCGCTGGGCTTCATGGGCCGAGAAGGCCCCGTCGGTGACGATGGCCTCGAAATCCGGAACCGTGGCGAACCGGCAGAAACTGGTGACCCCGAACTTCGTGTGCGTGCCCACCAGGATCCGGCGACGGGACTGCCGGACGGCTTCCTGCTTGACCGCCGCAACGGCAGGGTCCGGCGTCGTCAGGCCGTGCTCCCGGGAGATGCCGTTGGCACCCAGGAATGCGACGTCGATCTGAAGCTCACCGAGCATCCGGAGCGCCCAATGATCCACCGTGGCGAGCGTGCGTCCTCGCATCCGGCCGCCTAGCAGCAGAACGGTCACTCCTGGGCTGCGGGAGAGCGCCTGGGCCGCCGGAAGCGACGCCGTGACGACCGTCAGGCGAGCCTCGGACGCGAGTTCCTCCGCGATCAGCCGCGGGGTGAACCCTTCGTCGAGAAAGACGGTTTCCGCACCCTGGAGCATCGCGGCAGCCGCTGACGCGATCCGTCGTTTCTCCCCGACGTGGGCGGTGGCCCGGTACCCGGCGTCGGACTCGAAGCCCGCGGTCTCCACCGCCACGGCGCCGCCGTGCACACGCCGCAGGACACCGCGGTCGACCAGTACGCGCAGATCCCGGCGGATCGTCTCCGCCGCAGCTCCGAGGCCCTGGCCCAGGGAGACCACGTCCACCTGCCCTTGTGCCCGGGCCAGATCCAGAATCCTCGACTGCCGTTCCTGCGCATCCATCCGACCATTGTGCCGCCCGATCGGTCACAGCGGGAGGCCCTCCCTTCCCAAGGCGGGGTCACTTAGGGCCCAATCCGGTGCCTGAATTGGGCCCTAAGTGACCCCGCCTTGGGAAAACGGAAGGAGCCGGCGAACGGTTGCCTTCCCCGGGAGCGGCCCATAGGCTCGCCGAAGACACCTGTCCGAACGAACAGCGGAAGAACTCCATGACACAGGACGCGGCGGCACGGGACCCAGAGCCACAGGACGAGGCGCCACAAGACAGAAAGCACTGGACCGCCACCACGCACGACTGGACTGAAGACCTCGACGTCGAGCATCTCCACACCATCCAGCGGGCGGCGGACGTGTACGGCCGAGGCGGCCGGCGGCACCAGATCCTCGAAATCGCCGCCTATGCGAACGACGAGGCCGAATCCCAAGGACGCCGCGGAATGCTCCTGGTACGCAGCTGGCCGAACGGATGGGTCTCGGTGGCCGACGACGGACGTGGCACGGACACCCGGACTGACGGGAACGGGCAGGTCATCCGGAAGCCCGTCATGGCCACCAAGGACCTCCGTTTCTTCGACGACCAGGACCCGCCGCTGCTTCCCGACGGTCTGCCACGACGCGGGATGTCGACCGTTGCGGCGTTCAGCTCGCTGTTGATCCACGAGAACCACCGGGCCGAGGGGTCCTGGGTGCAGCGCTATCGCCAGGGGATTCCCGAGGCCGAGCTGCGGGAGATGGCCGGACGCGAGACGAGCGGCACCACCGTGGCGTTCTTCTCCGAAGCGGGCGAGCCCTTCGATCTCACCGACGAGGATCTGGAGGCCTTCGCCTGGCTCACGATCCGGCATTCCCGGGAACCATGAGCGAGGGGGACCCGGCGGGTGGGGCCCATGTCCCGGGACAAGGTTCTCCCGGGACGCTCGAGACGGCGCGGCTCATCTTGCGGCCGTGGCGCGTGACGGATGCCTTCGTCTCGCGTCGGCTGTGGACTGAGCGGGATCCACGTGTCCCCGCGCACCGTCGCATCGACGCCGAAGGACACCCCACCGTGGAAGACCTCGAAGACTGGGTCCGTCGCTATGAGCACAGCCCGCACCCCGGGCTGCTGGTCGCGGAATTGAGAAATTCCGGCCAGGTCATCGGATACTGCGGGCTGACCCCCACCGATCACGGGCTGCCGGAGGAACCCGAGCTCGCCTTCGAGTTCCTCCGCTCCGTCTGGCGTCAGGGTTTCGCCACGGAGGCCGCCACGGCGGTCCTCGAGTACGCGCGGGCCGAGGGGCACACGCGGTTCTGGGCCACGGTCTGGGACTGGAACATCGCCTCACGCCGTGTGCTCGCGAAACTCGGCTTCGTCGAAACCGGTGACGTGGAGCCGCGCAGCGTCCACGGCCGGACGCTCCTCACCGTGGCGTCGTTCTGAGCCGGGGTTTCACGGCTGGGCAGGCTCGGAGAGCTCCAGCCCCGCTTCCGGCTCGGCGGTCACCGTGATCCGTTCGCGGAGGGCGGGGTCGACGTCGAACAGCGTCGTCGCGTGTCCCACCGCGGAGGAGGCGTAGAGGATCGCCGAGGCCAGGCACTCGGCCGGCGCGGCTCCGCCGGCGCGCGCCGCCAGGAACCCTGCCAGCGAGGCGTCCCCGGCGCCGACCGTGTTCAGCACGCTCACTGCCGAGGCCTTCCCGTGCAGGGCACACTCCGCGTCCACGTACACCATGCCGTCAGCCCCCAGGCTCGCCAGGACGGCTCCCGCGCCGCGGCCCAGCAGCTCCCGCGCGGCGGACACGACATCGCCCACCGTGGCGAGCGGACGTCCGGTCTCCGCAGCGAGTTCGTGCACGTTCGGCTTCACCAGGCCGGGCCCCGCAGGCAATGCCCGCCTGAGCACCTCCCCTGAAGCGTCCACGACGACGGCCGCCCCCAGCTCCCGTCCGAGGCCCACGAGAGCGGGGTGGAACCATTCCGGGGTTCCGGGCGGAAGACTGCCGCACAGCGCCAGGGTGACGACACCGTCATGCCTCTCGAGGGCCCCGACGAGCGCGGAGCGGACCGCGTCCAGCAGGCGCTGCGCGAGCTCTTCGCCCAGCGGGGCTCCTTGTTCGTTGATCTTCGTTCCGGAATGCCCGGGCACGCGCAAGGTGATGTTCGTGCGCACCTCGGCCCCGCTGGGCACGGCGAGCGCAGCGACTCCCATGGCCGCCAGTTGCTCCGCCATGAAGACGCCGGTTCCCCCACCGGCGGGGAAGAGCGCCAAGGTCCGGACACCGTTGCGCTGCAAAGCCACGGAGACGTTGATCCCCTTGCCACTGGCCTCCCGGGTGCTGGAGCTGGCGACATTGACGGCGTCGAAGGCGAAGTCGTCGGTGGTGACGGTCCAGTCGACGGCCGGGTTCGGGGTGACGGTGAGGATCATGGTGTTCCTTCGGCAAAGGGTTGTATTTGCTTGGATTTAACCCAATACTATTGGAAATAACTTCTCCGCCCAAGACCCTGAGAGTCCCGAATGCCCCTCGTCACCACCGCCGAACTCGTCGCCGACGCGCAAGCCCGCCAGGCCGCCGTCGTCGCCTTCAACGTCATCACCCTCGAACACGCCCAGGGGATCCTGGCCGGTGCCGAACGCGCCGGCCGGCCCGTCATCCTGCAGCTGAGCCAGAACGCGGTGACGTACCACGGCTCCCCCACCGCCATCGCGGCGGCCATCACGGCCGCGGCCCGCGAATCCGGGGCTGACGCCTCGCTCCACCTGGACCACATCACCGACGTCGACCTGCTCCAGCGGGCCGCAGCACTGGGCGCCAGCTCCGCCATGTACGACGGCGCGCACCTGCCGTTCACGGAGAACGTCGCCCAGACCCGCGCCATGGTGGAGTGGGGTGCGGCGCACGGCGTCTGGATCGAGGCGGAACTGGGCGAGATCGGCGGCAAGGACGGGGCCCACGCACCCGGTGTCCGCACCGACCCCAGCGAGGCCCGCCGGTTCGTGGACGACACCGGAGTGGCGGCGCTGGCCGTCGCGGTCGGTTCCTCGCACGCCATGACCGAACAGACCGCGGCCCTGGATCGGGCCCTCATCCGGAGCCTCGCCGCCGTTGTTCCGGTACCGCTCGTGCTGCACGGCTCCTCGGGAGTGCCCGACGAAGAACTGCGCCGGGCCGTGGCGAGCGGGATGGTGAAGATCAACGTCGGCACAGCGCTCAACGTCGCCTTCACCGGCGCGGTCCGCAGCGCCCTGGACGCGAACCCCGCCCTGACGGACCCGCGCAAGTATTCCGCCCCGGCCCGCACGGCCGTCGCCGTCGCCGTCGAACACGTTCTGAACGTCCTCGCCTGAGGCGCCTCCCACTCCCCTGCTCGCGAGATGCCAGTTGAGCACAGTCCCGGAGCTTGGGACTGTGCTCAACTGGCATCTCGCGAGCCGAGGCAGGGCATCTCAGCCCAGATACCCTGCGGACCAGTGCCGGAAAGCGCTCAAGGCCACGCCGTCTCCCAGTGTCTGCGGGACCAGGTGCCCCTCCTGCCGCCAGCTCGGAAACTCGCCCTTCAGGACACCCGCCGCCTGGAGCGCCGCGCCCCGGGCCACATACTCGTCCGGGGCCGGCACCAGGACCGGCAGCCCGAAGATGTCAGCGGCCACGGCGCGGGCGGTCGCGGCCTGACTGCCTCCGCCCACCAGGATCACGCGCCGAGCCTTGGCCCCTTGGGCTTCGAGGGCATCGAGCCCCAGCGCCAAGGAGGCGATGACCCCCTCGAAGCCGGCACGGGCCACATTCCCCGGCGTGAAGTTGTCCAAGGTCATCCCGTGCAGGCCACCCTTGGCGTGCGGCAGATTCGGGGTCCGCTCTCCCTCGAAGTACGGAACCATCGTCAACCCGCCGGCCCCGGGCCGGGCCGCGCTCGCCAAGGCGTCGAGCCCTTCCAGGGAGACGCCCAGGACCGTCGCGGTCGCGTCGAACACCCGGGCCGCGTTGAGCGTGCAGACCAGCGGCAGGAAGTGCCCTGCGGCATCGGCGAAACCGGCGACCACACCGGACGGGTCATGCCCGGGCTCAGGCGAGACCGCGAAAATGGTCCCGGAGGTTCCGAGCGAGACCACCACGTCTCCCAGCTGCGCACCCACACCCAGGGCCGCCGCCGCGTTGTCCCCGGCGCCCGGCCCCAGAAGCTGCCCCGAGGGCAGGCGCCCCGCGGCTTCCAATGGCCCGAGCACGCGCGGCAGGACGACGTCGTGCCCCAGGATGTCCCGCACCACCTCCGGAAGGTACGCATCGCGAACGGCGGAGAAGTACCCGGTCCCCGAAGCGTCCGAACGGTCCGTGACGAGGGACCCGAAGTCGGCCTTGCCGGGGCCGTATCCGGCCAGACGCCATTGCAGCCAATCGTGGGGCAGGCACACCGCGGCGACTTTTCGGGCATTGGCGGGCTCATTCGCTGCGAGCCAATGCAGTTTGGACACGGTGAGTGAGGCGACCGGGACCGTCCCGGTGGCCTGTGCCCAGTGTTCCCGGCCCAGTTCCGGGGTGGGGCCGGCCGCGGCCACGAGCCGTTCCGCGTCCGGGGCGGAGCGGATGTCGTTCCAGAGCAGCGCGGGCCTGATCACCTCGCCTCGCTCATCCAGGCAGACCATGCCATGCTGCTGCCCTGCGATCGAGACGGCGGCCACGTCATCCAGACCGCCTGCCTGCCGCAAGGCCTCCTGCAGCGCATCCCACCAGCGTTCGGGGTCCACTTCCGTGCCCTGCGGATGACGCGCCCAGCCGCGGCGGAGCAGTTCACCGCTGTCGGCGTCCCGGATCGTGACCTTGCAGGACTGGGTGGAGGTGTCGATCCCCGCGACGAGTGCCACTCAGGCCTCCCCGCCCACCAGGCCGGCCACGGTGGCAGCGGCTCCTCGGGTGTGCAGGCCGGTCAAAGCCTCCAGGTACGGTGCGGTGAAGCGCGCATCGTCCGCGAGGTCGCCGAACAGCTCGCGCTGCGCCACGAACACCAGCGGTTCCTCCCGTTGACGGCCGGCGGCGGCCATCAGCTCTTCCTTCAGGCGGTCGACGACGGCGATCGGCTCGCCCGCCTCGTCCACGCCCTCGGCGTAGCGCGCCCAGGAGGCGACGACGGCGGCACTGCGGAACACCTCGCGCGGCTCCCCGGCGTCGTCGGCTGCGAGGTTCTCGCGGATCACCGGGAGCAGCCACTTGGGGATCCGGTCGGAGCTCTCGGCGCACAGCCGCGCCAGGGTGTCTCTGATGTGTTCGTTGGAGAAGCGCTCGATCAGCTGGCTTCGGTAGGCCGGGAGATCCACGCCGGGCACCGCTCGAAGCGTGGGAGTCGCCTCATGCTCCATGTAGTCGAGCAGGAGTCTGGCGATCTCCGGATCCTGGGCCGCCTCGTGCGCGAAGCGGTGGCCTGCGAGGTAGCCGAAGTAGGCCATGGCCTGGTGACTGGCATTCAGCAGCCGGAGCTTCATGAGTTCGTAAGGCTCCACATCCGGCACCAGCTGGACCCCGGCGTCCTGATACGGCGGACGCCCCGGCCCGTCGTCGGAGTGGACGAAGTGGTCCTCCAGGACCCATTGGGTGAACGGTTCGCAGACCACGGGCCAGGAATCCTCGTAACCGTAGTCCGCCGCGACATCCGCCCGGTCCTTCGCCGTGGTGACGGGCGTGATGCGGTCCACCATGGAATTCGGGAACGGCACCTCATCTTCGATCCAGGCCGCGAGTTCGGCGTCCTTGAGGCGAGCGAACGCCGTGAACATCTTGCGGGCCACGTCACCGTTGCCTTGGATGTTGTCGCAGGACATGATCGTGAACGGCGGCACTCGGCGGGCACGACGGCGGGCCAGCGCCTCCGTGACCAAGCCGAACACCGTGCCGGGGATGGCGCCTTCGGCGAGGTCGGCGACGACCGCCGGGGCGGCGTCGTCGAACTCTCCCGTGACGTGGTGGAAGTTGTAGCCGCCCTCGGTGATCGTCAGCGAGACGATCCGGGTCCGGGGTGAAGCCAGTTTCTCCAGGACCGCCTCGGGACTGTCCCGCGCGAAGAGGTACTCGATGAGGGAACCGACGACGCGCGGGCTGCGGCTGCCGTCAGCGTGTTTGACCACCACGGTGTAGAGACAGTCCTGGGCGTCCATGGCCTCCTTCATGGCGCGGTCCTGCGGCAGGACACCGACTCCGCAGATGCCCCAGTCGAGCGCCTTTCCCTGGTTCATGAGCTCGTCCAGATAGACGGCCTGATGGGCCCGGTGAAAGCCGCCGACACCGAAGTGCACGATTCCCGTCGTGACGGCCGCGCGGTCATAGCGCGGGAGGCCGACGGCACTGCCGGGACGCAGCCCGGCGAGCACGGCCGAGGAGAGCTGAGGCATGGGGTTCCTTCCGGGTCCGGCTCGGGATGCCGGGGCATCACGGCCTGTGACGGGTGTGGGCTCCAGGCTCTGCGATCCGGCACGCCCACGGCAAGGGTCATGGTCGGAACGGTCGCAAACGGGCACGGCGCGGCGAGCTGCGTCGCGCTGCCCTGCGCTGCGAGCAATGCGACGGCCCCCGGAGGCTTCCGGAACGGCCGGAGGATTCCCGGACAGATCTCTTGACCTGTCTCGCAAGGGAGCGTACTTTCCAATTAGGAAAGTACTTGCCTGGAGGTGCGAAATGTCAGATCCGGTGACGCCCGCGGAAGCCACGCGGGCCTTGGGAGAGATCGATGACCGGAGCGAGCAGGTCATTCGTCGACGGGTCTTCCCCGCCTGGTGGTGGTGGAGCTACGCGGCGCTCTTCACGGCTCTCGCAGCATCAATGGAGATCGCCTCGGGGTCGTTTTTCGCCGTCGGCATCGGCCTCTTCGTGATCGCCTCGTTCGTGATCGACGTACCCGTGCGCCGCGCGGCGGGCACCGCCGCACCTCGGCGGGGCATCGGCGGCCCGGGAACCACCCGAAGGACCCTGATCGGACTGGCGGCTTTCGTCGTCTCCCTGGTCATCATCGGGCTGGCCACAGGGCTTCTTCTCAAGGCCCTGGCGGTCCCCTATCCGGGGACCATTGCGGCCGCCGTCGTGGGAATCGCGTTCGCCATCGCAGGCCCGATGCTGGTGAGGCGGGATGCCTCGGCACTGGTCCGCCACTCAAGGATCGCGCCGTGAGCGAAGCGCGCTTCGACCACCTGATTCACGCGCCGACGCGGCTTTCACTGGTCGCATTCCTCGCGGCGACGGCCTGGGCCGACTTCAAAGTCCTGAAGGAGAGCATCGAGCTCTCAGACTCGGCCCTGTCCAAACAGCTTTCAACCCTGGAAGCGGCGGGCTACGTTGAGATCCGCAAGGATTTCGTGGGCAAGCGCCCGCGCACGTCAGCTCGGCTCACACCGGCCGGGCGGACCGCATTCGAGCGGCACGTCCTGGCCCTCCGTGAGATCGTCTCCGGCGGCCGGGGACGCCAGGCGGAAGAAGCACTCACCTCGGCGGATGCGCCCGGGCGGTGAGCGGCGGCCTCAGGGCCGGCCGAGCCCGTCCTTCACCGCGACCGGGCACGCAACATCGATATGACATTTTTCCCATCAGTGACAGGTAGGACATCTGCATATAACATGACTGCTGTTGTCACAATCATGACAAGGTGTCGATCGCTATGGTCGACACCCGCTCCATTTGCACGCACACTCACCGCGCGCAGATGTTCCTCTAAGGATGATCGATGAAGAAATCCGTAGGAATCATTGCTGGATCGCTGGCCGCACTGGTGCTTCTCAGCGCCGGCCCCTCCCCCGCTTTCGCTGCCGAAGGACCTTCCGGCACCGCGAGCTTCGCCCATCACACCGCCAACGTGAAGTCCTCCAGCACCTCGGGCAACTGGTCCGGATACGCCCAGAGTGCCGGTGGCTACAGCTCCGCCTCTGCGACATGGACGGTCCCGACGGTCACAACCTCCAGCACCAACAAGTACGCAACCACCTGGGTCGGCATCGACGGCTGGTCGAACAGCAACCTGATCCAAACCGGTACAGAAGAAGACACTGTCGGCGGCAAAGCCGTCTACTACGCCTGGTGGGAGATTCTCCCCGCGGTGCAAACCCGCATCAATCTGGCTGTCAGCCCGGGGAACTCCATCACCGGGACCGTGGCCAAGGTCAGCGGGAACACCTGGAGTATCACGCTGAAGAACAACACCACCGGTCAGTCATTCACCACCAATCAGAACTACACGGGCCCGGCCAGCGACGTGGAGTACATCCACGAGGCAACCCAGATCAATGGCACGATCGCCCCGATGGCCCAGACCACCCCCGTGACCTTCACCGGACTCACTGAGAACGGCACCAACCCGAACCTCACGGCGGATCAGAAGGTGTCCATGGTTCAGAACGGCGTCACGGTGGAAACCCCGGACAATCCCAGCAGCGGAAACAGCTTCACCGACCGCTACACCGGCTGATCCGAGCGGTGGTGCGGCCCGACCGGTTCAACGGCCGGGCCGCTACACCGGCTCCCGCACCATGGCCGCGCCTCGACGCGAAGCACCGTTCTGATAAAAGATCCTCGACGAGAAGGCTCCCGGCACCTTCTCTCGGAGAGAATGACGTCATGGGAATCATCGGATTGCTCGGCGTGCTGCTGTGGAGCGGAGTCGCGCTCATCGTTGCAGCCGTGCTCTATGCCGTGATCGCGCCCCGGCTGGGAGACCGCGCGAAGACGAGACCACGGGCCGAGCGTCCGGCCGTCTTCTCGGCGATGGCGCTGGGCATGTTGGCGGTCATCGTGGCCGGCACCTGGTCATGGAGCATCGCCTCTGAGACGAGCAAGCGATATGACCCCGCCGAGGTCCTCTCCAAGGTCCGCGGTACCGAGCAGCAGGATCTCGCGAGCTGGTCCACGGACGATCTGAACCGCTCGGATGAGAGCCTGAAGAAACGTCAGGATGAGTTGGGTGATTGCAAGGCTGCGCCCGAGGCCGATCGCCCCGACTGCGTCAAGGAACGACTTCTCCTCGAACTCGCCCGGGCCAAGCTCTATGCGGCCACGACCGCGCACACCGGGTGAGGGACGGATCCGACTACTCGAGTCCTGAAGCCGGCTGATCCACCGTCCGCCGTCGCCCCGCCGTCGCACGGCGGTACAGCCGCGGGAACACCGCACCGAGCAGAAGTACGACGACGGCGACTCCCACCAGGACCGGTTGAAGAGCCGCTGCATACGCCCCGGCGTGCCCCGACTGGCCGGCCGCGATCCGTTCAGCTTCCCCTGCCACGTCGGGCTGCGCACGAATCGATGCGGTCAGGGCGGCGCTGTAGAGCGCGACGAACACCGCTTCGCTGCCGATGCGGAAGAAATTCAGCAATCCTGCCGCGGTGCCACTTTGCTCGGGCGGCACGAACGACAGTGCCCGCCCGTCCACGATCCCCAGCGGCAGCCCGAAGCCAAGTCCGGCGAAGACCATCGGGATGGCGATCAGTGCGGGCGGCAGCTCGGGTCGCAGGAGCAGCAGGCCCAGCGGTGCGATCAGCAGACACGCCAAGGCGAGGAGAGAGATGGCCGCAGCGCCGACCCGGAGGCGGTGCTGCGTCACCCGATGCACCGCCGTCGGCGCCAGCAGAACGGGAAGCGTCATGAAGAGCATCATCGTCCCCGCCTCGGCCGCGGAAAAGTCGTGCACCGCCTGAAGAGCAGCCGGCAGATACGTGAGGAGCGTGACGAAACCGACCGCACCGGCCACGGGGATCAAGGTCATCGACAGGAAACCGGGATTGCGCAGCAGACCGAGGTCGAGCATCGGGCCTCCGCCGCTCTTCGCAACAGGACGACGGGGAAGAACGAAGCTGCCGAACAAAGCGATCAACAGCACCACCGCGTGAGCAAGGAACACCGCCCGCCACCCGAGGAACCCGATCAGCACACCCGAAATGCTCGGTCCCGCGGCCAGCCCCAAGCCGTTGATCGTCCCGAACGCCGCAAACGCCCTGGCACGGGCCGGCCCCTCGTAGCTTCGCGAGATCGTCGCCGTCGCGCCGGTGATGACCGCAGCAGCTCCGACCCCGGCCAGAGCCCGCGCAAGGTCGAGGACCACAAGATTCGGGCTGACTCCGCTCGCCACAGAACCGATCACCACCAGGAGCACGCCCCAGGAGAACGCCCGGGCGGAGCCGATCCGGTCGGCGACCGGACCCCACAACACGGTGCACAAGGCGAACGCGATGTTGAAACCGTTCACCACTCCCTGCAGCAGGACCGGGTCAGTTCCCAGCTCGGCGGAGATCACGGGCAACCCCACCGCCGTCCCCGCGATCGACAGGGGGATGACGAACTGCGCCAGAAGGATCACCGGCAACACCAATCGGCGCGTTGCGGGTGCGTGCTCAACAGTCAGGGACGGCCCGGTCATGAGGTGTGACTTTCGACGTAGGTACGAATCATTACGAACCTATCGTGGCCCCGCCGAAGGTATGATGCAAGTAGAACCTAAAGGAGTTGATGAGATGCCGGACGCGGAAGGTCACCCCGAGAGAGGCGAAATCGAGCTCGGGCACGTTCTCGGAGCACTCAGCGACCCTCTGCGTCGGCATGTGATCCATGAGCTGTTGCACGGCGACGACGGCGTGGAACGCACCTGCACCAGTTTCGGGCTTCCGGTTTCAAAGTCGACCCGCACCCATCACTTCCGGGTCCTGCGTGAAGCAGGCCTGGTGCGACAGGTCGACCGCGGGAACATGCGGGGTGTGACGCTCCGGCGCGACGACATCGAACAGCGGTTTCCAGGCCTCCTCGACGTCATCGCGAAGGACGATTCCGGTCTCCCCACGGCACACGGCAACCGAGGATAGCGCCGCATTTTCGATCTCTCAGCGGGTTTCGGCGTCGGCTGTCGAGCACTCATTCAACGGTCGATCTGACCCCGCGCCCTGGCCGGGAGACTCCGCCCGGGGCGGTCCTCCAGTTCGAGCCCGGGATGCCGGCCCTGCATGAGGTAGCCGCGCACATCGGCCGCCAATCCGGCGATCGGCCGCGGAGGGAGATAGGCGGACGCACCCGCGTCGAGAAGCTGACTGACGGGACCGGAGTAGCTGATGCCGAGTTCTTCATCCTCGATCTCGGCGATCAGGACCCGCGCGTCGGGGAACTTGTGCTGAAGGATGCCAAGCAGCTGCGGACTGACCGGGCGTGTGAGCAGGACGTCGGCATTGGACGGGGCTTTGGTGATGTCGAGAACGATGTATTCCACGCCGAGCTCGTCAGAGAGTCGCCGTTGAGCGGTTTCCGAAAGCGTCATGGCCGTGGCAACCACGATCACACCGTCCGGCATGGTCCCCGGCGGCTCAGAGTGGACTGGTACATCCACAATGGTCCCCTCAAGCACGATCGCCCGGAATTCCAGAGAGCCGACCGCTCGCCCTGACCGGGTGAGCGTCACGGCCTCCCCTGCGATGACCGCGTCAAGAGCAGCACCCACATCAGGCGGCAGATCATTCAAGTCCAGTTGCAGGCCAGAGGGCCGTCGGCGGCTCATCTTCCCTCGGATTCCCACTCGTCTCTCAGCATGCTGTACATCCGCGAGTCCCTCCATCCATCCCGAAGACGCTTCGTATGTCGGAGCGTACCCTCATGGATCATCCCGATTCGCTGCAGAGTCCTTTCGGAAGCGACATTCCGCGGGTCGCACGTCGCCTGCACACGCTCCGCGTCCTCATGTGCAGAGAAAACCCGGGCCACGAGCAAGCGGGCAAGGGAAGTCCCGAGGCCTTGACCCCAGTACTGCGCATGGATGGAGTACGAGATCTCGAAGGTCGACGGCGAACGCCATTTGATCTCCCCGACACCGAACAATTCAGCGCCGCGTTCCGCGCCGAAGACCCACCGGCGCTGCGGATCCGCATCCCAGGCCGCGAGCGCGTCCTGGAGAAAACGGACCGTATCGGAGTACCCGTGCGGACCCCACGCCTGATATCTCGATGCTTCCGGGCGCGATGCCCACTCGTGGATGCGAGGCGCGTCCTCAAGCCTCACCCTCCGGAGTGCGAGTTCCCGACCCGGTCCATTCATGTCACGACTGTAAGCCACCGTTGCGGGAACAGCGGCTCTTGCCATCTTCGTCAGGCCCCGACGATCTGAGCCCAGACCACCCCGAGTGCAGTCAGCGCTTCTTCAGGATCAAGAGCAACCGCATCCTTGCGCAAGCTGGAGTGCAGCACTTCCTCGTTCATGGCGATCAACACGACCGCCGCCTGATGAGCACTGAGTCCATTCGCCGGTTCCCGAGAGCCTCGCACCCTGTCGATCACCTCGGCGGCGCGCCGCACCCGGTACGTGTGCATTTCCTCCATGACACGACGGACCTCAGGGTTCCAGCTCTGAGCGTCGAACGCCGCCAGGACGATCCGCGGGCGCCGCAAGTACACCTCGTGATGTGCGGCGATCAGCTCCCGCCACCACGGGCCGGTCTCCCCGGCAAGGCGGCGCTGCGCTTCGTCGCCGGCCTCCAGAGCCTCCTTCACGAGACGCTTGAGCAAGGCCACCAGCACTTCTTCCTTCGAAGCGAAGTAGAAGTAGAAGCTCGAGCGCGACAGCCCGG
Organism: Arthrobacter sp. NPDC090010; assembly: GCF_044748305.1. Taxonomy (NCBI): domain Bacteria; kingdom Bacillati; phylum Actinomycetota; class Actinomycetes; order Micrococcales; family Micrococcaceae; genus Arthrobacter; species Arthrobacter sp. NPDC090010. The sequence continues at coordinate 113,134 of NZ_JBIVFT010000003.1, forward strand.
CGCCCGAGGCCAGGTCCATCACCGTCACTTCGTCGAAGCTCTTGACCTCAAGGACCCGCTCCAGGGTCTGAAAAACGGCGGCCTCACGCTCATCGCCCGTCAACCGATCGACCTTCCGACGGCGGCCCACCTGATCTTCCACTAGCACCACACCACGGACCCTAGCACCGATCGACGACCCGTCCGGACAATCGACAGATCGTCGGGTTGATCGACGCCGTGTTGATTAATTTGATCATTGGTCAGATAATGGATGTCAGAGCTCCTGAGGCAGGCTTCCTCCCCAGGTACTCCTTCCTCAGGGCTCTGCAGGGGGAACGCTGCTCGGGTGAACGCAGCACGGCAAGGAGGAGCCCAGAAAAGTCACCCGTTTTCGCGCCGCGCGTGATGGACGCAGGTCATTAGGAGGCCCTACGTCCGAACTCCGCGTTCTGCCGCCATGCCGGAACAGTTCCGGGCGTGCCGTCCCACGGGACGGGCCGTCCGCGGCTGCCCGGATCCGATTCATCTGCACTGATCCGATTCATCCGCACCGAGTGAACAGAAGAACCGTGACCCGAAGCGTCGGGGCTGGAGAGCCCTGACGCGGTATGACGTACGCCGTGCTCACGCGGCAGACCAAGAAAGGCCTTTTCACCATGAAACGCACCACGACCGCAGTCGCCGAGCTGGGAAACAAGCAGGTCACCCGCCGCAACGTCACCCGGGGCGCCGCCTGGGCCGTGCCGGTCATCGCAGCCTCCGTGGCCGCACCGTCGGCCGTTGCTTCTGGCGGCGACTGGAACATCAGTGTCACAGCTGGGTGTTTCTCCCTGATCGGCATCAACACCGGCGCCGGCTACTCCATCTGCAACAGCGGGTCCGCCCCGATCCCGGCCGGCACGGTCTTCACGTGGACGGAGACCTTCGTGATCACCGCCACAGACGCCATCACCGGAACAGGCATGGAGGCCATCTGGAAGGGCGAGGACGTCCTCTTCGGTTACTGGGACAAGCCGATCACCGTCTCGAGGTGGTCCACGAAGCGCCGCCAAGTCGGGCTTTTCAAGTACGTGATCACCAAGACCCGCACCGTGACCCTCATCGTCCCGGCCGGAGGAATGGCACCCGGAACCTGCCTCGGTCTGGGCTACCGCCTCATGCTCTCCGTCCTCGGCAACATCGAAGGATGTCTGTCCTTCACCAGCGGCAACCCGGGTTCGGTAGCCGGCGACGAAAGCACCTGCTACAAGCCCAACGCAATCCTCGGCTGCAAGGGCGACACAGCAGACCCCGCCACCCTTCCAGACGCAGCAGCGACCGAGGCCCGGCTGAAGGCGCTCACCCCGCAGCAGCTCGATGTTTTCGCCGGCGACGCCGCGGACCTGGACTTCGACGAGGCCCTCGCCATGGCCGAGGCCCGCTGATCTGCAACTGCAACCGAGGCAAGCCGGGTTCGGGGCACCACAAGATCCCCGAACCCGGCGGAACATCACAGCATCATGAAACTCTTCACCACCATCACCGATCCGCACACCGGCGAACCCCAACTCCTGGAAGCCGAGGCACCGAGCTATCGCGAAGCGCTGGAAATGCTCCAGGAGAAGGTCCAGGAGCTCGCGTCCCTCACGGACCGTGAAACCGCCATCGCCGCCTGAAGGCCAGATCCACCAGCTGCTGCCATCCCGGCAGCTCCTCGACTTGGGCACCCAGTGATGACCATTGGGGGGCACTAGGTGCCCAAGATGCACGACCGCCGCTCAACGGCGCGTGCATCGGCTGTGCTCTTCCCACCTGGAAGGGAGGAGCACAGCCACCTTCGCAACGAATCTTCCCGGCCGGCCGGGACCTCGCCGATCAGTCAAAACCCTGACGGTGCCGATCACTCCCGGAACCTTCAGCACGCAACGAACCCATCGATCCGCACGTACTGGCCGCGTGGCACCGTCAGGGTGACCACCGTGCGCCAGTCCGGCGACCAGACCATGAGGGAACGCTCCGCGTCCGGGCCGGCATGAATCGTACGGTGCAGGTCAGCCACCCCAAGACCGTCGCCGCTTTGCTGGGCGGGAGGAGTCAACCTCCCGAGGGCCCGCCCGATGACGTCATCCGCCGCATCGTTCTGCTGGGTGAACTTCCCGGGTGTCAGAGACGCCGACCATGCCAGATCCGCCTTCTGGTTGACACACGCGCCGATGGCGACGACGGGGCGCACCGAAAGCAGACCCCTGCCGTTGAGAGCCGCAGAGAATTGCTCGATTGCGGTGCGGGCGCGGGCGGTATCGTCTCGCGGCGGCTGAGGTTCCGGACTGCACCCAGCACACAGCAGCGCCGTCGTCACGGCCGTGACGGCCACCCACCTGGGCGACCAGATCGATTTTCCGGGCACCATGAGTTGTTCAGCCTTCCTACGCAGATGACGGTGTCAGACATAAAGACAGAAAGGGTGCCCCGACGGATCTCGCATGACGACCACCGTCTCCTGCGGCTGATGTTCAGCACGGACCGCACCGCAGCTCATCGCCCAGTCAGTGGCGGCTTCCAGATCATCCACGCGTAGGTCCAGGTGCTGAGTGCTCGTCTGCTCTCCACTCTCTGCCGGCCAATGCGGGGGACGCCAATGCCTTTCCCATTCCAGATTGATGGTCAGCGGCTCTGCCCTGACCTGCGCCCACCCGGCGTCCTCGGGTTCACCGGGGCGCGCCGGCTCAGACACCGTGACCTCCCCCGAGAGCAGCGCGGCGTAGAAGGCCGCGAGCTGCCGCGGACGGGGCGTCATGATCGTTACAGAGGTCACGGTGATCGATGGACGCATCATGCGTCCAGCTGGCGTCGCAGTGAATCAGTGTCGAGATACTGGCGATCCTGAACGATCATGCCATCGCCATCGAGGACAAGAACCTTGGCGTACTCCAGAGTGAAATGTCGCCCCGGTGCATGGGGTATCAAAGCACGGCCGAATAACGTCAGATCCGCGGACGAGGTGCCCTGACCGGAGAGTTCGTACGCCACGCCGTCGGGTGAGCTGTAGACACTTCGCACCTCTTCCCGGTAGTCAGGGAATGCGGTGAACCACGCCAGACTCCACTCCAGGGTCTGAGCCAGATCAAGGCGGATCGTTGGGGTGAGCTGGAATCGATAAGAGTCAGCGCACCTCACACGCCAATCATCCCAGCGCTGCTCAGTCCAGGCCTGTTGCACGATACGTTGAACGTCGTTCGGATGCATGGGGGCTCTCTCCCTTGGCGCCACGCTCTCTTGGGTTTCGACGAATCACACGGCCCATTGCTCTGATCGGGAGCGAAACGGGCTCCTTTGCATACTAAGACTTGGCCAACGGGCGAAGTCAATGCCTCCAGAGACGTCGTTCTTCTTCACCCAGGACTTCCCTGACGGACGCCGCGGACCGACGGCTCAAGCATCATCGATATTTCGATGCAAGAGCCCTCGTCAGCCGTCCGTTCGTCTACCCTGAATGATCATGGACTTCACCATCCGGCCACGGACGGCCAGGGATCTCCCGGCCCTCGCCGAGCTGCTCGAACGGCAGCAGCCCGTCAGTCGCTATCCCGCCGTCTGGCCTTTCCCTGGCGGCGTCGAGTCCTTCCTCGTACGGACCACGGAACGCGGTTCCTGGGTCGCCGAACTCGCCGACGGCACACTCGCCGGCCACGTCTCCATCACACTGGTCGACGACGACGGGCTGGGACGGCATTGGGCGGACGCCCTTGATGCGGAGATCGACGATCTGCGCTGCGTCAGCGCCCTCTTCACCGACCCAGACCTCGCCGGAGCCGGTATCGGCTCGGCCCTGCTGGACCACGCGACGCAGCGCGCTTCCGCGGACGGCGGCCGGCCGGTGCTCGACGTCGTCGCGGCGTCAGAGCGCCCCGTGGCGCTCTACCAGAGGCGCGGCTGGCGGATCATCGCCACCGTCCAAGCGCACTGGCACCCTGGACTGGAGCTGCCGATCCACCTGATGGTGCTTCCCGGCACCGGTCACCGTCCCACAACGGCCTAGCGATTCCAGAACCGCAACCACTTCTGAACCACGCTGTTTGAGACATCAAGAAACCCTTCGATGACATGGAGCGGATCAGGACTCTCGCCCCATCCCACCTCGAGGCCATCAAGATGATCGTCGAGCTCCACGATCTCCTGTGCGATTTCAGGCCCGCCGTGTCCGATGACCGAGTGGGCCCATGCCGTGAACTCCCGCGTCGCAAGACGGCCTCCGATCACCTGCCGGGCATAGTGATTCGCGCCGAGCACGAGCGAATCCTCCTCCGTCATAAGGGAGGCCGGCACACCCAGGCTGGTGAGAGACGCTTCGATGAGATCGCCGAGTTCGAAGGTGCCGATGGTCCTGGGCACGCCTGCGAGCTCGCGGAGGGCTTCACCGTCCAAGCCCGCCGCGAGTGCACGGGCGGCAGCCGCGATCGCAAGCGGTGCAGCATCCTGCCTGATGAGCCACAAGGCGCGGGCGGTGATCAATTCGAGGACCGCTGCGGCTGCTCCTGATGGCTCTCCACTCATTTTCCAGTCCTGCTCATGTCCCAGATACTGCAAGAAGATCGACGGCGGCGCTTCGAACATCGGCCGAGTCAGAGTCGTGGCGCAAGCTGAGGACGAGAGCCATCAACCGTTCACGCAGCCGTCCGGCCTCCCCCAGGTGCTCCCACCATACGGAAAACAGCTGCTGTCCCGTCCCTGACTGGTCGTCCATCGTCAAGGTGTACGCCCGTACGAAAAGCTCCACGCCGAGCCGGTCACCGCGACCCAGGAGCGCATTCGCCACCGCCTCGCTCACTGCGGTGTCGGCATCAGCCACCAGAAGCTGAAGCAGGGCGTCCTCGTGACCCTCCGGAGAGTTGGCTGCCAGCCAAACACCTCCGACAGCACGGGACTGCCATCCCTGGTCATGAATCAACCGCACGGCAGACTCTTCGGAGACTGCGCTGCGTTCGGTCATGGAGCCATGATACGGACGCGGCCGGATCATGCACGCCGGCCAGTTCGTCTGCGGACCTCAGAGTGGTCATGGCTCAATCGCCGCCGAAGACATCGGGTTTGCCCCAGTTCTCACCTGGGGGCAGGGCCACAAGGGAGCGCGCGGCGTTGTTCTTCCGTTCGCTTCCCAGTCCCAGACGGAAAGCCTCAAGAACAGGATGTCCGGCCAGAATTCCCACGTCTTCTGCTTGCAGATGGGCCATCTCGACGAGTGCAAGCCGACGAAGGGCCGGCGCGGCCAGCAGCGGGGCGAGATCTTTGAGACCCTTCATGTTCTGAAGCCAGACGGTCTCAAGGCGAGCCGAGCGGGTGAAGTCGGGAAGCTTTTCGACCTGCTTCAGAGACTCCAGGAAAAGATAGCTCAGGCCTTCAAGACCAGAAATGGGGGAAAGGTCATGCAAGCCACGGACCATCCACAGCTCCAGATACTCCAAGTGGCCGATGGTGGGAAGAAGGGTAAGATCACGCGTTCCGCCGAGTTTGAGGTCCAGCGCCCGCAACCGGCCGAGGGTTTGCAGAATCGATAGATCGGGCAAGGTGATGGATCGGAGCGTCAGACTCCGGAGGTTCGTCAAAGCGGAAATGACACCGATATCTTTGGTCTGTCCTTCCAAGGAGAGCCTTCGCAGGGCGGTGAAACGCTCCAGTGGTTTGAGAGACAGCTTCTTCTTCGTCTGCCCGATCCCCAAAACCGTTGTGGAGGCAGGCAAGTAACCGAGGCCCTCAAGCGACTGAAGGGAGCTGTACATCGCATCGGCCGAGAACCTTTGCAGGCCTGGAAAATGCCGCAGGAAATCGAGATCGCGGATGGAACCGTCGTAGGATCCGAAAGCCCGGAGCGTGACCGAAGGGTACTGTGCCATCCACTCGGAAAGTGTCACGTAATCGCCGGGACTGAGCGCCTCGCTGAACTGCACCGTTTCGCATCGCGGGTCCAAAGGGCGCAGCATGTGCGAGGTGAGTGGGGAGCTGACGGTACGGATGAACGGATAGTCTCCGCTCAAGGGATTCACGTTCACTCAAAGACCTCTCTCATCCGGGAATCGTCACCCTGCCCGCACGACGGCGTCGGCGCGCCCGCGGGAGGCGCGGATCAGCCGGGCGTTGGCCTCGTCGCTGCCCAGAGCCCAGGCACGGGCGGCCTCGGGGCTTTTCCCAAACTCCTCATGACGGGCGACGAGCCGCTCCAGACGCAGTTCCTCCTCCGGCTCCACGAACCAGACCTCGTCCAGCACGTCGTGCACACCGGACCAGGCGCCATCGGACAGCAGGAGGTAGTTCCCCTCGGTGATGACCAGGGACGTCTCCCGAGGAATCGGCAAGGCACCGGCCACCGGCTCCTCGATCTCGCGCCGGAATTCCGGAGCGTAGACGACTTCTTCGTCCCGGGCACGCAACCGTCGAAGCAGGGACAGATAACCCTCGGCATCGAAGGTCTCCGGTGCTCCCTTGCGATCCTGCAGCCCGCAACGCTCAAGCACCGTACCCGCGAGATGGAAACCGTCCATGGGTGCCACTGCGGCGCGCTCCGGTCCGACATGTTCCAGAAGCCGCATTGCGAGGGTCGATTTTCCGGCGCCCGGGCAGCCCACGATCCCGAGAATCACCCGGGAGCCGGACGACGCCCGCTGTTCCAGCAATCCCGCGATCCGTTCGAACGCCTCGGGCAGGGACAGGAGCGCCGGTGTTTGCGCAGTGGTGTGGCCCATGCCGGAACCGTACCGCAACGGGCCGCCACGACCGACCCCGGCTGAGTTCCAGCTGGGAAATCGCGTCACGTTCCCGGATCCAGCGCACTAATTCTTCGGGGTTAGTCCACGAACCTGATGAAAGGGTCTCCCGCCATGTCCGTCGAATTGATCGACTCCACGGTCTTCCTGCTGGTCGCCGTCCTCGGAATCGCCATCCTGCTCGGGGTGACGGTCACCGCGTTCGTCCTGGCAGGACTGGGCTTCGCCGTCGTTCAGGGCCGCAAGGCGCTTCTGGGCAAAGGCCGTCGGACTGCGCCTCGCAGCAGCCAGCACCGTGCCGTCGTCGTCGATCAGCCGGCCGGAGTCATGCGCCACGTGGCCGCCCGCTGAACTCTTCCGCTGAACCCCTCCGCGCAGCACCGCTCAACACAAGGGGACTTGCGAACCGCCGGGAACCCTGGCAAGGATGGAAGTAACGCAGAAACGCGCCAGGGTATGAGGAACGGCTATCGCCTTCCCACCCGTTCCGGACATCGACCGGGCGACAAGCCCGCTGACGAGGAGGAAATCATGGGTATCGGCGACGACATCAAGCACAAGGCCGAAGAGCTCGGCGGCAAGGCCAAGGAAGCCGCAGGTAAGGCCACCGACGACCAGCAGCTGGAAGCCGAAGGTCAGAAGGACCAGGCCTCGGCGGGCCTCAAGCAGGCCGCTGACAAGGTCAAGGACGCCGCCGCCGACGCGGTGGAGAACGTGAAGGACGTCTTCAAGAAGTAGGCGGACCTCCACGGAGGGGCCGGGGAGTTGAACTCCCCGGCCCCTCCGTGCGTCTCCGGCCCTTGTTCAGCGCCGGATCGAAACCGGGCAGCAGAAAGGCCGGGGAACGCATCTCCCGGCCACATTTCCAGGATAGCCCCGCACGGGGGTCTTGCGGCAAGGCCCCCTACCCGGAGCAGAATGGGTGGCCGTGGCGCCGGAACCGGTGCCGGAATGCGGGGATTCACATGATCGACGTGATCATCGTCGGTGGCGGGCCGACGGGCATGATGCTGGCCGCCGAACTGCGCTTGCAAGGGGTCGACGTCCTGGTGCTGGAGCGGGATCCGGAACCCACCCAAGCGGTACGTGCCCTCGGCCTGCACCCACGCACCATCGAGATCATGGACCAGCGTGGGCTCCTGGACCGTTTCCTGGCCGAAGGTCGCCAATACCCGGGCATCGGACGCTTCGCCGGCATCGACAAGCCCCTCCCTGTGGAGCCGGGCTCAGGACACAGCTACATCCTGGGCATCCCCCAACCCATCACCGACAGGCTCCTGGCCGAGCACGCCACCGAGCTGGGGGCGGTCATCCAGCGCGGCTGCGAGGTCACCGGCGTCGTGCAAGACGACGACGGCGTGCAGATCGAGTTGAGCGACGGCCGCACCCTTCGTTCACGGTGGCTGGTGGGCTGCGACGGAGGGCGCAGCCTCGTGCGACGCCTGCTCGGCGTCACATTCCCCGGCGATGCCGCGACCACCGAGTGGATCCACAGTGAGCTTGAGGTGACCGCCTCCGCAGAGGACGTGGCCAGCGCGGTCGAGGAGATCCGCAAGGAACACCGGGGGTTCGGGATCGGGCCGGCCGGGAACGGGGCGTACCGCGCCGTGGTCCCCGCCGCCGCGGTGTCTGAGGACCGCACGATCCCGCCGACCCTGGACGAGCTCAGAAGCCGCTTGCGGGAGTACGCCGGAACGGACTTCGGCGTGCACTCACCTCGCTGGATCACGAGGTTCAGTGATGCCACCCGGCTGGCGGATCGGTACCGGGCCGGGCGGGTGTTCCTCGCGGGCGACGCAGCCCACGTGCACCCGCCGCTCGGTGGCCAGGGCCTGAATCTGGGGGTCCAGGACGCCTTCAACCTCGGCTGGAAGCTCGCAGCCGCCGTCAACGGCTGGGCTCCGGACGGGCTGCTGGACAGCTACGAGGCGGAACGGCACCCCGTCGCGGCAGATGTCCTGACGCTCACGCGGGCCCAGAGCGAGCTCATCTCACCGGAACCCGGGCCGCAGGCCGTGCGCCGTCTGCTGGCAGAGCTGCTGGACTTCGACGACGTCGGCCGCTTCCTCGCGGGCCGCATCAGCTCGCTGGGGATCCGGTACGACGTCGGGCCCGGACCGGACCTCCTCGGCCGCCGTGCACCGGACCAGCAGCTGAGTGGCGGTCGCCTCTTCGAGCTGCTGCGAAGCGGCCGGGGGCTCTTGCTCGACGGCCCTGGGTCCGAGGGCACTGCGCAGTTCGACGGCGCAGCACAGTTCGACGGCGCTGGGTCCGACGGCAGGCAGTCCGGCAGTGCGGGACTCAGCGTTGCGGGCTGGGAGAGGCGCGTGGATCGCGTCCCAGCCTCCCTCGCGCAAACAGGCACGGCATCGGCTCTGCTCCGCCCCGACGGCCACGTCGTCTGGCTCGGAGACACACAGGACGAGCTCAACGGCGCATTGCGGCGGTGGTTCGGCGAGCCGGAGCGTCGCGAACGCAGGGTCACTTGATCAAGAGGGGAGTCACGTAGAGTTGAACCGCCAGCTCACCTGCGACGGAAGTGAAGCACATGCCATCGTCCCCGGTTTCCCGGCGCGGACCGTACCTCAAAGGTGAGATGAGCAAAGAGCAGATCCTCGTGGCTGCCGCGAGTTGCTTTTCCGAACGGGGGTACCGGGGGGCTTCCATCGCCTCCATCGCCGAACGGGCGGGACTCTCCGACGCAGGTCTCCTGCATCATTTCGGATCCAAGGCTGAGCTGTACGAGGCGGTCATCTCCTTACGCGAACGTTCCTATTCCATGGCCGCGAACATTGGGCCTGAGGACAGCTTCCCGACCTTGCTGGAGGCGATCATCGAGGGCATGCGGGTCTCTCTCGAATCCCCCGACCTGCTGCGCTTTCGCGCCGTACTCGGAGGGGAGTCTCTGCTGTCCGGGCATCCCGCGCGCGAACATCTCGAGGATGTGTTCCACCAGAGCGTCGAAAGCATCGCCGACCGGATCCACCGTGACCGCGAGAGCGGTTTGGCAAAGCCGGGCGAAGACCCGAGACAGATCGCCCTGGAACTTCTCGCACTCAATGATGGTCTGCGGGCTCAGTGGGCCTTGGATTCCACCATGCTCGACCTGACTGCCGTCTTCGCCCGAGCGGCACGCGCGTTGTTGCCCCGGGCGGGCTACTGAATCAGCGAATCCTCCGCTGGTCTGACCGTTGGTCCGCGATAGCCGAACGGGAAAACCGGATTCTCGCTCGCCAGAGGCCTGTCCTCCGGCACGCGACACGCCGCGGCGTCGGAACGAGGGATCTCCAAAGGCAATGCCCCCTTGGGAATGATCCTTCCAAGCGCCATGCCGAGCACCAGGTCGTCTCTCACCCCGAAAGAAGCGATGGCGCCTTCGGAGTGCTCGACCAAGGGCCCTATCGCAGCCGCCCTGTCGCAATAGACATCGACGAAGGTCGGAACCTGACGACAGATGTCGGCGACTCGCTCGGCCTCTCCTGTCGGGACATCCAGGGATCCACGATGAAATCCCATCGTCCGGCCTGTCGGATCGACCTCGTAGGGAGCCTGCAGACGTAACACCGCCAGTTCTGCCAGTTCGGGCGCAGACACCGGCACGCCATACTCCTCAACCGTCGATGGGTCGATGCCCTCGGTATACAACCGCAGACCCCTCGGGCGCTGCTTACCAAGCGAATGGAGCGGGACTGCCGCGGCCTCCTGCGCCTGGAGCGCCACGGCCAGATGCTCAGCGGATCCGACGATCTCCTGGGCACGTTCCGGATCAACGAAACGGTTCTCGAAGAGACCAAGCCTGATCTTCAGCTCCAGAACCCTCAGGACCGCAGTGTCGAGGACTTCCGTGGGAAGGTGTCCTTCGCTGACCGCTCGTTCAGCGTTGTCGACGCACGTCTCGCCACCGAGGACGTCGACGCCTGCCTTGAGAAGCATGCTGATCCGCCGGGCGGGGTCCTGCTCGACGATTCCCCAAGACCTGGATGGCAGTGACACCCCATATCCGGGAAGGGTCATCTCTTCGATCAGGCCGTAGTCGCTGACTACCACGCCGCGAAATCCCATGTCGTCACGGAGCAATCCGTTGATCAGCTGGGCGTTGTAAGCGGCCGGGAGTTCCGGAAAGCGGGTTCCGCGAACGATCCCGTAGCTCGGCATCACTGCGGCGGCCCCCTGCAAGACTCCGGCGCGAAAGGGTTGAAGATGCAGATCCAGGGTCTCGTCAGTGAACACGGCATCAGAACCGTTTTCGAAGTGCGGGTCTTCCCCTCCCCGGCCCGTCCCGCCACCCGGAAGGTGCTTGAGCATCGCAGCTACGGAGCCTGAACCAAGACGTTCTCCCTGAAGACCACGCACGTAGGCTTCGACCATCCGCGATGCAAGGTCAGGGTCCGGGCCGAACGTTCCGGAGGTGCGGGCCCAGCGTGGCGCCGTGGAAAGATCTGCCATTGGATGGATGGCCTGAGCGATTCCGACGGCCCGGAACTCCGCTGCGACCATGCGGGCAAAGCGCTCCACGAGCTCGGGATCATTGCTGGCAGCCAAGCCCAGAGGTTCCGGCCCCATGGTGAACAGTCCACCGCTGGTGGCGGTGTTGATGTCGTGAGCTTTTCCGTGGCGAGGATCGGAAGACAGCAGAACGGGGATCCCCAGTCGCGTATCGGCTGCAAGTTCTTGAACCCGATTCGTCCAGAAGCAGAACAATGAAACGCTCGGCGCTCCCTGATTGGGAGACAATCCACCAAGCAGACGATCTTGGAGCAACTCGGTTGTCGGCGGGACCTCAAAAACCGGCGTTTGCTGGCCGGACAGGTCATCCCACGGCACGCCGTCGGAGGAGACCGTGGCACGGGCGGTGAACAACTGGCCGGCCTTTTCACGGAGAGTCATCCGACGCAGCAGGTCAAGGGCCCGTGTTCTGGCACTCAAAATGGGGTCCAGGTAAGGAATGGTCATGGTTGTAAGCTTTCCGATCTTCAGGTCACATCAGCAGTTCGCGGGGATTCACGATCTCAGGGTCCCGGCCCGCGGGGGGCCAGAAGTGGTTCTTAGGCTGAAGCCAGGCGCGATCGAAGAAGGTCCAGGTCGTCTGAGGAGAGGCCATTCGCCAGGAGATATGCGGCAGCCCCGCCATATTCTGCGTCCAGCGTGGTGAGAGCTGAATGCATGGCTGCGGCAGGGCTTCCCGAAACGACCTCGACAATCGCCGGCGACATCACGGGAACCATGCCGGAGACCCGCGAAAGCATCCGCTCCGCCCAGGGACCGGCGAGTTCGGGTTCACTCCGCGCATAGTCCTCCACCACAGATTCGCGCTCCGCACCAGCGAGGAGGAGGAGCATGGCCATCATGAGCCCGGTTCGGTCTTTGCCTGCCGTGCAGTGGATCAGGACGCCACCCTCGGCGTGGGCGACGTCGCTGGCTGCACGGGCGAACGTGTCCCCGTGCGTGCGCAGCAAGGTGCCGTAGAGAGCAGCAAGGCCACCGGACAGGATCGTTTCGAAACTACCGTTCGCCCCGTCGATGGGGTGATCCATTACCTGGAAACCTTCCGCAAAGGGGTGAGGTCCGGCCTTCTCGACGTCTGCACGGAAGTCGATCACGGTACTCAGACCGCGGGCCTGGAGCGCCGCCAGTGCTTCGGGCCCCGAACTTTCGGGCGCTGCGGAACGGAACAGGACTGACCGTTTGATCGCCCGACTGAGGCCGGGATGCTCAGCGGGATCACGGAAATTGGGCAGCTCGGATACGAGTTCGGGTTCGATGGTGCTCACGGGGTCGCCTTTCAAGGAACTGGTGGTGGTCCTGGGAGCCGGTTGTTTCACCGCGCGGCGAGGCTCATGTACGAGTCATCCGGCGGCGGCAACTGGACCGTCATGGTCAATGTAGCCGCCGATTCCCGGATTTACCAAGCGTTCACTAGGTTTTGGGGTTGCCGCCACCTTCGGCAACTTCACTGGTGGATGCACCCCTTCATTCCGTCCCAGTGAGATGACCATGAACCGACTGTCCCCACGCCAGCAGATGCGGCACGCCGCCGTGTTGGCGCTCATCGAGGGCGCCTTGATGGCCACCATCATTGCTCCCCTGGCGATCACCTTCCCCTTGAAGGTCCTGTCCCTTGTCCCGGCATCCGAGAAGGAAGGCGCCATCTCCGCCGTGAGCCTGGCCGGCGCGATCACAGCCCTGGTGTTCTTCCCGATCTGCGGCTATCTCTCCGATCGCACGGTCTCTCGCTGGGGCCGCCGTCGTCCCTGGGTCGTCGGCGGTGCCGCAATCGGCGTCGTCGGCTCGGTGATCGCCCTCAGCTCCGAGAACCTCGCTACGTTGATTCTGAGCGCCATCCTCATTCAGCTGGGCGCCAATGCCGGCCTGGCCAGCGTGAACTCGATGCTTGCCGAGCGCGTCTCTGACGAGCAACGGTCGAAGGCCAGTGGCTGGTTCGGAGGAGCCGGGTTCATGGCACTGATCCCGGCCATGCTGATCACCGGCTCCACCTCACAATTGCCCGTCCTGCAGTTCCTCCTCATTCCGGTCCTCGCCCTGCTACTCGCGACGCTCGGCTGCCGGTGGCTCGGCGAAGCGCCAGCAACACCGGAAACGGCACAGAAGGCCCGCTGGAGCGAGGTGTTCTCGTCCCTGCTGTTCAATCCCAAAAAGCAGCCCCTTTTCGGCTGGCTCTGGATCCAACGGGCCGTCCTTCAGCTGGGCTACATGCTCATGGGTTCCTTCGGCCTTTACTACCTCATCGTCCGGCTTCATCTGGGACCCACCGAGGCGGCATCACTGACCGGATTCTCTTCGATCGCCTCAGCCCTCCTGGGCATGGTTGCGGCAATCGCCTTCGGATACATCGCTGCTCGCATGAAGAGCTACGCCCCACTCGTGATCGCATCAATCACGGCCATGATCGTCGCGATGGGTCTGAAGGCCTTCACTGCAGACATCACAGACTACTGGCTGGCCCTCGTCCTTTCCGGACTGGCCCTGGGCGCCTACTATGCGGTCGATCTGGCCTTGGTGATGCGGGTGATTCCGGCGGGCGAGGAGGGCCGCTACCTTGGCGCGTTCAACGTCGCCAAGACCTTGCCGCAATCCGTGGCTCCTGCACTTGCGCCCTTGCTGTTGCTCATGGGAAACGGCGATCCGATCTCCGGCGGCCAGCAGAACTATGCGGCCGTCTACGTCTTCGGCGGCATCATGGCGGCACTGTCTTTCATCCCGCTCCTCAAACTACGTTCGATCCTCCGACGAGACCCCGCCACCACCGCGCCCCAGATTGCCCCGGCACCAGCGAGCGTCGAATGACCGCCGCCTAGCCACCCATCCTGTTCCGGGTCTTGGCGGTGGCCACCGCGGTCCACGGGTCCTCGGGCCAGGGGTGCTTGGGATAACGTCCACGCATCTCGGCCCGGACCTGCGCGTACGGGCCGGACCAGAAGGATGCCAGATCACCGGTCACCGCGAGAGGACGGCCCGCGGGCGACAGCAGGTGGAACAGCACGGGCACCCGGCCTCCCACCAGCCGCGGCGTCTCAGCCCAGCCGAAACACTCCTGGAGTTTGACGGCGACGACAGGCCGGGCGCCGTCGCCGGCTTCACCCGGAACCAGCGCCGGTTCGGGGTACTCGATCCGGACCCGACGGCCGCTCGGCACCTCGAGCTCCGCAGGCACCAGCTCCTCAAGACGTACGGCCTCCGGCCACGGCAGCAGCCGCCGCAACGGATCCAGCAAGTCGACGCTCCTGAGCGAAGCACCGGACCCCAAGGCTTCGAGCTCCGGGCCGAGCCATTCCGCCGCCCGCTCAAGCAACGCGGCGTCCGACACCTCGGGCCACGGCGCACCCAGTTCGGCATGCAACAGGGCGAGCCGCCGCCTCAGACCATCCGCAGCGGGAGAAAAGGAGAACAGCCCCAGACCGTCCCGGCGGAGGGCGCGGAGCACGGCATCCCGGCCCTCCTCCCGCGAGGGCTTCACCGGCGTATTGGAAAGCACGATGGCACCGAGCCGCCGTACACGACGCGCAGCCAGCCGTCCGCCGTCGAACTCCGCTTCCACCGCGTCGGAGAGCAGCCGCGCCGCCGCATGGCACGCGAATTCCTCGGAGACCGGCGCCGCTGCACGGATCACCGCGCCGGTCCCAGCGGCCTCCCGGCCACCGGTCCGGCTCGCTTCAGCGACCGCCAGCCACGGATGCCCGGCAAGGGAACTGCCGCTCGGCAAAGCGGCCCTGGTCCCCGAAGCGAAGAGGTAGACCTCCCGATCCCCCGGGACCCGGCGGGCCACCTGCGCCGGGAAAGCGAGCGCGACGACGGCGCCCACCTCGCCGCCGGGCCCCGGGGCGGGTGCCTGGTCAGACTCACCCGAAGCATCGAATTCAGCCCCGCTCGCAAGCCGTTCGAAGCGCCGCGCCTCGTCCTGCCATGCCTTGGCCTGCGGTTCGCGGCCGGACCGCAGGCCCCCGAGGAGCCGTACGAGGTCTGCCCCGGAAGCCCGGAATTCGCGGGCCACGAGAGCCACAGCCTCGGCGGAGGCTCTCGGCGTCAGCACCGCGGCGCCCTCCACCAGGGCGCGAGCGAGGCGCGGGTCCGCCGGAATGCCCGCCAGCAGGCGGCCCTCCTCGGTGGGCCTACCGGCGTCGTCCACTGCTCCCAGAGCCCGCAAGGTGTCCACGGCGTCGCGCAGGGCGGCGGACGGGGGCTGATCGGGCAGCGCGAATCCACGGTCTCCGGCCAAGACGGCAGGCAGCGCGCCCCAGCAGGCCAGGATGAGAGCGGCCTCCGTCAGTTCCGTCGCGAGGATCTCCGTGGTCGGTTGAGCAGGGGCCGCGGCAAAACTCCGCTCATCGCAGCAGCGCACCGCACGGCCGGGCCCCTGGCGGGCCGCGCGGCCCGCCCGCTGCTCTGCGCTGGCCCTCGAAGCGGCCACCGTGACGAGACCGCTCATCCCGCGGGCGGCGTCCCGGCGAGGTTCACGGCTGAGACAGGAGTCCACCACCAGGCGGACTCCGGGAACCGTGAGCGAGGATTCCGCCAGTGAAGTCGAAACGATGATGCGAGGCGCGTCGCCGGGACCGCGTCCGGACACGGCCCGTGATTGCTCTGCCGGGCCCACCTGTCCGTGAAGCTCCAGCACCTCCGTGCCAGGGGCCGCCCCACGGATCCTCTCGGCCACGAGCCGCACCTCGCGCGCACCCGGCACGAACACCAGTGCGTCGATGTCCCGGCCCGCGGCCCGGGCGGCACGGTGTTCCGTTGCGGCGACGTCCGCGACATGGTCGAGGAAGCCCCGGGTCACCCCGCGTTCGTCCAGACGCTGAACCGGTGTAGGGGCCCACGCGAGTTCCAGAGGATGCAGAGCGGACGGACAGTCCACCACGGGCACAGGGCCGTCGTCTCCACCGAGCAGGGTGGCGAAACGCGCAGCGTCCAAGGTGGCGGACATGGCAACCACCAGCAGATCATCACGGAGCTGGCGTAGTTCGCCGAGCATGGCGAAGAGCAGGTCACTGTCCAGCGCGCGTTCGTGAACCTCGTCGAGGATCACGGCATCCACCCCTGCGAGTTCCGGGTCCGCCAGCATCCGGCGCAGCAGGATGCCCGGCGTCACGAACTCCACCACCGCATCCCGGCTCAGGCGGCGTTCACCCCGGACCGTGAACCCGGCCTTGTCCCCGAGCGGGGAACCGTCCAGGCTCGCCAGGCGTCCGGCCGCGGCCCGTGCCGCCACTCGTCGGGGCTGGGTGACGACGACGCGCGGCCGCCCGCCCGGGTTCCGCACTGCGGCGAGTTCGGCGACCAGCGGGGGAACCAGAGTGGTCTTGCCGGTGCCCGGTGGGGCCTGTACGACGGCGGCGGAACCGGCGTCGAGCACGTCCCGCAACTGCGGCAAGGCGACGGCGAACGGCAAACCGGCACCGATCACCTCAAGATCGAACATCCTCACCCCTTAAACATCTCCCGCGAGAAGTCAGTTAAGCCGAGAAGTCAGTTAAGCACAGTCCGGCGTCCTCGCACTGTGCTTAACTGACTTCTCGCGGAGAGAGAGGCGGGAGTCCGGAACTACGACGACGGCGCGGGCCCGGGATCCGCCGGCGGGACCTGCGAGATCCGGACCACCCAGGCGCCGGGGCTGCTGACGGTAGCGGTCAGGCTCCGGGACGACTGGACAGTGAGAGTGCTGCGCATTCCGTCACCCACGACCCCGCAGTCCATACTTGCGCCGGAGCCATCCGAGAGCTTCACGGTTCCAATGCCTTTGCCGCGACACTGGAAATCGATGGCCAGGTACCCCGTACCCGTGGAGAACGGGCCCAGCGTGGCCCCGCCCGGGCTCGCGGAACGCCCTAACGCCAGCTCCTTCTCCGCGGGTGCAGACTGCCCCAGCGTGAGCTCGGAGGACGGCGCCGTGGTCTCCTGTCCCGGCACGACCCCGGGCACGGCGCTCGACGCACTACTCGTCTCCGGAGCGGCCGTCGCACCCCCGGTGCAGGCACTCAAGGCCAGGACCGCCAGGCCCAGAGCCATCAGCATTGGCGCGCAAGCCGCCGTCGTCCGCAAACCGTTCGTCTCTTTCACCCGCGCCTCCCCAAGCCGGATCCCGCTGCCCGGGACGTGAGGCGAAGATATCCGAGGCGCAAACGCCCGGTCAATGCCCCCGAAGGGGACGGCAGGACGCCGGGTCAGTCCTCGAAGTACTCGATCCGGGCGCCGATGGAGTTCAGCCGCTCGGCCAGGTCCTCGTAACCGCGCTCGATCACATAGATGTTGCGCAGGGTGGACGTGCCGCGAGCCGCCAGCATCGCCAGGAGGATGCACGCGGCGGGACGCAGGGCCGGCGGGCAGCCGATCTCCGCGGCACGCCACTTGGTGGGCCCGTTGACGTAGAGCCGGTGCGGATCCAGGAGCTGGATGTTGGCGCCGAGCCGGTTGAGCTCGGTCAAGTAGATGGCACGGTTCTCATAGACCCAGTCGTGGATCATGGTCTGACCCTCGGCATTGGCCGCGATGACCGCGAAGAACGGCAGATTGTCGATGTTCATGCCGGGGAACGGCATGGGGTGGATCTTGTCCACCGAGGCGTGCAGGGTGCTCGGCTTGGTGGTGACATCCACCAGTCGGGTGTGGCCGTTTCGGGCCGTGTACTCGCCGGAGATCTCCAGCTCCTGCCCCATGTGCTGCAGGAAGGCCAGCTCGATCTCCATGAACTCCATGGGCACGCGGCGCACGGTGACCTCGGAGTTCGTCACGATGCCCGCGGTGATGAGGCTCATCGCCTCGATGGGGTCCTCGGACGGGTAGTACTCGATGTCCACGTTGATGTGGCTGAGTCCCGTAATGCGCAAGGTGGTGGTTCCGATGCCGTCGATGCTCACACCGAGCATCTGCAGGTAGAAGCAGAGGTCCTGCACCATGTAGTTGGGGCTGGCGTTGCGGATCACGGTGGTGCCGGTGCGGTGCGCAGCGGCCATGATGGCGTTCTCCGTGACCGTGTCGCCGCGCTCGGTGAGAACGAAGCTGCGGTCCTTGCTGTCCGCCTCGGGGGCCTGAACCGTGTAGAAACCGGACTTGGCCTCCACTTCGAGCCCGAACTGACGCAGCGCCTGCATGTGCGGTTCGACGGTGCGGGTGCCCAGGTCACAACCGCCGGCGTACGGGAGCTGGTACTCGTCGCGCTCGTTCAGGAGCGGGCCGAGGAGCATGATGACACTGCGCGTGCGGCGTGCGGCATCGACGTCCATGGCGTCCAGGTCCAGCGACTCGGGGCGGCGGATGCGCAGATCGTTCTCGTTCAGCCACGTGCACTCGACGCCGATGCTCGCCAGAACCTCGACGATCCTGTTGACCTCCTCGATGCGCGCCAGACGGCGCAGCGTGGTGGTGCCGCGGTTGATGAGGCTGGCGAGCAGGAGCGCGACGCCGGCGTTCTTGCTGCTGTTGACGTCGACGGCGCCGCTGAGCTTGTGACCGCCCTCCACCTTCAGATGGGTCACGCGAGGCCGCGCGGGGGTGACGAGAGTGGCTTCGAAAAGATCCTCGAGCCGCCGGATCATGCGCAGGCTCAGGTTCTGCTTGCCGGTCTCCATGCGGGCCACGGCGCTCTGGCTGGTTCCCAGCTCCTCCGCCAGCTTGCCCTGCGTCCAGCCTTTGTCGCTCCGGGCGTCGCGGAGCCAGGAGGCCAGATGATCCATCGTCTCAGTCATGCGCACGAATATATCAGATGTGAGCTACTTTCCCGCAAGCACCGCCGAACGGGCGGCATTTTTGGGATACCCAAGTCGATTCGTGCGATATTTTTCGGTTTTCGCGTCACGATCCCGAGCCTCGCCCCACGGTGGCCCTGCCGAACTCAATAGACGACATTCCACGCGCCCACGACGATGGACACCCCCACCGACGCCACGGCCACGACAAGCGCACCCACCAGCACCCAAAGGTCGTCACGGGAGAGCCTGGACGGACGCGCCCAGCTACGCGGTCCCGCCCCGAACCCCCGCGCCTCCATGGTCACGGCCAGCCGCGAAGCCCTGCGGATGGACTGCACCAGCAGACCGAAACTCTGTCCCAGCTTCGCCCCCGCCGCGGAGAAGACGTTTCCTCCCGAACCCACGCCGCGAGCGCGCCGGGCCATGCCGAGGGTCTGCCATTCCTCCACCATGAGTCCCACCAGACGCAGGGCCGCGAGCGTGCCGAGCACGAAGCGATGCGGCAATCGAGCCAGCTGAGCCAGGGAATCGGCCAGCTCGGTCGGCTCGGTGCACGCCATCATGATCACCGCGGGCAAGGCGATCGCCAGCCCGCGCAAAGCGAAACCGACGCCCAGAAGCAGCGAGTGCTCCCCCACGCTCCAGATCGCGAACTGGAACAGGAGCGGACCCTTGTCCGGCGCAAGCAGGGCGGTGCTCCAGCCGCCCAGCAGCGCCGCACCGATCAGAGGCCACGCCCGCAACCACAACCGTCGCAGCGAAAGCCCCGCCAAAGGCAGCACCAGCACTTCACACACGACGGCGATCCCCGCCGAGAGCCAGTCGATGGACCAGATCAGGGCAAGGGTGATGATCACCAGCGCACCGAGTTTGGACAGCGGATTGACTCGTCCGAGGAACGGCTGAGCCCTCCGCGCGGCGGCGTAAGGGTCGACATCGGCCACGGGAAGGACCGGAAGAGCGCTCATGCGTCCCCTCCCGACATCCGGCCACTGGCCGGAACCGCGGCCGCAGGGCCCTCCGTCGCGTGGCCGGCACCACCGAGCACCAGCTCCGTGGCCCCGAGTGCCCGGGTGAAGTCGGCGTCGTGCGTGACGGAAAGCAACCCGACGCCGTCGGCGAGCAACTCCAGCAGCAAAGAGCCGAGTTCCGCCCAGGTGTTGGCGTCCTGACCGAACGTCGGTTCGTCCAGCACCAACAGCCTCGGATGAGCGGCCAGCACGGTCGCGACCGACAGCCGTCGCTTCTCTCCGCCGGAGAGCGTATAAGGATTGGCCTCCACCAGGGATTCCAGCCGCAGACGCTGCAGCAGCTCGTCCACTCGATCCTCACCTCGGCCCAGCTGACGCGGTCCGAAGCGCAGTTCGTCCAGGACGGTTCCGGTCACGAATTGATGTTCCGGTTCCTGGAAGACGGTGCCGATCCTCGTGATCAGTTCCTTCGCCTTCCAGCGGTGCGGCTCGGGGTGCCGGGGTTCGGATCCTCCCGCGGTCATCAAGAGTTCAGAGGCGACGACGGCGCCCCGCACCGGCGGCAGCAGGCCCGCCAGGGTGAGGGCCAGGGTCGACTTCCCGGCGCCGTTGGGGCCGGTGACCGAGAGTGCGTGTCCGGCTTTCAGCTTCAGGCCGACGTCGCTCAGGACAGGTTCCGTGGCCTTCGCGCCGAGTCCCCGGCGAGCGCGGACGGCACGGCTCACGGCGAGTTCGCGCGCCCGGAGGAGCACTGCGCCGCCGGATCCGCGGGAACCCGTTTCCCGGGTCGGACCGCTCAGCACGGGCACCCGACCCGGAATCCAGACGCCCTGCGCGGCCAGGGCCTCGCCCTGCGCGTCCAGCACCGCCCCGGGCGCACCGGACGCAAGCACGCCGGACGGCCCGGAACCGTCGGCCCCCAGCACCACCACGCGGTCCACGGCGTCCTTCCAGACGTCCACCCGGTGCTCCACCACCACCAGCGTCGCCCCCGAGCCGGCGACAGCACGGATCACGGCATCACGGACCTCCAGCACGCCGTCCGGGTCCAGATTCGCGGTGGGCTCGTCCAGCAGTACCAGGCCCGGCCGCATGGCCAGCACCCCGGCCAGAGCCAGACGCTGCTTCTGACCACCCGACAGCGCATGCGTCGGGTGATCCAGCGGCAAGTGCCCCAGCCCGACGTCGTCGAGCGCTCTGCGGACCCGGCCCCAGATCTCGGAGGGCGGCACGGCCAGATTCTCGGCGCCGAAGGCGACATCGTCGCCCACCCGGCCGAGCACCACCTGAGTCTCGGGGTCCTGCTGCACCAGCCCGGCCCGGCCGCGTGCCGCGCGAGGGGACGCGCCGTCGATCAGCAGAGTGCCGCTCTCGTCGGCTCCGTCATCCTCGGTGGAGCCGAGCACACCCGCCAGGGCATGCAGCAGCGTCGACTTGCCGGCCCCGGACGGACCGAGCAACAGGACCTTTTCGCCCGGTTCGAGGTCGAGGTCGAGGCCGGCGACGGCGGCGCGGTCACGCCCGCCGTGCCGCCAGCCCCAGCCCCGGGCGGTGACCCGGGCCGGATGGACCGAGGTGGAGGCCATGGCTCAGCCGAAGACCGGTTCGGACCCGGCCCGGCGGGACGCGAAAGCCGACAGTGCACCGGTCTTCGCCAGGCCTCGGGTGGCCAGCCACCCGAGCAGCCCACCGATCACGGCGCCGGAAATCACACAGAACAGGAGGTACACGGCCTGGGATCCGCCGTCCCAGGTGATGTTCCAGCCCCAGGGAAGGAAGTTGTCATTGATGGCGCATCCGAGACCCGCCACCGCGCCCGAGAACAGGGCCACCGGGAGGTTGAACTTCCGGTACAGGAAGATCGCCAGGACGATCTCCGCGCCCAGGCCCTGGATGGCTCCGGAGGCCACTACCGTCAGGCCGTACTGTGAACCCATCACGAGTTCCGAGCAGGCCGCGATGACCTCCACCAGCAGAGCGGCGCCCGGCTTGCGGATGATGAGGCCGGCGAGGACGCCCGGCAGCAGCCAGCCTCCGACGTAGAGCCCGGAGAGGGGCGGGAACGCGGTGGTCAGCGGGCTGATCAGATTGGCACCCTGATCCCAGGCCCAGAAGATCACACCGCCGGCGACGGCGATCAGTGCCGCCACCACGATGTCCACCACGCGCCAGCTGCGGCGCGTCGCGATTGTCTGTGTGGTCATGTCATCCTCCTGGGATTGCAGGAGGGGAGGTGCCGGATGGCACGTTCTGAGATGCTCGACTCCCTATCGCCGGTACTAACCGGATCAGGTTCGAGGGTCTGCGGTTGATCCGCACTCTCAGCGCCCACGCACCTCTCGGTGGCGGCGCTCCCCTGTCGTTTCTGGTGGACCACAGTTTATACCCGCCCGACGACGGTGTTGCGGTCCCGCTGTCACATTGGGAGCGTTGCCCCTAGGTGACGGCCGACCGACGCTGTTGCTCCCCCTGCCGAGCTCGCTGATTCCGGACCACGCCCCTGCCGAGCCCGCTAGTTAAGGGTCAAATCGCTCACACAACACGCGATCTCGCGCCGAACTAGCGAGATCGGCGGAACACAGCGCTGCATTAGACCGAGCCCGCTAGTCGGGGACTGCCCCTGGCTGAGCCCGCTAGACAGAACACCTCACCTCACGAACTCGCTAGTTATGGGTCAAACCGCTCACAAGATACGCGATCTCGCACCGAACTCGCGAGGTCGGCCGAACACGGTGCGTGGTTGACGTGGGCCCGGTCCACCGCCCGCGCCCAGGCCTCTGTTGCCCTCCTCACGAAACTTGGCCTCCTTCCGGACCGCTGGTTAGGCTCGCAGCCAAGTTCAGAACGAGCACGGGGAGTACGATGGCGCGCCGATCGCGAGCAGGATTGACCATGAAAAGCCTGGCGGGGGTCCTGGCCCTGAGCGCCTCGGCGACATTGCTGGGAGCCTGCGGCGCGCCGTCGTCCGCGACCTCGACGCCGAGCCCCAGCGCCCCGGCGAGCACTCCCGAGGCCCCGTCCGCAGCCCTGCTGGCCAAACTCGCCCCGCAGAATGCACGAACGCTGAGCAACCCTGCCAGTCCCAAAGCGACACTGGTCCTCTTCACCGACTACCAGTGCCCCTACTGCGCCAAGATGGATGCGCTCATGACCCGCGCCGTGAAGGAGTACGGCTCGCAGGTCAAGATCGTGGTGCGCAACTTCCCCCTGCCCATGCACCAGAACGCGCCGCTCGCCGCCAAAGCCGTGGAAGCCGCCGCGGAACAGGGCGCCCAGGCCCGGATGGCGGACGCCCTGTTCACGCACCAGTCGGAGTGGGCGAAGTCGGCTTCGGGCCAGGCGGAGGCCTTCACCTCCTACGCTCGCACTCTGGGCCTCGACATGGAACGTTTCACCAAGGACTTCACCTCGGCCGCGGTCGCGCAGCGGGTCCAGCGGGATCTCGACGACGCCACGGAGCTCGGCCTCCGCGGAACGCCGACCCTGGTGCTCGACGGGAGGCTCCTCGAAGTCGACTCCAGCAGCTACGACACGTTGAAGCTCCCCCTGGATTCCGTCCTCAAAAGCTGACGACCGCGGCTTCAGGGTCGCCCGATCAGTCCCCCAGCAAGGGCCTGCACCTGCCTCGATCGTGCTCTGTGGCACTAGTCTGTTACTCAGAAGGGACGGGCCGCAGACGTGACGGAATACACGAGTTGGCACAGCGAGCGAACCGGGACGCTGATGTGGCGGGTGCAAGCATCCGCCACTCAGCAGAGCGTCCTTCCAGATGGCGTCATGGACATCATGTGGTTCCAGAACCGCCTGGTGTTCGCCGGACCTGGCACGCGTGCCATGACCGTCTCCACATCACCCGGTGAGGTTACCGTCGGGCTCCGGCTTCCTCCGGGCGTGGCCCACACCCTGCTCCAGGTGTCCGCGCAAGAACTGGTTGACCTGAACGTCGATCTTCAGGCCGTGACCCCGCACGCGGCGGCTCTGGAACGCCGATTCGACGGCGATCCCGGCAAGCTATTGGAGCAAGTCCTGGCAGAGTTATGGCGACGGGCGGAACCTGACCACGGGCTCCTCTCGCTTGCAGCTTCGCTCGATCATTCAGCACACCAGGGGAAGCGTTTGGCAGAGATAGCCTGCGCCCACAACATGTCCGAACGGTCATTGCGCCGGATCCATGACCGCCTTTTCGGCTACGGCCCGAATAGTCTTCTGCAGATCCACCGCTTTCAGAAGGCCCTCCAACTCGTCCAGGATGGCTTGGCACTGGGAGACGCGGCTGCTTCCGCCGGGTATTTCGACCAGGCTCACTTCACGCGAGACGCGAAGAAACTGTCCGGACGAACGCCTGCGCGGCTCGCAGCCGGTCTTTGACCACGCAGTCCGTGGCTGCACCGCAGACGCGTTCTGGCCGATTCGTCCAATCATGAGTCCTCCGGACGAACCATGCTCGAAGCATGAGCATTGATATTGACCGCGCCCACGCTTTCATGACATCCCACGCACGACTGCTGGATCGCCACCGTTTTGACCTCGCCCTGAACATCGGAGAGGCGGAGCGGTCGAGGAACGGCATCATCAACAGCCTCGAAGCGTATCGAAACAGCGACGGCGGCTTCGGCTGGGGACTGGAGCCCGACCTCCGGGCGCCGGAAAGCCAGCCAGGCGGAGCACAGCATGCTTGGGAGGCCATCGCTGATACCGGCATCGCCGCACCCGAGACGTCCGGCCCCTTGTTGGAATGGCTTGAGAAGGTCGCGCTCCCGGACGGCGGTCTCCCTTTCGCCCTGCCGATTGAAGATCCGACCGCATGCGCACCTTTCTGGGTCCAGGCCGATTCGGGCAAGTCGTCGCTGCAGATCACCGCAGGCATCACCACCCACGCTCTCCGCTCGGCCCGGGTCGATGAATCGATCCTGTCGCATCCGTGGTTGAAGGGCTCGGTGGCATACTGCTTCAACGCGATCGCCGCCATCACCGAGGCACCGTTCGCGTACGTTCTGTCTGCGGCCCTCCAATTCCTGGACGCCGCCTCCGACACCCATCCACAAGCGCAAGCCCTGCTGACCGAGCTGTTCCGCTTCGTACCTCACACGGGTGCCCTTCCCGTGCTCGGCGGTGCTGACGGCGAAAGTCTCCATCTCCTGGACTATGCTCCGGAACCGGGCCGCCCGATCCGTGCGCTGCTCGGACCCGATGCGGTGGAGGCGGACCTCGATCGCGCCCAGTCGGCACAGGACGCCGACGGCGGCTGGTCTGCCGACTTCCCGAGCTACTCCGACGCTGCGGCCATGGAATGGCGTGGCTACCTCACGATACGTACGGCCTCATTGTTGAAGCTCAATGGGCGCTAGCCGAGGAAGCCCGAGACCGTCCGGAAGCGGTCTTTTCAGCAAGGTCCGTGGGGAAACGACTGGACCTGGCGAGCCGAACCCCTCCGGGGCGGCGAGCCGATGCATGGCACATGAGCGGTGAACGTCCACGGTATTTTGAGCCAGCGTTCAGACTCCGGTCGTAGCGTGGACATCGTCTCCAGAGAGAGATGTGCGAGTGAGTGAATCATGGCCCCGGCGTTGCCATACCGTGCCGGGGCCATACTCATGCCCGAGGCCGCATGGGCAAGGCCAGGGATTCACGGCTCGAAGCGGACCACGTTCCATTCGAGGATGCGCGGCTCCGCGAACCCCTCAGTGACGAAGGGGTCGTCAGCGATGAATCTCTCGGCGTCGTCCCGCGTGGAGAAAACTCCCATCGACCCGGCCGCCGGATCAGGCGTCAGGAACGGGCCCAGGGCGATCAGTCCGCCGCCGGCCGCACGGAATTCCCGGTAATAGGACTGATGCCGCGGAAACACCTCCATGAGCCGGGCCCGGTCGACGCCGTCACGCAGGGAGTACAACACCACGAATTCCATGCCCGGATCGTATCAACGGGCCATCTGCACGCACCCACCAGCACCCGGAGCCAGGCGCCCACCCTCTGCGACCCCGCCTCCCCTGCCAGGTGAGTTCGTGGGTTTCGGCTGAGTTCGTGGGAAAGACCCACGAACTCAGCCGAAACCCACGAGCTCGGCCGAAACCCAGCTCCCGTCCCGGCCCGCCACGAACTCGGCCGTTGGGACGGGCGTGCTCACGCCGAGCCACACTGTGACTTCGTTCACTTCACTCAATGCAAGATTGCACTGCGTGCACTGGCTGCCGTAGCATTTTTTCCATGGACTCCAGCACGGCTCTCGACGCGACACCCCGCGGCACGGGAGCACCCGCGGGCGGGAAGGACGAGAAGACTTCCCGCCGTGAGCTCAACAAGCAGGCCACCCGGGCCGCGATCATCGAGGCGTCCGTCCGGCTGCTCTCCGAGAACGGCATGGGCAACTTCACGGCCGAGGACCTGGCCGACGCCGTCGGGATCTCCCGCCGCACCTTCTTCAACTACTTCCCCAGCCCGGAAGCCGCCCTCGCCGCAACAGTCCAGAACTTCCTGGACGGCGCCATCGAGGAGTTCCGCAAGCGGCCCCTGGAGGAACCGCTACTGGACTCCGCCATCGCCGCCGTCACCTCACTGGTGGAGCCGGGAGCCCTGTCCCGGATGGCGCGGGTCTGCCTTCTGACGGAGAATCAACCTCAGGTGCAACGCTGGCAGCTCATGGCCTGGGAGGAGGCGAGCTACAAGCTCAGCGCCGTTGCCGTAGAACGTCTGGGAACTGAAGCAGACCCCTTCTTCGTCAAGACTATGGTGGGCGCCATCATCGGCGCGGGGAAGTCGGCCATGGAGTTCTGGCTGGAACACCAGCTCCCCCGTGACGGGAACGTGGCGGACACCGACAGCGCAGCGTTGCGCGTCCTCATCACCCAAGCACTCCAGTATCTTCGCAACGGCTTCGCCTGAGCACCACCCATCACCCGCTCCCGCACCAACCGGCATCGACAAAGGCAATAGACCATGGCACTCCTGCTCTACAGGCTCGGCAAGTTCTCCTACCGGCACCGCTGGTGGGTCCTCTCCTTCTGGCTCGTGGTCCTCTTGGCCGTCGGAGGTGCGGCCGCCGCATTCCACGGCAAGCTCACCAATGACTTCAAGATCCCCGGCACCGAGACCCAGCGGGTTCTGGACCACCTGAAGGAGGTCCTCCCGGAGTCCGCGGGCGGCACGGGATCCGTGGTCTTCGAGACCAAGGACGGCAAGGCCTTCACGGATGCGCAGAAGAAGAGCGTCCAGGACGCCCTGAAGAGCCTCAACGGGGCGGCCGAACTCCAGGGCACCATCGACCCCTTCGCGACCCAGGCCCAGGTGGATGCCGGCACCAGCAAGCTGAGCGACGCGGAGAAGCAGATCGCAGCCGGCCGGGCCCAGCAGGCCGCGGGCAACGCCCAGCTGGAGGATGCCAAGAAGCAGCTGGACACCGCCAAGCAACAGGCGGCAGCCGCCCAGGCATCCGGCGCCCAGGTCCCTGCGGCCCAGGCACAGGCCGCGGCAGCCCAGATCGCCGCCGCGGAGAAGGCTTACAACGACGGCCGTGCCAAAGCCGATGCCGCCGCCAAGGAACTGGACGCCCACCAGGCGGAACTGGATCAGGCCAAGCGCAAGGCGCAAGCGGCTCAGGGGATCCGCTTCGTCTCCAAGGACGGCGCCGTGGCCGTCGCCCAGATCACCTTCAAGGTCTCACTGAGCGCCGTCTCCACCGACGCCCGCGATCACGTCGTCAACACCCTGGAAGCCACCCAGAGCAGTGGCTTGAACGTCTATCCGAGCAAGGAACTCTCCGAGGACCTCGGCAGCCTGGCCGGACCGGCTGAGATCATCGGTCTCTGCGTCGCCGTGCTGGTCCTGATCATCATGCTCGGGACTCTCGTGGCCGCCGGGCTCCCGCTCCTGATGGCGATCGCCGGAGTCGGGGTCGGCGTGGGCGGCACCTTCGCACTGTCCGGCGCGATCCAGATGAACAGCATGACGCCCATCCTCGCCCTGATGCTGGGCCTGGCGGTCGGCATCGACTATTCCCTGTTCATCGTCAACCGGCACCGCAGTCAGATCCTGGCCGGCATGGACATGGAGGAATCGGTCGCACGCGCCACCGGCACCAGCGGCAACGCCGTGTTCTTCGCGGGCATCACCGTGGTCATCACGCTTGCGGCATTGGCCGTACCGGGCCTGCCGTTCCTGACCCTCATGGGCCTCGCCGCCGCAGCCACCGTGGCGATGGCGGTCCTCGTCTCCCTCACGCTGACGCCCGCGATTCTCGGGTTCATCGGGCGCCGCGTGGTGTCCAAGCGAGGCTGGCGCCGGGCTGCGGAGAAGGCGTCGCATCCCCTTTCGGATGACGACGACGCCGCCCGCGGCTGGGGCGCCTGGGTCACCAAGTGGCCGTGGCTGGCGGTGCTGGTCGCCGTCGTCGTGCTCGGCACGGTGGCGCTCCCCGCCAAGGACCTCCACCTGGCTCTCCCGGACGGCGGATCCGAGGCCGCGGATTCCTCCGCGTACAAGGCCTACTCCACCATCAGCAAGGCCTTCGGCGATGGCATGAACGGACCGATCGTGGTGGTCGGCGAGTTCCCGGCCGGGCTGAGCGAACAGGACGCCGAGGCGAAGCAACTGGATGTGGCGGACAAGCTCCGCGGCGTCCCGGGCGTGGTCGCCGCGGTGCCCGCCACCCTCAGTGATGACCGCCAGACGGCCGTCTTCCAGGTGATCCCGTCGCAGGGGCCGGCGAACCCGGACACTGTCACGGTGGTCTCCGATCTGCGTTCCGAAGCACAGCAGATCAAGCAGGATCTCAATGTGAGCATCGGCCTGACGGGTCAGACTGCGGCGAACATCGATGTGTCGAACAAGCTTGTGGACGCCATGCCGGTCTATCTCGCGATCGTCGTCGGCCTCTCGCTGATTCTTCTGCTGCTGGTGTTCCGCTCGATCTGGGTCCCGGTGCTCGCCACCGTCGGCTTCCTGCTCTCCCTGGCGGCCTCGTTCGGCGCCGTGGTGGCCGTCTACCAGTGGGGCTGGCTCGGCGGGGTGTTCGACGTCAGCCACCCGGGTCCGATCCTGAGCATGCTGCCCATCATCCTGATCGGCGTCCTGTTCGGCCTGGCCATGGACTACCAGGTGTTCATCGGCTCCGGCATGCGTGAGGCGTACGTCCATGGGGCGAAGGCGAGGAACGCCGTACGCATCGGTTTCCGGCATGCCGCCACCGTGGTCACGGCCGCCGCGATCATCATGACCAGCGTGTTCGCCGGCTTCATCTTCAACCACCTGACGATGGTCCGGCCCCTCGGCTTCTCCTTGGCGTTCGGCGTCCTGGTGGATGCCTTCGTGGTGCGCATGACGCTGATCCCGGCGGCCATGCACCTGCTGGGCGCCCGTGCCTGGTGGCTGCCGAAGTGGCTCGAGAGGCATCTCCCGGACGTCGACGTCGAGGGTGCCCGCCTGAACCGCGACACCCCGGTTCTCGCAGGCGCCGACGCCGGGATCGCAACCGCGGACTCCGCCGGTCCGGTTCCGCAGGAGGACGAGCGCCCCGGCAAGCGGAGCGCTGTCGCACGTCCCGCCGAGCCCGCCGCACACACCGGTTCGCACGCGCTCATCATGGCCCCGGACGGGACACCCCGGGACTTCGGCAACCCGATTCCGGGCGGCCGCCGGGAGGCCCGGCAGCGGGAGAGGATGATCGCCACGGGCATGATCCCCGTGGTTCCGCAGCCCGAACGGAGCGGTGATGACGAGCCGGAGTCCGACCCGGTCGGTGCCAGGCGCTGACCGGGCGGGACGAGTAGGCTGAAGAGCAGTAACGTCCGGCACAGCAAGGGAGAAACCATGCAGCTTCTGCTCAAATTGCTCGGCACGGCCGTGAGCATCGGCGCCGGGATCGTCGGCTCCAAGCTGGTGAACGCCGGCTGGGAGAAGGCCACGGGTAACAAGCCGCCTCAGAAGGGCGACGACGCCGAGGCGAGCCTGCGCGGCGCTCTCGCCTTCGCAGTCATCTCGGCCACTGTCAGCGCGGCCATCCAGGTGCTCACCACCCGCGGCACTCAGCGGGCCATCGCCAAGTTCAACAAGACCCGGGACATCGTCTAAACACGCTCCCGCGCGTCGCCCCTACAACGAGTGGGCACTTGATCACAGTCCCGGGCGGGAACACTGTGATCAAGTGCCCACTCGCGGTGTTTCAGCCCTCGGTGACGGTCCGTTCAGGGACGGTCCGCTCAGTGCTGGGGCGTATGGCTGTCATGGGCCGAGCAGTGCGACTGCCCTCCGTAGACCGGTACCGGCGCGGCGTCGACGGCCGCGTCATGGACCACTTCGCCGCCCACCAGGGTGAGTGCCGCCCGCTGTTCCAGCAGCGCGGCGGGATCCTGCTCGTGCTCGTAGAGATTGGAGCTCCAGGCCACCACGTCGGCCTGCGCGCCGGGCTTGATCACGCCGAGCTCATTCTCGGCGTGCCAGGCCCAGGCACCCTCGGCCGTGTAGCCGCGCAGTGTCTGGTCCAGGGTGAGCCGTTCGGCGGGTGTCCAGGCGTCGGAGCCGTCCAGACCGGCCCGGGTCAGCGCGGAGTAGAACCCCACCACGGGGTCCATCTCGCCCACCTGCCAGTCGCTGGAGAGGGCCACGTGAGCGCCCGATTCCATGAGGGAGCGGAAACGCCAGGCACGGTCCCAGCGCTGCTCGCCCACGTTCTCCATCCAGGTTCCGGCCACCAGATCCGGCGAGCAGTGCCGGGGCTGCATGGCCGCCGTGACACCGAGTTCGCGGAAGCGCGGGAGATCGGCCGGGTCGAGGCATTCGACGTGCACCACCCCGTGGCGGCGGTCACTCGTCCCGTTGGTGCGTGCGGCGTGTTCGATCGCGTCGAGCGCGAGGCGGATGCCGCCGTCGCCGGTCGCATGGGTGTGGGTCTGGAAACCGAGCCGGTCCAGCTCGGTGACGATCCGGGTGAGCTCGCCCAGCGCGGCGGAGGGGTGGCCGCGGTGGCCGGGGCGGTTGGCGTAGTCCTCCAGCATCCAGGCGGTGTGGGGTTCGATCACGTCGTCGGCGTAGAGCTTGATGGGGCCGAGGCGCAGGCGGTCGTGCTGCGGGGCGTCGTCCACGGCTTCGCGCAGCCGGCGGCGGAAGGCGTCGTCAGCGTCGACGGGGTGGAAGAGGGCCGCGATCACGCGCGAGGAGAGCTTGCCTTCCCGGATGGCGCGGTCCAGCAGCGGGACCTCGGCGAGCGGGACCTGGGGTTCCACCACGGTGGTGATGCCCGTGGCCGTGGCCATCTCCAGACTGGAGAGGAACTTCTTGTAGCGACGGTCCGGGGAGTACATCGGGATGTCGCGCTGGAGCCCCGCCAGGCCGGCCGTGGTCATGGCGCTCGTGTAGAAGTCGGTGACCCAGCCGGTGGGGTTCCCGTCCGCGTCCAGTTCGGGGTTGCCCCAGGGGATATCACCACCGTTGCTGATGCCCAGGAGGCGCAGCGCGGCCTCATTGAGCCAGACGGAGTGCTGGTCGTAAGTGGTGACGAAGATGGGCCGGTCCGTCAGCCCGGCCAGATCGTGGGCGTTCGGGCGACGTCCGTGCACCACGGAGTAGACGGCGTTCTCGGCGCAGATCCAGTCCAGCTCGGGGCGGCGATCCGCCAGTTCCTGGATGCGGCGGCGGACTTCTTCGAGTGTCTCGGCGCCCTCGAGGCTCACCGCGTCGGCGTCGAAACCGAGCAGAAGATGGTTGTGGGAGTCGATCACGCCCGGGGTGAGCAGGGCGCCGTCGAGGTCGCGGGTGCTGCGGGCCGCGGGGGCCTCGGCGGCGCTGCCGACGTAGCTGATGCGCCCGCCCGAGATGCCCACGGCCTCGGCCCAGGGCTGGGCCGGATCGAAGGTGCGGACGGTGGCGCGGGTCAGGAGGAGATCGAGCATGGGAGGGTCCTGTCGGAAGATCGAGGGAATTCTTTGACAGCGTCGTCAATGAATTATCCCCAGTGAAGCATTCCCCTCTGCTAACGTCAAGGCATGGCACGGCCCAGCAACCAGACCGCACGGCGGGAGAAGCTCGTCGCGGCGGCGCTGGACGCGGCATCCGAACGCGGGCTGCGGTCCATTTCCATGACCGACGTCGCCGCCAAAGCCGGTCTGACCAGGGGCGCCGTCCTGTACTACTACGAAGACCTGGACGAGCTGCTGATCGAAGCGCACCGCGCCGGCGTCGCGCGCCTCTGCGACGCGCGGGACGCCGTCATCGCCGGACTTCCCGACGCCGCGGCACAGCTCGGCGCCGCGATCCGCCATGGGCTGCCCAGCGGGCCGGATGACGCGCTGATGCGCCTGCTCTACGAATTCGACGTGCTGGCCGGCAACTCCACGCTGCACCACGAGCTGGTCGAGGGAATGTATCAAC
Source organism: Arthrobacter sp. NPDC090010 (assembly GCF_044748305.1). Classification (NCBI taxonomy): domain Bacteria; kingdom Bacillati; phylum Actinomycetota; class Actinomycetes; order Micrococcales; family Micrococcaceae; genus Arthrobacter; species Arthrobacter sp. NPDC090010. Next base: position 145,387 of record NZ_JBIVFT010000003.1, read on the forward strand.
GGCAGCTCAGCACCTATCGCGGCATCCTGGAGCGGGGCGCGGGCGACGGGGATTTCGCCTTGCGCCTGCCTGTCGAGAGCCTCGCCATGAACCTGGTGGCCCTGGAGGACGCCTACGGTCTGCACATCGTGGCGGGGAACAGCCTCATGACCGTGGCCATCGCCGAACGCGCCATGCGCGAGGCGGCCGCAGCACTCGGGGCGGCGCCGGCCTGAGCGGGCCCGCCGCGTCTCTCCCGCGAGACGTCACTTGAGCACAGTGCGGCGCCTCCACACTGTGCTCAAGTGACGTCTCGCGAAGACAGGAAAGGCCTGCTACGCCTCCGGGCGCGCGTCCTCCGGACCGTCTTCGCCGGCACCGGTGACGACGGCGGCCAGGTCGTCCTCGCTCAGCAGTTCCGGGTGGCGGTGTTTGGTGCGGTAACCGGCACGGCTGACCATATGGGCCGAGATCGGCACGGTCAGCAGCTGGAAGAGCCAGGCGAGCAGCAGCAACGGCCAGACGAGCCAATTGCGCAGCTCGAGACCCAGCGACACCAGGACCAGCAGCAGGCCCAGGACCTGCGGCTTGGACGCGGCGTGCATACGGCTCATCAGATCCGGGAAGCGCACCATGCCGATCGCCGCGCCGAGGCTCAGAAGAGCACCCAGCACCAGACAGATGCCGCTGGCGATGTCCACCACGGCGTTCCAGTTCTCATCGGTCATCGCTGGGCTCCTTCCGGTCCTGGACGAAGCGCGCCACGGTCACCGAACCGATGAACCCGACCACCGTCAAGGAGATGACCAGCACCAGATTGTTCAGATGACGGTGCACCGCCATATCGATGCACAGCGCCGTGACCACGATGCTCAGCAGCACGTCCGTGGCGAGCACGCGGTCCAGGAGAGACGGGCCCTTGGCGATCCGGTAGATCGCCGCCGCAGAGGCCAGACCCAGCGCGACGATGGCCACGATCACGAACACGGGATTGATCACGCCGTCACCTCCCCGGCCTTCTCGGCCTTCAGATCCTTGAGCTCCGCGCGGGTTCCCATGATCCCGATCAGCTTCGCCTCGATCCGCCGCACATCGGCCCGGACCTTCACAGCGTCCGCCTCGGAACGCACATTGAGCGCGTGGAGGTACAAGGTCGAGGTGGAACGGTCCACGTCCACCACCATGGATCCCGGGATCCAGGAGCTCACATGGCCCACCGCCGTCAGGATCAAATCCGAATGGCTCCGCAACGGGACACGCAGCACCGCATTGCGGACCTTCGGGCCTTGGAACACCGCCACGAGGCTGACCTGGAAGGACGCCCACGCCATCCGGACGAGCACCTCTGCCGTGAAGATGACGGCCCGGAACACGTTGAAGCGGCCGGAGAGCTGCACGGGCGGCAGATAGAACACGCGGGTGACGGCCAGCGCCAGCAAGGCCCCGAAGACGAGCGTCCCCGGGCTGAAATCCTGCCAGAGCACAGCCCAGACCAGCACGAGCCAGATCAGCAGGGGCAGCTCCTGCAGGAAGCGGATCTTCTTGCGATGCGGGCTCATCGGGCACCTCCCGGGGTCTGTCCTGTGATCGGAGGAACGGCGGTCTCAGGGCCGAGCACCGCGTGAATGTACGAGCTGCGGTCCAGCATCTGGGCCGCCGAGCGGTCAGCCAGGCCGAAGAGAGGCCCGGCGAAGACCGTGAGGGCCACACCCAGCGTCACCAGAGCCGCCGTCGGCGCCACCATGCCGCGCGGCATGAGACGCCGCGCCGCAGTGCCCGTGGCGAGAAGCTCCGGGGCCGGGTCCTCGGCGTCGTCGACGGTCCGCCAGAAGGCACGGTTCCACACGCGGGCGATCGCCAGCAGCGTGAGCAGCGAGGCGAACACGCCGCCCACCACCAACACCATCGCCAGGCCGGTCCCTTGCGCCACACCCGCCTGCAGAAGCCCCAGCTTGCCCAGGAAGCCTGAGAACGGCGGGATGCCCGCCAGGTTCATGGCAGGGATGAAGAACAACACCGCGAGCAGCGGGGACAGTTTGCCCAGCCCGCCCAGGCGGTCCAGCGAGGAGCTTCCGGCCCGCAATTCGATCAGACCGGCCACCAGGAAGAGGGAGGTCTGGATCGTGATGTGGTGCGCCACGTAGAAGACGGCCGCCCCGAGCCCCGCCGTCGAGCTGAGCGCCAGGCCGAACACCATGTACCCGATATGACTGACCAGCGTGAACGAGAGCAGACGTTTGATGTCGTTCTGCGCCACCGCACCGAGGATGCCCACCACCATGGTCAGCAAGGCGACCACCATGAGTGGCTGGTTCAAAGTGTCGCCAGGGAAAAGCAGCGTCTCCGTCCGGACCATCGCATACACGCCCACCTTCGTGAGCAGGCCCGCGAACACGGCAGTGACCGGCGCGGGAGCCGTCGGGTAGGAGTCCGGCAGCCAGAAGGACAGGGGGAACACGGCCGCCTTGATGCCGAACGCGACCAGCAGCATCACGTGCAGCAGGGTCTGTATGCCAGGGTCCAGCTGCGCGAGCTTCACCGCCAGATCGGCCATGTTCACGGTTCCGGTGGACGCGTAGATCATGCCGATGGCGATCAGGAACAGCAGCGAGGAGACCACGGACACCACCACGTAGGTCACACCGGCCCGGATCCGGGCCTCCGTGCCGCCCAGGGTCATGAGCACATAGCTCGCCGTCAGGAGGATCTCGAAGCCGACGTAGAGATTGAAGAGGTCACCCGAGAGGAAGGCGTTGGAGACGCCCGCGATCAGGATCAGATAGCTCGGATGGAAGATCGAGACCGGGCCGTCGTAGCCCGACTCGCTGGCCCCCTGGGCCGAGGCATAGAGCAGCACGCACAGGCTCACAGCGGAGGAGACCACCAGCATGAGCGAGGAGAACGCGTCCACCACCATGACGATCCCGAACGGCGGGAACCAGGCGCCCAGCCGGACCGCGGTGGTCCCGCCGTCCCAGCTCGAGGCCAGCAGGAGGCATTCGAGAATCAGGGTCAGGGACAGCACGGAGACGCTGACCATCCGCTGCGCGCGGGAGTGCCGGATCAGAGTGAACGCGACCGCCGCGCCGAGAATCGGCAGCAGGACCGCCAGCGGGGCGAGATAAGCGAGGTTGAAGCTCATGCGCGGCCCCCGCTTCCCGGCTCATCGCCCTGCCCGGGTTCGACGGCGGGCGGCGCGCCGTCGTCGGACGAGGCGTGCACCAGCTCTTCCGGGGTTTCCGGGAACTCGGTGGTCTCGTCCGGGATGACGGCGTCGTCCTCGGCGTCGAAGCTCGGGGTGTTGGCCACTCTCTGATCTTCCGTGTCGTCGGAGATGATGTCCTGGCGACCCAGGACCCAGGTCCGGTAGATGATTCCCAGCATGAACGCGGTGACCGCGAAGCTGATCACGATCGATGTCAGGATGAGCGCCTGCGGGAGGGGGTCGTTGTAGTCGTGCGGGTCCGTGCCCTTGGTGAACAGCGGTGCGAGCCCGGCGTAGCCGCCCGTGACGAGAATGAGGAGATTGGTGGCGTTGGCCAGGAGCATGAGGCCCAGCGTGACGCGAGTCAGGCTCCGTTCCAGCAGGAGGTAGATCCCGCAGGCGTACAGCACGCCCATGATCACCAGCAGGGTCATATTGGCACTCATCGGGCAGCCACCTCGCTTTCCTCCTCAAGTTCGACGTCGATCTGCGCACCGAACCCTCGCAGCACATCCAGCACCAGGCCGATCACCACCAGGTACACCCCGATGTCGAAGAACGTGCTGGTCACGAACTTCACGTCGCCGAACACCGGGAGGGTGAAGTGCAGGATCGCGCTCTGGAACACGTTCCCGCCCATCAGCAGGGGCGCCAGTCCGGAGAGCGCGGCCAGTGCGAGGCCTGCACCCAGGACCAGTCCGGGACTCATCCGCACAGCCTCGGCCAGCTCGAAGCGGCCACCGGCCAGATACCGGATGGTCAACGCCATACCGGCCATGAGGCCTCCCGCGAAGCCTCCGCCGGGCAGATTGTGGCCGGCGAACAGCAAGTAGACGGAGAAGATCACCATGGTGTGGAAGATCAGCCGCGTCACCACCTCGAAGAGGATCGAGCGGCGCTCCGGGGCCAAGGTGCGTCCGGCGACCAGCCACGGATTGCGCACGACGCCGTCGCGTGAGCTGGGCGGAGCGCCGAACCTGCGCGCCGTGGCCAGGGCCGCTGCTTCGATGGACCCGTCCGGCTGAGGGCCGACCCTTCCGACGCTTCCGGTCTCCACTCCGGCACTGCGGCCGATCCGGTGACCGATGGACCGGACGAAGATCAGGCTGGCGACGCCGGTGGCGGCCAGCGCCAGCACTGAGATCTCGCCGAAGGTGTCCCAGGCACGGAGGTCCACGAGCGTCACATTGACCACGTTGAGGCCGCCGCCCTGCTCGTAGGCGAGCTTGGGGAAGTCGAGGGAGATGGGGGTGGCGACTCTGGCGTCCGTCGCGAAGAGGGCCACGATCACCATCGCGGCGCCGAAAGCGAGGCCGAGGATCACGCGGATGACACGGTACCTGCCTCCCGTGCGGTCCCGGAGTTCCGGGGGCAGACGGCGCATGGCGAGCACGAAGGCCACGAGAGCCACTGTCTCCACCAGCATCTGGGTCAGCGCCAGGTCCGGAGCGCCTTGCAGGGCGAAGATCAGCGCCATGCCGTATCCGGTGACGGAGACGAAGAGGACCGCCATGAAGCGCTTGTTCGCCCTGACCGCTCCGAAGGCTCCCACAATGATCCCCAGGCCGATGAGCCATTGCAGCGGCGAGCCGGGGTCGATCCAGTAGAGGTTGTCCGGGATGCCCTGCCCATGCCAGAGCAGCGTGATCAGCGGCACCGCCACGGCGACGGAGAGGATCACCACGAGGTAGAAGAACAGCGAACCGCGTTGCGTGCGGCCCGTGACCCAGACGGCCACGTCGTCCAGCGCCCCGATGACGTTCTGGTAGCCCTTCTCCGCCTCGGGGATCCGGGGCATCGCATCCTGGAAGCGGGTGACGCGTTCCCGTCCGAGCACCAGGAGCGTGCCCACCAGGAAGGTCAGTGCGGTCAGGCCGAGCGCGGGGGTGAAGCCGTGCCAGAGTTCCAGATGCCCTGCTCCGTGGCCCTCGGTTTCCCCATGGGTGAAAAGGGCCGCGTACGGCTGGACCCAGCTGTCCACGGGGGCCGGCCAGAGGCCGAGGAGCAGGCTGAGCGCGGCGAGGAGTGCGGGAGAGGCGAGGAAGGAGAACCGGATCGGCTTGAACGGGGTGGGCGGGACCCCGGGCTTCGTGGCGAAAGCACCCCATATGAACCGAGCGGAATATGCGAAGGTGAGCATAGATCCGAGGACGACGCCGGCCAGCACGATGTAGCCCCAAGGGCCCCGTGCGCCGCCGTCGGCCCAGTCGACCAGCGCCGTGAAGACGCTCTCCTTGGCCACGAAGCCCGCCAGGGGCGGGATCCCCGCCATGGATGCCGCGCCCAGCACGGCCACGACGCCGAGCGCCCGCGAGGAGCGGAACACCCCGGAGAGTTTGCGGACGTCACGGGTTCCGGTCTGGTGGTCGATGATGCCCACCACCAGGAACAGCGCTGCCTTGAACAGGCCGTGCGCCAGCAGCAGCCCGAGGCCGGCCAGCGCGGCCGCAGGCGTCCCGAGGCCCACCACCAGGGTCAGGAAGCCCAGCTGGGACACGGTGCCGAATGCCAGGATGAGTTTGATGTCCTTCTGGCGGAGTGCCCGGTAGCCGCCCACGAGCATCGTCACGAGTCCCAGACCCAGGACGACCGGAAGCCAGCTGTCCGCCCCTGAGAGCCCGGGCGCCAGGCGTGCCACCAGGTAGATGCCGGCTTTCACCATCGCTGCCGCGTGCAGATAGGCGCTGACGGGCGTGGGGGCGGCCATCGCCCCGGGCAGCCAGAAGTGGAAGGGGAAGAGGGCGCTCTTGGTGATCGCGCCGACCAGCACCAGAACGACGGCGACGTTCAGTGCCGCCATGGTGGCGCCGTCGTGCGCTTCGAGGAGTGCGGGCGCCCGCTCCAGGAGGCCGGAGACGCGGCTGGTGCCGGTGAGCTGAGCAAGCATGATGAGCCCGATCAGCATGGTCAGGCCACCGGCCGTGGTCACGATGAGGGCGGTGAGGGCCGAGCGGCGCGCGGAGAGGCGGGCCCGGGCATAACCGATCAGGAGGTAGGACAGGATGGTGGTCAGTTCCCAGAAGATGAACATCAGGATCAGGTCATCAGCCGTGACCAGGCCGAACATCGCGCCCGCGAAAGCCAGCAGCTGAGCGCCGAAGCCACCCAGATTGGCGTCCTTGTCCTTGAAGTAACGGGCGCAGTAGGCGAGCACCAGCGAGCCGACCCCGAGAACCAGAAGGCACATCACCCAGGCCAGCGGATCCATCCGGAACGTCAGGTCAAGCTGGAGTTGAGGAATCCAGTCCACATGTTCTGTGAGGCCTTCGCCGTACGCCGCCGGGTACTGGAAGAGCAGCCAGACGAAGGCGGCCGCCGGCGCTGCCGCCAGGAGGTAGAAGGCGTTCCGCCCCAACCGGGCGAAGAACAGCGGAGCCAGCGCGGCCACCACAAAGAGAGAACAGAGGACTAGGGTCACGTGGTCATCACCACTTCCGGTGTTGCTGGCCGCGGGCAGTCCTGTCGTCCGGAGGGGTTCCTTGAACAGGTGTCTTTCCATTCTATCAAGGGCATGTTTCCCTCCGGTCCCGGCGTCTTCGCGAGACGGCAGATGTTCATGGTGTTGACACGTGGGACTGCGATTAAATGCCTTCTCGCGAACCGCAGGCAAGGATAGGCCGCTACCATTCGTGCTATGACCTCCGAAGCCCTGCCTCCAGCACTGCGCGAACAACCCGCGCTCGAGCCCCGGAAGCGGCGCGGCATGGTGCTGGCCTGGGCGTCCTGGGACTGGGGTTCAGCCTCCTTCAACGCCGTGATGACCACCTTCGTCTTCACGGTCTACCTCACCTCCAAGTCCTTCGGCGGCGAAGACCACGCCTCGGGAGTGCTGAGCGCCGGGTTCGCCGTGGCCGGGTTCGCCATCGCGCTGCTCGCACCCGTCACGGGACAGCGGGCTGACAATGGCGGGCGGCGCAAGCTCTGGCTGGGCGTGTACAGCGGGATCGTGGTGCTGCTCATGGCGCTGTGCTTCTTCGTCCGGCCCGAACCCGGATACCTCCTCTTCGGCGTCATCCTCATCAGCGTGGGGCACGTGTTCTTCGAGCTCGCCGGGGTCAACTACAACGCGATGCTCACGCAGATCTCGACGCCGGCCACGATCGGCCGGGTCTCAGGCTTCGGCTGGGCGGCCGGTTACCTGGGTGGCATCGTCGCCCTGCTGCTCGTGCTCCAGCTCTTCGTGCAGCCGGCCTTCGAATGGTTCGGCGCCAGTACCGACGACGCGCTGAACATCCGGCTCGTGGCGCTGTTCTCCGCCGTCTGGTTCGGGCTCTTCGCGCTGCCGGTGTTCTTCCGGGTCCCGGAACCGCCGAAACTGGATGCCGGCGAACGGATCGGCTTCTTCCAGTCCTACGTCCTGCTGATCCGGCGGATCAAGGCGCTTTACCGCAAGGCCCCGCACACCATCTACTTCCTGCTGGCGAGCGCCGTGTTCCGTGACGGGCTCGCCGCCGTCTTCACCTTCGGCGGCGTCATCGCGGCCGGAACGTTCGGGTTCCAGCTCAAAGACGTCATCTTCTTCGCGGTGTTCGGGAACGTGGTGGCCGCCGTCGGGGCCGTCCTGGGAGGTTTCCTGGACGACCGGATCGGGCCCAAGCGCGTGATCGAGCTGTCCCTGGTGGGCCTCCTCATCGCAGGCACGGCCATCCTGGTCCTGGGCAACGGGGAATATTCCTTCTTCGGCATGGCTTGGCACGGAGCCCTCACCTTCTGGGTCTTCGGCTTGCTTCTGTGCCTTTTCGTGGGGCCCGCCCAGGCCTCGGCCAGGGCATTCCTGGGCCGGCTCGCACCGGACGGCGAGGTGGGCGAACTCTTCGGGCTCTACGCCACCACGGGCCGGGCCGTGTCCTTCCTGGCCCCGATGCTCTTCAGCATCTGCATCGCCGTCGCCTCCCAGCTGGTTCCGGCCGGCCAGGCGCAGCGCTGGGGCATCCTCGGCATCATGGTGGTTCTCCTCGCAGGCCTCCTGGTCCTGCTCCCGGTCAAGGCACCGGCCTCGTCTGCTCCGAGAGCGGGCGCTTAGTCACCGGCGTTGTGTGCTCAGTTGTGGTGGGTGAATCTCCGGAGCATCCGCCACAACTGAGCACGCAACGTGGTGGGACGCAGAACGGAGACAGCACTGCTCATCCACATAGCCGGACCCGCCCTCGCCGCTCCCGCTTGAGCTTGTTCCGATGGAGGCATGAGAGCACAAGAACTCCCCGAGACCTTCCTGAACTCCTCGTTCACCGTAAAGGAGGCCTTGGCCGCAGGAGTCTCCCGGAGTCGGCTCCGGGCGGCGGACCTGTCCGCACCGACGCGAGGAGTCCGCGTACCTCGTGGCGCAGACCTGACCCTCCTCGCACAGCTTCACGCCGTCACGGCACTCGACGATGCGACGACGGTCTCCGAGCTGACGGCGGCCAGGGCACGCGGCATCCCCTTGCCGTTCTGGGCGGATCAAAGGATCCATCTCTCCCGCACCCGGGGCGGCACCCATCCCCGCCGCACCGGCGTCATCGGTCATAGAACTCTCCTCTTGCCCGGCGAGGTGGAGTACCTCGCCGGAGTCCGCATCACCTCGGCGGCCAGAACCTGGCTGGACCTGGCGCACCACCTGCCGTTGGCTGACCTCGTCGCAGCCGGGGACCATCTGGTGAACGAGCACGGACCGGACCATCCGTTCCCGCGGACGCCGCTCTGCACCCCGGCGGACCTTCGGCGCGTAACCCTGGATCATCCCAAAATGAAGGGCAAGACGAACGCACTGGCGGCGTTGGAGCTGATCCGTCCCGGCGCGGACTCCCCGCAGGAGACCAGGATGCGCCTGATCCTCTTGGACCACGGCTTGCCCGAACCGCGGCTGAATGTGATCCTCTACGACAGCTGGGGCAAGCCGAACGTGTGGCCCGATGCCGCCTATCCGGAGCATCGCCTCAGCCTGCAGTACGACGGCAAGCTTCACGATGAGGCGCGTCAGTACGAGCGGGACATCGCGCGGGCGGCAATCACCGCGGAACTGGGCTGGGAGGAACTGCGAATCAGCGCTTCAGACCTCCGCGGTCCGCAGCCGGGAGTGGTCCGCAAGGTCCGCCGCGCCCTCCACAAATCCGGGAGAGCCGCCTAACCCGGCGTTGCGTGCTCGGTTGCGGCGGCTTCCGGCCCGGAACATCCACCACGACTGAGCACGCAACGAGCAGAGATTCCTGGGACTACGCTTAGTCCATGCACGTGGATGAAACCGAACTTCCCGGCCTCGGGGTGCGCAAGGACTTCATGACTTCCAGCGGGCGCAGGATCGGCGTGGTGGTACACCGGGACGGGACCACCGAGTTCATCCTCTCCACCTGGGACGATCCCGATACCTGCCAGGCCTCCATTCCCCTGAGCAGCCAGGAGGCCACCACCCTGGCCCAGCTGCTCGGCGGCCAATTGATCGTCAATCAGCTCACCGAGGAGCACCGCGACGTGCCGGGCATCGTCACGCGGCAGTTCTCCATCCTGCACGACTCCCCCTTCCGGGACCGGCCTATGGGAGACGCCTCGATCCGCACCCGTAGCGGCGTCTCGATCGTCGCGATCATGCGCGAGGGCGAGGTGATCCCCTCCCCGGGCCCCGACGTCGTGCTCCACCTGAGTGATCTGCTGGTGGCCGTGGGCACGCTCGAAGGCCTCGACAAGGCCGCCGCGATCCTCCGCAAGGGCTAGGAGTGGATCAGCTCGCCATCACCCTGATCGAACTCGGGGCGGTGGTCTTCGTCCTCGGCCTCCTGGCCCGGCTCGCCGGTCGCGTGGGCATGTCCCCCATCCCCTTCTACCTGCTGGGCGGGCTGGGTTTCGGCGCGGGCGGCGTCATTCAGCTCGAAGGCGTGCGGGAGTTCAGCCACCTCTCGGGCGAGATCGGCGTGATCCTCCTCCTGCTCATGCTCGGTCTGGAATACACCGCCGATGAGCTCTTCACCGGCCTGAAGAAATCCTGGCAGGCCGGTGTCATGGACGCCGTGCTGAACGCCGCCCCGGGAGCGGCGGTCGCCCTGCTGCTCGGCTGGGGGCCGGTGGGTGCACTGGTGATGGGCGGCGTCACGTACATCTCGTCGTCGGGCATTGCCGCCAAGACCCTCACGGACCTGGGCCGCCTCGGCAACCGGGAGACTCCCGTGGTGCTCTCGGTGCTGGTGTTCGAGGACCTGGCCATGGCCGTCTACCTGCCCATCCTCACGGCCACCCTCGCCGGTGTCGGCTTCCTCGGCGGACTGCAGGCCGTGGTGATCGCGCTGGCCGTGATCACCGTGGTGCTTCTGATCGCCATGAAACACGGCCAACGGGTCTCGGCGATCGTGCACAGCGAGAACGCCGAGGTCTTCCTCCTGACGGTGCTCGGGGCCGCCCTGCTGGTGGCCGGCATCGCCTCAGCACTGCAGGTCTCCGCCGCAGTGGGCGCCTTCATGCTGGGCATCGCGATCTCAGGTTCGACGGCGCACAATGCGACCCGCATGCTGGAACCTCTGCGTGACCTCTTCGCCGCCATCTTCTTCGTGGCGTTCGGGCTCAGCACGGATGCCACCGCCATCCCTCCGGTCCTGGGCTGGGCTCTGCTGCTGGCGCTGGCCACCACGCTGACCAAGATGCTCACGGGCTGGTGGGCCGCCCGACGGGCGGGGGTCGGCAAGCCTGGACGGATCCGCGCCGGGGCGGCACTGGTGGCTCGCGGCGAGTTCTCGATCGTCATCGCCGGTCTCGCCGTGAGCTCCGGTGCCGTACCAGGCCAGATGGCGGCACTGGCCTCGTCCTATGTGCTCATCATGGCGATCCTCGGCCCGCTGATGGCACGCTTCATCGAAAGCTGGGCCAAGCCCTTCATCAAGCCCCGCAAGGCCGCCCCGGCCGGCGCCGGGCCCTCGATGTGAGGCCCCGGCTCCGGCCGGTGGCGCAGCCTCAGGCTGCGAGCGCTTCCTCGGACATGGCGGGAGCCCCGGAACGGGCTCGGGTCGCCAGCACCTGACGGATCCGCCAGGCGGCGAAGATGGCCACCACGCTGATCACGAGGTGCATGATCAGGAACACGTCTCCCAGTCCGGCACCCAGCAGGACGCCCGCGATGAGCGGGCCCGCCGCAGAGAATGCCGTTTGCAGCGCGGCGACGACGCCGAGCGTCTGACCGACCATGCCGGCCGGCGCGAGCGACGCCGTCAGCGGGTTCAGCACGGGGCTGTAGACGGTCTCCCCCACGGCGAAGATGCCGTATGTCATCACGAACAGTGCCGGAGCGACGCCGGGCATGAACTGGGCCACGGAGAGCAGCAGCCAGGACACCAGCCACACGGAGCCGACGGCCATGAGCAGGGTCGCAGCGGGCCGCTTGGCGGTCAGACGCACGACGACGAGCTGCAACGCCACGATCACCAGGCAGTTCACGGCGGCCGCGGTCCCGATCACGGACGGTTCGGCGTTCAGCACCGTGAGCGCGTAGGCCGGCAGACCCGATTCGAACTGGGCGTAGAAGCCGAGGGCGAGCGTGATGGTCACGACGGCCGTCCAGCGCATGGCAGGGTCGGCGAAGATCACGCGCAGGGCCCCGCGAGGCCGGGGACCGCCGTCGAAGGCAGGATCAGAGGCGGGTGCGGCAATGTCGAGCCCCGGCACGGCGTCGCGCCGGAGTCCACCCGCGAGCGCGATGATCACGGAGGAGAGGACGAAGCCGGCTGCTGCCATGAGGAAGCCCACGGAGAGACCGTCCGGACGGCTGAGGTCCACCACGAGTCCGGCCAGGAAGGCACCCGCGGCCATGCCGAGTGATTCGCCGGTGAACTTGTAGGCGAAGACCTTGCGGCGGTCCTCACTGGAGGACCACTCGAGGGCCAGGACCTGCTTGGCGGGGACGGCGGCGGACAGGCCCAGACCGAACACGAGCATGCCCAGCAGGAAGGCCCACGGCTCGCTCACGAACATCAGCGAGCCCACCGCCACGGCACCGAGCAACTGGGCGACGACGGCCACCAGTACCGGGTTGAAGCGGTCCGCGAGACGTCCTGCCACGGGCGAGGCGAAGAGCGCACCGAGAGAGAAGAGCGAGGCGGCCGCCGCTGCGATGAGGGCACCCCAGCCGCGCGTTTCCGCCGCATAAGCGTACTGATAGGGAAGAACGGCTCCCCAGCCGAGAGAACCGATGGCGGACGCGAGGATCAAAAGCTTCGCGCGCATGAGTGCACCCCCTTGGGTCTGATGAAGGACTTTCTGATGAACGGGACGAGCCGCCCTCATCCCTTGCGGAGTGAGCGCGGCCACATTTATTCGATGTCGAATATTTCGACATCGAAATATTATCAGATCGAAGGGTCATGAGAGAATCCCTGAATGCCCCCACGCAAACCCAGCGCCCAGGAAGAACACCGTCAGAGCGTCGCGGCCTATGTCGCGGCGGGTGGCGAGGAGACCGTCCAGCGGGTCATCACGGCCGTGCAGTCACTGAACCGGAAGCTGGACCAGTGGTATGCCCGGCAATTGGCGGACCTGGACGTCACGGCCGGCGAATGGGGCGTGGTCACCGCCTTGGTGAAAGCGAAGGAACCGCTCACCCCGAGCCAGCTCGCGGATCTGGGCAAGGTGGCGCCGTCGTCCATGACGCACCGCCTGGACAAGCTCGCCCAGCGCGGGCTCATCGAACGGAGCCAGGACCCCGGCAACAGAACGCGCGTCTTCGTCAGCCTCACCGAGGAGGGCCGCCAGCTCTTCAACCTCGCCATTCAGGGCTCCAGCATCGTGGAGACGGATGTGCTGCAGGACCTCAGCAGCCCGGAGATGAAGGACCTCGCGCGGCTGCTGGAAGTCGTGATCGCCCGCCTGGACGACATCGAGGCCTGAGCGCGGTCAGTCCGTCAGGCGCCGGAGCCAGACGCGCAGCAGAGCAGCTTCCTCAGAACTCAGACGCGCTTCGCCGTCGTCAAGGGCCAGCAGCAACGACGACGCCGACTCCCCCACGGCACTCGGCGTCACGGCCGCCGGGGCACGGCTCCCCGTGATCGCCTCAAGACAGGCCTCCCGCAGCTCGGCGGAGAGGGCGTCGTCGTAATCCTCCTCCACGATGCAGTGCAGGGTGACCCCCACATTGGCCGCGAGGATCAGATCCGCGGCACGCTCCGCACTCACCGCCAGCCGGCCCTGCGCCTCGGCGCGACCCGTCAGCTTCCGGAGCATCCCGGTGGCACGCCCCTGAGCCTCGGGACGGCTGCCGGGCACCACCTGCCCGTACATGAGGGCGTAGAAAGCGGGATTCGCCACGCCGAACTCGACATGAGCATCCCAGCCGCGGCGGATGTCCTCCAGAGGGTCCGCCCCAGGCTCCAGCCCGTCTTTGACGCCGAGATAAAGCTCGAAGCCGTGGTCGATCACCGCTTCCAGAAGGCCCTGCTTGCTGCCGAAGAAGTGGTAGAGCGTGGGCAGCTTGACCCCTGCGGCATCACAGATGGCCCGCAAGGGGACCTCCTGGCCCGGAGACGCCGCGACCAGACGGGCCGCCGCCTCCAGAAGCCGCTGCTTGGTGTCAGGGTCTTTGCCCGCTCCCGCCGAATCCGTCATGACTCCACAGTCTCCCCCATACGGCGGGACGCGGCCACAGTGGACGGGAGCTCCAGGAGCACCACCAGCAGGACCATGACGACGGCGGCCGCGGCGGTGGCGCCGACAGTGGTCTCCCCGGGGACCAGGGCACACGCGGCCAGGACGACGGTGAGCGCCAGGAAAGCGACGCTCGCACGGCGCGTGAGCGACTTCCGCAAGGTGATGAACCATGTGGTGGCAAGGAACAGCGCCACCGGAACGGTCAGGGTCGCAGCCGCTCCGACGACGCCCAGCCCCGACTCCCCGGACACGATGTCGACCGCCACCTCGATGCCGGCCGAGAAGGAGGCCGCCACCGCGAAGATCACGTAGTGCCCGTAGCCGAACAGCAAGCTGTCCCGCATGTTCGTGAAGTGCTCGTGATGCTCCCGGGAGAAGTAGACCCACCACATGCCGGCCGCCAGCACCAAGGCGCTGCCTGCCAGCATCAACAGGGCTCCGAAGTGCTCGCGATGGCCCGCGGCGTCCACCACGGCCGTCGTGGATGCCAGCACGGACTCGCCCAGGACGATGAGGGTGAAGCACCCGTAACGTTCGGCGATGTGCTGCGGATTCCACGGCGTCTGCCCGCGCTTCTCAGCCCAGACCGGGACGAGGATCTCCGTCAGAAGCAGCGCGAAGAAGAGCACGGGGTCACCCTGGCCGGGCAGGACGAGGCGCACGATCCAGAGGATCTGGACCGCGCCAACGCCGGCGGCATAACGCAGTGCGGTGGCCCTCAGCGACGGATGCGAAACCGCCGCCCGCAGCCATTGCCCCACCAGGGCGATCCTCATGAGCACATAGCCGAAGGTGACCACCAGGAAGTCCTGATGCTCCATGGCAGGTCCCACCCCGGCGGCCATCACGAGCGCTCCACCCATCTGGACGATCGTCAGCAGGCGATACAGCCAGTCATCGGTGTCGAAGGACGTGGCGAACCACGTGAAGTTCATCCAGGCCCACCAGATGGCGAAGAACACCATGATGTAGGAGCCCAGCCCGGCGACCACGTGGCCCTCGGCGTAGAAGTGATGCAACTGCGCGGAGACCATGGACACCGCGACCACGAACACGAGGTCGAAGAAGAGTTCCAAGGGACTGGCCGCACGTGCGATCTCCCGCGGGTCGCGAGGCTTCATACGCCTCAGTCCGAGGGGGGCTGTGGTCATGGCTCCTCCTGACAAGCTCAGCCTTCGCGAATGGTCATGGACGCGAGTTTCCCTCCGGACACCGCGAAGGTGAAGCTGCTCAGTCCATTGGCGTACTCGCTGCGCCAATCGGCCACCACGGTGACCGATCCGGCGTCCTGAGTGACATTCTGCACCGTCATGACGCCCCGGGCGCCGATGAACTCCTTGTCACTCCACGATTTGATGGCCTTCCGGCCGGTAAAAACCCTACCCCAGTCGTCTACGAACCCGTCGGTCGGGAAGAAGTCCAGGAAGGCCTCCTCATCGTGCCGGTTGACGGCCTCCACGAAGGCGTCGACGGGCGCGGGCAGTGCTGCGTTCTCTGACATGGCTGTTTCTCCTATCGGGTGGTGTATCCGCCATTGGCGAAGATGGTCTGGCCGGTGATCCACCAGCCGTCGGTGGCGAGGAAACGCACGATCGGCGCGATGTCCTCGATCTGCGTCAGCTGGTTCCCCATCGCCTGGGACTTGTGGAACGCCACCCGTTCCGGAGTCTCCTGGCCGTAGAAGAACGGGGTGTCCATGGGACCAGGGGCCACCGCCGTCACGGAGATGCCCCGCGGGGCGAACTCCTTCGCGGCGGCCCTGGTGAAGTGCTCCACGGGCGACTTGCCGCCCGCGTAGGTGGAGTATCCGTCCGTGAAAGCAGCGAGCAGAGAGGTGACGATCGTGACGATCCTGCCTCCGTCGCTCAGAGTCCGCCCGGCCTCCTTGATGAAGAAATAAGCGGACTTCGCATTGACGTCCATCATCTCGTCATACTCGGCTTCCGTCGTCTCGGCGATGGGCTTGCGCAGCACCTTGCCGACCGTGTTCACCGCGATGTCGATGGACCCTAGCTTCGCTGCCGCGTCCCGGAAGAGCGCCTCGACGGCGGCCGGGCGGGTCAGATCCCCGCTGAGCACCACTGCGGTGCCGCCGGCGGCCTCGACCGCCGCCGCTGTCTCCAGCGCGGCCTCCCGGCTCGACTCGGAGTTGTAGTGAATCGCCACATTGGCACCGTCGGCGGCCACCTGGCGACTGATGAGACCCCCGAGGTTCTTCGCCCCTCCGGCGATCAGGACGTTCTTCCCTTGCAATGACTGTTCCGACATGATCGACCTTTCGCGTGTATCAATGTTTATATCGACGATATACGCGGGCGCACGAGATGTCCAGACCCATGAAAGAGGGCCCCACGGGATTCCGTGAGGCCCTCGCCACGAGGCGTCGGAAAAGCCGGCTCAGGCGAAGTTGCCGAGTTCCAGGACCAGCCCGCCCGGAGCGCGCACGAACGCCGCACGCTGCCCCCATTCGCGGTCGGCCGGCTCACGCAATGACTCGGCACCCGCGCCGAGCGCCTTCTGATACGCGGCGTCGACGTCGTCCGAGACGAAGCTCAGCACCCCGGTGATGCGGTCCGCCTCGGCGGCCGCAAGCGGCTGGTCCGGCAGGTGATTGCCGGCAGCCTCCAAGGTGCCGAAGGCGAGCTTGGTGTCGCCCGTCGCGACCTCCGCATAGCCCTCGCCGTAGACCTGCGCCTGCAGATCGAAGGCGGCGGTGAAGAACTCGGCGACATCCTTGGCATTGGAGACGTAGAACATGCTCTTGGCGTAACGCATGGAAACTCCTAGTGGTACCGATACGGGCATTTCCCGCATTCACCCACTTGACGCACGGGCCGTCAGGAATGTGACATGAAGCTGGGAAATGTCACATCCGGGCCGCCGGAATCGTCGACAGGGTATGGAGAACATGGAATCCGAACTCGAACTCGCCGTCCTCTTCGAGCAGGAACGGCCTCGGCTGCTCGGCATCGCGCACCGCATTCTGGGTTCCTCGGGGCCGATGGGTGCCGATGACGCCGTCCAGGAGGCCTGGTTCCGGCTCAGCGGAACCGATCAGGAGGTCGAGAATCTGGCGGCCTGGCTGACCACCGTGGTCAGCCGGATCTGCCTGGACGCCCTCCGCGCCCAGAACCGGCACGATGCCCTCGCCGCTCAACTCGCCGAGCAGGTGGACTCCCACCACCCCGGGCCCGAAGAACAGGCCCAGCTCGACGACTCCCTCAGCGTCGCACTGCTGGTGGTGCTGGATACGCTGAGCCCCGCCGAGCGCGTGGCGTTCGTGCTTCACGACCTCTTCGGTTCGCCGTTCGAGGACGTCGCGGCCGCCACCGGCCGTTCAACCGCCGCAGCCCGCCAATTGGCCAGCCGTGCCCGGCGACGAGTGCGCGGCCTGGGCGCGGCGGAGGGCGAACAGGAGGCCGAACACGCGGACGACGACGGCGGACGGGCGCCACGCGCCGGTGCCGAACGCCGCATCGTCGAAGCCTTCCTGACGGCCGCCAAGGGCGGCGACCTGGGCGCGCTCGTGAAACTGCTCGACCCGGATGTCGTCATGACCTCCGACGCCGCCGCATCCGCGATGGGCTCCCCCGCACTGAAGCTCGGCCGCGACGAAGTCTCCGGTTTCTTCAACGGCAAGGCCAAAGCGGCGCGCTTCGCGATGCTGGGTGGCGAACCCGGACTGGTCTGGCAGTACCGCGGCGTGGTCCAGGTGGCCTTCACCTTCCAGCTGCGCGGCGGCGTGATCCACTCGGTCCGGCTGATCGGGGACCGCGAGGAACTCGACCGGCTGACGGCCTGATAGAGCTCAGGTCCCGACTCTTCGGCTGCCCTTGACCTGAACCGGACTCCAGCTGGCACGCTGATCCGTATGCACACAACGACACCTCCTGCAGACAACGGAGAGCACCCTGCGTGGCTTGGCGCCATGCACTTCGGGACCCGAGTGTCGGTTTCCGATTCCCACCGCCTTCTCGACGCCGCCATCGAGTGCGGCGTGACCCAATGGGACACCGCCAACAATTACTCCTTCTGGGCGTCCAACGGCACTGGTGACGAATCGGAGCTCACCCTCGGAGCATGGTTTTCGGCACATCCCGGGGCGCGGGACCACGTCACGATTGCGACGAAGGTGGGCGCCCGGCCCTCCCCCGGATCGCGCAGCCTCGACTCCGTCCTTGGGCTCTCTGCACCGTCAATACGAAGCCAGGTGGAGGGCAGCCTTCGACGCCTCAGGCTAGATCACGTCGATCTTCTCTACGCACATATCGACGACCACACCGTTCCCCTTGAAGAGACGATCGAAGCCCTCCAGGGAGAGGTCCTCCGCGGCACAGCCCGTGCGATCGGCTGCTCCAATATCTCGGCAGGCCGCCTCCGTTCTGCGCTGCAGGTTTCAGACGACGGCCCACGGTACAGCGTGGTTCAGAACCGATTCAGCTACCTCACCCGACCGCAGGGGTCGGACCTTGGACGGCAGGTTGTTCTGGATGGCGACTGCGCTGAAACAGCCAGAAGTCACCGAATGTCGATTGTCGGATACTCGCCGTTGCTCGAAGGCGCCTACACGCGAGGCGACCGCGAGTTCCCTCGACCTTACCGGCATGCCCAGCACCGGAAGCAGCTCGCATCCCTGGCTCAGGCATCCGCAGCAACCGGGCTGGACCCGGGCCAGATCGTCTTGGCCTGGATGACTCAGCGCACAGTCCCTGTCATCCCTGTCATAGGGGCGTCCACTGCGGAGCAGATCAAGACAGCAGTTGCCGCCTTGCAGATGCGCCTGCCCGACGAGATCGTGACGAGGCTCGACGCTGATCGGGAGCTCGGAAATGACTGAGACATACTCAATCGGCACCGTCGCGGAGCGGCTCGGACTCACTATCGACACGCTGCGGTACTACGAGCGCGCGGGCATCGTCCCACCGGCCCATCGGGACTCCGGAGGAAGACGCCGATACGGATCGAACGATCTGCATCTTCTTGAAGTCCTGCTCCATCTCAGGGACACCGGAATGCCCTTGTCCACTATTGCCGAGTTCACCCGACTGGTTCAATCGGACCCTGAAGGAGTCCCTGAACGGCTCCAGCTGCTCCGGGCGCATCGCGCGATCATTACCGAACAGATTGCTCGGCTGAACCGCTCCCTGGCGGTGGTCGAGTCGAAAATCTCGGACTACAGCGCCCGCTCATCTCTGAGAGAGAAGCGGGCCTGAGCCTCAGTCAAGACCCGCTCGGAGCGCTTCGAGGTGCTCCGGCCCGATCCCACAGCAGCCGCCGATGATGTCCGCGCCTCGCTCGCGCCAGCGTTCCACCCAGGCCAGGTAACCGGCCGGGTCCAGATCCTCGCGCAGCTCGTCCAGCCCGTCATTGGCCGTGGCGTCCTCCGACTGCGGTGGGAAGGCATTGGCATAGACACCGAGTTCCAGGCGCGCTCCAAGACGCCCCACGGCAAGCCATGCCTCGTCGAGGGCGTCCCCCATCACCTCGGGCCGGCTGCAATTGAACAGCATCGCCTCCGCTTCGAGCGCCACGGCCGCTTCCACAGCATCCGTGATGCTCTCGCCGGAACGCAGCACGGAGGAACCGTCCTCCTGCTCATCACGCAAAGTGAAGGAGATCCAGAACGGCTTTCCGTCCGCCGGAAGGCCGCTCCGGACGGCCCTGGCCTCAACGAGCGAGCTCTGAGTCTCCGCAAGCCAGAGATCGACCTGCCCTTGAAGCCCTTCGACGAGGGGCTTCAGAACCTCCTGCGCACGCCCGGCGTCGAACAGATCCGGACGGTAAGAACCGAAGAGCGGCGGCAATGAGCCTGCGACGCGGACCTGCGGTGCGCCGTCGTCGTCCGCGTCATCCGCCGCGGCACGCGCCAGCCGGCCGGCCCGCTCCGCAAGCATTCCGGCCTCCGCGGCGAACCGCTCCTCACCGAGATGGAAGGGGACGAGCGCGTAGCTGTTCGTGGTGATGACGCGGGCCCCGGCCTCGATGAAGTCCCGGTGCACCGCCTGAACGTGCTCCGGCGCCTCGATCAGGGCGAGCGCCGACCACTCGGGCTGCCGGAAAGGCGCCCCACGGCGCGCCAGCTCACGGCCCATGCCGCCGTCCAGGAGAGTCAGTGGCACTCAGATGTCCGTGCGGTGGAAGTTCAGATGGCTGCGGCTCGGAGTCGGTCCACGCTGCCCCTGGTAGCGGTTGCCGTACTCCTGCGAACCATAGGGGTGCGCCGCGGCAGACGTGAGCCGGAAGAAGCAGAGCTGGCCGATCTTCATGCCCGGCCA
This sequence comes from Arthrobacter sp. NPDC090010, assembly GCF_044748305.1. NCBI lineage: Bacteria > Bacillati > Actinomycetota > Actinomycetes > Micrococcales > Micrococcaceae > Arthrobacter > Arthrobacter sp. NPDC090010. Next base: position 165,442 of record NZ_JBIVFT010000003.1, read on the forward strand.
CAGCTTGATGGGCAGCGTCGCCACATTGGACAGCTCCAGGGTGACGTGCCCCGAGAAGCCCGGGTCGATGAACCCGGCGGTGGAGTGGGTCAGAAGACCCAGGCGGCCCAGCGAAGACTTGCCCTCGAGCCGCGCGGCGATGTCGTCCGGCAGCGTCACCGTCTCATAGGTGGAGCCGAGCACGAACTCCCCGGGGTGGAGGATGAACGGCTCGTCACGCTCCACCTCGACCAGGCGCGTCAGCTCGGGCTGCTCCTGAGCGGGGTCGATGTGGGCGTACTTGTGGTTGTCGAACAAGCGGAAGAAGCGGTCCAGGCGCACGTCGACGCTGGAAGGCTGCACCATGGAGGGGTCGAAGGGATCCAGGGAGATCCGGCCGTCGGCCAGTTCAGTACGAATGTCGCGGTCAGAGATCAGCACGGGTCAAAAATACCGCACGACGACGCCGAAACGTGTCTCAGGCCGCGTGCTGTGACGGAGCTTCCAGCACGGCCTTGAGTCGTTCCAGCTGCTGGACCTCTTGCGCCAGGAGCTTGTGGGAGTCGCGCCAGTACAGGCGGCGGAAGCCCCGAGGGGTGAAATCAAGGGCGTACCTGACCCTTGTCGACTCGCCCTCCGTGCTCAGGTAATAGCCGCCCCGGGTCCCGATCGGACCGTACAGCACGGCGAACTCGAGCTCTGCACCGCTGCGGGAGGCGGTGATCCGATAGGTTCCCGGAATGCCACTGACCTGGTTCGAATGGTACGACTGCTGATACACGGCGCCCACCTTGCCTGCGGCACCGCTGCGCAGCACCACCGAGCGGAGGCCATCGCGCCAGAGGCTGTTGTTGATCCCGTCCGCGAGGAAGTCGAAGACGGTCAGTGCATCACAGTGGATCAGCACATCGTGCGAAGCATGTACCACCGTCGTCCTCCTTCCATTCCGATTCGCGCCCGAATACGTGTTCTGCATCCAGGACCCCAAAAAGAATACGATTCACTTGCAGCTACAACCAGGGCGCGGCGCGAGCTTTTACCGAATGGTTATCCTTCGCGGCCGTCCAGAGACCTCCGTCACTCTCAGAGTGAGCTCCCAGCCTGAGCGGCACGAGATAGTTACCGGATCGTTCCCTGCAAATCCCGGGCATCGCGCGATCATGGCCTTGACACGCATCTTCAGGGGGTCCGTCATGCCAACACCTCGCCGGTCCACGCCCATCGCCCGGTGGCTCGGATGCCTCTTCGCGGCCTTCTTGCCCCTCACGATGCTTCTCGGGGCCGGGAACCCTGCACAAGCGACGGGCAATCCGCTTCCATCGGTGGATCCGGTCAGCACGGCCTCCAGCATCACCGTGCTGGTCAACAAGCAAAGGCCGCTGAACCCGCTCCAGTACTATCCCTCAGACCTGGTGAACTTCCGCGGCACAGGGCAGTATCTCCGGGCCGAGGCGGCGACCGCGCTGAACAATCTTTTCAATGCCGCCGGGGCTGCAGGCCGGCCCCTCACAGTCGTCAGCGCGTTCCGGAGCTATCAGACCCAGGTGAGCACATACAACTACTACGTGAGCCTGTACGGCGAAGCCTATGCCTCGACCATCTCCGCCCGCCCCGGCTACAGCGAACATCAGACCGGGCTGGCCGTCGACGTCGGCAACACCTACAACTGCGGACTGTCCACCTGCTTCGGCAGCACGCCGGAAGGCCAGTGGGTCGCGGCGAATGCCTGGCGTTTCGGCTTCGTGATCCGATACCCCAACGGATACACCGGCACCACCGGGTACGCCTACGAACCCTGGCATCTGCGCTACGTCGGCGGGGATCTGTCCACCGATCTCCGTGCCCGGCGGATCCCCACCCTTGAGCAGTACTTCGCCGGAAACCCCGCACGCTCAGCGACGGTGAAGAACGGCGGGGACATCCTCGCCGTCGACAGCGGCGGCGCCCTGCGGATCTACCGGGGCGCCAACGGCTCCCTGGCTCTCGCCGGAACGGTGGGCGGCAACTGGTCCGGACTGCGCGAAGGTCACCTGGTCGACTGGACCGGCGACGGCGTGTACGACGTCGTCGGGGTCCATCGCGACGGCCGTCTGCTCCTGTACCGCGGGCTCAGCGGCGGCGGATTCGCGGCACCACAGGTGATCGGGAACGGCTGGGGACCCATGACCCTGGCGATCGGCGCACTGAAATCGGGGCAACGGTCGGGCATTCTTGCGTACAACGCGGCAGGCAATCTCTACTACTACGCGAACACCGCGGGCGGGGCACCATCCGCTGCCGGCTATGTCGGCACCGGATGGAAGGGCACCATGCTCATGCTCAGTGACTTCACCAGCGATGGACAGACCGATGTCCTGGCCAAATTCCCGAATGGCGCACTGCGCATGTACACCGGCAACGGCACCGCGACCCTGCGCGGCTACACCACGATCGGCACCGCCTGGCAGGCCTTCAGTACCGCCTTCCCCGACTACGGATTCGCTGGCCCCGGGACCCGCGGCATCATGGCCAGAAAAGGGGACGGGAGCCTGGTCTACTACGGTTTCCGGAACGGACAGTGGCTTGCCCCGAGGACCGTCGGCTGGGGCTGGTCTCCGCTGAACATCTTCCGCTGAAGCTTCCCGGGCCCGGCCCCAGGACGGATTAGCACCGGCGCTCACGCTGCGCTAAGCTGGGGCGTGCTGCCGCAGGACTCTGCGGCTTCCGGGGCTGTAGCTCAATGGTAGAGCACCTGCTTCCCAAGCAGGTGACGCGGGTTCGATTCCCGTCAGCCCCTCCGACGAAGGCCCAGGCGGGGATCCGTCCGAAGGGTTCTGCGGAGCAGAAACCGCTGGCGATGAGCGAAGCGTCTCTCTAGTCTTCGACCATGACCTCTATTCTCTCTCCCGGCACCTATCCCTTGGCTGGCAGAAACGTTCTGCGAGTCGGCTTCGGCGCCATGCGCTTGCACGCCACTCCTCCACACTTCCAGGAGGCAAGGACTCTCCTGCAACGCGCCATGGAACTCGGCATCGACCACCTCGATACGAGTGATTACTATGGTCCTCACCTCGTGAACCAGGCGATCAGACATTCGCTCCACCCATACCCGACGCCACTACGGCTTATCACCAAGCTGGGTTGGCGTATCGATAAGGGTCGTTTCATTCCAGCCGCCGATCCCGAAGACCTACGACGTGGCGTGGAAGACAATCTCCGGAATCTGGGGCTCGATACCCTGGACGGCGCCTATCTGCGTCTCGATGAGCAAACACACGCGCGCCCGGGCAGCTTTGATGCCGCACTGGAAGAGCTGCGAAAGATGCAGGAGAGCGGTCTGATCCGACATCTCGGGATCAGCAACGCCTCGGCAGAACAGGTCCGCCACGCGCAGCGTCTGATCAAGGTGGAGATGGTTCAGAATCTGCACCATCTCTCCGCACTTCAGGACGACCAATTGATCGAAGAGCTCGCCGAACAAGAAATTCCGTACATAGCGTTTTTCCCATTGCACGGCGTCCCAGTCACTATGCGGCCGCAGATCGCGACGCTCGCACAGCAGCACTCCGTAAGTCCCTCAGCTGCTGTGCTAGCCCTACTGTTACGCCGTCACCCGAACCTTCTGGTCATTCCCGGGACCTCGAACCCTCAGCATCTGGAAGAAAACCTGCAAGCGCTACGGCTCCTCGATCCACCAGCGACTCAAGCGAAATCTACGCGCGCCCCTGCTCCGTGAGCGATCTCGATCGGTACGCATCGCGTGCATGTTGCGCGCTGCGATGCGGGCATGGAAAAGGCCGGCCATCCGTGCGGATGACCGGCCCTTCAGTCTCAGGTGGAAGCGACCCTCAGAGGGTCACGGACCTACCAGGAAGACTTGGTGATGCCCGGCAGCTCGCCCTTGTGGGCCATGTCGCGGAAGCGGACACGGGAGATGCCGAACTTCTGGAAGGTGCCACGGGGGCGGCCGTCGATGGCGTCGCGGTTGCGGACGCGGACGGGGGAAGCGTTGCGGGGCAGCTTCTGCAGACCCAGGCGGGCCTCCTCGCGTGCCTCGTCGGTCGCGTTCGGGTCGACCAGGGTCTTCTTGAGCTCGAGGCGCTTGGCAGCGTAGCGCTCAACGATGACCTTGCGCTGCTCGTTGCGAGCAATCTTGGACTTCTTAGCCATGTGTTTAGCGCTCCTCTCGGAATTCAACGTGCTGGCGGACAACCGGGTCGTACTTCTTCAGGACCAGGCGGTCCGGGTCGTTACGACGGTTCTTGCGCGTCACGTAGGTGTAGCCGGTGCCCGCGGTGGACTTCAGCTTGATGATCGGACGTACGTCCTTGTCCTTCTTTGCCATTAGAGCTTCACCCCACGAGCCAGAATCTCGGCGACAACAGCGTCGATACCGCGTTGGTCGATGACCTTGATGCCCTTGGCAGAAACCTGCAGGGTCACGTTACGGCGCAGGGACGGAACCCAGTAGCGCTTCTTCTGGATGTTCGGGTCGAACCGACGCTTGTTGCGGCGGTGCGAGTGCGAAATGCTGTGCCCGAAGCCCGGCTCGGCCCCAGTCACCTGGCAGTGTGCTGCCATGATCGACTCCTCGATGTTCAGTGATACCGGGACGGTTTTCCTTCCCGGGCGCTGCCGTCGCGTCCACGCACGTCACCCCTGAAAGGATGAGCACGGGAAACAGAAATGGCTGACTTGAGCCCCTAACTACCGGCGAGCTTGACCGCGAGGTCCGCTGCAAGCCGGAGCAATCAGGCACACTTCACACAACTGAGCGCTTATCAAGTCTAGCGACGTCCGTCAATTAAGGCGAATCGGCGCCGTTCAGGGACCGTGCTGCTCACAGGTGGGACGCCTCCGGGCTACGGCTCCTCCGGCCGAGTTCGTGGGTTCTGTCCGAGTTCGTCGGCTTAATCCACGAACTCGGACAGAACCCACGAACTCGGCCGGATCACTCAGACTCAATCTCCCAGCATGGCAGCATCCACCAGGTGCGGATAGCGCGGGCTGAGCGAATCACCGGACGAGGTCCCCGTCAGACGACGGCGGATCCACGGCAACGCGGCATCGCGGGTCCATTCCGCATTGGCTTTCAACGCATCGGCGGCCGGCAGAGGTGCGACGACGGGCAGGACAGGCGCTTGGAAAGCACCCGCCGGAGCGACAGGGGTCTGGCGTCCATTCAGGCGGTGAAACACCCGCTCAGCCATGTTCCGGTGACCGAGGGCCGACATGTGCATCCGGTCCTCACCCCAGAAGCGCCAGTCGTTGTACTCATCGAAGCGCCAGTAATCGACCACGGTGGCCCCGAAGTCCTCGGCGATGCCCCGCACCAGCTCGTTGTAGATGGCGGTACGCCCGCGCATGGCCCCGAAAACCTTTGAGGAACGCGCGTCGAAGCCGGTGAACATCAGTACCTGTGCGCCGGATTCACGGAGCCGCACCACTGCCTTGCCGTACTCGGCGAGCAGCGCGTCGATGTCGACCTTCGGACGCAGGATGTCGTTGGCCCCCGCGTAGATGGTGACCAACGTGGGGCGCAGCGCAAGCGCCGCGTCAACCTGTTCCGTCAGAATGCCTCGCAGTTTGCGCCCGCGGATCGCCAGATTCGCGTAGCCGACGACGCCGTCGCCCGCGTCCTGCGCGAGCATCAGTGCCAGCCGATCCGCCCAGCCCCGCACACCATTGGGGCGAGCGGCGTCGACGTCACCGACGCCTTCCGTGAAGGAATCCCCCAGGGCGACATATCGTGTGGTGAATTCAGGCATCGTGTTCCTCTCCGCAAGATTCCTTCAGCGCCTGGTTCTCCCGCAGGATCCAGTGCTCGCAATTCAGACGGGCGACGATTCTCTCCCCCACCCGGGCCAGATCCTCCACGTCACGCTCATCCAGGGCGTCGAAAACGAGTTCCCGGACCACCTCGACGTGTTCGGGGGCGAGGCGCACCAGGGTCGTGTAGCCGTCTTCGGTGAGGTGAGCCACCGTGACACGCGCGTCCTGGGGATGCGACTGCCGCTCCACCCAGCCCCGTCCCTGCAATTTGGTGACCACATGGGACAGCCTCGAAAGGGAGGCGGAGGTCCGGGCCGCCAGCTCACTCATCGGAAGGAACCGGCCTTCCGTCTCGGAGAGCATGGCCAGCACGTTGTAGTCGAAGAGCGAAAGCCTGCCCCGGTTGTTCAGATCGGTGTCCAGTGCCGCCGGCAGGAGCGTGCTCACGCTCACCACGGCGAGCCAAGCACGCCGCTCTGAAGGATTGAGCCACTGCACGTCCGTCATAGAGGAAATTCTAGTTCTCCTTCCGGGCGAGGTCAGCGCGGGGTTACGGAACATCGGGACAGTTAGACTCTCAGCCCATGGGGACCGGAGGACAAGTGAAGAGCTCACGCACCGTTTCGCATCTGCGGCGGCTGGGAACGACATGTCTGGTGCTTGCAATAGCGTCGGCCCTGGCGCACCTTGCCGGGCTGCTCGTGGTCATCGGGACGAACGTCCTGCCTTTCTGGACGATCAGCGGCATATTGCTGATCGCCTACCTGACGCTTCTCGTGGTCGCCTACCTGGCGGCGCGCGGCAGTACCGTCCCTCCAGTCGCTCGGAGCGTACTGGTGTTCCGCACCATCTCGATCTCTGCGCTGTGCCTCCTGTGCCTGAGCGGCGCGTTCAATGACTTCGGCGCCAGCTACAGGGTTCTCGATCCCCCGGCGGCCAACGGCTGCCGGGCCGTCGTACGAGAAGTCTCCTTCCTCTTCGCCGGCAGCGGCGAGGTGTACTCCGCCTGGCCTTTCGGAATCGCATCGCGCACGGGCTCCTGGACCGCGGATGACGGATACAAGCCGGTCGCTCATGGCTCCTACACCCTGAACTGGCACGGAAACGAAGGCGTCCTCCATCTCGTCGGAGACCACGACCCGGTATGGCCCGCACTCCAGACCGTTCGCTGCGGTCTGGTCTGATCCAGGCGCCTTACGAGCTCAGCAGTCCGTCGCATCCTGATCCGCCGGCTGGCGGCTCACCGCTGCGCGGAACGCCCGATTACCCTGGAAGCATGATCGTGGTCTCCCTCAGCTACAAGGTTTCGCTCGATGTGGTGGAATTCCACATCCCCGCCCACCTGGAATGGCTCGACGCCTGCTACAGCGAAGGTCTCTTCGTCGCATCCGGCCGCAAATCACCCCGGACCGGTGGCATCCTGCTCTCCACCGCCCCTCTCGACGAGGTGACGGCCGCGGTGCAGCGCGATCCGTTCTACGTCAATGGTGTGGCCGACTTCGACATCGAAGAATTCGTACCGAACCGGGTGGCGGAAGGCTACGAAGCGCTGCTTCCGGAATCCGGCACGACGACGGCGTAGGAGTCTCCGCCCCGAACCAGGAAGTCAGCCGACCAGAGCGTCGGCCTCATTGGCGTGGGCGGCTGCGGGTGCGGACCGTGCGAAGAACGGCCCGGACACCTCAGGGACCACCGGCTCAGGAGTCACAAGCGGAAGGCCCGTCACAGCGTCCACACGGCTGAGCCGAGGCCATCGGGCGGCGAGCGCATCGCCGCTGGAGACACCCCGGATCTTGCGGGACAGCCAGGGTGAGAAATCGCGGCGCAGCCACGCGACGTCGTCGGCGATCCGTTCCCGCAGACTCCACTCAGGAGAGTCCGATGACGTTCCGGGCTCTCCCGCCGGGCCCGTGCCGAGGCCGAGCAGTTCAAGCACCTTGTCCGCCATGTACTCGTGGCCGGCCACCGACATGTGCAGCCGGTCCGGTGCCCAGAGGGTCCGGTCCTGGAAGCGCTCGAAACACCAATAGTCGACCAGCACACAGTCCAGTTCCCGGGCGATCCGCCGGACGCGCGTGTTGTAGACGGCGTTGCGGAGCTTGAACGGCTCGAGCAAAGGGGACAGGGGAACGTTGTACCCCGTGAAGAGCAGGACCTGAGCCCCGCTCCGGCGCAGGGTCAGCACCGCCTGTTCGAGCCGGCGCAGCAGATCGTCCAGATCCAGCCGTGCCATGAGCAGATCGTTGCCGCCGGCGTACAGGCTGACCAGGGTCGGCTGCATGTCGAGCGCCTGACTCAACTGCTCCTCGACGATCCGGTCCAGACGACGCCCGCGGACGGCGAGGTTGGCGTAGCGGGTCTCCGGGTTGAGCCCGCTCAACCTCTGAGCCACCCGGTCAGCCCAGCCGCGGCAGCCGTGCGGGAAAGACGGCGCAACATCCCCGACGCCCTCCGTGAACGAATCGCCCAGCGCCACGAAACGGACCGGGCCGGTGAGTTCCAGCGTCATGAGACCTCCCTAGCCTTTCTCCGGGGATCCGGCGTGCGACGTCGCGGACTCCGCCAGCCGCCGTCGTACGAACTTGCGCAGCCCACCCTTGCGCGGCACCTTCACCGGTTCCGGGAAGCGCGGTTGCAGCGTGTCTCCGAGCGTGACCCCGCGGAGCTTGCGCCCGAACAGAGGAACCACCCAGTCATGGACCCAACGCCGCTGCTCCGCCTCCCACTCGCGCAGGCCTCGCCGTTGCATGGGTTCCCAGTTCTTCTCCTTGATGGCATGAGGAACGCCCAACTGCTCCAGGACCCGGGCTGCCAGATACTTGTGCCCCGCTTTGGACATGTGCAGCCGGTCCGAATCCCACATCCGGGGGTCGCCGTAAGCATCGAAGCACCAGTAGTCGATCAAGACCGCGTCGAACTCGGCGGCGATCTCGCGGACCCGGTGGTTGTAGAGGGTGTTGCGTTTCTTCAGCGGCTCCAGGAGGGCGGACACCTTCACGTCGTAGCCGGTGAAGAGGACTAGACGCGCACCCGTCGAGGCGAGGCGCTCCACGAGGCTCCGGTACTCCTCCATGAGACGGTCCATATCGGTGCCGAGGTCCAGGATGTCGTTGCCGCCGGCGTACAGCGTGATGAGCGAGGGGCGCATGGCCAAGGCGGGTTCCAGCTGCTCATCGATAATGTGGCGGAGCCGCTTGCTGCGGATCGCGAGGTTGGCGTACTCCCAGCCAGGCTGCGCTTTGGCCAGGCGCTCAGCCACCCGGTCCGCCCATCCCCTGACCCCGTTGGGCATGAGGGGGTGCCAATCGCCCACGCCCTCGGTGAAGGAGTCCCCCAGGGCGAGATACCTGCGCACCCCGTTCCTCTCGGTCACACTGGCAGGCTAGGCCCTCCGGGGAACGGCCATGGAACGGCTGCGGAACGAGATGGTGAACTCGCGACTTTGGTTCCAGGCATTCTCACGGCCGGTCTCGCGGTTCGCGTTGAACCCGTGAGCCCGCTGAACCCGCCCCGCCCGTGAGTTCGCTAGTTCTGTGCGAAACCGCTTCCGGAATGAGCGGTTTCGCACCGAACTAGCGGGCTCGGCGAAGCATCAACCCCTGGCGGACCTTCGTTGAACCAAGGGCGGCCGGGAAGCGCCGGACATGATTAAGGAGAACGAATTCATCGAAGAACATCATCGCGCCTCTAGACCGCGGACCTTCAGAGCGCAATCACCTGATGCCGCCGCTCGCACTTCCGAAGAATTTCTACCTGAGCAAGGCTGCCTACTCGTCGTATTCCGGCCTCCAACTGTCACTTTCTCAAAAATTTCCGGCTGGAACCCGTCTTCCAACCAGCCGTGCGATACTTTAGCAATGGCGATCGTTCAGTTCTCAAAGTTCGAGTAGATCGCAGCCGAAAACTGAAGCTTTATTGGAGCAGTTCATGACGGCGCTCGTGTGAATCATCTGACGTGCCAAGGGAAGTTGGGGAAGTCGTGCCTCGAGCCGTTCAAGTATCTGGCGGAGACAACGCGAAGCAATCGCATTTTCGGCGCGATATTCAAGGCCTCCGCGCCGTCGCCGTGCTCGTCGTGTTCTGCGATCACATGTTCGGATGGCCTACGGGTGGCTTTCTCGGCGTTGACGTTTTCTTCGTGATCTCAGGCTTCCTGATCACAGGGCTCCTGTTGCGCGAACACGAACGGACCGGGCACATCTCCTTCCGGAAGTTCTACGCAGGGCGCCTCAAGCGAATCGTCCCGTCCGCGACGGCTGTCCTGCTTTTCTCGGTCGCATTCACCTTTGTCTTCTCCACGAGACAACGTGCAGTATCGGTTTCGTGGGACGCGTTCTGGGCCTTCGTCTTCGGAGCCAACTGGAACTTCGCGGCGGCCGGCACCGACTACTTTCAGCAAGGTTCCTCGGTGTCGCCGCTGCAGCATTACTGGTCCCTCTCGGTTGAAGAGCAATTTTATTTTGTTTGGCCGTGGCTCCTGCTGGGATTGCTGGTCCTCGCAGCGCGATTCATGACAATGACCGCACGCAGAACTCGACTCATCGCCGGAGCGACCATCGGGCTCGTTTCCGTTGCGTCCTTCGGGTGGGCGCTCTTCCAGTCCACCAGCAGTCCGACCATCGCCTACTTCTCGACATTCACTCGAGGCTGGGAACTCGGCGTGGGCGCGCTGATCGCCATCGCCGCACCTGTTTTCACACGGATCCCGGCTACATTTCGGACGATTCTCGGATATGCAGGGCTGGTGGGCATTTTCGCTTCGTGTTTCATGATCACCCCGGAGTCAACCTGGCCTGCTCCATGGGCACTGCTGCCCGTCGCGGCGACCGGGATTGTGATCATCTCAGGAATAGGGGAGGCCGCACCCCGGATGGCTCCTCTCACCAACCGGGTATCTGTCTTCATCGGGGACATCTCTTACAGTCTCTACCTGTGGCACTTCCCCGTTATCGTGTTCGGCCACGCTCTGTACCCCGATGCAGGAGTGCTTGCATACATTGGATTCGTCATCGTGGGATTCGCTCTGGCGATAGGTCAGTACTACGCCCTCGAACTGCCAATCTGGAAGAGTCCTCTGTGGGGCAAATCTCAACGAGGCGCATGGATGCACTGGCGCCACGATTACAGCGAAAGCATCAAGTACGGCGCGGTGGCCTCTCTCATCACGGTGACCGCATCCGTGGTCGGAATCGCGTTCGTACCAGTTCCCGAGCCAAACTACGTGCCCACAGCTCACACGTCGATTTCGCCGAGTGATCGGCCAACCAGCACCACCCCGGCGGTTGACGCTGTCGGGGCTGCCGTGGCCACTTCGCTGGGCGCCACGACCTGGCCGTCATCTCTCACTCCCAGCATCGACACCGTCGGCAACGGCTCCAAAGCCAGCGCCTGGGTGAAAGACGGCTGTCTCGCCCTGGAACACTCAGGCGAAAGCGACCCCCAAGCCACTGCAGAACGTTGCGTCTACGGCACGCCCGGTTCCAGCGAACGGATCGCACTCATCGGCGACTCTATTGCCATCAGTTGGCTCCCGGCAATCCAGAAGGCATTCCCCAAAGCTGAGATCCACGTCATCACGATGCAGCAATGTCCATTCGCCGCCGTGTCGGTGAAGAAGGGCGATGGGACCACGTTCCCGGAATGCGATGACTACCACCGCTTCACCCAAAGCAAAGTGAAAGCGCTGTCACCGACACTCACTCTGCTCTCTCAGGCCGAGAATTCCTGGGAACGCCGCACCGGCGACACCGCAATGCCGGCCGGTTTGGACGCGACCCTCAAGGTGGTCACACAGTCATCTCGGCGTGTCGCCGTTCTGACACCCCCACCGCCCGGCCGGAGTATCACCGACTGCTACAGCACGCAGGGCCGCCCGAGTGATTGCGCGGGCAATCTCAGCAGCAAAGAACGTTCTCAGAGCATCGATGATCTGAGCTCGGCCATTGCGCAGTATCCAAAGGCACGACTCATCGACACGGCGCCCCTGTTCTGTCAGTCGGGACGCTGCACCGGAACAGCAGGTGGTTTCATCGTTCGCGCCGACACATCCCATCTGACACAAGACTATTCCGCGTATCTCGGCCCTGCGATCGGCGAACTGCTCAAGACTCAGAGTTGAGGGGCACACCGTGGCCTGAAACGGCTAGGCCATCCTCCCACTGAAACAGTGAGACGAACTCAGCCTGGGGAACGCGTCAGTCCAGGACCCTGCCGTGGCGCCAGTAACCCATGAAGGCCACCTGCTTGCGGTCCAGGCCGACGTCGCGCACCAGGTAGCGACGGACCTCCTTCACCACACCGGCCTCGCCCGCCACCCAGGCGTAGAACGGCAGGGCGCCGGACGGGGAATCCGGCACACGAGTGGCCTTGACCTCGGCGGGGTCCAGAAGCTGCGGCGTGTCCCAGAGGATCTGGGCGTCCACATCCACCTCACCGGGCTCGGTCCCCACCCCTGCTCCGGTCGCACCCCCCAAGCGTGTGTGACCGGGCAGGGGAATCGCGCGCCGGACGGCCTCCTGCAGAACCTCACCGTGCGGCCGGGACCGCCCGATCGAGGCCCCGCGGGCCAACCAGGTGATCTCGACGTCGGCCGCCGTACGGATGTCCTGGAAGTCGCCCGCCTCGGGCACCTCCAGGAAGGCGTGCCCGCTCAGGTAGGCCGGGAGGGACTCCAGGATGGCGCAGATCGCGGGAACGGCGGTCTCATCCCCGGCGAGCAGGACCCGCTGCGCCAGACCGGGCCGCCATTCGATGCCCCCATAGGTCTGGGCCGTGATGCAGTGCGCGGCACGGTTGTTCGGACCGATGATCGTCAACCGGTCCCCCACTTTCGCCTCGGCAGCCCACGACGCCGCAGGGCCGGCACCGTGGCCGGCCGGCCGGAGGCGCCCGTCGACGTCCGCTGCGGTGTCCGTGTCCGACGGCGCGCCGTCGTCGTCCACACCGTGCAGCACGAAGTCGACGTCGATCTCCGGGTAGGCGGCATCCAGCCGAGCCTGCCGCACCGAATAAGTGCGCATGAAGCCCCGGACCTCCTGCGGCAGGGCGAGCCATTGCTGGTACCAGCCCTCGTCGTGCGCATCGAACTCGGGCAGCTCAGCCCAGCCGCCGTCGATGCGGGGCGGGATGATCATCTTGATCCGGGCGTCCAGAAGTTCGCCGTGCACACCGAACTGCCGCAGGCTGTAACCCCCGAAGGTGATCCGACGGTAATTCGCGCCCACCTCCCGCACGGCGGTCACCTGGACCGGGAACGCGATGGCCATGGGCTCGACGGCGGACACTCCTGCGGCTGACGGGGTGCGGCTCATGCGTGGGCCTCCTGAGGTCGTACGCTGTGGTGCCGGCCGATCGGGACGATCAACGGGGTGCCGGACACGGGATCGGTGAGTACCTGGGATTCGAGGCCGAAGACCTCGGACACCAGCTCCTGGGTGAAGACTTCGCGGGACGGGCCCTGCGCCACGATCGCGCCTTGTTTCATGGCCACCACGTAGTGCGCGTAGCGGGCGGCGAGGTTCAGATCGTGCAGCACGATCGCCACGGTGGTTCCGCGCCGCTGGTTCAGCTCGGTGACCACGTCCAGCACCTCCACCTGGTGGGCCAGATCGAGGTAAGTGGTCGGCTCGTCCAGCAACAGCACCTCGGTCTCCTGCGCCAGGGCCATGGCGATCCAGACCCGCTGACGCTGCCCGCCGGACAGTTCGCTGACCGGGCGCTCGGCCAGTTCGAGGGTGCCGGTGACCTCGAGCGCCTCCTGCACGGCCGCCTCGTCCTCCGGGCCGGCTCCCCGGAAGAAACCCTGATGCGGATAGCGTCCGCGGCCCACCAGCTCGCGAACCGTGATCGCATCCGGCGCCAGCGGGTGCTGCGGCAGGAGACCCAATTCACGGGCCAGTTCACGGGCCGGACGGTGATGGATGTCCTTGCCGTCCAGACTGACCGCACCGCCGGCCGGCTTCAGGAGCCGGGACAGACCGCGCAGCAGAGTCGACTTTCCGCAGGCGTTGGCGCCCACGATCATGGTGATCCGCCCCTCCGGCAGGCTCAGGGACAGGTCCTCCACGATGGCCTTGTCCTGATACTGCAGGGTGATGTTCCGGGCGTCGAGCTGCGGCATCACGCCACCTTTCTTCCGGGGCGGCCCGCCGGGTTCACCAGGAGCCAGAGAAGGAACGGCGCACCGAGGGCGCCTGTCACGATGCCCACGGGCAGCACGGAACCGCCCAGAAGCATCGGCGCGACATTGGCGCCCACGAAGTCCGCCAGGACCACGATGGCCGCACCGCTCAGCGCGGCTGCGGGCAGCCCGGCTCGGGGGTCGAGTTGCCGGGCGAGCGGCAGAGCGAGGAAGGCCACGAACGCCAGCGGACCGGCTGCCGCCGTCCCGAAAGCGGCCAGCGCCACCGCGGTCAGCAGCAGGCCCATCCGCACCCGAGGGACGGAGACGCCCAGCCCGGCGGCGGCGTCGTCGCCCAGTTCGAGGATCCGCAGTGGCCTGGAGAGCCAGATGATGGCCGGGATCAGCACCAGCAGGGCCAGACCGAGCACGGTGATCCGCTCCTCAGAGGCCGGGTTGAGCGAACCGGAGACCCACAGCAGGGCGTCGGCGGCCGTCCGGATGTCCGTGCGCGCCATGAGGAACTGGACCAGCGCCTGCAGGGCCGCGCCCACGCCGATACCCGCCAGGATGAGCCGGAGACCGGCGTTGCCGCCGCCCAGGCTTCCGCGGGACAGGGTGTGGATGAGCAGAGCCACCAGCAGTGCGCCGATGAGTGCGGCTATGGAGACTGTGGCGCCGCTGGCCCCGAACAGCACGATCGCAGCGACGGCACTGGCGCTCGCCCCGGAACTCACCCCGATCACATCGGGGCTGGCCAGAGGGTTGCGCAGCATGGTCTGGAAGGTCGCGCCGGAGAGACCGAATGCGACGCCGGCCAGGGCTCCGAGGACGGCCCGCGGGATCTTGTTCTCCAGCACGATGAAGCTCGCCCCGGGGATGCCGGGCTCGCCCTGGACGTTCCTGCTGATGATGGTCACGAGGTCCGGGAACGTCACGGTGTAGCTGCCAAGCAGCACGTAGCCGAGCACGAGCAACGGGACCAGAACGGCCAGGACCAGCGTGAGAGGCCGGATCAGGGTGAGAGGCCTGAGCCGCGGACGACGGACGGCGGACGCGGTCCGCGGGTTCCGCCCGCCGGGCGCTGGAGCCGACTGGGCGGCGTCCGGCCGGCTCGTGATGGTCCGGCTCATACACCCACTCCTTTGCCCCGGCGCAGCAACGCCACGAAGACAGGAGCCCCGAGCAGGGCGGTCAGCACACCGGCCGGAACCTCCCCGGGCAGCATGACCACGCGGCCCACGACATCTGCCGCGAGCACCAGCGCCGGCGCCGCGAGCAGGCTGCCGGTCAGCAGCCAGCGGTGGTCGGGACCGGTGAAGCGGCGCAAAGCGTGAGGGACGACGAGCCCTACGAAGCCGATGGGACCGGCGATCGCCGTGGCCGCACCGCACAGCAAGACGACGGCGAACCCGGCAAGCCCGCGCGTCAGGCCGACGCGCTGCCCGAGCGCACGCGCGGCGTCGTCACCCATGGCGAGGCCGTCCAGGGGACGCGCGAGGCCCAGAGCCAGCACCGCGCCGATCAGAAGAAACGGGACCGCCGGAAGCAGCGCGTCCCAGTCCCGGGCGGCGACGCTGCCCAGCTGCCAGAAGCGGAAACGGTCCAGAGTGTCCTGCCGGGTCACGAGCGCCATGCTCATGAAGGAGAAGAGTCCGGCGGACAGCGCCGCGCCGGCCAGCGCCAGTGAGAGAGGGGTCGGCCCGCTGGAACCCTGAGCTCTGGAGGCCAGGGACGCCAGAACGTACACGAGAACCATCGCGATGGCCGCACCGAGGAAGGCCACCCACAGGTAGTCACCCACGGTCGCCAGTCCGAGGAACTGGATCCCGAACACGACCGCGCAGGCGGCCCCGGCGTTGACGCCCAGGATGCCGGGGTCCGCCAGCGGATTGCGGGTCACGCCCTGCATGACGACTCCGGAAAGACCCAGGGCCGCACCCGCGAGGACCGCCAGGACGGTGCGCGGCAGGCGGGCGAGGACCACCGCCTCGTCTCCATTGCCGCCGGCCGGGACGCTCGTTCCCGTGAGGAGGTGCCCCAGAGTTCCGAGCACCTCCTGCAGCGGGACGGCGCGAGCGCCGACGGCCAAGGAGGCGAAGACGGCGAGCAGGAGCACGACGGCGAGTGCCAGCATGAGGCCGCTGCGCCGTCGAACGCTCCCGCTCACTCGCGCGCGGGCGAGCGACAGGCGCCCGGAAGCGGCTGCTTCCGGGCCGTCGGCCCCGCGAGCGGTCTTTCGGTCCTCCATGAGGGACATGGTTTAGCTGCCGGCCTTCTTGGCCGCCGCTGCGATCTGTTCCAGGGTGGTGTCCAGGGCCCAGGGAAGGCTGAGCGGGGAGGACGCGGAGGTGGCCAGGGTGACCGTCTTGTCCTCGAAGGCCACGAAGGAACCCTTCTTGATGGCCGGGATCTGGCTGAGCAGCGGATCCTTCTTGATGGCATCGGTGGTCTTGGCGTCAGGAACCCAGGTCACGAAGACGTCGCTGGCGAGTTCATTGGCCTTCTCCGCGGACCAGGGAAGGAAGAACTCCTTGCTTCCCTTGCTCTTGTCCGCCACCACGGGCGCCAGGGTCATGCCGATTGCGGAAAGGAATCGCGGCCGGTTGTCGTTGGCGGTGTACACATTGACGCCGTCGCCCTTAGCCGGTTCCAGGTTGCCGTAGATGAAGGTCTTTCCGGCGATCTCCGGGTGCGCAGCGGCCTTGTCCTTGATCTGCTGCTCGACGTTCTTGATGAGTTCGGCGGCCTCGGATTCCTTGCCCAGCGCCTTGCCGATCATGGTGGTGGCTTCCTCCCAGGGGGTTCCCCAGGCGAGTTCCGGGTAGGCGACCACGGGGGCGATCTTGGAGAGCTTCTCGTAGTCCTCCTTGCTGAGGCCCGAGTACGCGGCAAGGATGATGTCCGGCGTGGTCTTGGCCAGCTCGGTGAAGTTGATGCCGTCCGCCTCCGAGTACATCGCCGGGGCCTTGTCGGTCCCGAACGCCGCGCCGAGCTTCTCGAGCGCCGCGTCCTTCCACGGGGAGGATCCCTTGTCGTTGCCGCCCCACTCGATCTTGGGCAGGCCGACGGGCACGACCCCCAGCGCGATCGCGACGTCGTCGTTGACCCACGCGACGGTGGCTACGCGCTGCGGCTGCTGCTTGATGACGGTCTCGCCGAAGGCGTGCTTGATGGTCACCGGGAACGCCCCGGCGGAAGGGGTGGTGGTTGCGCCGGCGGCACCACCCGCGGGGCCCGTGCTGCATGCCGCGAGAGCGACGGCGGAGAAGACCGCCGCGCCGAGGCCGGCTCCCGTTCGGAGCAGGGTACGGCGGCTGGGCTGGGGGGCGTCGGACAGCATGGGGGCTCCTCGGAAGGGTGAAAGGTGCTTAGGCAAGGCTAAGCTACTTCGACGAAAATACGTTAAGTTTTTATCACTTATTGGAGGCGGCCCGCCTATCAGACGTCATGATGTGATGAAGGACACAGTCTTCCGTCTGCCCCCGCGGCGTGTCCGCCCGCTCCGACGAACACTCCAGCCGCCACCGACCGCCCGATCAGGGGATAGACTGAAAAGGCCGGAAACGGCACTTTCACATCGCCCGGTTCTTCCGGGCCTGCAGAGGAGGCGAGCATGCGCACCATCACCGTGCACCGTGCTGCGGATCGCGGGGTGGCCATCATGGCCTGCTGCGCACCCCTGCCCTCCTCCAGCCATCACTGAACCATCGTCACGGTTCCCTCCTGTTCCTTTTGCGCCCGGATACCCGGCGCAATGGCCCTGCTTACCGGCCCAGACGGCGTCTCCGCTCCGGCGACGACGCGCACTGCGCCGGCACGCGGCGCGCATTTCCGCCGCGGCAGCGAAGGGAACGGATCCGGGCGGCGGTTCGCCTTCCTCTTCGTGAAAGTACAGAACCATGCAGCAACTCAGCGCTCAGAAAATCCGTTCCTCCTTCGTCAACGCCAGCCGTTCCGAGGTCGCCAAGCTCAACCTCCCCAAGGACTTCGACTCCTTGAACTGGGAGAACATGGAGCTCCTCGGCTGGCGCGACCCCAAGATGCCTCTGCGCGGCTATCTGGTGTTCCCGTCCGACGACGGCAAGGTCACCGCGGTCCTGCTCCGTGCCCCCGAGGCCGGTGCCCGGAAGAACCGGTCCGTGCTGTGCGAACTCTGCCGGGCGGTACATGCCAAGAACGACGTTTTCCTCTGGGTGGCCCGCCGCGCCGGACAGTCGGGACGTGATGGCAACACCGTGGGCACCCTCATCTGCGCGGACTTCGACTGCAACAGCAATGTGCGGGTCGAGCCGCCGAAGAATGAGATCAATCCCGACCCGGCCGCCGTCGTCCTGGACCGCATCGACGGCCTGAAGGACCGGACCCGCCAGTTCCTGGAGCGCGTCCAGGGCCGCTGAACGGGCTGGCCTCGCCCAGGTTCTCCGCTGACGCGCCATGGCCCAGGCCTGGCCTGTCCGTGGCCTCGCCCATCCGCCGAGTTCGTGGGTTTCGCGTGAGTTCGTGGGTTAAGTCCACGAATTCGACCGGAACACACGAACTCGGCGGGCTCAGGTGGGGGCAAGTAAGGCGGGCTCGGGTGGGGGTGGGGGCGAGGCCAGGTAAGGCGGCGGGCAAGGCTAGGCCCAGGTAAGGCGGCGGGCAAGGCCGGCCTCGGCACCAGGAGCAAGCTCAGGCCCGGCTGGCCCCTGCCAGGCGCCGGAACGCTGCCGGAGCAAGGACCACGAGCAGGCCCACGGCGGCACCGATGACGGTGTCGATGAATCGGTCGTGGAGCAACGCACCCGGCGCGACCGGTGCCACGAGCAAGGTGGAGAGCAACGCCAGCGGAGTCACACAGACCTGGGCCAGGAAGTACTGGCGGGTGATCAGCAATTCGGCACCGAACTGGCACAGGGCGATCAGGATGACCATCACCCACGGCTCCGGCCGCAAGGCGACGATGGCCCCGAGCACCGCCAGCCCCACCACGGTGCCGAACACACGCTGCAGACCCCGGGTCACGCGGTGCCGGGTGGTCTGACCCACCAGAGGCACGACGGCGGCGACCATCGCCCAGTAGTTGTGGCCGAAACCCATCGACTGGCCCACGACGGTCGCAGCGGAACCAGCGATGGCCGGCGCCACGATATAGCCGACCGACTCGATCCAGACCATTCGCCGCTCGGCCGGCGCCACCCTGATCCGCCGGACCCGGGCGAGTTCCTTCCAGCTCAGCGGCGTCCGGTGCGAGGCTCTCACCCGGGACAGCAGCCCGATGCCGAGGCACAGGGCGATGGTGAGCAGCGAGGTGAGTACGGCCTCCCAGAGCGGCGGCTGATGCGGCACCGACGCCACGGCGGCGAAGGCGAAGATGTAGAACAGGGAACCCGCGGGCCGCAGATGCTTCAGCCCTGCGATCACTGAACAGGCCCAGGCGACCACTGTCGTGGCCGCGACGCTCATCCAGGGATCCAGAACACCCCCAGGGCTCAGACGTGCCAAGAGGGTGGCCGCCAGGAGCACCGCGAACATCAACAGGCCGGCCCTGGCCTGCGTCACCAGACGCATCCGGTGCGGCTCATTGCGCCCGTAGATGCCGGTGAACGCCGAGAAGTTGGCGAAAATGGCCAGGTCCAGCCGGCCCATCACGGTCAGAATCAGCAGGGGCAGGAACAGCCCCAGAGCCACACGCGCGGCCGGGTGGTGGTCGCCTTGAGCAGGGCCGATGCTGAACAGCATCTCGCGGAAGAAAACGACGGCGGCACGGGACCTGCCAGACCCGGGCGGTCCGGTCCCGGACGACCCGCCGCGAGGCACACGAGCGCCGTCGGGCGCTCCTGTCGGGGCGCCGTCGTGCGTCACCGAGGGTTACTCCGCTGCGGCGAGCTGGCCGCAGGCGCCGTCGATCTCCTTGCCGCGGGTGTCCCGCAAGGTGGTCGGCACACCGCCGGCACGCAGCGTTTCCACGAACAGGTCCTGGATCTCCGGCTCGGAGGCCGTCCAGATGGAGCCGGGCGTCGGGTTCAGCGGGATAGGGTTCACATGGACCCAGCCACGACCACGCTGGTTGAGCTTCTTCGCCAGGAGCGCGGCGCGCCAGGCGTGGTCGTTCATGTCCTTGATGAGCGCGTACTCGATGCTCACGCGGCGGCCGGTCTTGCGGAAGTAGTCGTAGGCGGCGTCGATGGCCTCGTCCACGTTCCAGCGGTTGTTCACGGGGATCAGTTCGTCGCGGAGTTCATCGTCCGGGGCGTGCAAGGACAGGGCGAAGGTCACCGGAACGTCCTCATCCGCGAGCTTGCGGATCGCCGGGACCAGCCCGACCGTGGAGAGAGTGATGTTGCGGGCGCTCATGCCGAGGCCCTGCGGAACGGGGTCCACGAAGCGGTGCACTGCGGCCATGACGCGCTTGTAGTTGGCCAGCGGCTCGCCCATGCCCATGAAGACGATGTTGGTGACGCGCTCGTCGTCGTGTTCCTTCTCGCCCAGCGCACCCTCGGCGATGGCACGGTTGGCGGCCACCACCTGGTCCACGATCTCGGCGGTGGACATGTTGCGCGTCAGGCCTGCCTGGCCCGTGGCGCAGAACGGACAGTTCATGCCGCAGCCGGCCTGGGAGGAGACGCAGAGCGTGATGCGGCCGGGGTACCGCATCAGCACGGACTCGACCAAGGCGCCGTCGAACAGGCGCCAGAGGAACTTGATGGTGTTGCCGTCATCCGTGCGCAAGCGGCGGACCTCGGTGAGGAGCGGCGGGAACAGGGATTCCACGAGTTCTTCGCGGCCTACCTTGGGGAGGTCGCTCATCTGCTCGGGGTCCGTGGTCCAGTGCTGGAAGTAGTGCGTGGAGAGCTGCTTGGCGCGGAACGCGGGCAGGCCGCGCTCCTTGAGCTTCTCGGCGCGCTCGTCCAGGGACAGGTCCGCGAAATGCTGAGGGGGCTGCTTCACGCGCGGCGAGGCGAACTGCAGGACCGGGCGGCCTTCGGTGGTGCGGGCCTGCTCCCAGCCTTCCGCTGCCGGGCGGACCTGGGGCCGGTTCTCCTCCATGGCAACCTTGGCGACGGCCTCGCCGTGGGCGGAACCGGCCGTCTTTTCGCGCACGACGACGCCGCGCTGCGGACGCACGGACGCGTTCCCGTTGCTGGGGGACTCGGAGCTGGGGTTACGAGGAGAGGAAGCCATCACCTTCCATTGTCCCACGGCTGTCCAACGGACCGACAGCAGCCCAGAAAACCGAGCGGATCGAGCCCGTCAAAGCGCGAGCCCCATCGAACGGCGTGATCCGGCCCGTCCGGCGCACCCGAGTCTGGTCCATCCAGGCCACGCCCACCCCGGCCAGGCCCACCCCGGCCGAGTTCGTGGGTTCCGGCTGAGTTCGTGGATAAGACCCACGAACTCAGCCGGAACCCACGAACTCGCGGGCCCGCGCAAGCCACTGTTTCGGCAGGACGGACCGGGCTGGGACAGGACCGAAGCGGGGATGGGACCGAGACGAGGCCAGGCGGGGAGAGGCAGAGCCGGGCTGGCAGAGCCAGGCGGGGAGGGGCAGAGCCGGGCTGGGAGGGGCAGGGCCGGGCTGGCAGGACCAGGCCACGGGGCCGGACCAGGCTCAGGACCAGGGACGGAAAAATCCAGGAGGCCCCTACCCCAGCCGGATGTCCACGGGGTTCGCCTCGCTCCGGGGCTGACCGGGTACAGCCTTGCCACCCACCGGCAGGACACCGGAGCGGTTGGTGCGCCGGTCCCGCAGGATCTCCGTGACGGAACCGAGATGCCGGGACAGGTCGATCACGTTCTCCGGCGCAGCCAAGAGCAGCTGGAAGCCGAACTCGTGCAGCGCGGCGATGCCCTGACCTGCGAACTCCTCGCTGGCCAGG
The DNA here is from genome assembly GCF_044748305.1 of Arthrobacter sp. NPDC090010. Lineage (NCBI taxonomy): Bacteria > Bacillati > Actinomycetota > Actinomycetes > Micrococcales > Micrococcaceae > Arthrobacter > Arthrobacter sp. NPDC090010. The sequence goes on from NZ_JBIVFT010000003.1 coordinate 187,150, forward strand.
ACGAACGCCTCGTCCATCATCACGGTCCCGTAGCTCGTGAAACCCTGCTCCGCGATGCCCAACTGGTAGCTCAGGGCCGCGGCCATGATGAACGCCGTGAAGCGCTGCCGCTCGCCGCCGGACATGGATCCGGTGTCCGAGTGCATGAACACCTCGGCGCGTGGCTTCGCCCCCTCGACACGCACCGTGCGGTGCTCCTTGCAGGCGATGAACAAGTGCCCACGCACGTCGAGCACCTCGGCCCGCCAGCGACGATCCTCCGGAGCCTGTGAGGAGAGCCTGGTGACCAGGTTCTCCAGGGTCTTGTAGCGGATCGTGAGCTCATCCTCGCCATCCGCAGCGGCAGCCGCGGCGTCGGCGGCCGAACGCCCGGCCCGCACCCGCAAAGCCCGTGAGATCGCATCCTTGAAGGCCTTCGCACTGGCCGGAACGGTCTGCTTGATGTCCAGCTCCAGATGGCTCCCCTCATGGAATTCCACCCCCGCCAGGATGCCGTTCAAGGGCAGGATGCGGCTCGTGATGGCACGCCGTTCCTCATCCAGCAGGTGCAGCAGCGTGGAGAACGACTCGTGGGTGCGCTGGTTGAAGAACGCCCGGAACTCCTCTTCCTGGGCGGGCAGGCCGTCGCGGACGATCGCGTGGTACCGCTCCTCGTACTCCGGAGCGGCGCCGATACCGGTGCCGTGGTCCACGGAGACGGTCCCACCCCAGGCCCGGCTGAAGACGTCGAAGATCCGGGTCAGGTTCTCCGCGGTGGCCTGGGCGGCGCTCTCCGCGCGGTGCAGCTCGTCCTGGAGTTCGGCCCGGACACGGACGGCGGCCAGGTCGAGCTCTGCGACATCGCCGAACTCGCCCATCACCTCGAAACGGGGCGCCAGTGCGGCGACCGTCTCCGGCGCGGGCGGATTCTCGCTCACGCGCTTGCGGGCCGCCGCCAGGAGCTTGTCGGCCGTGACGAGCTGGGAATCCAGCGCCTTGTACTCGTTCTGCAGCACCGCCGCAGCCTCAGTGCTGGTCTGGTGCTGGCCACGGGTCTGCTCCAGCCGTGCCCGCAGAGGCTCCAGATCCGCCTGCGCGGCCAGGGCATCAGCCAGCCGCCGTTCCAGCCGCCGGACCTCCTCCGCAGCCACCTCGGCGGAGACCTCGGACCAATCACGGTGATCGGCGGCCACCCGGCGCAGTGCCTCGATCTGCCGGGCCACTCCCTGATGGGAGTCTTCGCGGTCCTGCGCCACGGTCTCCGCGGCCTTGAGGCTTTCCTTGAGTTCCACGATCCGTTCCTGGATCATGGCGACCTTACTGGCGTTGTCGAAGCCGAGCACGAAGTCGCGACGGGCCGCGAAACGGTCGTCCTTCTCCACGGTGTGGCTGTTCCGCTTGACCACGCCGCCCAGGGACAGCCCTCGTTCCAGCCCGGCCAGCTCAGCGGGATCCTCCACGCAGGGGTAGGCGAAGTCCAGCGCGATCCGCGACCGCAGCCACTCCACCGAGGCCTCCCGGGCTGCCGAAAGGGACGGCGCCACGGCATCCAGGAACTGCAGCTTGGTCAGCAGCTCGCCGTCGTCGACGGCTGTCAACGCCGCCTGCGCGCCCGGCAGCACCCGCGAGACATCCACCGCCCGCAGCGCGCCGCGCACCGTGGTGGAGTCCAGGAATTCGGTGACCGCACCGAACAGCGATCCCGGGACCAGCAGTGTCGTGGCCAGGTTCCGCAGGGCCCGTTCGGCGGCGGGACGCCACTTCTCCTCGGTGGGCAGCAGGTCCATGAGCTCACCGGCGAACGGCAGCTCGGAAGCGTCGACGCCCAGGGCCGCGGCGATCGCCGCCCTGTTCTCCAAGGCCGGCTGGGGCATGAGCGAAGTGCCGGACTGGAGGGACTTCAGTTCCCGGGCAGCCTCCTCCAGCTCGCGTTTGGCCGTGGCGTGCGCGTCGAAGGCTTCGAAACGCAGGGCCCGCAAGGACTCCACGTCCCCGGCCAGTTCCGTGGTCCGGGACTCGGCCTGCTGGTGCGCCTGCGCCCAGCCCTCGGACGACCATTCGAGCTGCAGTCCGGCGTCGCGCAATTGCTTCTGCACGCCGGCTTCCAGATCGCGCCGGAGCCGCTGCGCCAGGCGGGCGTTCTCAAGCCCCGCCTCGATCGAGGCGATCGCGTTGCCGCCCTGGTTGTTGTAGTCGAGTTCGAGTTCGCGCAGCTGGGCGGCCAGCGCATCGCGGCTCATCCGTTCGGCCTTGAGCGCCACGGCCTTGTCTGCGGCGAGCGCCTTCAGCCGGGCCACGGTGCTCTCATGGACGACGACGGCGAGCGCCTGCCGCTGGGCGTCGAACTCGGTGCCTCCGAGGGTTCGGAGGCGGTTGGCCTCCAGAAGGTGCTGGGCGTAGTCCTTGTTCAGCTGGGGCACGGGGGCGAGCGCGTCACGCTGCCTGCGGACGTCCTCGAGGCGCTGGCGGATGGAGATCAGATTGCTGAACTCCTCGACGACGGCGTCGGCGGCCTCGAGCGTGGCCGGAGGGTCCAGCACCTGGTCCCGGAAGAAGGTGTTGACGCTGCCACCGAGGCCTTTTCCGGCTTGGATGACTCGCAGGAGGGGCAGGGCCTGATCGCTGCCGATGCCGAGGATGCGGCGGAACCGCTCGGCGAAGTTGCGGTGCACGTCGAAGACCTGCGAGCCGGGGAAGGCGTCTTCGAGGCTGGAACGTGTGAAGCGTTTGTGCGCCAGGGATTCGAGTGTCTCCAGGTCCAGGGGCTTGGAGTCGATCATGTAGTGCCGGCCCACATTGCCCTCGGTGCCGTTCTTGGGCAGGTCGAAGAGGGCGGCCAGGGTCACGGTGGTGCCGGCGGCGTTGTCGAAGGTGAGGGCAACGGCCGACCACGTGGCGCCGGGGCGCTGGAAGGCGCTCGTGGCGCCGTCGGAGGTGGCCCTGTCGCCGACCTTGCCGCGCATGTAGGTGTAGGTGGTGCGCTTGTCGTCCACGGCACCGCCCATCCGTGCCGCGGCGGCCTCGTTGGAGCGCGGCCGGGCGTCGAAGACGCGGAGCATGGCGTCGAAGAGGGTCGATTTCCCGACACCGGAATTGCCGGTGAGCAGTGTGCCGCGGCGGTCCACGTACATGACGTGGGCACCGTGGAAGGTTCCCCAGTTGACCAGCTGGACGCGGGCCAGCCGCATCTGGCCGGGGTTGATCTCGTCACCGATCGGCAACAGCACCGGGATGCTCACAGTTCCTCCTCGCCGGTTCCGCCGTCGACGGATTCATCGGGGCGGTCCACCGACCCGTCCTGCCCCGCCGAGCTCGCTGGATACGGGTCAATTCGCTCACTCTCTGCGCGATCCGGCACGAAACTCGCGAGTTCGGCGAGCGGTTCGTCTCGGTCCGCACCGTCGCCGGCGTGCACGTCCTCGTCCACATCCACGTCCGCACCGGTCTCCGCTTCGCCGTCGAGCTCCAGCAGCGCCTCCGTGCCGACGGCGTCCTCCGTGGCGTGCTTGAGGCGCTCAAGCTGCGCGGTGATCTCGGCGATGGAGTCAAAGGGCAGGGCGAGGGGCAGGGCTCCGCTGATGCCGTAGACGTTCTCCAGACCGGTGGGGAGGAGGAGCTGGCGGGCGCGGAGCTTCTCGACAGCGGTCTGGACGGTCTTGGCATCCCGGTAGGCGTCCTGCTCAGCGGCCGGCTGGTAGTGCGCCACGATCTCCGAGATCTCCTCCAGCGTCACGGTCGGCTCGGTCTGAGCCTCACTGTGCCGGTCCAGAAGGAGCCGCAGGCGCAGCACGACGATGGTCTCCACCCGGCTGAGGGACCGCTGCTGGCGCAGGAGGCTGGACCGTGCCCCGGCCCCGAGCAGCTCCGGGTCCACGGGGCGCAGAAGTGCGATCTTGCGCTCATGGTCCAGGTGCAGGCTGAGGAACATCTCGGACAGCCGCGAGCGCAGGATCTGCTGGTGGTCCGTCAGAGTCGTCCACAGCTTCTCGTCCCGTCCGCCGTCCACATAGGGGCCTTTGAGGAGACGGACCAGAGCATGGCGCAGGCGCAGCGGCAGCACGCCCGTGTCACCGGGGTACAGCTCGGCCCCGTCGACGAAGGTGTCCCGGGCGTCGACGCCGTGAATCTGTTCGCTCATTTCTCGTCCTCTCTGCGTTGCGTGCTCACTTGTGGCGGGCTGATCCCCTCGGAACCCGCCACTATTGAGCACTCAACGGTGGGGCGGGAGTCGACGGCGGCCCGACGCTGGGAAGCGTCACGAGCGGCAGCGTCGCCGGCCTCAGAGTGCCGTCCACCTGCTCGAACTCCACTCGTTCCTCACTCTCAGCGGAGAACACGGCACCCGTGTTCAGCGCCTCCGCCAGCAGCGCCCGGATCGAGTTGATGTGGCGCTCCTGCGGCGGAAGGGCATCCCACGCCCCGCCGACGGTGTCCGCACCGGCCAGGGCCGCCCTCACCAGGGCCGGCTTGGCCTTGGGCGTGCGCGGCGAGCGGGTCCGGGCGTCGTCCGCGAAATCGATCGGGTCCGCCAGGCGCGGCGGCTCCTCGAACTCGTCCGGATCGAAGAGATGCACCATGGACAGGGATTCCAGGACACCGCCGAAAAGCTCCGGCGCAGCGGCGAAACCGGGCCTGTCCCGTTCATAGGGCAGGACCCGAATGGCCTGCTCCGCCTTCCTCAGCGCCTCGCGCAGGCGAAGCGAATGCCGGAAGTCATCACTCTGCACATAGGTGTTCAGGCTCTCCGACAGCTTGCCGTAGATGCGCTGGATCTGGCCGTGCTGGGTCCGCAATTCGGCCACCAGGTTCTTCAGGGTCTCGCGGTCCTGAGCGGCCAGGGTGTCCGCGAACTGACGGCTCAGCACCTCGGCGATCGCCGAGCGGAAGCGCAGTTGCTGCTGAGGGTCTTCCAGGAAGGCCGTGAAGGAACGGAAGGTACGCCCTTCGGGGCTCTGCCGGAGCACCTTGTCCTGCTCCAGCACCTGGGCCATGGTGGCGCCCTTGCTGAGGGACTCCTCGATGATCTGGTTGCGGAGTTTGCCCACCAGGTCTTCGATGCTGTCACGCATCTTCTTGTAGTCCGCCGGCAGGCTTGCGGCGAGGTCCAGGATGTTCTCGGCGGCCTCCACGGCCTCATCCTCATCCAGGAGCCCGTCCAGCTCGCCGGAGGTGATGCCCTGGATCAGTTCCTCGCGCTCCCGGATCTCCTCGCGGAGGGACTCCAGGCGCGCCGTCTGGTCGGGGTTGGTCTCGTGGGCCAGCTTCTCGACGTCGCCCAGCAGCGTCCCCAGGCGGGAACCGGTGAGGGTGGAACGCGGAGAACTGAGACTGTCGAGGAAGGCGAGCACGCGGGAGGCCGCCTCGGTGAGCTCGTAGATGATCTGGCCCGAATGATGCCGTCGGGTGATGAACTTGCGGCGGGTCCACTCGTCGGCCACGGTACGTCCCGTGTTGGCCCCCGCCAGTGCCGGGTCCGTGGAACGCAGCTGTTCCAGGGCGAGATCGAGTTCGGCGTGGAATTCTTCGAGGGGCAGGCTGGGCCGGGTCCGCGTGAATGTGGCCTGCAGAACCGCGATCACCCAGGGGGCCGACCGGGTCAGAGCCCAGGCCGGGCCCTTCGTCAGGGATTCCAAGGTGACCAGACGTCGTGTGAGGTCCGCTGTGTCCATGCTTCGCACCCCGTTTCCCTCGATGGTCCGGGACGGGGTGTTCCCGCCACCGGCACGAAAATGGCCAGCTTTAAGGGTACGCGCCGTGCACCACCGCTCCGTTCGGGCCCTTTTTCATCACAAACGAACTACAATTCCGCAACAGTGTCGCCACAGTGGCCCTGAACACAGCTTCAGTGGTTAGCGTTTAATCCAGAGTTTTTCGTCAGGGCGCACGCACGTCCTGGCACCACGGTATGTACACCGCCAAAGGGGATGACGGCGCATGACATCGGACACCACTCTGGTCCTGAACCTGACATTCATGGGGACCTTGATGATCGCCGCCTTGCTGGCCGGCCTGGTGCTTTTCGCCGGCTGCATGGCGCTCGCCCTGACGGGCGTGGGCAGGCTGGCCTATCTCGGAGTCGCGCGCGCCGTCGGGCTGTTCAAACCTGCGACGGCCGCGGCCGTCACGGATGGTGAGCCCGCACGTGAGACTTCCAAGACCGGGACCGAGCTGGAGCCCGAGTGGAAGAAGGCCGTCCGTGAGGCCGATGCCCGGGCCCTGGCCAAGGCCACCGATTCCGGGGTGCTTCCCACAGTCGCCAAAGTCAGCAATCCCCTGCAAGACAGCACCGTGAAGGCACAGGAGCTCCTGCAGGCACGACCCTCCGTGAAGAAGGCCGCCGTCGCCGCCAGCGCAGGTGCCGCGGCCGTTCCCGAGACGACCGTCGCGCCGGCCATGACGGCCCCGCCGGTCGCGGACCGCACCGCCTGGAAACCGGGCAAGAAGTCCGTCCGCCAGGAAGGCATCGCCCGGAAGAACATGCCCGGCCTGCTGCGCCCGGCGGATCAGAACGAAGAACGGCACGCCAAGGGCGCATAATCAGTACCCATGGCAGCCCGTTCCGAGATCCCCTCACTCTCCAAGTCCTCCCCCAATGCCGTCCGGGTGGATGCCTGGCTGTGGGCCGTACGCGCCTATAAGACCCGATCCGCCGCCACAACGGCCTGTCGGGCCGGGCATGTGCGGCTGAACGGAAATCCCGTGAAAGCCTCGCAGATCGTGATCCCCGGCGATGAGGTGCGCGTCAAGATGCCCGGCTACGAACGCATTCTGGAAGTCCGCCAGTTGATCGCCAAACGAGTGGGGGCCGAAGCGGCGTCGCACGCGTTCACCGATCGCACCCCGCCACGTCCAGTGGCACCGATGCTGGGAATCCCGGTCCGCGACCGCGGTGCCGGACGCCCCACCAAGAAGGACCGGCGAGAGATGGATCGCCTCCGCGAACGGTAGGCCGCCCGAAAGCCGGAGCGGTGGTCATAGAACCGGCGATCCCTGAACCGTACCCGGGTCCTCCCCGCCCAGAAGCAGCGGGACCACCCCTGTGGACCGGCCCGCCCGGTCCAGTCGATGCCCCGACCGTTTGTCCGTCCGCACCACGGCCTGCCGGCCCAGGACCGTCGCCCCGGGGATCTGTTGCAGCACGCGCAGTTCCAGGGCATGAACCTCCAGAAGGTCCCGGACCCAGAAGGTGGCCAGCAGATTACAGCGGCCCAGGACCTGTGCGCTCACCCGGCAGCTCGCCTGCTCCGCGAAGAACCGGCCTGCGGGTTCCAGCTGCGCCGCCGGGACGCTGAGGATGATCGTCACCTCCCGGTGACGCGGCCGGAACGCCGTCGAGAAGTCGCAGCGCAGCGAGACCTGGCCTCCGGAGAGCAGCTGCTCCGTCCGGCGCCGCGCGGTCTGAGCAGAGACGCCCACCTGGGCACCGAGCCGTTCCCACCCGGCCCGGCCGTCCCGGCTGAGAGCCGCGACGAGCGCCGCGTCCACCGCGCCGAGGCGTCCCGCCTTCCGGTCCGGCGCACCGATTCCGAGCGCGCGTTCCTGACCTGGGTCGATGGTTCCGAGTCGCCATTGGGTGCCCTCCCGATGCAAGCGGGTGGCGAGCACCACCTCCCAGCGTGTCACCCCGGACAGTCCCGAAAGCACTGCGGAGACGGCGTCCATGAGCTGCTCGTAACCGGGGGCGAAGCAGTCGGCCATGACGTCGTATTCGCCCGTCATCCGGGAGACAGTGCCGAAGAAGGGGCTCGCGCAGAGCGCCTCCAGCACCACGTCCTGCCGTTCCGGTTCGGTCGAGAGGAAGAGGAACGCCGACGATCCGGCCTCCAGATAGCGGGGCCCCGGGGCCAGCGTCACCCAGGCGTCGCCGCGTTCCGTCAGCGCCGCCCAACGGCGGGACACCGTGCTGGGCGCCAAGCCCAGCGTCGCGCCGAGCACCGACCATTCGGCTCTCGGGTTGACCTCCAGGGCGCCCACCAGGGCGAGGTCAGCTTCGGATATTTCAGCGATTTCATTCATGTGATGGCCAATTGTGGAGGATTCGAGCATTTTCTCCGCAGCAACGGCGGATCCTCCTAGCTTAGTGATGTCCATCACGGACTTCCGTCAGCGTGATCCGAGAGTTGCCATCCATGAACACAGGCATTGCCACCCCGTCCTCCCCCGCCCGGACCAGTGTCCTGGGCCTGATCGTCGCCATGGCGTTGATCGAGGCCCTGTCCGGCATCACCCAGGGCTACCTGAACCCGATCCTCCCGGCGCTCGGCCCGGAACTCCACCTTGACGATCCCACCATCAACGGCCTGTTCCTCATCTCCAATGTGGCCTTCGCCGTCATGACGCCGATCATCTCCCGCCTCGGAGACAGCTGGGGCTGCCGGCTCGTCCTGCGGATCTCCACCGCCACGGTGGCGGCAGGCGCGGTTCTGATGGCCGTGGCTCCCAGCCTGCTGACCATCTCGGTGGGCGTGGTGCTGCTGACCTGCGTGGTCGGCTTCATCCCGCTCATGATGGGCATCCTGCGCGCCACCCGCCCGGAGAGCACCCGCAGCGGAGTGGGCGCCATGATCGGCACCCTCATGATCACGGTGGGTGTCGGCGGCCTCCTCGCCGGCATCGTGGGCGCCGAGCATCCGACGCTCGGATTCTGGATCGCGGTGCCCTTCGCCGCCGTCGCCCTCATCGCCTCCTTCTTCGTGCCGGAAGGGCTGCCGGCCACCCGGGAACCCATCGCCATCCTGCCCCTCGCGTTGTGCAGCCTCGGTCTGATCGGCCTCGTGACGGCACTGTCCATGGGGCCGGACTGGGGCTGGCTTTCGGCGCCGACGCTCGTCACGGGTCTGGCGGGAATCCTCCTGCTCGCCCTGTGGGTCCGGCTGGACCTCCGCAAGGCGACGACGACGGCGGCACCGCGCCGTTTCATCGACCTGCACCTCCTTGCGGTGCCCCGGGTCCGGACGGTCACCATCGCGACCTTCCTGTTCGGCTTCTCGTCCATCAGCTACTTCGGCAGCAACGGGCTCTTCCTGCACTCCGACTCCGCCGCGGCCGGCTTCGGGTTCGGCATGGGGCCGATGGACATCGCAGCGGTCCTGGCCGCGGCCTCGGTCCTCGGCTTCCTCTCCTCCCTGGCGCTTCCGCCACTCATGGCCCGTGTCGGCGAGCGCGGCGGTCTGGTCTGCGCAGCGGCCATTCTGGCGGCCGGCTTCCTCCTGATGGGTCTGCTGCACGGCTCGATGATCGGCTACGTCGCCGGTTTCGGGGTCTTCTACCTGGGCCTGGGGATGTATCAGGCAGCCACCCGGACGCTCAGTGTGGAAGGTGTCCCCGTCGAGGAGACGTCCACCGCAGCCGGCCTGAACGAGCTGGCCCTGTCCGTCGGCATCTCCATCGGGGCCGCCGTCGTCCGCCTCATCTCCGCCGCCTCCGCCGTGAACGGCAAGATCCCCCTGTCCGGCTTCGCCGTCATCTGGGTGACGCTCGGACTGGCTGCGGCACTGGCCGGCGTGGTCTCCCTCCGCTATCCGAAGCGCACGGCCGCCCTGGGGAACGGGGTTCGCGCATGAACGGCATGCACGCGGCCCGGACGGTCACCGCTCCCGAGGTCCACAAGGCCCTGGAAGAGTCCCTGGCCCGCTGGAAGGCGGAGCTCCTGGAACTGAGTCACGCCCTGCACGCCGACCCGGAACTCAGCGGCGAGGAGCACCGGGCGGCGGCACGGGTCCGTGCACTGCTGGCCGCCGCCGGGTTCCGCACCGATCTCCCACAGCCGTCCGCGCCGACCGCGCTCCTCGCCGAGGCCGGGGACGGGGAGCTGGTGGCGGTGTTCTGCATCGAGTACGACGCACTCCCGGGCATCGGGCATGCCTGCGGGCACAATGTGAATGCCGCGGCCACCCTCGGTGCAGCCCTCGCTCTCGCCTCAGTCGCCGAGCCGCTCGGGCTGACGGTGCGGGTCCTCGGCACCCCCGCCGAGGAGGCCGACGGCGGCAAGGTGGATCTGCTGGAGGAGGGCATGTTCGACGGCGCGGCGATGGCCTTCATGGTGCATGCGAGTGGCGAGGACGCCGTGGGGAACTCCTCGCTCGCCCTGGGCTGCTGGGACCTGAGTTTCAACGGCCGGGCCGCCCACGCGGCGACCGCACCCCAGGAAGGAGTCAACGCCCTCTCGGCGCTCGTCATCGCCCAGACCGCCGTCGGGCTGCTTCGCCAGCAGCTCCCACGCGACGTCGTCGTCTCACACATCGTCACCGACGGCGGCGCGGCCCCGAACATCATTCCGGACCGGACCGCGGCGCGCCTGGAGGTCAGAGCGCCGCGGCTGGACCAGCTGGAATCCGTGTGGGCCGCTGTTCGACGCTGTTTCGAAGCCGGGGCGCACGCCACCGGCTGTTCGCTGGAGATCACTCCGGCCGGAAATGTCTTCGCCGAGCTGAGGCAGGACGGCTTCCTGGCGCGTGCCTACGCCGAGGCGATGGTGCGCCGAGGGCGCGAGGTTCCCGTGCAGTCGGAGCCCCTCGCCTCGACCGACATGGGGAACGTCTCGCATCGGGTGCCCAGCATCCATCCGATGGTGGGGTACGAGGTGCACGGGGCCGTCCACCACACGGCGGACTTCGCCCATGCCGGGGCGAGCGCCTCTGCTGATCTCGCGATTCTGGACTCCGCCTACGGTCTCGCCGCGGCGGCGGCACGTGCTGCGCTGGATGACGGAGAGAGGGCCCGTCTGCTGGCAGCCGTGACGCATCGTGACCGCGGACTGTGAATTCCATATGCCGTTCGTGGGAGCTTCCCCTGGACGCCGCCGAACCGAGGTCACAGGCCGGAATCAGACCTCACACTGAGGGGTATGGCATCCACTGAAACAGCCCCGGCGACGCCCCTGACCACGGCTCGCCGGGCCTGGTGGCGAGCGTCCGCGAACGAACCCCGATATGCCCGGCCCGCCCTGCTGGCGATCCTGGCCATGGCGGCGCTCCTGTACGCCTGGGGCATCGGGGACAGCCCGTTCCATTCGTTCTACGCCGATGCGGTGCGAAGCATGTCGGAGAGCTGGAAGGCCTTCTTCTTCGGTTCCTTCGACCCGGCCAACTCCATCACCCTGGACAAGCTGCCCGGTTTCCTCTGGCCCCAAGCGCTCTCCGCGCGCCTCTTCGGATTCCACTCCTGGGCGCTCACCCTGCCCCAGGTCCTGGAAGGAATCGGCAGCGTACTGGTCATGTATCTGCTGGTGAAGCGGTGGATGGGTGTGAACGCGGCCCTCCTCGCCTGCGGAGCGTTCCTGTGCATCCCCGCCGCAGACGGCCTGTTCCGGACTCAGACCGAAGATCCGCTCTTCACCCTCTGCGTCCTGTTGGCCGCCCTCGCCACCCAGAAGGCCGCCCAGACCGGGGCCCTGCGTCCACTGCTGATGGCGGGAGTCTGGATCGGTCTCGGTTTCCAGGCCAAGATGCTGGAGGCCTGGGTGGTACTGCCGGCCTTGGCCGTCCTGTACCTGGTCATGGCCCCTGTGGCGCTCCGCAAACGCATCGCTCACGTGGCCACGGCCGGTGCGGTGACGCTGGCCGTCTCCTCGGTCTGGGTACTCGCGGTCACGCTGATCCCGGCAAACGACCGTCCCTATGTCGACGGAACCACTGACAACTCCGCTGTGAGCATGGTGGTGGGCTACAACTTCCTGAACCGCTTCTCCTCCGTGGGCCTGGACGCCAGCGGCACCGGAAGCATCAGCGCCACCCAGGGCGGTCACGGCGGCCGGGCCGGCGGCGGAGCGGCTCAGCACGACGCCGGCGCTGCGACCGGCGGAAGCGGAGGTGCGGCGGCCTCTGAAGCGGGCGACCGGGCCTTCCGCTCCGCAGGCGCGGCGCCGGACTCGGCACTCGGCGCGGGTGGCGGATTTCCCGGTGGAAGCGCCGACGAGAACGGCTGGGGAAAGATGTTCGGCTCCTCCCTGGCATCCCAGACGGGCTGGCTCTACCCTCTCGCCGCTCTCGCCGTCGTCCTGGGCCTCGTGTGGCGCCGTCGCGAGCCACGCACCGATCCGGTTCGCGGGGGCTTCCTGCTGCTGGGCCTGTGGCTGACGAGTTATTTCCTGGTCTTCAGCGCGGGCGCCGTCAACGGGCACACCTACTACATGGGCGTCATCGCAGTCCCATCGGCGGCCCTGGCCGGCGGCGGTGTCGCATTGATGTGGCGCGCCTATCGGGAAGGCGGCAGGCGGGTCTGGGCGCTCTCCACGGCTGTGGGAGGCACCGCGGTGTGGAGCGCCTGGGTGGCCGCCCAGTTCCCCGGCTACGGCGTGTGGCTCTCCCCGCTGTCCCTTCTGCTCGGGCTCGGGGCCGTGACGGCCCTGCTTCTGGGACGACCCCATCGCGCGCCTTCGTCGCCCAGGCCTCGCGGGCGCACCGTTGCGACCGTCGGGCTGCTCACCGGGCTCGCGTCGGTCCTCCTCGCCCCTGCCGTGTGGGCCTCACAGGTCTTCGCGCCCGGCAGTTCCATGTCCTCGATGATGGGCAACGTGGGCCCGTCCGCGAGCGGAGGGTCCTGGGGTGCCACCGGGCGGACGGCTCTGGCGTCCGGGCATCGCGGCACCCCGGACGGCGGACGTCTCACGGGCGCGTTCTCAGGATCCGGGGCTTTCCGGGGCGGCGGATCCCGCGACGCCGGAGACCGGCCAGGGTTCGGCGGGCGGGGCGGCCAGTCCGGGAATGGCACGCAGCTCAGCTCCGCACAGCAAGCGCTGCTCCAGTACACCTCGGCACACCGGGGCTCTGCCGAGTACGACTTCGCCACCACGAGCTGGAGTGCGGCTTCCCCGTACATCCTCGACGACGGGGCGCCGATCCTGGCCATGGGCGGGTTCAGCGGGCAAGTGCCGTTCCCCAGCCTGACGGGGCTGGAATCCCTGGTTCACGCGGGCCAGCTGAAGTTCGTCGCCATCGGTGGTGCCGGCGGCGCGATGAACGCCTTCCTGGGCGGTCAGTCTGCCGATGCGACCGGCCCGACTGCCGCCCTCACGGCATGGGTCACGGCGCACTGCGCAAAAGTCCCGGCCCAGGATTACAGCGGAGCGAATGCCACCTCGGGAACTTCCCAGACCTTGTACGAGTGCCTGCCTCAGGGGCGCACAAGCTGAGCGCACCGGGCGGCGAACGCGATGCCAGTCACATTTCCGCCGGGCCACCGACGCCCGGACACTGGTGACATGACCCTCAAGTTCGCCCGTTTCGGCGCCACCGGCGCCGAGGAGCCCGTGGTGGTTGTCGACGACGCCGATGGCCGCGCGCAGTACTTCAGCCTCCTGCCCCTGACCCATGACATCGACTCCGACTTCCTCTCCCGCGACTTCGTGGGAGTCACACAGGCGGCCCTCGACGCCGGAGAACTGCCCCGTGTGGTGCCTTCCGGCCGCGTCGGCGCGCCCCTGGCCCGCCCCGCGAATCTGGTGGGCATCGGCCTGAACTACGCGGCCCATGCCGCGGAGTCCGGCCTGGAACCGCCGTCGTCGCCCGTCGTCTTCCTCAAGCCGTCCAACTCGGTGGCCGGCCCGTACGACGAGTTCCCCGGTCTGCCCGGCGCCGGCAAACTCGACTGGGAGGTGGAACTCGGCCTGGTGATCGGCCGTCACGCCCATCTGCTGTCCGACGAGCAGGAGGCGCAGGCCGCCATCGTCGGTTATGTCCTGGCCAACGACCTCTCGGAGCGTGAGCTGCAGCTCGGCGGGGCGGGCGGCCAGTGGACCAAGGGCAAGTCACTGCCCGGTTCCACCCCGCTGGGGCCGTGGCTGGTACCCGCCACGGACTCCGACGGCGGCCACTTCGACGTGTCCTCCCTGCCGCTCTCGACGCGCGTCAACGGCGTCGAGTGCCAGCGGTCGACGACGGCGGACATGGTCTTCCGCGCCGCTCACCTGGTGCATCACGTGAGTCAGTTCATGGCCCTGGAGCCCGGAGACGTGATCATCACCGGCACTCCCGAGGGCGTGGCGATGTCGGGCCGCTTCGAATACCTCAAGTCCGGCGACGTCGTCGAGATCGAGGCTCCGGGCCTGGGCGCCCAGCGCATCGTCTGCGCCTGAGCCTCACCCGCTCTCGCGAGACGTCACATGAGCACAGTGTTGCCCTCCGGGACTGTGCTCATGTGACGTCTCGCGAGCTGCTTGGGTCCGCGTGGCACTTTCTTTGGTTGCCCACTGCAACTAGCCTGGGGTCATGACTCTGGATCTCACCGCCATTTACAAAGATCTGCACACCAACCCCGAGCTCTCCTTCCAGGAGACGCGCACGGCCGGCATCGTCGCCGGGCACCTGCGGGAGCTCGGATTCGACGTGACCGAAGGCGTGGGGCGCACCGGCGTCGTCGGCGTCCTGAGCAATGGCGAGGGCCCCACGGTGCTGTTGCGCGCCGATATGGACGGCCTTCCCGTCCAGGAACAGACCGGCCTGGAGTACGCCAGCACCGCCCGGGGAACCGATCCCGACGGCAAGGATGTCCCGGTCATGCACGCCTGCGGCCACGACGTCCACGTGACCTGCCTCCTCGGCGCCGCCGAACAGCTCGCCGCGGAGAAGGACGCCTGGGGTGGCACCCTGGTGACCGTCTTCCAGCCCGCCGAGGAAGCCGGCGGCGGAGCCTCTGAGATGATCGCGGACGGCTTCCTGGACCGTTTCCCGCGTCCCGATGTCGTTCTCGGCCAGCACGTCGCCCCTATTCCCGCAGGCTTCATCGGACTGACCCCGGGGCCGGCGATGGCCGCCGCCGACAGCCTGAACATCACCCTCCACGGCACGGGCGGGCACGGCTCCCGGCCCGAGGCCACCGTGGATCCCGTGTACCTCGCCGCCAATGTGATCAATCGTCTGCAGGGCGTGGTGTCCCGCGAGATCAGCGCCCTGGACACCGCAGTGGTGACGGTGGGCCAGGTCCACTCCGGGACCAAGAACAACATCATCGCGGATCACGCCGTGCTGGGTCTGTCCGTGCGCAGCTACCGCGAGGAGGTCCGCACCAAGGTCCTCGCAGCGGTGGAGCGCATCGCGCAGGCCGAGTCTGCCGCATCGAACGCCCCGAAGGAACCCACGGTCGAGTACTTCGAGCGCTTCCCCGTCACAGTCAACGACCCGAGCGCCAGCGAGCGCGTCGCCACCGTGCTGCGAAGCGTCCTGGGCGAGCACAGCGTGCTGAACCCGGGTCCGCTCTCCGGCAGCGAGGATGTCGGGGAATTCGCGACGGCGGCCGGCGTTCCGCTCGTGTACTGGTTTCTGGGTGGCGGGGATCCGGCTCTGGCCGAGATCGTCGCCAAGACCGGACGGATGCCGGATGAGGTGCCCTCCAACCATTCGCCGTTCTTCGCCCCGGTCATCGACCCGACCCTGGGCAACGGCGTGAAGGCTCTCGTATCCACGGCTCGCGAGTTCCTGGGCTAGGCGCTCCTGATTTCCTCGCGAGTCGGCACTTAATCACAGTCCGAGCGCCTCGGACTGTGATTAAGTGCCGACTCGCGAGCGCGGGGACGGCAGAGAGTTCATCTCACGGCCATCCCGGGCTCACCCGCCGACAGAAGCGGGCTGCTTACACTCCGGATGCACCCCTACGCTCCCCGGAGGACCGCCATGAATTCCACACTCCCCACCCGCCGCACCGCTGCCCGGCTGGGCGCGGCCACCGCCGTCGCACTCCTGGCCGCCACAGCCCTCGGACTCCCCGCCCAGGCGCAGGACACCACTCCCCAGCACGACGCCTTCAGCTTCGCCGTCATCGGAGACACCCCGTACGGCGAGCAGGCCATCCAGGAATTCCCGCAGCACGTCACCGCGCTCAACGCGGACAAGTCCCTCGACTTCGTAGTCCATGTCGGGGACATCAAGAACGGTTCCACGGTCTGCTCCGATGAGTATTTCGCACAGATCAAGACCCAGTTCGACCGCTTCACGCATCCCCTGGTCTACACCCCCGGCGACAATGAGTGGACCGATTGCCACCGCACCAACAACGGCGCATACAACCCGCTGGAACGTCTCACGAAGCTTCGCGAGGTGTTCTTCTCCCAGCCCGGCAAGACCCTGGGCGCCACCATGCCGGTCAAGAGTCAGGCGTCGCTCGGCCTGCCGGAGAACGTCTCCTTCTCACGCAATCGCATCTCCTTCGCCGTCATCAACGTTCCGGGCAGCAACAATTCCACGCTCCCCTGGTCCGGGCTTGGGAAGACAACCCCCACCCCGGAACAGCTGGCCGAGGTGAAGCACCGCACCGACGCCGTGGTGGCAGAACTGAAGCAGAGCTTCGCGCAGGCCAGGCAGCGGCACGACCGCGCCGTCGTCGTTCTGCAGCAGGCGGACATGTTCGATCCCACGTACGCCGTGCAGTGGGGGGACATCAGCGCCTTCAAGCCGATCGTCCAGACGCTCATCGACGAGAGCTCGGCCTTCGACGGCGAAACGTACCTTTTCGACGGCGACAGCCACGTCTACAACGCCGACCGTCCGCTCGCGACGGGCTCCCACTGGCTGACGGCCTACGGCGTGACCGGACATGCGGACAGGCTGCAGCGCGTGACGGTCGACGGCGCGGCGAAGGCCACCGACTATCTCAAAGTCAGTGTCGCCCCGAACGGTGCTGCCGGCGTCGGCCAGCCCGTCCTGAACTGGAAGAACGTTCCTTTCGACAAGTGAGGCGCACCCACCGCGAGTGGTCACTTGATCGCAATGTTTCAGCTCAGGACTGCGATCAAATGACCACTCGCGTATGAGGAGAGCGGATCAGGCCAGCGCGATCCCGGCCCAAGCTGCAAGCAGACAGAGCGCAGCGCCCCCGAGGCCGTAGAGCACGGCGCGCAGCGGTTCGCGGTTGTGCAGCAGACGAACCGTTTCCAGGCTCGCGGTGCTGAAGGTGGTGTAACCGCCGAGGAAGCCCGTTCCGGCGATGAGAAGCGCCTCCGGGCCGAGGCTGTGATGAGCCACGGCTCCGGCGAGCAGCCCGAGCACGAAGGAACCGCTCACGTTGATCAAGAGCGTGGCGAACGGGAAGTCGGTGGGCCAGCGTCGGCGGACGGCGCCGTCGAGCATGAAACGTGCGACGGCGCCGGCCCCGCCCGCGAGCGCCAGCCAGAGCCCGGTCATGGGCGGCCTCCAGGTTCCCGGTGCTCCTCGGTGCGCATCCGGTGCGCGATCTCTGCGATCCAGATGCCCAGGGCGGTCGCCGCCCCTCCGAGCAGGAGAGTCGCGGCCACATAGCCGAGCGCCTCGACGGCCCGACCGGCGCTCAGCAGGTGGACGGCATCGACGGCGAACGTGCTGTACGTCGTGAAGGCGCCGAGGAATCCCGTACCCCCGAGAAGCCGGAAGCGGCGGGCCCAGCCCACATCGGGTCCTCTCCGGACCAGGGCCTCCAGCAGAAGGCCCAGGAGAAACGCGCCCACCACGTTGATGAGCACCGTGGCCAGCGGCCAGCCTCCGGGAGCCGGTACGGCCAGGGAGACCAGGTAACGGGTCAGGGCCCCGAGCACGCCACCCCCGAACACCCAGGCGAGAGCCCGCGGATCCAGGTGGAGGGGCGCCATACGGCCATGCGCCGTGGTCCTGTCCGGACCTCTTGTCATATGCGTCTCGCCTCCTCCATGTCGCCGCGTGACGAGGGAAACCGCAGCACCGTTCCAGGCTATCCCGTACTCCCGGAAAGCCCCGGATTGTGGCGAGATCTGGCCTATCAGGACCGGTCTTAACGCCGCTTTTATTGATCAGACGCTCATCTGTAAATAGTTGACAATCTGAAATATTTGCTTGACGAAGCATGACTGATACTGCATTCTCAGTTCGGGTGCAAAACCCACTCTCACTCACTCAGGAGGAAACAATCGTGCGATCCACGTCGGGCCTCAAGCGCCTGGGAACCATCTGCGCTGTCGGCGCACTGACCACGCTTGGCCTATCCGCCACCATCGCCTCGGCTGCACCGGCAAACCCGGACAACGGCCAGGTCCTCACCTCGGGCTCCGGTCACGTCGAGAGCTTCGTCGCCAAGAAGAAGGCCACCACCGTCGACCGTCATGCCGTCAGCAACGAGCTGACGCAGACCTTCAACGCCGCCGCCGGCTCGACGTTCCGGCAGGTTCGCGATCAGACCCTCGGCACCGGTCACCTGTCCCGCTTCACCCAGGTCATCGACGGACACATCGTCGCCGGCTCCTCGGTGGCCCAGACCTCCGACAAGGACGGCGCGCTGATCCAGGCCATGGGTTCCGTGGCGACCGGCACGAGTGGCGCGTTCCCGAGCCAGGGCACGCTCTCCAAGGGTGAGAAGGCCGCCAAGGCCGCAGCCGCCGCCAGCGTGAAGCTCACCGGCGCCAAGACCAAGGTCAGCCAGACCGTCTGGTTCGCACCGGCCCTGACCGGCGCCAGCGACGCGAGCACCGTCGCGCAGCCGGCCTACCAGGTGCTGGTCAGCAACCACGACTCCAGCTACACGGTGACGGTCGCCGCCACCGGCGCTCCCACCGTTCTGGCCACCGCCACGAACACGCACGAACTCAACCGCGCCGTCTGTGACGCCAACCGCAAGAGCGGCGTCACCTACGCAGATCTCCAGTGCGGTGTCGGCACCAAGAACACACTGGCCCGCAAGGAAGGCCAGGCCGCGTCCAGCGTCGCCGACGTCAACAGCGTCTACAACTTCTTCGGAGACACGAGCGCGTTCTACGCCGCCAACACCAACGCCGGCGACCTGACCGCACTGGTCGGCGCCAACTACAACGACAGCATCGGCACCGCCATCCGCGGCAGCGTCCGGCAGTGCATCAGCGGCGAGTCCTGCCCCTACACCAACGCCTTCTGGTCCGATGAGATCAGCGCCATGGTCTACGGCGAAGGCGTCACCACCGACGACGTCACCGGCCACGAGCTGACCCACGGTGTCACCTCCAAGACCAACGGACTGCTCTACCAGAACGAGTCCGGCGCCATCAACGAGTCGATGTCCGACATCTTCGGTGAGTTCGTCGACATCAGCAACGGCAGCGCCGATGACACGGCCGCCAACCGCTGGAAGATGGGCGAGGGCAGCTCGCTGGGCGTCATCCGTGACATGAAGAACCCGAAGAACTACCAGCAGCCGGAGATCTACAAGGGCACCTACTGGGCCCCGACCAGCTCCACCCCGAACCAGAACAACGACCAGGGCGGTGTCCACACCAACAGCGGCGTGGGCAACAAGCTGGCCTACCTGATCACGGACGGCGCGACTTTCAATGGCAAGACCGTGACCGGCCTGGGCATCCACAAGGCGGCCGAGCTGTACTGGACCACGCAGACCCTGCTGCCGTCCAACGCCACCTACGCGTCCCTCAAGAGCGCTCTGACGCAGGCCTGCACGGCCAACGTCACGAACGGTGTTGCCGGGACCACCAGCGCGGATTGCACCCAGGTAGCCAACGCCATCGCAGCAGTGGGCATCTGACACCCGGCCACCCCATGAAGGGGTGACGATGACAGTGGGCGGGGGACTCCCCCGCCCACTGTCATGTCCGGGGTCAATCCACCGGACACGAGCAGCGCACCCGGCGAGGCCTCGGATACCCGCAGAGCCTCCGCGCCTGAAGAACCCTGTCGCCTGCAGAATCCCGGCGCCTGCAGAATCCCGGCGCCTGCAGAATCCCGGTGGCTACAGGATCAGCGCTCGCCCGACTCGGACCGCGCGCCGCTCGCGGCGGCCGCGTCCGCCACCAGATACGTTCCCGCACCGGATGCCACGAGGCCGCGGTCGTTCAGGCGCAGCACCTCGTTGACCAGACCGCCGACATGGTTGCGGTAGTTGATCACGACGAGATTCAGCCCGGTGTAGACGTCGACGACCTCGAAATGAAGATCCGGGATCCGCTCCAGACCCACGGACCAGTAGGCCCGAATCGCCTCCTTGCCGCGGAGCACACCCCCGGTTTCAGGGAGCAGCTGCGCTGCCACGGGGGATGAGAACTCGGCATCCTCGCTGAAGTGAGACAGGACGGCGTCCAGGTCGTGCGCGTTCCAGGCCTCAGCCCAGCGCCGGGCGAACTCTTGTGCGGCTGCGATCTCCATAGGGCCCGATACTACTCACGCATTGTCGACAGCCACGGGGTTCCTCCGGAGCAGGACCACACCGGTGAGGAGTTGCCAGGCGATGATCGTGTACACGGAGCCACGCTCCCAGACCCCGTCCGGCAGCTGGAAATGAGTGACGAGCAGAACGGCGAAAAGGAATCCGGCCGCGCCGAGCACCGTACTGACGGTCCGGTAGACGGCACGGTGCCGGACGGCGTCGTGGGACGAGAGCGCATCACCAAGTCCCGCGACGAGCGCGGCGGCGTTGCCCGCGCCGATCGCAGCGACAGCACCAAGGCCGTGGAAGGCCATGAGTCCGTTGGCCACGTTCGCCGGAGACCCGTGCACCAGGCCGACCACGGCGATCCCCACCGAGTGCACCAGAAGCAGGGCCGCAAGGACGCCGAAACGCCGCGACCGCCCCGCACCACTGGCGATCAGGAGCACGACGCCGAGAGTGATCAGAAGACCCTCACCGATGAAACCGGCATTCATCACCTCGGCCAGGCGGGAATCCATCGCCCGGCCTTCCAGTACTCCACCCGCGGGCACGCCCAGGTCACTGATGTAGTTCCGGGCATAGTCGTAGCCCGGGAATCCGAGCGCGGCGACCATCTCGCAGAACAGATACCAGCACGGAGCGAGAATGAACAGTACGCCGGCGGCGCGGTGCGCCGTCGTCGTGGATGGCGATGCAGGCACGATCGTTCGGTCCTCTCATGATGAGTTCGACGGCGGTGGCCCGGCATCCAAGGCCGGGCGGAGCGGGGCAGGCGGCGGACAACTCAGGCCGGCCCCGTTCAGAGGCTCAGTACTCGCCCTTGATCACGAAATAGGATCCGCGGATCTCACCGGCCAGCTTCGACTTCTGGCGGGCGAACTTGAAACGCGAGGCCAGCTCCTCGGGGACCTCCATGCCCATGGACAGCTTGAAGCCCACCGCGCGTTTGCCGCCCTCCTCGATGCTGTACATGACGTTGATCGCGAGCCCGGACTCGTAGAAGACGTAGTCCATGCGCAGACCGTCAACCTCGAAGGAAGACACCTCCAGGGGCGTGGAGTCGATGACGATCTCCCGCTCCTCGGCAAGAATGCGCTGCACGCGGGCCAGGCTCTCGGGGGCCTCGGACGCGGGCACCACCGTGAAGACGTGATCGTACTTGTTCTTGTAATAGCGGGCCTCATTCGCTCGCAACCCGGCGAGTGCCTCCACCACAGGAGAGGATTCCAGCCCCTCCGTCGAAACGTTCACGAAATCCACGGCGTACGACATGCTTACCCTCCAGTTGTTCGCATTCTCAGAACAACCATAGCGAGGCCGGGTGACACCGAGGCCGACCGGCTTCAGGAAGAGCCATAAACCCTCATCATATATCTAGCTTGCCTAGCTAACTAGACCCTTCCTTTCGGTCCCGGGCCCTGCTTGAGTGGACATGAGCGGCCACCGGCGAACGACGAACGGGGCGCAGCGGGGAAGTCACGAAGCGGATTGCCGTGACGACGACGCAAGAAGGAGTTGTGATGCCGAGCAGTCAAGAGGACGCCGCCGAAGATCCGGCCCTGAACACCGGACTCGCATTCGCCTTGCCGGCCAGGACCGCACGGACCATGAGCCGTCCGGGCTGAGACCCCCGCGCCGGCCTCCCCACGTCGGCCTCTCGACACGGTGCGGGCGGGAGCGCCTGCCATGGTGGCGACTTCTGCGGACGGAGTGAGCCCGTCCAGAATTGCCCAGGCAGCCTCCCGCGCCGCACCCGGAACCCGCGGACAGGCGGAACCCGCGGACCAGGGGGACCTTGAAGACTCACTCCAAAGCGCTGATCACCGAGCCGAGAAAGCGTTCAACGGTCTTCAATTCTTCGCCGCTGAATGAGCCCGCAGCAGTCAGCAGCGCACTCACCTGACGCTGCAGACTCGACTCGAGAAGCGTTCGCGCCGCCACCGTGGCCTGCAGTACGACGGCGCGCCGGTCCCTGGGGTCCGGTTCGCGCGTCAGATACCCCGCGGCCTGCAGTCTGTTCACCAAGGCGGTGGTGGACGCCGAGGTGATCCCGAGCCGTTCTCCCAACATCCGGGAGTTCACGGCTCCCCGCTCGGACGCTTCCAGGACGTAGCGAAGCGCTGCAAGATCATTGCTGTTGACCTTCAGATCGGCCTGGAGCGTCTCCCGGGTGCCGCTTTCGACCACGCGGAATTCACGCAGAAGGTGAAGGGCGGAGAGGACGTGATCCTCCCGGTCGCCTTCCAGCCAACTCTTATTGATCAGTTCAAGTGCCATCGAGCCTCGCTCCTCATCCCTGACAACTTGCTAGGCAATCAAGTAGGCCCCCATGCCTTCGAGTCTAGAACCGGTTTTCCCCACAATCGAGCCCCCGACCGACGCAACGGACTCGAAAAGCAGGTCTTGAATTTAGCTAGCTAGACGAGCTAATCTATTTTCAACGCGCCGACGTACCCGGACGCAATCGCTGTGCAGATGAACACCCAACTCAGGATTTCAGGCTCTTCTCACCGACCTCACCGATCCAGGAGTGACCATGCGACTCGTCAGCAAGACCCAGCACATCTACGACAACACGGTTCAACGTCAGTACGAGCTGTACCGCAACGGCCACGTCATGGGGACTGCCAGGTACCTCTTGGAAGGCAATAGGATCGTCTTCATCCTGTGTGAGACCGCCACGTCCTGCACTCCAGGCGAACAGCGGAACTTCTTCCTCACGGTGCTGCGGGATGCCCAGCATCGGCGGCTCGAAATCGACGTCACCTCCCGCGCCATGCTTGCCGAACTCCGCGACCGGCAGGCCTCCCCTGCGATCTCCCGCAGGCATGCCGGCCGCCGCGTTCCTGCACAGCTCTGACGGAGCCTGACCCGCAGGCTCTCGACAGCAGCACCGGACGGGGCCAGAGTGGAACCCATGAGCACCGACGAACCCGGAACACCCCAGGGCGATTCCGTCACCACGGCACCCGCCCACTGGGAGGAGGTTGAGCGGCTTTTCTCCCTCGGCGGGGACGCCTCCGGCTGTTGGTGTCAGTGGTTCAAGGTCACGGCGCCAGGATGGAAGGCGACAAAAGTCCCTGACCGCAAAGAGATGCTCCAGGAGCAATTCCGCAGCGAAGAACGCCCACCCGGACTTCTCGCCCTCGTCGATGGACGAGCCGTAGGCTGGGCCGCCGTCGCACCCCTCGAGTGCTATCCCCGGCTGGACCGGCTGCAGCTCGTGCAGCGCGCAGAGAAACTGCATACCGCGCCGGATGGCGAGCGGTGGGCGGTGACCTGTTTCGTGGTCGCCAGAACCCACCGCCGTCAGGGCGTGGCTCGCGCGCTACTCGATGCCGCGGTCGTCTTCGCTTCCGAGCACGGGGCACAATGGCTGGACGGTTACCCGGTGGATGTTGCCGCCCGCCCGAAGGCCAACGCCTCCGATCTGTTCCACGGCACGGTCAGCCTTTTCGAACAGGGCGGCTTCGAGCGCGTGTACGACGGCGTTCCCGGGCGCTCGCTCATGCGTCGCCGCCTCTGAGTCATCAGCGCTGCATGCTCGGACCGTCGCTTGCCTGAGCGCCCTCAGCTCACCGGCGCGGCGACCGAGGCGGCCGCCTCATGCTGCGCATCCCACCATTTCAGGACGCGCAAGGCCTTCAGAGTGACCCATCGCGAGGGCAGGCCAACGCCGTCGTCGAGAGTGAACCAGACCCGGCCCCGCAACTCGGAGTCGAGCAGCCAACGCCCGTCCTCCTGCCGGCGCGACCTGATGTGCTCCACCGCTTCCTGCATTCGCAGATCGGGAGCCTTCCCATCCCGGACCGCTGCGGACCGCAGATGATCCGCCGCACGCAGCACGTCATAGCGCCAACGCCTGGGGTAGCTCAGATCGAGATACTCACGATCCACCAGCTCGCCGGTACTGAGGCGGCGGAGCAGTGACCGTTCGAGCAGGTACTCCTCGCCGGCGGCACGGGCCGCAGACACCTCATCGCCGCCCTGGCCGGAGCGTTCCACTTCCAGCAGCGCCTCCACGGCGTTGATCGTGGTGTCGAAGGAGGACCGCACGGAACCGTTCTCCCGTTCGCAGTTCCATCCGCCGTCGGGCTGCTGCTCACGAAGCATCCACGCGGTCAGCTCCGTCAGTTCCAGGCCGAAGTAGCTACCGTCGGCCAAGGTCCGGGCATTGATGCAGGTGTCCACCTCGCCATCCCAGTACCGTTGCCCTTCGTGGTCCCAGCGGGAATTCTCGCCCACCAGGCGCACGATCTCACGGATCCGTGGCATGCCGGGATCGAGACCGAATTCCCGGAGCTGAGTGAGGCAGTAGGTGGTCGCCGTCCAGGGCTGCCCCTCCTGGCGCCACAGCTCAGGCGTGAACCCCTCGGGCACGAAGGAACCTCCCGCCCACTGGCCGTCCTGCCCCGCGAGAGCGAGGAGCCGCGCGCCGTCACCATCGCTCGCGACCCGGAGCCGCTCAGCCCGCCACGCATCTTCCGGGACGTCCAGTAGATCCCGCATCACCTGCCAGCGCAGGGAGGGGTCGCCCTCCAGCAGCCACTGCGTCACCGCAGCTCCGTCGCCAGTCGCCATCGCCGGTCACCGCCTCTCCGCCGTTTGCCGTTCTTTCCCTCATCAAAGGCCCAGGCCCCCTTGATTTCAAGGGGGCCTGGGCGGATCCGGAGAAGTCACGCATCCTCAGTGAGGACTGCGGATCAGCTCAGACCTTTGTCCTTCAGCCAGGCGGTGGCGATGTCGGCAGGCTGACGCTTGTCCACCGTGCTCTCGACGTTCAGCTTCACGAGCTCCTCGGTGGTGAGCTTCGCACTGACGGCATTGATCGCCTTGGACACCTTGTCCGCGACACCCTCGCTCGCGATCGGCACCACATTGGAGGACAGGATCATGTTCTTCGGATCCTTCAGGGCGACCAGGTCGCCCTTCTCGAAGGCCGGATCGGCGGAGTAGATGTCAGCGACCTGCACGGTGCCGGCACGCAGGGCGTCGAGGGTGGTGGGACCGGTGGCGGAGAACGCGAGGTCCACGCCGTAATCCGTCTTGGCAGCGGCCGGACCGTACGGCCGCTTCTCGAACTCCGGTGCACCGCCGACCGTCACTTTGCCGGGCATCTTGGCCAGGTCGGCGATGGTCTGCAGACCGTACTTGTCCGCATTCGCCTTGGTCACCGTGTAGGTGTCCTGATCCGCGGCCGGTGCGTAGTTCAGTGCCACGAGCCCCTTCGGCAGGGAGGACTTCAGCTCGGAGAAGACCGCGTCAGGACTCGTCGAGGACGTCTTTCCCTTGAGGTATTCCAGCAGGTTGCCGGTGTACTCAGGGAAGAGGCTGATCGCGCCGGACTTCACATCGGGCATGTACGCGTCACGCTGACCGATGTTGAAACGCCGGTCGACCTTCACCCCGTCCTTCTCCAGGCTCTGCGCGTAGATCTCGGCGATGATCTCGTTCGAGTAGTACGCCTGGGACCCGATGACGACCGTGTCGCCCGAAGCAGCCGAACCGCTCGACTGGTCCAGCGGGTTCCCCGATCCGCAGGCACTGAGTGCCAAGGTGGCGGCGAGCGCTGCGCCGGCAGCGGCGATACGGGCGATGCGAGTGGTGAACATGATGGTTCCTCTCTTCAATCTCTCTGCTGTCGGGGCACGGCCACCGTGGCGGGCCGCGGACGGGAAGTCACTCGGCGGCGCTCCCTGGGTTCTTCTTCACGTCGGGGGCCTCCTGCGGCACGCATCCCTGCGGGTACCGCGGCACGCTGGGCCAGAGCGAACAGGAGATCGACGATCAATGCCAGCCCGGCCACCAGGATCGCACCGGCAAGCACCTGATCGAAGCTGCGGAGCGGGATGCCTTGGATGATCGGCCACCCGAGGCCTCCGAGGTTGACGTACGCGGCGATGGTGACGGTGGCGATCACCTGAAGCGTCGCCGCCCTCAGTCCGCCGATCAGCAACGGCAGCCCGAGGCGGAACTCGACCTTCCAGAACACCTGCCAGGGCGTCATCCCCATGGCCCGGGCCGCGTCGATGACCCGCGGGTCGATCGCCTCGATACCGCTGTAAGCCCCGGCCAGCAGGGACGGGATGCCGAGCAGGACGAAGGTGACCAGCGCCGCCGCCGGGACCTGGAGGACACCGAACAGCAGCACCAGCAGGATCAGCAGGCCGAAGGACGGGATCGCGCGCGCCGCCCCGGAGAGCGCGACGGCGACTTCACGACCCCGGCCGGTGTGCCCGATCAGCCAGCCCGCGGGGACGGCGATGATCGCGGCGATCAGCACCGCGAGAACGGTGTAGAGCAGATGCTGGCCGAACAGCACGGGCAGCGCGTAGGTGCCCGTCCACTGTTCAGGATCGAGCATCCAGCGGATCGCATCGGCGAAAAGATTCATGCGGACACCTCCGCCGCTTCGGACTTCCGCACGCGCCCGGCCCGCGGCCGTGAGACCCGCAGCCAAGGCATCAGCAACCGGCCCGCGAGCGCGAGCAGCAGATCGATCAGGATCGCCAGCACGACGACGGCGGCGACACCGGCGAACACCTCCTCGACGAGCCTGCGGTCCAGGCCGTTGGTGAAGAGATAGCCGAGATTGGTGACACCGATCAGTGTGCCCACGGTGGCGAGCGCGATGGTGCTCACCGCGGCCACCCGGATGCCGGCCAGGATCACCGGAGTGGCCAGGGGCAGTTCGACGGTCCAGAAGCGCCGGGCGGTGCCGTAGCCCATGGCGGTCGCCGCACGGCGCACGTCGGGGTCCACCGAGTCGAGGCCGTCGGCGACGGAACGGACCAGGATCGCCACTGCGTAGATCGTGAGTGCGATGACCAGGTTCGGTTCACTGGTGGCCTGGTACCCCAGCACGGCCGGCAGCAGGATCAGCAGCGCGAGGGACGGGATCGTGTACAGCAGGCCGGTGAGCACGATGACGGGCCCACGCACGAGGCGGAATCGCCAGGCGAAGCGACCCAGCGGCACCGCCACCACGATGCCGAGCACGAGGGCGATCAGGCTCTGCCGGAGATGCACGCCGGTGAGGTTCAGGATGAGGCCGATGTTCTCGGCGATCCAGTTCACCGGGGCAGCCGATCCTGGGTGGCCTGCGCGCCGTCGTCGTCGATGAGCGCACCCTGAGCACGGCCCTCCGAATCGACCACCACCGTCCCCTGAGGCGTGTGCACCAGACGCAGGGCGCGCTTGCCGCGGTCCGCGCCGATGAACGCCGCGACGAAATCATCAGCGGGGTTCGCGAGGATCTCCTCCGGCGTGCCCTCCTGCACGATCCGTGCCCCGGCACCCAGGATCACGATCCGGTCGCCCAGCAGGAAGGCCTCCTCGATGTCGTGGGTGACGAACACGACCGTCTTGCCCAGTTCGGACTGCAGCCGCAGGAGTTCCTGCTGCAGCTCGGCGCGGACGATCGGGTCGACGGCACCGAACGGCTCATCCATGAGCAGGATGTTCGGGTCCGCCGCGAGACCGCGTGCCACACCGACACGCTGCTGCTGACCTCCGGAGAGCTGGCTCGGGTACCGGTCCGCGAGCGACTGGGCGAGCCCGACGGTGTCCAGCATCTCCCGGGCACGGGCATGCGCGGCGCTCTTGGAGGCGCCGTTCAGCCGCATGACGGTGGCCACGTTGTCCAGGACCGTGAAGTGCGGCATGAGACCGGAGTTCTGCATGACGTACCCGATGCCCCGGCGCAGTTCGACCGGATCCCGGTCGAGCACGCTCGCACCGTCGATCTCCACCACGCCCGTGGTGGGTTCGACCATGCGGTTGATCATGCGGAGCAAGGTGGTCTTGCCCGAACCCGACGATCCGACCAGCACCGTGGTCTGGCGCGGGGGGATGACGAGATTGAAGTCCTCGACGGCGTGTGCACCACCGGGGAACGTTTTGGAGACGGAGCGAAATTCGATCATCGGCCTGCCCTTCCTCAGGTCAATCCGACCCTACAGGGGGCCTCTGACATCCGCACGGAGGCGTACGGTTCATGCGGAGTCACGGCCGTAAGCCTCCAGCAGTCGCAGCCAGACCTCGCTCATCGTGGGATAGGAGGGCACCGCGTGCCAGAGACGCTTGACCGGCACCTCAGCTGCCACCGCGATCGAGGCAGCGTGGATGAGTTCGGCGACCTCGGGCCCGACCATCGTCACTCCGAGCAGCACCTGCCGTTCCTCATCCACCACCATGTTCGCGCGACCGCGGTAGCCGTCCTCGTGCAGCGAGGCTCCCGCCACCGAGGAGAACTCCACCTGCACCTCGCGGACCCGGCGCCCCGACTCGCGTGCGGCTGCCGAGGTGAGTCCGACGGCGGCCACCTCCGGCTGAGAGAAGACGACCTGGGGGACCGCCGAATGATCGGCGGTGGCCGCATGGCGGCCCCAGGCGCCGTCGTCGAGCGCATGCCCCTGGGCACGGGCGACGATGGCATCGCCCGCCGCACGGGCCTGGTACTTGCCCTGATGGGTCAGCAGCACCCGTCCGTTCACATCGCCGACGGCGTACAGCCAGTCGACCCCGGGCACCCGCAGGGTGTCGTCGGTTCCGATCGCCTCACCGGGTTTCAGCCCCACGGTCTCCGCTCCGATGTCCCCGCTGCGGGGGACCCGGCCGGTGGCGACCAGGATCTCGGCCGCCCGCACCTCCCCGTCGTCGGTGGTCACGGTGACGCCGTCGGCTCCGCGCGTGACGCTCTTGGTCTGCGCGCCGAGGCGTACATCCACACCGAGCGCCCGCAGGCCGTCGGCCACCAGTTCCCCGGCGAACGGTTCCACTCCGCCGAGCAAGCCGCTACGGGCCAGCACGGTCACCGTGGAACCGAGTGCCGCATACGCCGTGGCCATCTCCACGGCCACCACACCACCGCCGATCACCACCAGTGACGACGGCACCTCCTGGGCGCTCGTGGCCTCACGGCTGGTCCAGGGGTGCGCCTCCCGGAGCCCGGGGATTCCGGGGACCGCGGCGTCGGAACCCGTGCTGACGGCGACCGCGTGGCGGGCCGTGAGTGTCCGCTCCCCGCCGTCCGGCGTCGTCACCGTCACCTGACGCACACCGCTGAGGCGACCGTGCCCGCGGACGAGGTCGATCCCTGCGCCGCTCAGCCACTCGGCCTGGCCGTCGTCCTTCCAATGGCTGGTGAATTCGTCGCGTCGCGCCAGCACCGCCGCGACGTCGAGGTCCCCCGTCACAGCCTCCGCACTTCCGGCGACGTGACGGGCCGATCGGAGTGCCTGCGGGGAACGGAGCAGCGCCTTGGACGGCATGCAGGCCCAATAGGAGCACTCGCCCCCGACGAGTTCGCTCTCCACGATCACGGCGCTGAGCCCGCCTTGCACGGCGCGATCCGCCACGTTCTCCCCCACCGGGCCTCCGCCCAGCACGATCAGGTCATACTCGTCACTCATTGCGGCGCCGCCTCTTCCGGGTCAGTGATGATGCCTGCGCGGCGCCCGGATTCCGGAGCGCCCCTGGTCTTCCGAGCTCCCGCCGGCAGCACGCGCGTTCCGCGTGGTGCCACCGGCTCATTCCACTCAAGCCGATGCCTTCACCCGCCGTCAACAGGGCTGATACGCCGACGCACCGGTGCCGAGCCATCATTTGCGTCGTTTGAGCTCCCGGAACTGCTGACTCCACTCGCGCCGGGCGGCGCGTTCCTCGGACCGCGGCTTCGCTTCCAGGCCTCTGGACCGGCCGCGCGGGAGGGCCTTCCACCCGGCGTCAAGCACCAGAAGAGCACGCTCGGTATGAGCCGCGTTGCGCAATTGCAGCGCCGTCCCCTTGCGCCGGAGCACCTCGGCGAGAGTTGCTTCGGCGTCCTTGAACCGTCCCGTCTGCCGCTGAGCCCTCGCTCTGAGAAGCAGGAGCGCGGCGCTGAGCTCATCCCCGTTGCGGGCGCCCTCACTCAGCCCGATGACCGAGCCGTAGTCCTCCTGCAGGCTCGCCAGCTGTGCGAGGGCGAGAGCCTTGGCCGGTGAATGAGGCACCTGCTCAAGCTGCTCGACGGCGGCGGACACCTCGCCCACCTCACGCAGGGCGTGCGCGGCGGCGTAACGCAGGGCCTCATCCGAGTACAGGATGCGGGCGGCGAGCCCCTCAGAGAGCTCCACCTCGATGACCAGGCCGAGGAGGTGGCGTTCCATGAAACGGTGCGCGGTGTCGTCCACCAGCGTCGCCTGGCCACGGCGTAACAGCTCCACCGCCTGGGGATACTGCCGCGCCTGATACGCCCGGAGCCCGGCCAGGACATAGCAGAGCCCGGCGAAGCCACTGTGGGTGCGGGCCAGCTGGATGAGACGCTCGGGCCCGCCGCCGGCACCGAGCTCGGCGTGCAGCGCCTTCGCGAACTTCCCGGAGAACCCCGGAAGCCTGCCGGGCCCCTCCCGGAAGGTGAAGCGATTCACGGGGTCCAGGCCCCGGGAGGCCCGGATCCGTTCTCCCAGGCCACCGGCCAGCTTCCGCACGGAGACCTGGAACACCACACCGACGAAGGGCGTGATGTCCCGCCGCTCCCGGTGGACCGAGTGCGGTGGAGGACCCTGTGGCGACGGGGTGTTCATACGGATCAGTCCACGCCTTTGATCCGCACCACGAACACCGCACCCAGCAGACCGATCACGGCCGCCGCGATGTACAGCGAGAGATAGCCGCCCCAGAGGGTCACGAACGGCCAGGCGATGACGGGCGCGATCACCTGCGGGAGCGAGTTCGCGATGTTGATGACGCCCAGATCCTTGCCGCGGTCGCGGGCCTCCGGGAGGATCTGGGTGATGAGGGCGAAGTCCACGGCCAGATAGGCTCCGAAGCCGATCCCGAGGACGGCCGCGCCCACCAGTCCGCCGGCCCAGCTCGGCGAAAAAGCAAGAATCAGCGCGGAGACGGCGATGATCACGGAGGAGAGGATGACCATGGGCTTCCTGCGCCCCATACGGTCACTGATCCGGCCGCCGATGACGCTGGTGATGATCACGAACACGGCGTAGAGGCCGGTCAGGATCAGGACTCCGGTCTCGGCCGGGATCCCTTCGGTCTCCTGCAGACGTACGGCGTCGGTCAGGAAGAAGAGCAGGTACAGGGTGATCATGTGATTGCCGATGTTCACCAGGAGGCGGGTGATCCAGGCCCAGCGGAAGTCGGCGATGGCCAGCGGCCTGATGAACCCGAGCAGGAAGTCTCCCCAGGCCAGAGGAGGCACGGCCCCGCGCTGGATCGGTTCGTCTCCTGAGCGGAGCGCGTAGAGCACGACGCCGAGGACGAGCGCCAGCGCTGCCAGTGCGTACCCGAGGAAGAGGTTTCCGCTGACGACGGCGGCGATCACCGCTCCCAGCAGGATGCCGACCGTCTGGCCCATGGCGGCCAGTCCACCCACGGTGCCGCGGCGAGCCACGGGAACCCGGTCAGGGACGGCGGCCGTGATGGCGGCATAGGCGCCGTTGCAACCGGCCTGGACCAGACACCACGCCAGGGTCATGAGGGCGACGTCCGGCGCCCCGTCGATGGCCAGGAGGGCAAGTGCACCGACGACGGCGCCGCCCACCACCCAGGGGACGCGACGGCCGAAGCGCCCCGCCGTACGGTCGCTCAGGGCACCGAACAGCGGGTTCGCCACGAGAGACACCGCGGCACCGCATCCCGTGACGATGGCCAGGATGCCCTCCTTCTGGCCCGGATCCAGCTGAGCGGCCTGCAAGCCGAGAAGCACCTGCAAAGGGGCGAAGAAGGCGGCATTGATGCCCAGATTCACGAGGACCACGCCCGTGATCCACAAGGGTGTCACGGGGCTCCGCGGCTCTTCCCCGGCCGTCGGCGTTCCCTGGCCGGACGAGTCCCGGCCTGTCGGGTCCGCGCCGGACGGCACTGGCTGGGCAATGGACATGCGCGCTTCCTCAATCCCCCTGAGGTTCCTCGCCCAGCGTCGGAACGGCGGGCCTGTCGTGCCTCATCCTATGACGGGCCCGGCCGCAGCGCGCGCGTTCAGGCCTTCCAGTAGCCGAGGGCGTCGAGCCGCTCGCGGGGAAGCCGGTGCCGGGAGCGGAGTTCGCGGGAGAGCGCCCTGAAACTTGCGGTCTCGCAGGCGATCCACACGAAATCGTGCTCCGGGTCCAGGGCATCCTCCCCTTCGTTCCAGGCCTGGCTCACCTCCTCGACCAGGCGGCGACCGCCGTCCTCCCGGGGTACCCAGCGGAGGCGGTCCTGAGGCCGCAGGCGGAGCGGGATGTCGCCGTCGCTCTCGTGCTGGCGTTCCAGGACGACGACGGCGGGAGTGCCGCCGAGCGAGTCGAGCAGCGAGTTCAGGCCCGGGACCGCGGCGGCGTCGCCGATCGCGAAGACCCGCCGTGGTGCCGGCTCGGGAAGCCGGAACCTGCTGCCCTGCACCGTCACGTCGAGGCGGTCCCCCGGGGAGGCCGTGCGGGCCCAGTCGGCGGCCGGGCCGGCGTGCAGGGCGAACTCGAGAGCGAAGGCACCGGTGGCCGGATCCTGATCCACCAGGGTGTAGGCCCGTTGGTGGCCGCGGCCGGCGTCAGGGAACCAGACCCTGATCCAGGCCGTGGGGTGGTTTCCTACGGCGGCGAGGAGTTCAGGGCCGGTGAAGTCGACGCGGAGATAGTCCTCCGTGATGCGGCGGCCGCCCGTCACCTCGACCTGGAAATCCTTGCCGCCGAATGCTTTGAGGACCACGCCCTCCCAGCTGTGCTTGACCAGGGCCATCTGCTGTCCTCCGTCTCCGGGCTGAGTCTGCGGATCGGCCGATCCGAGCCATGCCGGAATTAGGATAGCTTAACCTTCCCTAATCGCACCGGCACGGCCCGGCTCCCCGAAGTGGCGTGAGTGCCGCATACCCGCGCTCAGGCGACATCAGGGCGCCGATCCAGCCCAGAGGGCACCCGCCCACGCGAGGTTCACGCGGCGGCGAACTCCCGCGAGCGCTTCGCGGCCTTGGCCCAGGGGTAGTACACGGCCGCCGTGACGAGAATGCCCACGATCCAGGAGATGTCCGTGCCCCCGAGGAGCTTCGTGATCGGTCCCGTATAGAGGGACTGGGAGAGGAACGGGATCTGGATGAGGACGCCGACGGCGTAGGAGATCAGGGCGATCTTGTTCCAGCGCCCGTAGCGCCCGTCCGGATTGTAGAGAGCCGCGACGTCAAGCCGGTGACCCGAGATCTTGTAGTAGTCGATCAGGTTGATGACCGACCACGGCGTGAACACCATGAGCAGCAGGAGGATGAAGTTCTTGAAGAGGTTCAGGAAGTCCTCCGATGCCACGAGCGCCACCACCACACTCAGGGCGATGACCACCAGGACCGACACCACGCGAACCATGGGCTTGACGCTTTCACGCCGCGTGAAAGCAGTGGAGATCGTGGCCGAGCACATGAAGGAACCGTAGGCGTTGAGGCAGTTCACGGTGAGCTTGCCGGTGACGATCATGACGTAGATGGCCAGCGCCAGCAGGCCTCCGCCGGCCAGGTCCCCCATGTAGCCCACCTGGTTCTTCAGGAAGCTGCCGCCGAGCCCGGCCGCGGAGAGCCCGCCGGCCAGCGCACCCAGGGTCATCGCCCACTGGGCGCCGATCGTCGACCCGGCGAAGGTGTACCAGAAGGTGCGCTTCTCGCTCGTGTCCTCCGGCAGATACCGGGAGTAATCCGCGACGTACGGGCCGAAGGTCAGCTGCCAGCCGGCTGCGACGGAGACGGAGATGAGGAAGGTGCTCAACTCGAAAGGCTTGGCGAAAAGCACCTGGGAGATGTCATAACGGGTCAGGATCACGATCGTGAGATACGCGAAGCCCAGCAGGCCGAGGACCGTGGCCACCCGGCCGAGGGCGTGGATGTACCGGTAGCCCATGATCGCCAGGATGGCCGTCAGCACCCCGAAGATGATGATGCCCACCGGACGGCTGTCCGTGCCGATGATGAGGTTGATGGCCTGCCCCGAAAGCACGGTCCCGGTGGCCGCGAAACCGATGTACATGAGGATCACGAACACCAGCGGGATGACGGCGCCGTAGACGCCGAACTGAGCGCGACTGGAGATCATCTGGGGCAGGCCCAGCTTCGGCCCCTGCGCCGAATGCAGCGCCATGACGGCGCCGCCGAGCAGATTTCCGAGCAACAGACCGACGATCGCCCAGAAGGCGTCCGCCCCGAAGACCACCGCGAGAGCACCGTCGACGATGGCCGTGATCTGCGCGTTGGCCCCGAACCACAGCGTCATCTGATTCCACGGACGTCCGTGGCGCTCCGTGCTGGGGACCTTGTCGATGGATCGTAATTCGATGGTGGCTGCCGCCATGTCGCTCCCGGGGTGAGGTTCCTACTCGCTTGGTCTTCCGCTCCATTGCACCCCGACGGCGGGCGGGTGTGAACCAGATCACGCCGGAAGCTGTCCGGCATCCCGGACGATGTCGGGCAACAGGGGCGACCGGCCCGTCGTCGTACCCGCACCGGAGCACCCACACGGCCCCGAGGTAACAGTTGGTGCCCCTTCCCGAGCCGGGAAGGGGCACCAACTGTTACCTCGCGGGGAGAGCGGGGTGTCCGGATCAGACGATATGCGGCTCGTGGGCGTTGAGGTACTTGCGGCCGGTGAAGATCGCCGCGATGGACAGGAACATGATCACGGCGGCCACGAAGAACGGCACCTGCGCCCCGAAGTGCTCACCGAGCTGAGCCGCGATGAACGGGGCCAGCGCGCCACCCATCCAGCGCACGAAGTTGTACCCGGCCGAGGCCACCGGACGCGGCGAGTCCGAGACCTCCATGGCCAGTTCGGTGAAGAGGGTGTTGTTCACACCCAGCAAGGCGCCGGAGATGATCACGAGGACGACGACGGCGGGCACGGAGTGCAGCAGGGCGGCCACACCGAGCCCCGCGAGCACGAGCAACAGCCCGGTCAGGGCCAGAATGACACTGCCCGTGGTGCCGATCCGCTTCTGCAGGATGGGGGCCACGAAGATGGAGCAGATGGCCAGCGCCACACCCCAGCCGAAGAACACCGCACCGATCCCGTAGGCGGTCATGTGCAGGATGAAGGGCGTGAAGGCGAGGATGGTGAAGAAACCGAAGTTGTAGAACAGGCCGGCGAGCGCCGTCGTGCGCAGTCCCGCGTGGCTCAGGGCCAGGATCGGGTCCCGCAACCGCACCTTCTTCTCCGGTTTCGGAAGAGTCGGCAGCATAAAGAAGAGCGCGATGAACGCCGCGGCCATGAGCAAAGCGGTGCCGAAGAACGGGGCGCGCCACTGCCAGCCGCCCAGCAGGGCACCGAGGAGTGGGCCGAGAGAGATGCCGAGGCCGAGCGCTGCCTCGTAGAGGATGATTGCCACCCCGGAACCGCCGGAGGCGACGCCGACGATCACGGCGAGCGCCGTCGCCACGAAGAGCGCATTGCCCAGACCCCAGCCCGCCCGGAAACCGACGAGTTGCTCGACCGAGCCCGAGAGGCCGGAGAGGGAAGCGAACACCGCGATGAGGCCAAGTCCGATCAGGAGGGTCTTCTTGCCGCCGATGCGGGAGGAGACGAAACCCGTGATGAGCATGGCCACCGCGGTCACCAGGAAGTAGCTGGTGAAGAGCAGGGAGACCTGACTGGGCGACGCCTTCAGGTTCTCGGCGATGGCCGGGAGGATCGGGTCCACCAGGCCGATGCCCATGAAGGAGAACACCGCGGCGAGCGCAGTGGCCCACACGGCCTTCGGCTGGCGGAAGAAGGAGGCTTTCTCCTCTTCCAGGACGGTCTGACTGTCGTGGATGGCATCATCCAGCTGGGTGTTCATTCTCGCTTCTCTCTCATCGACGTTTTCCGGGACAGGCCCGTCTATACGTCGCGCAAACGGTCGTAGATGCTGGTCAACACAGGAATCGCCGCCTTCAGTGCGGCACGGTCCGGAGCGTCGAGACGCTCGATCACCGCGGCGATGGCGCGGTTGCGCCGGAGGTTGAGGCGTTCGACCGCGTCCCAGCCCTCCTGCGTGAGCCGGACGACGACGGCGCGGGAGTCTTCCGGGTCGCTCTCCCTCCGCACGTAGCCGCGGCCTTCCAGGCGGGTGATCTGCTCGGTGGCGGTGGGAGTCCTGATGCCCAGGTTGCGGGCGATCTCGGTAACCCGGGCTCCGCCGTCGCCCAATTGCGTCAGCAGGCTGAGCTGAGTTCCCGTCAGCTCAGCCTCGCCCACGTCGAGACGGCGGGTGACGTAGACGGCCTGCCGGAGGGCCTCACGGAAGGTGCGGGCCAACTCGAGCGCCTCGTCCGATTCCTGTTTCATACTTAGGAATCCTAACAGTTAGGTGTCCTAACTTCAACCCTTCCGCACTGGATTTCCGCAAGGGACATCCGCCGAGACCCCCGCGAGAAGCGTTCGACATTTGTGGCGTTGTGGGAAATCGCGTTCGCGCTAGGCTATGAGCGGCAAAATGTTAGCCAGCTCACGTTGGCGGCATCCTGAACGAAGGGTCCAGTATGAGCGATCAGCACCAGTCCACCACCGTGGACACCCAGACCGCCCCCGGAACCGAGGGGACCTCCGAAGCGCACCTGCAGCGCGGCCTGAGCAACCGGCACATCCAGTTGCTCGCCATCGGCGGGGCCATCGGCACCGGTCTCTTCATGGGCTCCGGCAAGACGATCTCCGTGGCCGGCCCATCGGTCATCTTCGTCTACATGATCATCGGCTTCATGCTGTTCTTCGTCATGCGGGCCATGGGCGAGCTGCTGCTCTCCAACCTGAACTACAAGTCCTTCAGCGACTTCGCCGGCGATCTCCTCGGGCCATGGGCCGGATTCTTCACGGGATGGACCTATTGGTTCTGCTGGGTGGTCACGGGCGTGGCGGATGTCGTCGCCATCGCCGGATACGCGAACGAACTCATTCCAGGAATCCCCCTGTGGATTCCTGGCGTCTTCACCATCGCCATCCTGCTGGCCCTGAACCTGCCGACCGTCAAGGCATTCGGCGAAACCGAGTTCTGGTTCGCCCTCATCAAGATCGTCGCCATCGTCGCTTTGATCATCACCGGCCTGGTCATGATCTTCACCGGCTTCCAGTCCCCTGCCGGCACCGCGTCGTTCAGCAACCTCTGGGACCACGGCGGGCTCTTCCCCAAGGAATTCATGGGCTTCGTGGCGGGCTTCCAGATCGCCGTCTTCGCCTTCGTGGGCATCGAGCTGGTCGGCACCGCCGCCGCCGAGACCAAGAACCCGGAACGCAACCTCCCCAAGGCCATCAACGCCATCCCCGTCCGCGTCATGCTCTTCTACGTCGGCGCCCTCATCATCCTGATGTCCGTCACCCCGTGGACCGAGTTCATGGCCGGGCACAGCCCGTTCATCGGGATGTTCTCGCTGGCCGGCCTCGGCATCGCGGCCACCGTGGTGAACCTCGTCGTGCTGACCTCGGCGATGTCCAGCGCCAACTCCGGCATCTACTCCACGTCCCGCATGGTCTACGGCCTGGCCCAGGATGGCGATGCCCCGGCGGTCTTCGGCAAGCTGTCCCGGCGCAAGGTACCCCAGAACGCGCTCTTCCTCTCCTGTGTCCTGCTGCTGGCCGGCATCGTCCTGCTCTACGCGGGCAAGGACATCGGGGCGGCGTTCGACATGGTAACCACCGTCTCCGCCGTGTGCTTCATGTTCGTCTGGACCATCATCCTGCTCAGCTACCTCGCGTACCGGAAGAAGCGCCCCGAGCTGGCCGCCGCCTCGAAGTACAAGATGCCCGGCGGCGTCGCGATGGTCTACGTCGTGTTCGCGTTCTTCCTCTTCCTGATCTGGGCGCTGACCACTCAGCCGGACACGCTGACGGCACTGCTGGTGACGCCCATCTGGTTCGTCATCCTGATCATCGCCTGGCTGTATGTGCGGCGTTCTCCTCATCACCGCGCACGTCATGAGGCGTGGACACAAAGTATGCGCTGAGCGTCTTTTAGTGGGCGGGCCGACGGCCCGCCCACTAGTATTTCCAACGTGTTTCCACGCACATGAATCGTGTGAGTCGATAGGGAGTTGGACACCATGGGTTTCCAGGGAGTCGGGGTCAATCCAGGACGCGTGATCGCGCCCGTCAAGCACATGCCGGAGCCGCTCGCGGAACCGCCGGCCGGCGAGACCCTGCCCGCCGGAACGGATCCTGCGGAAGCGATCGCAGGTCTGAAAGCCGCAGCCCTGGCCGTCCATGACGAGCTCAAGGACCGTGCTTCCCGCGCACGGGAGGACGGCAAGGCGGTGCTCGAAGCCACCGCCTTGATGGCCAAGGACACCATGCTGATCAAGGCCGCGGGCAAGCGGATCACGGCGGGCACCGGCGTCGAACGCGCCGTCTGGGAGGCCGCCGAAGGCGTCGCCGCCCAGTTCAAGGCCCTCGGCGGCTACATGGCCGAACGCGCCACGGACGTCCTCGACGTCCGCGCCCGGATCGTCGCCCAGCTGCGGGGCGTCCCAGCCCCGGGCATTCCCAGCTCGGACACCCCGTTCATCCTGCTCGCCGAGGACCTCGCCCCGGCCGACACCGCCACCCTGGACACCTCCGTGGTCCTGGCTCTGGCCACCTCCGGCGGCGGACCACAGTCCCACACCGCGATCATCGCCCGTTCCCTCGGCCTGCCCGCCGTCGTCGCGGCCGCAGGTCTGGAAGCGATCACCGAAGGCGCTGAAGTCTACGTCGACGGCGCGGCCGGCGTCGTCGAGGACTCCCCCGGTGACACCGAGCGTGACGCAGCGGCCAAGTGGGCGGCCAGCGCCGCGACGCTCGCCTCCTTCGACGGCACGGGCACGACGGCGGACGGCCACCTGGTCCCGCTGCTGGCCAATGTCGGCAATGCCAAGGACGCCGAGGCGGCCGCCGCGCTCGGCGCGCAGGGCGTGGGTCTGTTCCGCACCGAGTTCTGCTTCCTGGAGCGGGACACCGAGCCCTCCGTGGAGGAGCAGGCCGCCGCCTACCGCGCCGTCTTCGCGGCCTTCGAGGGCAAGAAAGTCGTGGTCCGCACTCTGGATGCCGGCGCGGACAAGCCGCTGCCCTTCCTCACCGACGCCACAGAACCCAATCCGGCGCTCGGCGTACGAGGCTACCGCACCGATTGGACCACCCCGGGCGTGCTGGAACGCCAGCTCTCCGCGATCGCCCAGGCCGCGGCCGATTCCCAGGCGGACGTCTGGGTCATGGCCCCCATGATCGCCACCCGGCCCGAAGCCGCACACTTCGCCGGTCTCTGCGCGGCCGCCGGGCTGAAGACGCCGGGCGTGATGGTGGAGGTCCCCTCCGTGGCGCTCACCGCGGGCAGCGTGCTCCAGGAGGTCGAGTTCGCCTCGCTCGGCACCAATGACCTCACCCAGTACGCCATGGCCGCGGACCGCATGCTCGGTCCCCTCGCCGGGCTCAACGACCCCTGGCAGCCCGCCGTTCTGCGCCTGGTCCAGCTGACCGTGGAAGGCGCGAAGACCGCCGGGGACAAGGCCGTGGGGGTCTGCGGAGAGTCCGCCGCCGACCCGGCCCTCGCCGTCGTCCTCACCGGCCTCGGAGTGAACACCCTGTCCATGACGGCCCGCTCTCTCGCCGCCGTCGGCACCGTCCTGAAGTCGGTGACCCTGGCCGAAGCGCAGGAGCTCGCGTCCCTCGCGGTGAAAGCCCCGACCGCGGCCGAAGGCCGGGACGCCGTCCGCCGCCGCCTGCCGATCCTGGCAGACCTCGGTCTCTGACGAGCCCGATCCTGGAATTTCACCGGACCCTGACAGAACCGTTTTTCACGAAGGAGAAACCCCATGCCCGAACGCACAGCAGTCGTCGCCAGCGCCTCAGGCCTGCACGCACGCCCGGCCGCCATCTTCGCGGAGGCCGCCTCTGAGCTGGATGTCGAAGTGACCATCGCGATGGCCGGAGAGCCTGAGGACGAGGCCATGGACGCGTCGAGCATCCTCTCGCTCATGACCCTGGGGGCTGCCAACGGCGACACCGTCGTGCTGCGCGCCGAGGGGCCAGGGGCCGAAGAGGCTCTGGACAAGCTGGCCGCCCTGGTCGAGACGGACCTGGACGCCGAGTAGCCGAGCCTCCCCCTCTTCCTTTCATCGACTGCTCCGTAAGTGTCGTTTTGAGCCTTCAGAACGACACTTACGGAGCAGTCGATGCTTAGGCTGTGGTCATGACCGAGCCACGCACCACCGAAGCACTGCCCTCCGACGACGCCGCAGGGCTGCGTCGGGCTCTCGACGGCGGCCAGGACGTCACCGTCTTCGTCGACGGCACCGTCTTCCGGCTCCCCGACGCCGTCCGGGACACGGTCCTGGATCTGCTGGCACGACTGTCGAAGGGCGAAGCCGTGACCGTCACGAGCGACGACGGCGCCCGCCCGGCACCCGGCAGCGGAGGTGCCGAAGAACTCCTCACCACGAGCCGCGCAGCAGAACTGGCGGGCATCTCCCACACCTATCTGCGGAACATGACGGACCGCGGCGAGATCCCTGTTCAATACCGCGGCACGCACCGGCGCATCCGCCGAAGCGATATCGTGGCCTGGCTGCACACGCAGAGGAGCAGTGAATCGGCGGATGACTGAGCCCTCTCTCCGGCCGCCGCCATCGCGACAGAACTAGACTGGTCCCGTGCCCAAACTCTTCGGTCTTCACAATCTGCTCGGCGCCCTGGCGGCGCTCCTGGTGGGCATTCTGCTCGGCCTTCTGAGGGTGAACGGTCTGATCCAGGTGCTGTTCGTCGTGGTGGCCTACCTGGCCGGCTCCTTCCTGGCCCATGACATGTTGCGCAAACGGCGGGCCGCCCAGGAGCCCGGAGTCTCCGCGGCCGAAGAGCCGGACGAGCCCCGTTTCCACCACTTCGACACCCGCGCGATGGAACGGATCGAGGAGGAGCGACGTCTCTCGGAGCGCCGCGAGAACCACCCTCCAGAGCCGGAGCGGCAGCCGGAACCAAAACCGGAACCGGAAGAGCCGCCCGTGCAGCACTTCGATTCGCGGGCCATGCAGCGAATCGAGGACGAACGACGTGCGTCCGGCCGGCGGGACGACTGACGCGGGTCTTGCCGCAGTCCGCGCTCCCGTGGTCCACTGAGACCTCATCACGGCTCTCATCACGGTGGGAGCGCATCGCACGGGGGTGCACTCATGGCCGAACGCATCATGTACGTCCAGCTCAAGACGGGCTTCAACACGGACGCCGGACCGGCGTGGATCTCACGGGTCCGTTTCTCCAAGACCTGGCGGACCGCCTACTTCCAAGGACGGACACTGCGCCGCTGGAATTCCTTCGATGGGAACTTCGTCGACGTGGACACCGACGAGGAGTTCTGGCTTTCCGGACCGAAACGGGACCGCTCTGATGCGCGCTATGGCCGGGGCGTGCCGAGCGTCGACGAGGATGTCCAGCAGGAGTACGCGGCCTTCCTCAACGGCGCCGCCCTCCCGGGCCGCCAGCGCGGCTGACGCGGCGCCGTCGTCGTACTCCAGGCCGCTAGATCCTTGGCCGCTCGTGCCAGCGCGCCGCTTTCAGCGCCGCATGCAGTTCCAGACGCACTGAACCCTTCAGGGGGTCGGCACCGATGATCTGCCGGACCTTCGCCAGCCGGTTGTAGACCGTGCTGCGATGCAGGTGCAGCTCATCCGCGACGTCCTGGACGGTGCCGCCCGTGTCGTAGATCATCTCCAGAACCGGTCGCAGTTCAAGGTTGCGGTCTCCGGCCTCCAAGGCGGCGAAGTTGAGCGAACTCGCGCCTCCCCAGTCCATGGGGCCCTGTGCCGCCGTCGCAAAGAACTGATAGATCCCGGTGTCCCGGCAATCCACCAACTCGCCGAGCGCCGGTTCGACGACGCCGGCCAAGGCCGCCGTCTTGGACTCGCCGTATGCGCGGGGAAGGCTGCGCATCTCGGCGAACGGCTCACTGAGGCCCAGAACGATCCGGGGACGGCCTTGACCCGAGCGCTTGGCCATCTCCAACTGGTAGTGGACCAGCACCTGAGCGTGCACGGCACGGCCCTGCGAGGAACGGAACAGCAGGACCGAGTGGCTGGGCCGCCCCGCACTGAACAGCGCCTCCTGGACCCCTACCGTGGACTGCAGCGCCGCGTTGCGGTGTGTCAGGGAAGCCGCAAGGGGATCCTCCGGCTCATGACGCGCATCGGCGTCGAGCACGGTGATGAGCTGCCAGGGCCCCTTCGAGTGGACCTCCGGCCAGTTTCCCACGGCGGCGAGCGCCCCGCGCTCCCCTGCGCACGCCGACAGGAACTCCGACTCACGGCGTTTGCGCTGCTCGGATTCGGCGGTGTTGGACTCCAGGAGCAGCGAACCCAGCAGCTCGATCTCGTGGCGGACCTCCGACAGCTGACCGAGCACCGGTGCCGCGCTCAGCTCCTCCGGTCCCATCTGAACCCAGAGATACCCCACCCGGAATCCCCGCACCAGCAACGGAACACAGACCCTGCCGAGCATGCCCAGCTCCTCGTTCGCCGGGACCACGACGGGGCGGACCGCCGCCGCGATGCCGTGCGAGAGCTGCCAGACACTGACGTCCGGCGGAACGCGCTTGCTGAGCAGGAAGTTCACCCGGACACGGTCCGCCTGGTCCTGATTGGAGCTGTAGGCGACCAGCAGGCCGTCCAGGTCCTCAAGGGAGAGCCCTCGGCCGAGCCTGACCGCCAGCTGTTCGACAAGCTGTTCCACATCGGGTTGCTGCATGCTCTCCAGGGTAGTGGAAGGAACGCTACAGCAGGCGACACTTGCCGCCAGCGAATTCAACAAATGTAGATTCATGCTCCGGGAAAACCCCGGAATCACGCCGGAGTGGCAATGCCCCATCCTCCGGGTCCCTGTCGGCTGGCTCACACCGGACCTAAGCTGTTTGCACCAAGAAATTCCCCTGCCCGGCGGACCCACACGGACCCAGGGCACGATCACACGGAGCCTCACATGATCATCGGTGTCCCCAAGGAAATCAAGAACAACGAATTCCGCGTGGCCATCACGGCCTCCGGCGTCCACGAGCTCCGCCATCACGGGCATGAGGTCCTGATCGAGCAGGGCGCAGGCCTGGGTTCCGGCATCACGGACGAGGAGTACCAGTCGGCCGGCGCCACCCTGCTGGCCGGTGCCGACGAGGTCTGGGCCCGCGCCGACATGGTCATGAAGGTCAAGGAGCCCATCGCCGCGGAGTACCACCGTTTCCGCCAGGGCCTCATCCTCTTCACCTACCTCCACCTGGCCGCCGAGCCCGAACTGACCGCACGACTCGTGGAGTCCGGGGTCACGGCCATCGCCTATGAGACCGTGCAGGA
Organism: Arthrobacter sp. NPDC090010; assembly: GCF_044748305.1. Taxonomy (NCBI): domain Bacteria; kingdom Bacillati; phylum Actinomycetota; class Actinomycetes; order Micrococcales; family Micrococcaceae; genus Arthrobacter; species Arthrobacter sp. NPDC090010. Next base: position 230,468 of record NZ_JBIVFT010000003.1, read on the forward strand.
GGGCCGCGCACTGCCGCTGCTGGCCCCCATGTCCGAGGTCGCCGGACGCCTGTCCGTCCAGGTCGGCGCTTCCTCCCTGCTGGCCCCCAACGGCGGCAAGGGCATCCTCCTCGGCGGAGTTCCCGGCGTCCGTCCGGCCAACGTCGTCGTCCTCGGCGCCGGAGTCGCCGGCACCAACGCTGCCGTCATGGCCATGGGTGCCGGCGCCGACGTCACCATCCTCGACATCAACATCAACCGCCTGCGCGAGCTCGACGCCCTCTACGGCGGCCGTCTGAAGACTGTCGCTTCCAACGCCTTCGAGATCGAGCGCGCTCTCGTTGAGGCCGACCTGGTGATCGGTTCCGTGCTGATCCCGGGCGCCAAGGCCCCCAAGCTCGTCACCAACGCCCTCGTCGCCAAGATGAAGCCGGGCTCCGTCCTGGTGGACATCGCCGTGGACCAGGGTGGCTGCTTCGAGGACACCCACCCGACCACGCACGAGAACCCCACCTTCCCGGTGCACAACTCGATCTTCTACTGCGTGGCCAACATGCCCGGCGCCGTCCCGAACACCTCCACCTACGCGCTGACCAACGTCACCCTGCGCTACGCCGTCTCCCTGGCGAACCTGGGCGTCAAGGCCGCCTTCGAGCGCGACGCCGCACTGGCGGCGGGCCTCAACGTGGCCGCAGGCAAGGTGGCGCACCACTCGGTCTCCACCGCCCACGGCCTGGAGCTCTCCGACTGGCGCGAGCTGGTCTGATTCTTCGGCCTTTCTCGCCTTCGCGGGTGGGAAGGAACAAAGCTCTGGCTGCTATCCCCGCATCCTGTGGGCAGCATTCGCTGCGCACAGGATACGGGGCCCCTTGACGCAGCCTGCCGCTTTGTTCCTCCCCACCCGCTTGCTTCAGGCCGACGAATTCCGGCCCGGTCCACCCCGTCCAGGCCATGGACGGTGGAACCCGACTGGTTTCTCGGAAAGAAAGACCCTGGGTTCCTCCTTCCCCTCGAACTTTCCCGGGGCGTCGATACGGGCCGGTGGTCCGGCGAGGCCCACACGACGGCGGGTGGCCACGGAGTGGTCGGCTTGACGCGAGGTTGCGGCCGGCGGCGTCAAGGGGCCCCGCGCCCCGAGCAGAGCGGTGGTCTCCACCGCCGCGGGGATAGCCGCCAGAGCAACCCCCGCGTCAAGCCGCCCACCTCGTAGAACCAAGCCCCCGCCGTCGTAACTCCTAGACTGAAACAATGGCCCATATCGACGTTGCCGGAATCGACTACTTTTTGTCGGACGGCACCCAGCTCCTCAACGGCGTGACCTTCAAGGTCCCGGACGGCACCAAGACCGCCTTAATCGGCCCCAACGGCACGGGCAAGACGACGCTCTTCAAACTCATCTCCGGAGATCTCAAGGCGGACGACGGCGTCATCGGCCGTTCCGGCGGCATGGGCATCATGCGGCAGTTCGTGGGCCAGGTCCGCGACGAGTCCACCGTCCGTGACCTGTTGCTGACGACGGCGACTCCCGCGCTGGCCGCCGCCGGCCGTGCGGTCGAGGAGGCCGAGAACGCCATGCTGGAGCACGACGACGAGCCGACCCAGATGAAGTACGCCCAGGCCATCGTCGACTGGGGCGACGCGGGCGGCTACGAGCTGGAGACCGTCTGGGACGAAGTCTGCATGGCCGCGCTCGGCGTGCCGTTCGACAAGGCGGCGCACCGCGCGGCGTCGTCGCTCTCAGGCGGCGAGCAGAAGCGCCTCGTACTGGAGGCTCTGTTCTCCGGGCCGGACGATCTCCTGCTCCTGGACGAACCGGACAACTATCTGGACGTCCCGGGGAAGCGGTGGCTGGAGGAGAAGCTCCAGGAGTCCAAGAAGACCGTGTTCTTCATCAGCCACGACCGCGAGCTGCTGAACAACGCCGCGGACCGCATCGTGACGCTGGAACCCGGCATCAACGGGGCGAGCGCCTGGATTCATGGTGGCGGCTTCGGGTCCTACGTCCAGGCACGGGCCGATCGGAATGCGCGCTTCGAGGAACTGCGCAAGCGCTGGGACGAAGAGCACGTCAAGCTCAAGGAACTGGTCGTCATGTACAAGACCAAGGCCGCGTTCCGCTCCGATATGGCCAACAAGTACCAGGCCGCCCAGACCCGTCTGGCCAAGTTCCTGGAGGCAGGCCCACCGGAGGCGCTGCCGCTGGAACAAAACGTCCAGATGCGCTTGCGCGGCGGACGCACCGGCAAGCGGGCGGTCGTCGCGGAGAAGCTCGAACTGACGGGCCTCATGAAGCCGTTCTCCACGGAGATCTGGTTCGGGGACCGCGTGGGCGTCCTGGGCTCCAATGGTTCCGGAAAGAGCCATTTCCTACGTCTGCTGGCGGCAGGGGGCACCGATCCGGACCGCGAGCACCTGCCCGTTTCGGACATCGAGATCCGTGAGGTCCCGCACGAGGGTTCCGTGAAGCTGGGGGCCCGCATCCGGCCCGGCTACTTCGCACAGACCCACTCCCGCCCGGACCTCGCCGGACGGACCCTCCTGGACATCCTGCACCGCGGCGACGAGCACCGTTCCGGCCTGGGCCGGGAAGCCGCCTCCGGAGCGCTGGACGCGTACGGCCTGGTGGCTCAGGCGGAGAACAAGTACGAGTCGCTCTCCGGTGGCCAGCAGGCACGTTTCCAGATCCTGCTGCTGCAGCTCTCCGGCGCCACGCTCCTGCTGTTGGACGAGCCGACGGACAACCTGGATCTGCACTCCGGTGAGGCCCTGGAGCGGGCCATCGAGGCCTTCGAAGGCACCGTCCTGGCTGTCACGCACGACCGCTGGTTCGCCAGGTCCTTCGACCGTTTCCTGGTCTTCGGTTCGGACGGCAAGGTCTACGAATCCGAAGAGCCCGTCTGGGACGAGAAGCGCGTGGACCGGGAGCGCTAGACCGGCCCGGCCTCACGCGAGAAGCCAGTTGAGCACAGTCCGGAGCCCGAACACTGTGCTCAACTGGCTTCTCGCGTGAGTGGGAAAGGGCTCACCGGGCGATCCGGCGGGCCTCCTCGATGAGCCGCAGGCCTGCCAGCGGCCCCGTCGCATCGGCCACCTCGACGGGAGCCGGGCCCTCGCCCCGCAGGTACCCGGCCAGGAGACGGTAGAACTCCTGGTACCGGCCCGGCTCGCTCAGCAGAGCATGGGTCTCCGTACCGTCACTCAGCGTCCCGGAGACCGCGTCAGGCTCCACCCCGAAGCCCTCGGACCCCGGCGTCATCCCTTCTGAAAGCTGACGCTCCTGTGGATCGAAGCCGTGCTTCACATAGCTGCCGCGGCTGCCACGCACATCGAACACCGGTCCGGGCTGCGCCGCGGAAAGCGTCATCGAGAGGTGACTCAGCACCGGCTTCGCGCCGCCCTCAGCGGCGTGCTCCAGGACCAGGAACGCGTCGTCGTCGGCGGGCTCACCCGGACGGCGCGCGGTGATCTCCGCGTGCAGCACGCGGGCCGGTCCGAAGAGCTGCAAAGCGCAGTCCACCAGATGAGTGCCCAGGTCGAACAGCAGCCCGCCGCCCTGTTCCACTCCGGCGGAGGCCTTCCAGGGCTTGGAGAAGCTCTGCGACCAGCGCTCCATGCCGGCATTGAAGCGGTGCACCTCACCCAGCGTCCCGGCGCGCAGCAAGCGCTGCACGGTGAGGAACGCGTTGTCCCAGCGCCGGTTCTGATAGACGGTGAGCTTCCTGCCGAGGCGGCCGGCGAGCGCCACCAACTCCTCACCTTGAGCACTGGTGACGGTGAAGGGCTTGTCGACGACGACGTCGAGCCCGGCTTCCAGCGCCGCTTTCGCCTGCGGGTGGTGCAGCTCCGGTGGGGTGGCGATCACCACCAGGTCCAGCTCTGCAGCCCGGGAGAGGACTCCTTCGAAGTCCGGGACGATGGAGGCCTCCGGATACCGCGCGGCCGCGCCGGCCGCCCGCTCAGGGTTGCCGGTCACGATCACGTCGAGACTGAAGCCCGGATCGTGGTTGATGAGGGGTGTGTGGAAGGCGCGACCGGCCAGGCCGAAACCCACCACCGCGGTTCGCAAGGGCGCTGTGTGCTGCATCCGCCCAGTATTCCAAGAGTGCGGCGGCAAGGACAGGGGCCGGAAGCCCTGACGGCTCCGGCCCCTGTCCCTGCGTTTCTCAGCGAGGCTGAGGAATCACTTGTGGGTGGATCCCTTCTCCCACCCGACGGTGCTCCAGTCCGCCGCCGGGACATCGCTCAAATTGGAGAACAACGTCGGGCCGTAGTTGGCCAAGCCCTTCCTGGCGAAAATGATCTGAGGACCGTTGTAGACCGAGCCCATGGTGAAGTACTGCTTCAGATAGTCCTTCTCCACGTCCATGGCGGCCTTGTTGCGCTGAGCATCGTCCGCGATGCCCTGCAAATCGGTGATCTTCTTGTCGAGCTCGGCATTGCCCAAGCCGTTGAGGTCCGTCTTGCTGGAGTAGAACTGCTTCACCACATCGGTGGAGTCGAAACCCACCGTGTAGCCGGTCATAGTGACATCGAATTCGCGCTGACCCAGAATCTTGCCAAGTTCTGCCTGGCCCACCTGATTGATGCCGGCGTCCATACCTGCCGCCTGAAGTTGCTTCTGGAAGGTCTGGACAGTCGCACTTACGGTCGGATCGTCCCCGAATGTGGTGATCTTGAAGGAGACCGGCTTGCCATCCTTCGCCATGATGCCTTTGTCATTGGGCGCGTAGCCTGCATCGGTGAGCACCTTCTTGGCGGCCGCAGCTCCCTGCTCCGCCACCGGCCAGTTGTCCTGGTAGTACTTCGAGAACGGCATCAGCATCATGGAACCGGAGTTCGGCTCCTCCCAGTTCAGGCCATTGAAACGCACTTTGCGGATGGCCTCACGATCGACGGCGGTGAAAATCGCCTTCCGCACCGCGACATCTTGAACAGCCGGACGTTTGGCATTGATGTTCAGGCCACCGGCCCAGAGACGCTGACCACGGCGAGCATCTGAATCCTTGGTCCCCTCGACCTGCTTGTAGCGACCCAGGGTATTGGCGCCGACGGCGTCGATCTCGCCATTCTTGAAAGCCGCGATGGTTGCGTTGGCCTCCATCTGGCGGAAAATCAGCTTGTTCAGGACCGGCTTGGCGCCCCACCACTTCTCATTGGGGACCATGGCAACCGTCTTTGCCGAGGTGTCGTACTTCTCCACTTTGAAGGGGCCCGCCATCCACTCGGGACGCATGTTGTCGACGAACGCGGAATTGAACAAAGCGGGAGTGTTGACTTTGGGGTGAATCAATCCCGGGAAGATGGAAAGCAGCGGGTACGTGGGCTTGCTCATGGTGACCACGACCTCCTTATCGGAGGTGCCTCGCTTCACCGACTCGATGAACTCATAGGCCCCAGGAGTCACAATGTTGTAGTCCTTGTTGCTGCCGTTGAGGACCTTCCAGGTGTTTTCGAAGGTCTTCCAGTCGATCGGCGTGCCGTCGTTCCAGGTGGCCTTGTCGTTGATCTTGATCACGATGGTCTGTTTGCCATCCTTGACCTCAGACTTGAAGTCCTCACAAAAATCTTTGTCGAGGGTCGCCTCCCCCGTGGGCAGAGCGGCCCAGCATCCGAACGCATAGGCCGCATTCACAGGGCTCAAGAGTCCTATGTTGTCCATGTTGTTGCCGTCATTACTGAAGCCATTGAAATCGGGGCCGATGTTTCCCAGGGCCAAAGTCAGCGCCCCGCCCTGCTCCAAATCCTTGGCGTCCTTGGGGTTTGTCTGGACCAGTTTGGCGACATCGCCGCCGACTCCTTCTGCACGCGCCGTGGCGGGTCCCTTGGCGTTTCCCCCGCCACCGCAGGCCGTCAGGGCCAGGGTGGCTGCCACCAGAGTGGTGACGCCGAGCGAGAATGACTTCTTCATGCGTTGTCCTTTCGGGGTGGAGCTGTCCGTCCTTGCGGGCGCGAGGACGGCGTCTTCCGCCGGATCCCGGACATCGTGGTGATGTCCGGGATCCGGCGGAAGAGATCCTCGAGCTCCCCCCTAAGGCCGGCCTGATGGCCGGGCACTCAGTCTCTGAACTCGTTGGTGCTGTTTACTTGTGGGTCGAACCCTTTTCCCAGCCGACGGTTGTCCAGTCCGGCACCAAGGTGTCCGTGACGTTGGAGAACAGGGTGGGCCCGTAGTTGGCCAGACCCTTGTGCACGAATTCGATCTGCGGGCCGTTGAGCAGCACACCCATGGTGAAGTACTGCTTCAGGTAGTCCTTCTCCACATCCATGGCGGCCTTGTTTCGCTTGGCGTCGTCGGACTCGGACTGCAGCGAAGTGATGCGCTTGTCCAGATCGGCGTTGCCCAGACCGTTGAGGTCGCTCTTGGTGGAGTAGTACTGGCTCACGGCCTGCGTGGCATCCGGCCCGACGGTGTAGCCGGAGATGGCGAGATCGAACTCGCGGTTACCGACGACCTTGCCGAACTCAGAGTCACCGTGCTGTGCGATAGTGACGTTCATGCCGGCGGCCTGGAGCTGCTTCTGCAGAGTCTGAGCGGTGGCAAGGAGAGTTGGATCGTCACCGAAGTTGGCGACTGAGAAGGTGACTTCCTTGCCGTCCTTCGCCATGTAGCCCTTGTCGTCCTGCTTGTACCCGGCGTCAGTCAGCACCTTCTTGGCAGCATCCGCGCCCTGCTCCGTGACCGGCCAGTTGTCCTGGTAGTACTTGGAGAACGGCATCAGCATCATGGAACCGGAGTTCGGTTCCTCCCAGTTCAGACCATTGAAGCGCACCTTGCGGATGGCTTCCCGGTCGACGGCGGTGAAGATCGCTTTCCGCACCGCCACGTCCTGCAGACCGGGACGCTTGGCGTTGATGTTCAGACCGCCGGCGAAGAGGCGCTGACCGCGGCGTACCTCGGAATCCTTGGTACCGTCCACCTGCTTGTACCGGCCGAGGGAGCGAGCGCTGACCGCGTCGATTTCACCGTTCTTGAAGGCAGGAATGGTGGCGCTGTCTTCCATCTGGCGGAAGATGACCTTGTTCAGGACCGGCTTGGCGCCCCACCACTTGTCGTTGGGAACAGCAGTCACCGTCAGAGCCGCCGAATCGTACTTCTCCACCTTGAACGGACCGGCCATCCACTCTGGGTGCATATTGCCGTTGAAGCCCTTGTTGAAGATCTCCGGAGTGTTCACCTTCGGGTGGACGATGCCGGAGAAGAACAGCGCCAGCGGGTAAACAGGCTGCTTGACCGTGACGACGACATCCTTGTCGGTGGCCCCCTTGGTCACAGACTCGATGTACTGGTAGGCACCCGGGTCGACGATGTCGTAGTCCTTGTTGCTGCCGCCCAGGACCTTCCAGGTGTTCTCGAAGGTCTTCCAGTCGATCGGCGTCCCGTCGTTCCAGGTGGCCTTGTCGTTGATCTTGATGTTGATGATCTGCTTGCCATCCTTGACCTCGGACTTGAAGTCTTCACAGAAGTCCTTGTCCAAGGAGTACTCACCCTCCGCGCTGGTGTTCCAGCAGCCGTTGGTGAAGGCGGCATTGATCGGGCCCATCAAACCGGTGTTGTCTGCGGAGTTGCCGGCGTTCGAGTAACCGTTGAAGTCGGGGCCGATATTACCCAGAGGCAACGTCAGAGTTCCGCCCTGGTCCAGGTCCTTGACGTCCTTCGGATCGGTCTGGATCAACTTGGATGTGTCCGCGCCCGATTTTTCAGCAGCAGCGGACTCCGGGCCTTTGGCCCCTCCCCCACCACAGGCGGTCAACGCCAGGGTCGCGGCCGCCAGAGTGGCGATGCCAAGGGTCACTTTCTTTTTCATGCTCTTCCCTTCCTCAGGTGCGAGGTAATGATGTCCCGTCATGGTCAACGAGGGGTCACGCCGCACTGTCCGACACGGAGTCGTTCAGCACCAGCATGTCCGCATCCAGCTCCCCCTCGGGGAAGAAGCATGCGAACTGATGGTCCGTCCCGCTGCTCTCCAACGGAGGTTCAAGGTCCAGGCACTTGGCCCGCTTGTCCTCTGGGAGAGCCGCGAAAATCGGGCAACGGGAGGCAAAATTGCACCCCTTGGGAGCATCCAACGGTGTTGGAAGGTCTCCCTTGAGGATGATGCGCTCCCGCGAGCGCTCCGCTTCAGGGTCCGGAACCGGAATGGCTGAGAGCAGGGCACGAGTGTAGGGATGTTTCGGGGAATCGAAGACGCTGTCCACGTCCCCGATCTCCACGATCTTCCCCAGATACATCACAGCCACGCGGTTGGAGATGTGACGTACGACTGAGAGGTCATGGGCCACCATGAGGTAGCTCAGACCGAGTTCCGCCCGGAGCTTGTCCAGGAGGTTGATGACGCCGGCCTGCACCGAGACGTCGAGGGCGGACACGGGTTCATCCAGCACCACGAGCTTCGGGTTCACGGCGAGTGCACGGGCGATGCCGATGCGCTGACGCTGACCGCCGGAGAACTGGTTGGGGAAGCGGTTGACGTGGTCGGGCTGCAGGCCGACGATCTTCATCAACTCCATGACCCGCTTCCGGATCTCCGCCTTGGGAGTTCCGAGGTTCTCCAGCGGTTCTGCAAGGACCTCGAAGACCGTGAACCGAGGGTCCAGCGCCCCCGTCGGGTCCTGGAACACCATCTGGAGTTCCTTGCGCATGCGCTGCTTCTGAGCCGTCGACGTGGCTGCCTTGGAACTCAGCCCGCCGATCTCGATCTCACCGGGCTGGTCCTGGCTGAACTCCATGATCTCCAGCAGCGTGGTGGTCTTGCCACAGCCGGACTCGCCCACAATGGAGAAGCACTCGCCTTCGCGGATATCGAAGCTGAGACCGTCCACGGCCTTGACCGTTCCGATGCGCTTCTTGAAGAGCGAGCCCTTCATCAGCGGGAAGTGCTTCTTCACATCCTTCAGCTCCAGGACCGCGGTGCGGTCCTGGCGCGGGATCCCTGCGAACTTGGACACCGGCACCGGAGGCGCCTGGAAGACCTCATGGACATCGACGTCGGCTCCCAGTGACTCAAGCTTGACGCAGGCGGCGCGGTGGCCGGCGTCGTCGGGGACAAGACGCAGCGGCGGCTCGGCACTCAGGCACTCCGGTCCGGCCAGAGGACACCGAGGGGCGAAGGAACAGCCGCTCGGTTCCTTGATGAGGTTCGGCGGCATGCCTTCGATCGGCACCAGTGACGCGTCAGCCGCCACGTCCACACGGGGCACCGCCCCGAGCAGACCCATGGTGTACGGCATCCGCGGCGCGTAGTAGAGCTGGTCCACCGCGCCAGTCTCCACGGGCTTGCCCGCGTACATCACCATGATGTCGTCCGCCATGCCGGCCACCACACCCAGATCGTGAGTGATCATGACGACGGAGGCACCGGTCTCGTCCTGGGCCTTCTTCATGACCTCCAGCACCTGGGCCTGGATGGTGACGTCCAGCGCGGTGGTGGGCTCGTCGGCGATGAGGACACGGGGATTGTTGGCGATCGCGATCGCGATCATCACGCGCTGGCGCATGCCACCGGAGAACTCGTGCGGGAAGGACTTCAGCCGGGCCTGCGGGCTGGGGATGCCCACCAGACTGAGGAGCTCGACGGCGCGGGCTTCCTTCGCCCGGCGGCTCATGGTGGGGTTGTGCACCGTGAGCGCCTCGACGATCTGGGTTCCCACCGTGAAGACCGGAGTGAGCGAGGAGAGCGGGTCCTGGAAGACCATCGCCATCTCGTTGCCACGGTACTTGCACATCTGCGCGTCGGAAAGGCCCAGCAGTTCCCTGCCATGCAGCTTCACCGACCCGCTGATCTCAGCCGTTTCCGGCAACAGACCCATGATGGCCATGGAGGTCACGGACTTGCCGGAACCGGATTCGCCCACGATGCCCAGCGTCTTGCCCGGAAGGAGATCGAAGTCGACGCCACGGACGGCGTGGACCGCGCCGTTCTCGGTGTTGAATCGCACGTGAAGGTCGCGGACGGAAAGCACGGGTTCACCCGCGGCGTGCAGCCCGGCCACGTTCAGCCGCTCGGCGATGTCCTGCTGTCCGGTGCTGGTGCTTTCGCTCACGGCGTCTTCCTGGGAGAGGTTTTCGGGAGTGCTCATGCTGCCGCCTCCGCGTCCTTGACACGGTTCCGGCGCGATTTGCGGACCTTGCCGACGGAGCTGGAGCTCGGGTCGAAGGCGTCGCGCAGGCCGTCATTCATCATGGCCATGGAGCCGGTCAGGGCGAACATGGCGAGCAAGGGGAACCAGAACATCCACGGGAAGCTGGTGACCTGCTGGCTCGCCTGCCCGATCAGGACACCGAGGCTCATGTCCGGCGGCTTGATGCCGATACCGATGAAGGAATAGGCCACCTCGGAGAGGATCGCCAGGGTGACGCCTCGGGTGATCTCCAAGACCAGCAGGGAGCCGATGTTCGGGATCAGGTGGTTCCAGACGATCTTCCAGGTGGAGACGCCCATGTAACGGGCGGCCTTGACGTAATCCCGCTCGATCAGGGACATCGAGATCGACCGGATCAGACGGGCCGCGCCCATCCAGCCGAAGACGAGCAGGACGATGGTCAGGGTGAACCAGCTGGGCAGCTTGTCCTTCAAGTCCCCGCCATTGCCACTCGTCACGACAGCGACCACGAGCAAGGACGGCATCATGATGAGCGCTTCGAGGATGAAGAGCATCACCTTGTCGACCTTGCCGCCGTAGAACGCCATGACGCAGCCGTAGACGGCGGCGACGAGCATGGAGCCCACACCCACGATCAAACCGATCAGGATGGAGGTACGGATGCCCTCCACCATGAGCGCATACAGATCGATGCCGGCCTGCGTGGTTCCGAAGAAGTGATCCGCGGAAGGGCCCTCACCGATGAAGGCGGGGTCGATGTCATTCTTGGTCCACGGGGTGAAGAACTGGCCCACCAAGGAGAACACGAGAAGCAAGACGAAGAGCACCAAGCCCGCCACAGCGGTCCTGTTCCGCAGGAATCTGCGGAGGATAATCATGCCTTTCGCGATGACCACACCGTCATCGGTCTTGAGCGCGTCGGCCTCGGCCTCAGGGGTGATTGCGTCGACTGTCGACATCACGAAACCCTCACTCTCGGGTCAACCAGGGTGGTGGCCAGATCGGCGAGGATGGCGCCGACGGCGAAGATCACCGATCCATAGGCCAGGGTGGCCGTCGCAGCATTGACGTCCTGCTTGCCGATCGCGTCAATGCTCCAGAAGCCGACACCCGGCCAGGCGAAGATGGCCTCAGCGAAGAAGCCGCCCGCGAAGATGGCGGGAACGGTGAACGCGATGCTCTGGGCCACAGGGATGAAGGACACGCGGAGCGCGTGCCGCCGGATCGCCTGGTTGCGGGAGAGGCCCTTGGCGCGAGCAGTACGGACGAAGTCGGCGTTGACGTTGTCCAGAAGGTACTGCCGCTGGGCGATCTGGTAGCCGCCCCAGCCGATCAGGGTGATCGCGAAGGTCGGAACCACGTAGTGCGCCACCAGGTCCACGAAGGCGGGCCAGCCCGGGTCCATGCCCGGCGTCGAAATGCCGGTGACGAAGAAGATCTGCTGCCCCGTGGTGTCATTGATCCAGATGGCCCCGAGCTGCACGAGGAAGTAGGCGATCGGTGCCGGGATGATGTACGTCAGGTAGGAGTAGGACGTGATGATCCGGTCCGAGGCCTTGTACTGGCGGGCGGCGGTGAACACGCCCAGTGCGACGCCGATGATGAGCGTCAGAAAAATGGCGGCGATGAAGAGGCGGGTGGAGACCCAGACCCGGTCGCCGAAAGCCGCGTTGACGGAACCGCCGGCCGGGCTCATTCCCCAGTCCCAACGGGTCACGATCCCCGTCAGCCATTGCACGTAACGGTCCCACGGGCTCATGGTGGGGTCCAGGCCCTTGAGAGTCAGCGAGTGCACCACCTGCTCCGGAGTCGGCCGCGGGATCTTCTCCTGTTCGATGAGGCCCGGTTTCATGGTCGACACGGCCAGGAAGTACCCCGCCGAGGTGGTCAAGAAGATCATGACCACGTAGGTGGCCATGCGTTTGAGCAGATACTTGATCACTGGCGTCCGCCCGTTCCAGCTGCTGACGGCGCAACTGAGGGCGTCCGGCTACCGCGCAAGGCAGGGGCCGTGAATGGTTGGTGCACGGGGTTTCCTTCCTGACTGCCACAGAAGCTTGTAGCCCCCCTGTGTGGCTCGTCACATTTTCACCGGAAAAGTACCACGAAGTCGGCAGTATGAAGTGCCTCTTTCACTCCTCGGCTACCAGATCGTTATCTGGCAATCCATCAGTAACACATGAAATGGACAGCCGGATGTCCGGGTTGTAAAGTACCCGTTTCACATCTTCAGCCTGTCCCAGCGGCTCGCAGCCGGGATGCACTTTTCCCCCGGGGCGCTCACGTCTACAGTTATCTGGACTACCAAGCATCCACAAAGGAGCGGATATGTCCGGAATTGTCATTGTCGGTGTCGACGGCAGCGAGACCGCAGCACGCGCGGCCGGGGCCGCCTACAAGCTGGCCCAGGGCCTGGGTGCCCGCCTTCACGTGATCACCGCGTTCGACAAGGACAACGTCGAGGTCTTCGGCAGCGGAAGCGACACCTTCATCATGTCGGATGCCGACGACGCCCAGCGAGTGGCCAAGCAGGTCGCTGAGAGCCTCGGCACCGACGTCGAGTACCTGTCCTCCCGTGGCCGCCCTGCCGAAGCCCTGCTGTCCGAAGCGGAACGCCTCGGTGCCGATGTGATCGTGGTCGGCAACCGCCGCATGAGCGGCATCGGCCGCGTCCTCGGCTCAGTGGCCAACAGCGTGGCGCACAACGCCCCCTGCGACGTCTACATCGTCAAGACGGACGCAGAGTAGGGTTCCGCCGGGTTCGGGCCGCAGGGCCCGGCTCCGGGCGGCCCAGCAACCAAGCATCACGACGGCGGCCGGTCACCTCAGGTGACCGGCCGCCGTCGTCGTCTTCACTGCATCGCGGAAGCGCGGCTCAGGGTTCCGTGACCACTCAGGGTTCTATGACCATGTTGTACGTCAGGAAGGGCGTGCGCGTGGCCAGGCGATCGTAGACCGCACGGGCCCGGTAGTTGTCCTCCGCGGTGATCCACCGGACGTGGTCCCACTCCTGGGTTCGCGCATACGTGCGGATGCTCTCGAAGAGCGCGTCGACCACGCCGCTTCCCCGGGCCTCCGGATCGATGAAGAGATCGTCCAGATATCCCGCGACGACACCCAGTGTCGGACGCACCACCGGGCGCAGATGGGCCATACCGCGCAGTGCGCCCGGCGCATCGGAACGCTCGGCCACCAGGCCGCTCAGACGGCCGTCCATGAACCAGGACCAGACGCATTCGAGATGCTCCGGCGTCAGCTCACGGTGATAGAAGGTGCAGTACTGCTCGAAAAGGGCGGCCCACTGCTCCTTGTCGCGCTCCTCAAGGGCGCGGATGTTCCACGAAGTCATGATTTCCCCCGTCAGTCCAAGAACGACTCAGTCCGAAACAGCTCAATCCAGCAGCAGAGCCGGCTCCTCCATGATCGCGGCGACATCCGCCATGAATCTCGCGGAGAGGTCTCCGTCCACCACCCGGTGGTCGAAAGAACCGCCCAGCGTGGTGATCCAACGCGGGATCACCTCGCCGGAGACCACCCACGGCTTCTGTTTGATGGTGCCGAAGGCGACGATCGCCACCTCACCCGGATTGATGATCGGAGTTCCGGTGTCGATGCCCAGGGCGCCGACGTTGGTCACCGTCAGCGTGCCGCCCCGCATGTCCGCGGGAGTGGTCTTGCCCGCCCGCGCCGTGGTGGCCAGCTCGTTCAGGGCCACCGCCAGCTCCTTGAGGGAGAGATCCTGCGCGTCCTTGATGTTCGGGACCAGCAGGCCCCGCGGCGTGGCCGCCGCGATGCCGAGGTTCATGAAGTGCTTGACGTGAATCTCGTCCCCGTCCGGACCGGACACCCATTCCGAGTTCACGCTCGGGTTGCGCGCTGCGGCCCAGATGACGGCCTTGGCCAGGATGAGCAACGGGGAGACCTTGATGCCCTCGAAGTCACGGGACTTTTTCAGACGTTGAACGAACTCCATGGTCCGGCTGGCGTCGATGTCCACGAAGATCGAGACGTGCGGGGCCTGGAAGGCGGAGTCCACCATGGCCCGGGCGGTCGCCTTGCGGACACCCTTGACGGGGATCCGCTCGATCCGGCGTTCCGGGCTCTTCGCCTGCGGCGTCCAGAAGGTGCCCGCCTGAGCCACTTCCTCTTCGCGCTGGGCCTGGTAGCTGACGAGGTCCTCCCGCGTCACTTCACCGCGGGCGCCGGTCGGGGTCACGAGCGAGAGGTCGATGCCCAGATCCCGCGCGATCTTCCGGACCGGCGGCTTGGCCAGGACCCGGTTCACCAGACCGGTGAGTGCTCCCCCCAGCCCCGACTTCTCGTCCTCAGCCGCGGATGGGACCGCCGTCGAAGGTGCGACGGACGACGGCGCAGGCGGAGTCTGAGCCGACGGTGCCGCAGCGACAGCCCGGGTGGCCGGTGCCGGGACAGACTGCGCAGGGACCGATTGCGCAGGGATGGATTGTGCGGCGACGACCGGGGCGGATACGGGCGCAGCCCCGGATGCCACGGTGTTCCGGCGCGGCCGACGCTTCACCGCATCGGGCTTGGGCCCGGAACCGACGAGCGGGCCCACGTTCTCCTCGCCCTGCCCCGGCTCCGATTCGGCCACCGTCTCCGCCGAACTCGCTACCTCGGTGCCAGATCGCTCATTCTGCGCGCGATCCTGCACCGAGGTAGCGGGCTCGGCCGGGGGTGCGCCGCCGTCGTCGGCCGCACCGGAGCCCACCGAGATGATGGGAGTGCCGACCTCGACCGTCTTGCCCTCTTCCACCAGGAGCGCGGTGACCTTACCCGCGAACGGTGAAGGGAGTTCCACCAGCGATTTCGCCGTCTCGATCTCGCACAGAACGTCGTTGATGGCCACGGTGTCACCCACCGAGACCTTCCAGGAGACGATCTCGGCCTCGGTCAGGCCTTCGCCGACGTCCGGGAGGGTGAATGTCTGAGTGCTCATGATTTCCCTAAACTCCGGGGCCCTCAGTAGGAGAAGGCGCGGTCGAGTGCTTCGAGGAGCCGGTCGATATCCGGCAGGTAGTGCTCTTCCACCTTCGCCACCGGATACGGCATGTGGAAACCGCCGACCCGGATGACCGGGGCTTCCAAGCTGAGGAAGGCCCGCTCGCTGATGCGGCTGGCGATCTCCCCGCCGATGCCCCCGAAAGTGGGAGCCTCATGCGTGACGAGCAGGCGTCCGGTCTTGCGGACGGATGCCTCCACAGTGTCGAAATCGATGGGCGAAATGCTGCGGAGGTCGATGACCTCGACGCTGCGCCCGTCCTCGGCGGCGGCCTCCGCGGCCGCCAGGGCGACCGGCACGAGCGGGCCATAGGCCACGATGGTGGCGTCCGTGCCTTCCCGTACGATATGCGCACTGAACGGCTCCGCCGAGGTGCCAGGGTTCTGAACGTCCACCTCGCCCTTGAGCCAGTAGCGCTTCTTCGGCTCGAAGACGATCACGGGATCCTGACATTCGATGGCCTGGCGGGTCATCCAGTACGCGTCATGAGGATTGGACGGAGTGATGATCCTCAGCCCCGCCGTATGGGCGAAAAGCGCCTCGGGAGACTCGGAATGGTGCTCGATCGAGCCGATGCCTCCACCGTAGGGAATGCGGATGGTCACCGGGAGAGTCACGGCACCGCTCGTGCGGGCGTGGTACTTGGCCAGCTGCGTGGTGATCTGATTGAAGCCAGGGAAGACGAAACCGTCGAACTGAATCTCACAGATGGGACGGTATCCCCGCATGGCGAGGCCGATCGCCGTGCCGATGATGCCGGACTCCGCCAGTGGCGAATCCACCACGCGATCCTCCCCGAAGTCCTTCTGCAGACCGTCGGTCACACGGTAAACGCCCCCGAGCGCTCCGATGTCCTCGCCCATGAGGAGCGTCTTCTCATCCGCAGCCAGGCCCGCCCGCAGGCCCTCATTGATGGCCTTGGCGATGGTCATGGTGGTCATGCTCAGCCTTCACCTGCGTTCTGATCGTTGACGAAACCCGCTTCGTACTCCTGGAACCAGCGCAGTTCCTCCTGCACCAGCGGGTGGGCCTCCGCGTAGACGTGCCGGAATGCGTCTTCCATAGCCGGGGCTTCCAGCTTGGCCACACTCTGCCGGACGTGATCGGCCAGAGCCTGGCCCTCGCGCCGGACCTCGTCGAAGAAGTCGTCGTCCGCGAGCCCCTCATCCCGGAGATAGCTCTCGAGCCTGTTCAGAGGATCCTTGGCACGCCACTGATCCTCCTCCTCACCAGCGCGATACTTCGTGGGGTCATCGGCAGTGGTGTGGGCACCGAGGCGGTAGGTGAACGCCTCGATCAGCACCGGTCCCTCACCGCTCCTGGCATGCTCCAGCGCCCACTGAGTCACGGCATACACGGCCAGGACATCATTCCCGTCCACCCGAAGGCCCGGGAAACCGTAGCCCTGGGCGCGATGAGCCAGCGGGATGCGGGTCTGCACGGCAGTCGGCACGGAGATCGCCCAGTGGTTGTTCTGGCAGAAGAAGACCACGGGCGCCTTGTAGCTGGCCGCGAAAACCATGGACTCGTGGACGTCACCCTCGCTACTGGCCCCGTCGCCGTAGTACGCCATGACGGCGGACTCCTCCACGACCTCACCCTTGGCACGGGCGGCCGCCGCATCGCGCTGCACACCCATGGCATAACCGACCGCGTGGAGCGCCTGGGCGGCAAGTACCAAGGTGTAGATGTTGAAGTTCTTCTCCTGCGGATCCCAGCCGCTGTGTGACACGCCACGGAACAGGCTCAGCAGCTGAGCCATGTCCATGCCTCGAGTCAGAGCAACACCGTGCTCCCGGTAGCTCGGGAAGATGAAGTCCTCTGCTCGGCTGGCGTGGCCGGAGCCGATCTGCGCCGCCTCCTGCCCGGTGAGCGGGACCCAAAGAGCGAGCTGGCCCTGGCGCTGCAACGCCGTCGCCTCTTGATCGAAACGACGGGTCACTGCCATGTCCCGATAGAACGCGCGGAGCTTCCCGGCGTCCAAGGCTTCGACGTAGGCACCGAAGACAGGATGATCGTGACGGCGGCCGTCACTGTCCAGAAGCTGAATCATCGGCTCTCCTCCGGGTTCCGTCCGGGGGTCCTGATGATTCTCGGGATTGTCGTCAAGTTCCTCGTCGTTGAACTCGGTGGTCGGCAGTTGCCCTACGCCCATGCCGTCTCCTTAGTTTCGATCCGTGGATATGGGAATGAATCGATATATTCCACAAGCGGAATGAATTCCATTCGTGGAATATGTCGTGTCCGGGGTCCACTGTATCCGGACTTCAAGGGCTGAGGATATTAAGACGTGAACGCAGAGGCATACACGGTAGCGCTCAGGCTCCGATGAACTCTTCGCACAGCCCGATGAAGCGGGTGTTCGCCTCGGGCTCGCCGATACTCACCCGTACCCCCTCGGGATGGAAGGCCCGGACGGACAGCCCGTGGGTCCCGGCCAGTTCAGCGAACTCGGCGCTCCGCTCAGCCAGCGGAAGCCAGACGAAGTTCCCTTCGGCCTGCGGAATCTCCCAGCCCTGAGCACGGAGGGCCGAAGCCACCCGCTCACGCTCGGCCACCACGGAATCAACCCTCTTCAGGACTTCGTCCAAGTTGTCGAGCGAGGCGATCGCTGCCCGCTCCGCCACCTGCGAGACCGCGAAAGGTGTTGCCGTCACCCGGAGATGCTGAGTGATCTCCGGGTGGGACACGGAGTATCCGACGCGCAGTCCGGCAAGTCCGTGGGCCTTGGAGAAGGTCCGGAGCACCACCACATTCGGATAGCGGGCAAGGAAATCGAGGCCCTTGACCGCCTCAGGGTCCCGGACGAACTCGACGTATGCCTCGTCGATGACCACCAGAACGTCCTGTGGCACCTTGGCCAGGAAGTCATGAGTCTCCTGGGTCCGCAGCACGGGACCTGTCGGATTGTTCGGCGTGCAGAGCAGGATGATCCTGGTCCGGTCAGTGATGGCCTCGGCCATGGCATCGAGATCGTGACGTCCGTCTGCGAGCAACGGGATCTGAACACTGCGCGCACCGGCCACCCCGACACAGATGGGATAAGCCTCGAAGGAGCGCCAGGCATAGAGGACTTCATCCTGGCTGCCGTCGTCGTTCTGTCCCGCGAAAGTGGAGATGATCTGCACCAGGGCCCCGAGGCTGCCCGCCCCGGTCACGACGTCTTCGGCCGGCACCGAGAACTCCCGGGCGATTCGCTCACGCAGTCCCGTGACCAGCGGGTCCGGGTACCGGTTGAAACCGTCGAACCCTGCCACGGCTTCCCGGACCTGCGGAAGCGGTTCCAACGCGACTTCGTTGGAGGACAGCTTGTAGCTCGTGAGCCCCTCCAGTACGCGCGGCGGCTTGCCGGCAGAGTACTTGGGGAGCAGTCCCACGGCGGGGCGGGGGAAGACTTCCTGGGCGCTGCGCTCCGGCGCGCCAGACACGGGCGACTCGTTCAAGCTCATGATGACAAGCCTAATCCCCCGCCGTCGACGGGTCCGGTGTCCTTCCAGGCCATTCGCCGCCGCACACGGGTCCCCGGTTCCCTGACCGGTGTCCCACCGCCCACGCAGTGTCCACTCAGCCTCTTCAAGCCGGGGTGTGTCAGCATGGGATGCATGGGGAAGTTCCTGATACGTCTACTGGTCAACGGATTCGCGCTGTGGGTGGCCACTTGGCTCCTGCCCGGCCTCACCCTCTCGACGGGTGCCACCAAGGATCTGGTGGCCGGCGCAGCCCCTTCGGCCCCTGCCGACACGCTGGGCAGCGTGCTCGCCTACCTCTTCATCGGCCTCATCTTCGCGGCGGTCAACGCCTTGGTACGGCCGATCGTCCGCATCCTCTCCCTTCCCGTCACGATCCTCACGCTCGGCCTTTTCACCTTGGTGATCAATGCCGCGATGCTCTACCTGACCTCATGGCTGTCCAGCTTCACACCGGTGCATTTGAACATCGACAGTTTCTTCTGGACGGCCGTCCTGGGTGCGCTCATCATCAGCATCATCTCCGTGGTGGCGGACCGTCTCTTCGACCGAGACCGGGAGCGCTAGGACTCGGACAGTCCATTCCGCGGGCCCCTTCGCCTGGCGCCTGGCTTCGATTCTCCGGGAAAGGGGTCCGGCATTGCGTGCCCGGTGCCTCGTCCTCATGGGCGGTGTACACCGTGCGCGAGGAGCGGACCCGTCCATCCCAGGAGCTGTCGAGTGCCCCGGCGCCCAGGACATCCGTCAGAACCTCAAGGTGACGACGAACCTCGGGGCTCCTGCTTCCTTCGATGCGTTCCGCGGCCGAGATGTACTGTTTCAGCGCATGCGCGTGGTCGACCTTGTCCAGGGCCTGTAAGGGTGTCACCAGCTTGGCCGCCCTGAACGCCGCCTCATCGCGACTCGTAGCCATAGTCGAGGTCCACGAACCGAGCGTCTCGCGTGGCCCGTCAGGAAAGACCACAGTGGTCATCTTGCCCCGCACCGGATTGGACCGCGTGTCCAGGGAAGGAACGATGTCGTCCCGGTTCTCCACGGCAAGGACGCTCGCATCGACTTGCGGAAGGAAGCGAGCGACTGGTGCACCGGCGAGGTTGAGCGCCCGGACAGTGTATTTCGTCGTGAACTCCGGCATCGCTGCGAGTGATGCCACATGAATGCCGCCTTGGCTGTGCGCGTTGATGACGAGCTGATCGGACTTCGTGACACCTTCCCGTTCCAGCGCCGTCAGGATGGCCGTCTGGGTCTGGGTCAGATAGCGTTCCTTGGTGCCGGCCTGAGCCATGCCGTCGATGTTCCCCCGTATGTCATTGCTGGTCTTCCAGGAATCCAGTTCCCACAGCTGGGTACCGGGAACGCTGACGACCACAGCCCAGTGCCCATCCTTGCGCCGGTATTTGTCCACGATGATCGAGGAAAGCGGGACCGGCTCCGCTCGTCCGCCGTTCCCCACGTTCCGGAACGGCTCTCCCTGACCATAGGCGTCAAGCACTGAGCGGAACCCACTGGCCAGCGTGGAGCCGGCTGACGGGGGCGGAGGTGCCTGGGCCGATTGCGCCGAGGTCACGACCAACCGGCTCGCCAGGACCTTCGCACGGTCCGTACCACCGCCCAGCCGGAACAGCAGCTCGGTGAGAGACGCGACGTCGTCTTTCTGACCCATCGCCCGCAATTGGCCCCGGTAGGCCTCGAGAAGCAGTGGTTGCCCTCCGGTCACCAGCAGGCCCAGGAACCACGGAAGCGCAGGCAGAAAAGACTGCAGACCGGCCCCCAGGCCTCCGATCCGTGCGACCGCGCCCCTTTCCTCCTCCTCGTAGCTCAGCGCCGCCTCCCGGGCGGAGCCTGCCAGCAGTCGGAGACGCGAGACCAGGTCATCGAGGCCAAGGCCCAGGAGATGCAGGCTCAAAGAGCAGTCCGGCATGCCCCGGCTCCGCTGAGAAGGAACGGCGTCCAGCACCGTCGTCGAACGCCCCATGACCTCCCGCCTGATCCGCCAGACGCGTTCTGCGACGGCGCCCACCCGGGTGGAGGCCGCCCTGATCTCCACGGGGTCCACATTCAGCGTCTCGTGGCGTCCGTTGACCCAGATCTCCTCCTCCGGATTCATGCTGTGCTCATCTCCCCTGGTACCACGGGCCATCAACCCGCGAACTGCGTACGGAGACGGCCTCCGCACTTCGGAGTCGTTCCATCGCCAGACGATGCTGTTCGTCATTCAGCCACCGGGCCTGCGCCAGAGCCAGGCTTCGCAGCGTGTCCAGCCGGCCCAGTGTTTCGGCCGCCTGACGACGTCGTTCGTCCAGGGCGGCGTGGAAAGCGCGGCCTGCCGTCGAGGTCCAATGAGAGACGTCGACCCCGCCAAGAAGCGCCAGTGCATCCTCCAACTCATGGCGCTGCCCTGCCAGATAAGCGGCCAAGGCCTCCAGAGGAGCGCCTGCCTGCTCCGGGGGCTCAAGTGGCGATGGTTCGGAACGGAAGGCGATCGGCATCCGGGTCCCTCCTGTCGGTCATCGAACTGTTTTGTCCTTCGACGGTAAAGATGCGCAGCGGACCAGATCGCCCCCTGCTCCGCCATGTGGACAGCTGAATTCCAGGCTTCTCCACATGGCGCCGGGAGGATGAGTCGCCCTTGGTCTCCGTGAAAGAATGGAGCCATGGCTGAAACCACTGCTCGCATCCCGTCCGGACGTCTCTCCCTGGCCGGAGGCGAGGACCGCATCGCCCTGGGCCCCCTGGACGGCCGCTACCGTGCCGCGGTGGCTCCCCTGGTGGATTACCTGTCGGAGGCCGCCCTCAACCGCGATCGCGTCGCGGTCGAAGTCGAATGGCTCATCCACCTGACATCGCAATCGGTTCTGCCGGGTTCCTCGCCGCTCAACGCGCAGCAACAGGAACAGCTCCGTGCCATCGTCACCGAGTTCGACGCCGCTTCGGTGTCCGAGCTGGCCGAGATCGAAGCCGTCACCGTGCACGACGTCAAGGCTGTGGAGTATTACATCGGCCGCCGCTTGCCGGCCATCGGCATCGAGTCCTTGACTCCTATGGTGCATTTCGCCTGCACTTCGGAGGACATCAACAATCTCTCGTACGCCCTGGGCATCAAGGGAGCCGTGGAGGATGTCTGGCTTCCCGCGGCCCGGGCGCTCGTGGAGAGGATCTCCACGATGGCGGAGGAGAACCGTGAAGTACCGATGCTGTCCCGCACGCACGGGCAGCCCGCCACCCCGACCACCCTCGGCAAGGAACTCGCCGTGGTCGCTCATCGCCTGACCCGGCAGCTGAACCGGGTGGCCGGCACCGAGTACCTCGGGAAGATCAACGGCGCCACCGGTACCTTCGCAGCGCATGTCTCCGCTGTCCCAACCGTCGACTGGACCGCGGTCTCCCGTTCATTCGTCGAAGGTCTGGGCCTCGGCTGGAACCCGCTGACCACGCAGATCGAAAGCCACGACTGGCAGGCCGAGCTGTACGCCGACATCGCACGGTTCAATCGCATCCTGCACAACTTCTGCACGGATGTCTGGAGCTACATCTCCATCGGTTACTTCGCACAGATCCCGGTGGCCGGCGCCACCGGTTCATCCACGATGCCGCACAAGGTCAATCCCATCCGCTTCGAAAATGCCGAAGCCAATCTGGAGATCTCCTCCGGCCTGCTGGATGTCCTGGGCTCCACCCTGGTGACCTCTCGTTGGCAGCGCGACCTCACTGATTCGTCGTCCCAGCGGAACATCGGCATCGCCTTCGGCCACTCCGTCCTGGCCATGACCAACGTGGTCAAGGGACTGAGCCAGCTGAAGGTCTCGGAGAGCGTTCTCGCCGCGGACCTCGATCAGAACTGGGAAGTCCTCGGCGAGGCCATCCAGACCGTCATGCGCGCCGAGGCCATCGCCGGCGTCCCCGGGATGGAGAACCCTTACGAGCGCCTCAAGGACCTGACCCGCGGCCACCGGGTGGACGCCGAACGCATGAAGGAGTTCGTCTCCGGCCTCGGACTCTCCGATGCGGCCCGGGACCGGCTTCTGGCCCTCACCCCGGGAGGCTACACGGGAGTCGCCTCCACCTTGGTGGACTACCTGAAGTGATACCTCGGCGCCACTGAGCGTCATCAGTTCCTCATGAGCTTCTTACCGTGAGGAAACGCGGTCGCAACACCTCCGGGATTGACTGGATTCATCCAGAGACGATCCCGGAGGTGCGCCATGAACAGCCGAACCCGTATCAGTTCACTGCATCAACTGCGACGCGGCGACCATGTCGAAGCCGAACGGTTCCGCACTCTGCCCAGGCCACCGTTCATCCGCCGAGGCAGGGTGCAGGACATCGCGCCAGGTCTTGGAGTCGTATGGATCCGCGACGCGGACACGGGCCAGCGCCGAGTTCTGGACTCGCAGGACTACCAGCTATGGCGCCTCAGCTGAACGGAACTGACCCGGCCCGACTGCACTCCCGACGGATAGACCCGGCGTCCCGGCCCGGCCTGCAGAAGGCTTCACCCGCCTGCCACGGACTGCATCACCAGCAGCTCGGAGCCGTCCGGGACCCTGGTCTCCAGACCTTGCAGGCGTCGTACTTCGTCCGGCCCCAGATACACGTTGACATGGCGCCGAAGCGCACCGGTCTCGTCCCGGAGCCGCCTCCCCAGACGCGGGTGCCCGGCAGCCAGGGAGCTCAGGATGACAGCCACCGTCGCCGGCTCAGAGTCCGCCGGCAGCTCGACCGTCAGAGCCTCCGCATCGTCCACCAAAGGCCTCAGAACCCCCGGAATCAAGACTGAGAAGCTGGGCATTCACGCCTCCGGTGCGTCACTCGGGCGCTGCACCACGGCGGCCCTGACACACAGCACATCCGGAAGGTGCGAGGCGATCTCCTGGAACGTCCCGCCCTCGTCGGCACTGGCGTAGACACTGCCGCCACGCGTACCGAAATACACGCCGACGGGTTCCGCCGTATCCAAGCCGGCCGCGTCCCGCAGGATCGAGTTGTAGTCCTGTTCCGGAAGTCCGGAGTCCAGCATCTCCCAGTGGTCACCGGCGTCGCGCGTCCGTCCCACCGCAAGGTGTCCATCGACCGGGATCCGTTCGAAGTCGGCCCTCAGGGGTATCACCCATGCCGTGCCGGTGGTTCGTGGGTGGCTGAGCATGACGAACCCGAAGTTGGCGGGCAGTCCGTTCTCGATGGAACTCCAGCTGTCCCCGTTGTCATCCGTGCGGAACACACCACCGTGGTTCTGTGCGTAGAGCCGCTCCGGACGTTCGGCGTCGCCGGCGATCTTGTGGACGCATTGGCCGAATTCGGGAAGCGGATCGGGCATGAACGACGCCGTGATGCCCCGGCTCCGGGCTTCCCAGCTCGCGCCGCCATCGAGGGTCCGGTACACGCCTCCGGTGCTCATGGCCACGTGGACGGTCCGGCCGTCGCGTCCTGGCACGATCGAGTGCACGGCACCTCCGCCGGCACCCTCACCCCACTCCGGCTTATGCGGGTGCTCCCAGAGGGCACGGTTCAGTTCAAAGTGCTCACCGCCGTCGTCGGATCGCCAGAGCGAGATCGGCTCGACGCCGGCCCACACGACGCCCGGCCGGTCTGAACGATCCGGTTGGAGCTGCCAGATCCGTTCGACGGCGGCCTCATCGCCTTCCGGGAAGGCGATCCCTCCGCCTTCCGGTTCGGTCCAGCTCGCCCCCAGATCATCCGAATGCGCAACGGTCGGCCCCCAATGTTCCGACCGGATCCCGACCATGATCCGGGTCCCGTTCCTGGTGTCGATCCCGATGCTCGGAATCTCGGTCATCAGAAAGTGCGGTCCATCCAGTCGCCAGTGCTGCCGGTCGTCACTGTGCGCGAGCCAGAGGCCCTTCTTGGTACCGATCGCCACGAGGTACTGCGTCGCCGTTGACATGATCCCATGCAAGCACTGCCGCCCGACTCCCGCAATGGTGCGGAAATCCACGCCTTGCATCTCCGCATTTGCGGATCAAAGAGGCCGCCGACGCCATCAAGAAAATCATAACGAATTAGTAACCTTCCAAAGTGGCGAAAACAGGTCGCTAGCCTATAAACTCGATCCAGCGACGAAGAAGTTGCCCCTTATTCTGCCCCGGAACGCGTATCCCCCAATGACGCGTTCCGGGGCTTTCCAATTCTCAGCCCCTTGTCTTATACCCCCTAGGGGTATACCCTCAAGCCATGAGTGACACTCAGGTCCACGAGCATCCGCAATCCCATGGCTACTCCGCCAACAAGGAGGCCTATCAGCGCCGCCTCAAGCGGATCGAAGGCCAGGTCCGCGGGATCGCACGCATGGTCGAGGAGGACAAGTACTGCATCGACATCCTCACGCAGATCGCAGCGGTCAATAAGGCGCTGCATGCCGTCAGCCTCGGCCTTGTCGAGGAACACCTGGGTCATTGCGTGGTCGGCGCCGCAGAGGCGGCCACCGACGAACTGCGCGACGAGCAGGTCACTGCCAAGGTCAAGGAAGCGACCGACGCCATCGGGCGCCTGCTGCGCTGAGCCCATCACCCACCGAAGGAGTCCCCATGAACACCCCAGCACCCCTGATCACCACCCGGCTCGCCGTCTCCGGGATGACCTGCAGCCACTGCGTCTCCTCGGTCACGGAAGAGCTCGAGGCCATCACGGGCGTGGAAAAGGTCGACGTCGACCTCAACGTCGGGGGATCCTCCACGGTCACCGTCTCCTCGCGGGAGGCGCTCTCGCCCGAGGAACTCGGAGAGGCCATCGCCGAGGCGGGCTACACGGTGGTCGCCGAGCGCGCCTGAGAGCTCCCGAACGCGAGGGGTGAAGGCCGGCCACCACCCTCCGCCGTCGTCGTGCCCGCGCTCAGGCCCGACATCCGGCCGCCGGGCGGAAATTCAGACGCCGGCCTTCTCGCTGGGCTGCTCTTCCGGCCGTTCATGGGCGGCCGGAACCGCCTCGGCCACCATGGCGGACTCGTCGGCGAAGTCGGGATCCTTCAGCTCGTCCACCCGGACCAGCAGCACACCGATGACGATGAGCGCACCGCCCGCGATCTGGATGAGTGCGGGCAGTTCCCCGAGCAGTAGCCATGCCCAGAGAACAGCGAAGAGGACCTCGGTCAGCGAAACGAAGGACGCCACCTTGGACCCGAGCGCCCGTGCGGCATAGATCCCCGAGACATACGCCGCGACCGTGGACAGCAGGACGAAACCGGTGAGCGAAATCCACCACGGCATGGCGACGCCGCCCAGGTGAACCTCCGAGAAGACGAACTTCAACGGCATCAACCCGCTCAGCACGACTGCCCAGAGAGCCACGGCACCCACCACGATCCCGCCCGCTGCAAGGACGAGCGGCGGCAGATCGTCGTTCTGCCGGGCGGTGATGAAGAAGTAGACCACCAGACACACCGCAGCGGCGACGCCCCAGAGGACGCCCACGAGATCCACACGGGCACCTCCGAGGTCCAAGACGAGCAGGAGGCCGACGATGGCGACGAGCGTCCCGCCGATGGTGAGCCAACGCGGCGCATGCCGCTTCACCAGCCAGAACCACAGCACGATCATCACCGGCGCCAGGTACTCCAGAAGCAAGGCGACCCCGACGGAGAGCGTCTGCACCGCATTGAAGTAGAACAGCTGGCATGCCGCCACGCCGAACAGACCGAAGAGCACGATCGTCATCCAGTTGTCACGGACCTGGTGCCATTTGCCCCGCAGGGCGATCAGAGCTGGAATCAGAAGGACCACTGCGGCGCCGCTCAGGCGCATCGCGACGGCGGCACCGGGGGACCAGCCCATCTCCAGCAACGACTTGCCGAAGGAGCCCGAAGTGCCGAAAACGGCAGAGGACAGCAAGGCGACGGGGACGCCCACAAAGGCCGCGGGCGCCCGGCGCGGAGCAAGAGTCGTTGAGGACATGGCAAATTCCTGTCAGGAGTAAAACGTGCTTTACTCATGACGGTAGCCGGAGACTATGTAAGGAGTCAATATGATCTTTGCCCATGACACCGAGTCGGCGCTGCGAACCACCGTGAACCTGATCAACTCGGCGGCCAACGGCGCGGAATTGTTGCCGGATGACGAAAGCCTGACGGAGTTCCTCGCCGCTGAGCTGTTCTACGGCTCACGGACCCATGACCGGGAGGAGCTGGAATCCGTCTACGGCCTCAGGACGGCCCTCAGGACGCTCTGGACGGCCAGTGAGGATGAAGCCGCGGAACAGGTGAACAGCATCCTCCGCGAGGCCCGTGCGCTGCCACAGCTCATGAAACACGACGGTCTCGACTGGCACCTCCACGCCACGACCCATGCCGCGCCCCTCGCGGACCGTATCGGAACCGAATCGGCGATGGCCCTGCTGGATGTCATCCGTTCGAAGGAACTCTCACGCCTGCTCCTGTGCGCAGCAGACGACTGCGACGCCGTCGTACTGGATCTGAGCCGCAACCGCTCGAAGCGGTTCTGCGACACCGGCAATTGCGCCAACCGGACGCATGTGGCCGCCTATCGGGCCCGGCAGAAGTCCTGAGCGGACCTCCGGTTCAGCGCCGGACGTTCAGCGGCCGACTTTGCCCATGAGCGAAGCAATGGGCCGCAGGAAGACCGGCCTGGCCAGAAGCCATGCCCCCGCCATCACCACGAGGGACGCCACGAAAAGCCAGAAACCGAGCCAGTCCTGGCCGTCATGATTGCCGTACATGTGATTCAGATTGCGCAAGGCGCCGGTGGCGAGCACCAGGAAGACGTGCACCACGACGAAGGCCACGAAGTAGATCATGACCGGGAAGTGGACCGCCCGGGCCACCTCGAGCGGGTAGACCTTGTTGACGGCGGCCTTCTTGGGCCAGGCTCCGGACATCCGGATACCCGTCAGGAGCGCCAGCGGCGCCGCGATGAAGACCGTGAGGAAATAGGTGATCAACTGCAAAGAGTTGTAGTTGACCCAGCCGTTCTCGGTCGGCCAGTCGAGCGAGGCGTACTGGATGCCGGCAGACACCGCATTGGGGATGACGTCCCAGCTGGTGGGCACGATCCGCACCCAGTGGCCGGTGGCGAAGAGCAGCACGATGAAGATCACGCCGTTGAGCACCCACAGCGCGTCCAGGCAAAGGTGGAACCACAGGTCCAGGGAGATCTTCTTCGGCGGGTTCTTGGTCTTGATCAGGCCCTTGTTATTGCGCGTGAAATAGGCGGCGGGACGTTGCACCGTCCGCACCTGGATGCCGGTCCGGACGATCAGGAGCAGGAAGAACGCGTTGAGAAAGTGCTGCCAGCCGAGCCAGAGCGGGAGACCCTCCTCTGTGCCCTGCGGAAGCTCCGCATGGCCCGGGTAACTTCGGATGAAATCCTGACCGGCGGTGGTGGAGCGGAACCAGATCGCCAGGAGGACGAGGACGACGGCAGCGAGGACCACGGCGCCCGTGACCACGAGTGTCTTCCGGGACGGCATGGCCAGCATGGACGAACGCTTGTTCCCTGAGGCACCACCTGGTCGGCGGGGCGTCTTGGAGGACTGGGGGGCACGGGACATGGCCGGGACACCTCATCTGTTCTCGGCGCACAGGGTCGTGGCGCCATGCTGGTCTGCGGGGTGCAGTCAGTCTAACGAGTGGGCCGGTATCCGCCCTAGTGGGACGACTCTTCGCCGTCTTCCGAGTTCTTGGACGTCAGATTGACACCGGAACCTTCGCCCAGATGGGGCGCATTGTCCTTGTGGGTCAGCGAGAGCATCGCCGCGATGACCAAGGTGACGATGAAGGCGATGCCCGCACCGGTGAACGCCAAGTCGAAACGGGGGGTCTTGGCACTGCCGCCGGAAGCGAAGATCAGAACGGCGAAGAAGGCGACCACGGCCCAGAAGGCGGAGAACAGCAGGGGACCCTTGATGGACGACCGTACCGAACGCTGTTCCTGCGGGTTCTTCTGGCCCACTGTCCACTCCTGCTTCTCAATCCGTTCACGGCGCGCTTCCCCGGCCCCACCGTGCGTGCCACTCGTGGTGGCGACATCTGCTTCTACCTGCCGTAGAACCTTTACTAGTCTACGCTCCCGGCCACCGCCGGCTGTGCCCGGAAGTCATGGCGCAGCGAGAGACTGCCGAGTGCCCAGAGCACACCGGTGAGCACGGCCCCGCCGCCCGCGACGCCGAGCAGCGCGTGAGCGCCCAGGGAGATGAAGAACGGCAGGAGAAGTGCAGTACCCAGGGCCACGATGCCTGAGATCAGCCAATCGCGTCCCAGGACCCTCGCCTCGTCCGAGGAACTCCGCTTGAGCGACAGCCCGACTTCCACCGCCCCGGTCAGCGCCAGGCCGGCCGAGAGCGCCAGCGTCACGCTGGCGTCCGTGGCGGGATTGACCACCAGGACGACGACGGCGGCCAGCAGCTGGGCAACGGCGGCCACCCTGAGCGGCAGGCGCGATGCCGTTGCGGCTCCCGCCGAGAGCCACAGAAGCGCTGCGGCACCCACGATCAGGTACGCCACGGCCGCGAATTCGTAGACTGCGAAGCTCGGGCTCGTCCAGAAGATGGTGAGGGCACCGAAGGCCAGACACACGAGAGCGCGGATCAGAAGGGGAAGCCAGAGCCTGCCCGTGCTGTCCGGGATTCGGCGTTCCGGCTCGTTCTGGGGGTTCTCCTGCTCCATGGTCACGCCTTCCAGCTTAAAGCCGACATCGGCTCAGGCCGAATCGGGACCGGCCGGGCCGTCATGCCGGCACGCCCACAACCATCCAGCGATCGCCCCGGGCACGTACACCCAGAGTCAATGCGCGTGCGGACATATACCCGAGACCGAATGCAGCCCACAGCCAGAACAAGCCCCAAGGCCCTTCGTGCGGTGCCAGGAGGTGAACGGCCAAGAGCATGGGCGCGTAGATCAGCACGTTCACCACCCCAGCGAGGGCCAGGTACCGCGCATCCCCGGCCCCGATGAGCACCCCGTCCAGCACGAAGACGAATCCCGCGATGGGCTGGCTGACGGCCAGGACCCAGAGAGCCGCGATGAGGGAATGGTGCACCTGTTCATCCGTTGTGAACAGCCATCCGATCCAGGGTGCCGCGATGGCCAGAAGGACACCGGTGACCACCCCGAATCCCAGGCCCCAGCGCATCATGGTCCGGGTCAGTTCCCGCACCGTCTCCAGAGCGTGGGCACCGAGTTCCTTGCCGATGAGCGCCTGGGCCGCGATGGCCAGCGCGTCGAGGGCGAAGGCGAGGAAGCTGAAGAGCGTCATCGCCAGCTGATGGGCAGCCAGATTCACCGAACCCTGGGAACTGGCGATGAAGACTGTCGCAAGGATGGCCAGCCGCATCGACGCCGTTCGCAGCATGAGCCAGGAACCGACCTGAGCCAGAGCCATGACCCCCGGCACGTGAGGAAGCATGGAGACTCCCAGCCCGGAGGCCCTTCTGGCGACCATGACGATGTAGACCAGGGCCATGAGCCACTGCGCGATGCTGGTTCCGAGCGCGGACCCGGCAACGGACATGCCAGCGCCGTAAACCAGAATCCAGTTCAGGACGATGTTGATGCCGAAACCCGCGCCTGCCACGAGCAGCGGGGTGCGGGTGTCCTGAAAACCCCGCAGCACGCCGGTGCCCGCATAGACCAGCAGCATCGCCACGAGGCCCGGGAGGGACCACAGAAGGTACTCGACGGCGAAACCGAGCACCGCGCCGTCGTCCGCTCCCATCAGCGCCAGCAACGGCCGAGCGGTCCAGAAGCCCAGCAGCGCCAGAACGATGCCGAGCGCACCGGCGAGCCAGAGGCCGTCACGGCCGGCCGCGAGGGCCTTGGCGGGCTGCCCGGCCCCGACGAGCCGGGCGACGGCCGGAGTCGTGGAATAGGCGAGGAAAACCATGAGCCCGACGGCGGCGTGCAACACCGTAGTGGCCAGGCCCGCACCGGCGAGTTCGGCGACGCCGAGATGACCGATGATGGCCGAATCCGCCAGCAGGAACAGCGGCTCTGCGATCAGCGCCCCGAAGGCAGGGACTGCGAGCCGGAGGATCTCGCGGCCCACGCCGGCGGGACGCGGCATCAGAACCCTTCCTGCTCGGCAGCCATGTCTTTGAATCGCGAGTACCGGCCCTGGAACGCCACCACGAGATCCTTCGTGGGACCGTTACGGTGTTTGGCGATCAGGATGTCGGCCTCTCCGGCACGCGGGGTCTCCTTGTCGTAGACCTCCTCACGATGCAGCAGGATGACCATGTCGGCATCCTGCTCGATCGAGCCGGATTCACGCAGATCGGACACCATCGGCCGCTTGTCCGTACGCTGCTCAGAGCCACGGTTCAGCTGGGACAGCGCGATCACCGGAACCTGAATCTCCTTGGCGAGAAGCTTCAGGGCACGGGAGAACTCGGAGACCTCCTGCTGGCGGGATTCGACCTTCTTGCCGCTGGTCATCAGCTGAAGGTAGTCGAGGATGACCAGCTTCAGGCCGTGCTGCTGCTTGAGGCGGCGGCACTTGGCACGGATCTCCATGAGCGTCATGTTGGGGCTGTCATCGATGAACAGCGGCGCGTCATTCATGCTGGCCATGCTGCCGGCGATCTTGTCCCACTGATCCTGTTTCACCGTCCCTCGCCGCAGGTCCTGAAGATTGATCTCGGCCTCTGCGGACAGCAGACGCATCGCGATCTCATTCCGGCCCATTTCAAGGGAGAAGAAGACGGTGGGCAGATTGTTGGCGATCGCGGCCGACCGTGCAAAGTCCAGGGCGAAGGTCGACTTACCGACGGCCGGGCGGGCCGCGATGACGATCATCTGGCCGGGGTGCAGGCCGTGGGTCAGGTCGTCGAACTCACGGAACCCGGTGGGGATGCCGGAGATGCCACCCGTCTGGGTTCCGGCCGCCTCGATCTCGTCGAGCGTCGGTTCCATGACGTCTTTCAACGCCACATAGTCCTCGGTGGTGGTGCGCTCGGCGACGGCATAGACCTCCGCCTGGGCCTGGTTGACCAGGTCTTCCACTTCGCCGTCCTGGCCGTATCCCAGCTGGACGATCTTGGTCCCCGCAGTGATGAGGCGCCGGAGCACTGCACGCTCGGCCACGATGTCCGCGTAGTAGTTGGCGTTGGCCGCCGTGGGGACGGTCTGGAGCAGTTCGTGCAGGTAGGCCGGGCCGCCGATCCGGTTGATCTCGCCGCGTTTGGTCAGCTCGTCCGAGACCGTGACGGCGTCGACGGGCTCGCCACGCGAGTCCAGATCCAGGATGGCGTCGAAGATCGCCTCGTGAGCCGGGCGGTAGAAGTCTCCACCCCGCATGACCTCGCTGACGCTGGAGATCGCGTCCTTCGAGAGCATCATGGCCCCGAGTACGGACTGCTCTGCGGCGACGTCCTGCGGGGGCGTCCTCGCATCGTCCTGACGCGGGGTATCCATGGCTTCCACTGGGACTACGGACACGATCGGCTTCCTTCTCCTGCTGCTTTCATCACGATGATTCTGTACCCCGGCACTGACAAGAGTTTCCAGGGATCACCGGCTCCGGAACGGGTGCGGTCTCGCAACGGGTCGAGAGCGGAAAACCGGGTCCCGCCAGGACGGCGTCGCCGTTCCCGGCAGGCAGGCCCGCTCCGCTGGAACGACACCCGGGCCGGCTCGACACGCAGGGGGTACCACGTCACGCTAGCCGGGTTTTCCACAGACTCCAAGCCGAGTTTTCCCCACTTCTGTGGATAACTTGTGGACGGTGGGCATCCACTTGTGTGAATCGCCGAGCAGCTTGTGGGTAAGTTTTGGCAGATGAATCAATAATGACGCTCTGACATGGGAAAACGTCGTCTACAGCGTGTGGAGGGAGATTTTTCCGCACTATTTTTAATCCACAGGACAAGCTCCTTCCTGTGGAAAACTTGCATCCAGTCGAGGCTTTTACCCCTGAAGGTCCCGCTGACCAGAGCGCCCTTCTGGAATAGGCTGGGGCCGTGGAACCTCTGTTGATCCCGCTGCTCATTCTGGTCGTCGTCGTCGCCCTGGTCCTTGTCGTGGCGCGACGCTTGGGGCGCCCGTCGGAACCGCGGGTCGAGCAGGACCCGCGCGAGCTGGCCAGGGAGGCCGCCGGGCGACTGACGGTCGAACAGCACCGGGCCCTGTACTCCCTCATCGCCCGGGAGGAGTTCATGGGAGCCATCCGTATCTACCGCGAGGCCACCGGTGCAGGTCTGCGCCAGTCCCGAGACACCGTGCTGGCGCTGGCGAAATATCCTCAGCCGTTTCAGGCTCCCCGGGTCCAGGACTCCACCGGGGACGAAGACGAAGACTCACCTGAGGTCTTCACCTACCGGTACCGCGCCATCGTCAATCGCGGCGACACCACACTCGAAGTCAGCAGCAATATGCTCAACGACGCGATCTACGGGCGTATCCAGGATCTCGCCCGCTCAGGGGACCGGGAGACCGCGGCACGGCTCCTGGTCCGCCACTCCACCATC
The DNA here is from genome assembly GCF_044748305.1 of Arthrobacter sp. NPDC090010. Classification (NCBI taxonomy): domain Bacteria; kingdom Bacillati; phylum Actinomycetota; class Actinomycetes; order Micrococcales; family Micrococcaceae; genus Arthrobacter; species Arthrobacter sp. NPDC090010. The sequence goes on from NZ_JBIVFT010000003.1 coordinate 263,462, forward strand.
ACCCTGGAACATGCCCGCGAGTTCGTGGACCTCATCTGAACCATCGGGCCCGCCGAAGTCTCTCCGGGAAGACCGGAGTATCCCGCCGGGAAAACCGGCACTCAGGCGCTCGTGATGCCCGCCAGCAGCTGCTCGAAGGGCAGGGAGACCATGTCATCCTCCCGCTCGCGCGCAGGGGCCTCCACGACCATCTCAGCCAGCTCCCGGCCGGCACGCGCGATCCTGTCCGCCAGCAGCCCGCCATGCCCGGCGTCGTCGGCCGCCCCCCAGTCCTGAGGACCGGCGAAGACCATCGTGGGGACCAGGCGGGAACGGAAGTATCCGAAGAGCGGACGCATCGCATAGTCCAGCACCATCTGATGACGATCGGTTCCAGCCGTCGCACCGAGGAGCACAGGGGTTCCCTCCAACGCCTTCGGGTCGATCACATCGAAGAAGGATTTGAAGAGGCCGCTGAAGCTGGCGCTGAACACGGGGCTCACCGCGATCACGGCATCGGCCGTCTCAACGTCGGCGATCAGTTCGGCCAGGCGAGGGGCCGCGAAGCCCGTCACGAAGTTGTTCGCCACATCCACCGCATAGTCGCGCAACTCCACCACTCGAACCTCCGAGGCCGAGCCCAGCTCGGTCAGCGATTCCTCGGTGGCCACCGCAAGCCGGTCCGCAAGGAGGCGACTGGAGGAGGGCACGCCGAGACCGGCTGAGAGGACGACCACCTTACGGGGCCGCACTGCTGATTCCATCTGATCCACACTCCCATAGTAGATGCATTTGCATTTACTTTCATTAACGCGGTCCGTCCGGATCTATTCCCCACCCCCACAAGATGCTTGGATGGGCCCATGGAACCCGTCATCGCACCTCCCGGAAGCTCGCCCGTGGATGAGCTCATCGCTTCCCTCGAGACACCTGCACAGCGCGCGGACACCCAGACCCTCGTGGAGCTCTTCAGTGACCTCAGCGGCCAGCCTGCGGTGTTGTGGAGCGGAAGGATCATCGGCTTCGGCGAGTATCACTACCGCTATGAAAGCGGCCACCAGGGCGACTCACCAGCTCTGGGCTTCTCACCGCGGAAGGGCAAGTTCGCCCTGTACGGACTGCTCGCAGAGGACGGCGCCGAATCCCTTCTCCCTGCGCTGGGCAAGCACCGGAGGGGCGTGAGCTGCCTTTATGTGAACCGACTCGCCGACGTGGATATCGCCACGCTCGGAGAACTCGCCCGGCGAGGCTACGCACACACCATGAAGGAACTCCACAGGCCCTGAACGTCCCGGTGCTGAATGGGACATGGGTCTGGGGGCTTAAATGCCGAGTGGCGCCTCATCCGAAGATGAGACGCCACTCGAAGTCCAGCACTGCCGGGGCCGAAACCGTGGTTTCGATGACCCCTGCTTACTTGCGCAAGTGAGCTGGCCCGAAGAATCTCGCAGAGCTCGATTCTTCGGGGCCCTGCTTACTTGCTGGCCACGACCTCCAGGTTCACCACAGCGGTCACGTCGTCGTGCAGACGAACGTTGGCGGTGTAGGAACCGGTGGACTTGATGTGAACCGGCAGCTGCACGGAGCGCTTGTCGACCGAGCCCAGGCCTGCGGCCTCGACAGCGGCGACGACGTCGCTCGGCTTGATGGTGCCGAAGAGGCGACCGGCAGTGCCGGCCTTGGCCTTCAGGACGACCTTCTTGGCGTTCAGCGCGGCGGCCTGGGCCTGAGCGGCCTCGAGGCTTGCCTGCTGGCGGGCAGCGCGAGCAGCCTTGATGCTCTCGACCTGCTTCTCGCCACCGCGAGTCCAGGTGAGGGCGAAGCCGCGGGGCAGGAGGTAGTTACGGGCGTAGCCGTTCTTGACCTCAACCACATCGCCAGCGACACCGAGACCGGTGACTTCCTGGGTAAGAATGAGCTTTGCCATGGTAGTGATTCCCTTCCTTAGCCGCGGCCAGCGCCGGAGTAAGGGAGCAGAGCAACTTCGCGGGCGTTCTTGATAGCCTGAGCGATCTTGCGCTGTTCCTGAACGGAAACACCGGTGACACGGCGGGCACGGATCTTGCCACGGTCGGAGATGAACTTGCGCAGCAGTGCGACGTCCTTGTAGTCGATGACGGTGATGTCAGCGGCCTTCAAGGGGTTGGACTTTGGTTTGGGCTTACGGATTTCAGCCTTAGCCATCGTGGAGCTCCTTTTCCTGGGAGCCCGTGGAGTGATCCACGGGATGGTGAATGTTGTGGTTTAGAAAGGCGGTTCGGAGTCCGGACCGTTGCCCCAGCCTTCGGAGACACCCGGGGTCGCCCACGGGTCATCCTGCTGCTGGGACTGGCGCGGCTGCTGCTGGGGGCGGTTATTGTTACCGCTCCAGCCTCCCTGATTGCCACCGGAGTTACCTCCGGAGGAACCGGCTCCCGAGTTGCCCCAGGAGTCGCCTCCGCCATTGCTGCCGGACTGGCCGCCGTTCCAGCCGCCGCCACCCTGACCGCCGGAGCGCTGGGTGCGGTTGACCTTCGCGTTGGCGTACCGGAGGCTCGGGCCGATCTCATCGACCTCAAGCTCCATGACGGTGCGCTTCTCGCCTTCCTTGGTCTCGTAGGAACGGCTCTTCAGTCGGCCGCTGACGATCACGCGCGTGCCCTTGGTCAGGGACTCTGCGACGTTCTCGGCGGCTTCCCGCCAGATCGAAGCGCGAAGGAACAGGGTTTCCCCGTCCTTCCATTCATTCGACTGGCGGTCAAAAGTCCGCGGGGTGGAAGCGATGGTGAAGTTCGCCACCGCCGAACCGGACGGCGTGAACCGCAGTTCGGGATCGTTGGTGAGATTTCCAATAACGGTGATTGGGGTTTCGCCTGCCATCTGCTTCCTCCTGGGTTTTCCTGCGAGAAATTGGAGAGGACCGAGTGGTCCGCAGAATTACTCTGCGGAGACCTTCTGGTCTTCCGGACGGATGATCTTGGTGCGCAGCACGGTCTCGTTGATACCGAGCTGGCGATCCAGTTCCTGAGCGGTAGCGGGGGTCGACGTGAAGTTGACCACTGCGTAGATACCCTCAGCCTTCTTCTTGATTTCGTAGGCCAGGCGGCGACGGCCCCAGATGTCCACCTTGTCGACGGTTCCACCGTCGGTGGTGATGACATTGAGGAACTTCTGCAGCGACGGCTCAACGGCGCGGTCTTCGACCTCGGGGTCGAAGATCACCATCAACTCGTAAGGACGCATATGTGAACCCACCTCCTTTGGGCTGAACGGTTACGGTCTCTCCGTAACAGGAGGTTCATTGCGATGTGTCTGCGACCGGCCCCCGTTGGGAGGGCAGGGCATAACACAGACTTCACAATATTAGTCCATCCCACGCCTCAAGCCTATTCGGGGTCCGGGCGACGCAATAGAGCACTCTCGCCGCTTGTGGACAGAGAAGCCGGATCCAACGGCGATAGCCTGGGGCAATGACCCCTTCCAGGCCCCGGCATCGGGCCCGTCTCCGGATCGCCATCATGTTCCTCGTCGGCGTGGCGACGGCGCTCCTCACCCTCGTCAGCGGCCACCCCACCGAGGCGGTCGCGGCCGGCTGGGCGGCCGCAGCGGCGTCGTACGTCCTCTGGGTGCTGAGCCGGACACTGAAGCTCGACGGCGAGCAGACCCGCGCGCATGCCACGATCGAGGACCCCTCGCGCCCCGTGAGCGAGGTCCTGGTGCTCAGCGCCAACATCGCATCGATGGTCGCCGTCGCCGTGCTCATCTTCGCCTCGCACCAGAACTCCGACCAGCCGGAACGCATCCTCGACGCGGCGCTCGGATTCCTCACCGTGGCCCTGTCCTGGATGCTGATCCACACACTCTTCACCCTGCGCTATGCCGAGCTCTACTACAACGGGGAGCAGGAGGGCGGGATCGGCTTCAACGGACAGAAGGAGCCCCCTCGGTACACGGACTTCGCCTATCTGGCCACCAGCATCGGGATGACCTACCAGGTCTCCGACAACACCATCGAGACCAGCGCCATCCGCGCCCAGGCGCTCCGGCACGCGCTGCTCTCCTACCTCTTCGGCACCCTGGTGCTCGCGACCACCATCAACCTCGTGGTCAGCATCGCCTCCTGAGCACTCCTGAGCGGAGGGCCTTCCTCAGGCCACGGTGCGGAAGAACAGCTCAGTGGCGCGCGACAGGCGGAACGGGTCCTCGACGCCGCACATCTCGCGAGCCGAATGCATCGACAGCAGCGGGACGCCCACATCGACGGTCCGGATGCCCAGCCGCGTGGCGGTCAGGGGTCCGATGGTCGAACCGCACGGCACATCGTTGTTGGAGACGAACTCCTGGTACGGGACGCCCGCGGCGGAGCAGAGACGAGCCCAGAACGCTGCGCCCGTGGCATCCGTGGCGTAGCGCTGATTGGCGTTGATCTTCAGAAGCGGACCGCCGTTGAGCAGCGGACGATTGGCGGGATCGTGACGCTCCGGATAGTTCGGGTGCACGGCGTGGCCGGCGTCGGCTGAGAGGCAGAACGACGCCGCGAAGGACTGCCGCCGCTGGCTCAGCGAAGCGCCCAGGCCGTCGGAGATCCTGCTCAGCACATCCTCCAGGATCGGGCCGCAGGCGCCCGAGCGGGAACCCGATCCGATCTCCTCGTGGTCGAAGGCCGCCAGAACGGCGATCGGGCCCTCGGCGGGCACACCGGACGAGGCATGAGCGATGAGCGCCACGAGGCCCGCATGGGTGGCGGAGAGGTTGTCGAGCCGTCCGGAGGCGAAGAACTCCTCTTTGGCCCCGAAGACCGCCGGAGTCTGCGTATCCGCCACGACGACGTCGTACCCGCCGATCTGCGCGGGATCCACCCCGCCACCCGGCACGGCTGCGGCCAGTACTGCCAGCACATCCTCCTGAGCCGGATCACCCAACCCGAGGACCGGGTTCATGTGGTGCTGCCGGTCCAGGGTCAGCCCGTCGTTCACGCCGCGGTCCAGATGGATGGCCAGCTGCGGGAAACGAAGCACCGGGCCGGTGGCCGTCAGGTGTTCACTGCCGTCCTGCAGCACCAGACGCCCGGCCAGACGGAGCTCGCGATCCAGCCAGGAATTGAGCAGCGGGCCGCCGTACACCTCCACACCGGCCTGCAGCCAGCCGAAACGACCGGTGGTGGGACGCGGCTTGAGCTTGAACGACGGCGAATCCGTATGGGCGCCAAGGATGTTGAACGGCGTGGTGGGGCCCGCACCCTGAGGCGTGACCCAGGCGATCAGCGCACCATCTCGCACGATGTAGAACGCGCCGGGCCCGCCTTCCCAGGGCTGGCGCTCGTCCAGAGCGGTGAAACCGGCGGCGTCGAGACGCCGGGCCCCCTCGTGGGCGGCATGGAAACTCGACGGCGAGGCGCTGACGTAGGCGCCCAGGTCCTGGATGTGCTCGTGTGCGGTGGCAGTGGAAGACATGCCTCCAGGCTAGTCCCCTCCGCCTGCGTGCTCAGTTGTGGCGGGTCTTCGCCCGAAACGCCCGCCACAACTGAGCACGCAACCGGAAAAGGGTCCGCTAGTAGTCCGGGTTGCTCGGAACCACCAGGCCGGTTTCGTAGGCGTACACCACGGCCTGCACACGGTCTCTGAGGTGCAGCTTGGCGAGAATGCGGCGCACATGCGTCTTCACCGTGGCCTCGGAGAGGAAGAACTTCAGGGCGATCTCGCCATTGGTCAGGCCCTCTGCCATCGCAAGCAGCACCTCTGTCTCGCGCGGAGTCAGCTCTTCCAGCATGGGGTCGCGGGGGAGCGGCTGACCGTCCGGCTGCCGGTGCGCGCCGCGCACATAGGTCTCCAGGAGACGCTGGGTGACACGCGGAGCCACGACGGCGTCGCCGCTGGCCACCACGTGCACCGCATGGATGAGTTCCTCCGGCGCCACGTCCTTGAGGAGGAACGCCGAAGCCCCTGCCTGGAGGCCCGAGAAGGCGTACTCATCAAGGTCGAAGGTGGTCAGGATGATGACCCGGGTCTCCGGATGGGACGCCGCGATCAGACGGGTGGCCTCGATGCCGTCCATGCCTGGCATGCGGACATCCATCAGCACCACCTGCGGTTTGAGCGCCGCCACCTGACGGATGGCCTCCGCCCCGTCCGACGCCTCGCCCACCACCTGCAGGCCTTCATCGCCTTCCAGCACCAGGCGGAAGCCGACCCTGAGCAGCGGTTGGTCATCAACCAGAAGGAGCCTTACAGGTCCTCCGGGGGAGGGCTCCGTGGCCCTCGTCGTCTGCTCAGCCACGCTGTCCTCCGGATTCGTCGTGGTGCATTTCATCATCATGGTGCGGTTGATTCGTCGTAGTGCGGCCGTCCGCAGTACGCGGTTCCGCCGCACGGCGCGGTTCAGCCGTGTAATGCAGCTCGGCCGTGACCAGCCAGCCCCCACCGGTCAACGGCGCGGCGGCCACTGTGCCACCGTACATCGCGGCACGGGCGCGCATCCCCGGGATCCCCTGGCCACTGCCCAGCGTTCCCGGCGCCGGGGCCGCACCCACGCCGTCGTTCATGACCCGGATGGCCACCAGACCGGGCGTATGGTCCACGAGCACCTCCACCCGGGAGAGTGCGCGCCCGTAGCGCAGCACGTTCGTCAGGGACTCCTGGACGATGCGGTAGACGGACAGCCGGAGCGTCGTGTCCGCGGGCAGGGACGCTCCGCTGTACGTGAATGTGAGGGGGAGCCCGGCGGTCCTGAACCCCGACACCATGCGTTCCATATCGCCTTCGGTCTCCAAAGGGGCGAGCGGTGCCGCATCGTCCTCCCTCAGGACACCGAGCACCCGCCGGGTGTCGGCAAGCGCCGCCCGGCCCGTGCGGGACAGTTCACCGAGAACCTGGCCGGCCCGTTCGGGATCCTTGCGGAGCACGGTGGAGGCGCCGTCGGCCAGCGACACCATCACGGTGAGGGAATGCGCGACGACGTCGTGCATCTCGCGCGCGATCCTGCTCCGCTCCGCCGAGCGGCCCCACTGGGTGGACTGCTCGGCCCAGGCGGCGATCGCGGCTTCGTAGCGCCGTCTCTGGCGCACGGCGATCCCGAAGCCGACCGCGATGATGCAGCTCAGATAGGTGGTGAGGACGATCGACAGCCGCAGCGCGACGTCGCTGACCTCCGGCTGATTGTTGGTGAAAGCCTGGGCGTACTGCGCCGCCGTCGTTCCGAAGACGAAACGCCAGATCAGCGGAGCCGGACCCACCAACAGGGCGATGACAGCCACCCTGCGCCTGTAGTTCGTCCCCACGGCATACAGCGCGAACCAGAGACCGGCACTGAGATTCGAAGCCCAGAGATCGGCCAGGGCCAGAAGCAATTCCAGCACCATGACCACGGCGAAGACCACGAGCGGCACCCGGCGGCGGAAGAACAGGGCCGCCGCGATGGCCACCACGAGCAGGGGAGCAGCCCAGTTCCCCTGGACGATCTGGGAGATGACGGTGGCCAGGGAGAGCAGAAGATAGGAGAGGACGACCACCACGTCCATCACCACGGGATGCGCGACGAAGTAGCGCCGCACGGCACCACGGTGCCGTGCATTGATCTCCGCCAGCGTCAACGGCGCAGGCGCCGCCCCCTGAGGGGACGACGCCGCGCCACGGTCCTTCTGCTTCACTGCGCTCAGACGTCCCGCGTCTTCAGGGCGATGAGCGCCGGGATCGCCAGGATCAGAACCCAGCCGAGAAGCACGAGGCCGCCGATTCCGGGGTCCAGCATGCCGTCGACATGCCCGATGGCGAGGAAACGGCCGCCGGCCTGGCCCGGGAAGTAGTCCGGGACATACTTCCAGAAGTCACCCGGGATCAGCTTGATGAAGCTGGCCGCGAAGTCGAGGATGAACATGAGAGCCACGAGGATCGTCACGGCGCCGGCGGAATTCTTCAGCAGCGCGGCGAGCGAGAGCCCCATGACGGCGACGGCGGCGACGTACAGTCCGCCGGTGAAGACACCCTGGACGACGCCGTCGGTGCCCCAGCCGAGGTCGAAGACCGACTGGTCGGCGAAGATGCCCATCGAGATCAGGAAGGTGACGGCACCGGTGATGGTGGCCAGCACGTAGCCGATCACCGCGAGGATGATGGCCTTGGCGAAGAAGACCGGCAGGCGCTTCGGGGTTGCGGACATCGTGGAGCGGACCATGCCCGTGGCGTACTCGCTGGAGAGGAAGAGCACCGCGAGGGAGCCCAGGACCAGCACGGCGATCTGGAGGCCGGCGTTCGGGAGGTTGTAGAGCTCGATCCCGGATCCGCCACCCAGGCCGGCCTGGAGTTCGGCGCCCGTGGGCTTGGCCCCGTGCTGGCTCGCCTGCTCGATCATCTGGGCGAAGATGGTGTGCCGGACCCAGGCGGTCAGCGCTCCGACTCCGACGGCGGCGACGGCTGTGCAGGCCAGCAGCCAGATCGTGGAGCGCAGGCTCCAGAACTTGATCCATTCACTGCGGAGCAGGCCCAGGAAGCTCCAGCTCCCGCCTTCGGAGGCGTTTGCTGCGACGGTGTTGTGCGCGGTGTTCGCGGTCTGTGTGCTCATCACTGTCCTCAGTTCCGGGGAGCCTGGTTGTCCGCGCCACCGGCGGGGACACCCTGGTGGTGGGTTGCGTTGGCCATGGAGAAGTCCGACTGGTACTCAGCCGCTCCGCGCGTCAATTCGAAGTACGCCTGCTCCAGCGAGGCTTCCTGCGGTGTGAGTTCGTACAGCAGGATCTGCCGTTCGAGGGCCGTCTGAGCGATCCGGCGGGTGTCCAGACCCGCAACCTCGAGAGTCTCGTGCGCGGACTGCGTCACGGAAACGCCCGGGGCGGCCAGTGCTGCGGCGAGTTCGGCGGACTGCGGTGTGCGGACCAACGCCTTCTTCTGCTGCACGCTGGAGATCAGTTCCTGCACCGACATGTCTGCGATCAGCTGGCCTCGGCCGATCACCAGGAGGTGGTCGGCGGTCTGGGCCATCTCGCTCATGAGGTGGGAGGACAGGAAGACGGTCTTGCCCTGGCCGGCCAGGTAGCGCACCAGGTTGCGGACCCAGTGCACGCCTTCGGGATCCAGTCCGTTGACGGGCTCGTCCAGGATCAGGGTCTGCGGGTCGCCCAGCAGGGCGTTCGCGATTCCCAGGCGCTGTCCCATGCCGAGGGAGAACCCGCCGGCGCGCTTCTTGGCCACCTCGGTCAGGCCGGTCATGGCCATGACTTCGTGGACGCGGGAGACCGGGATTCCGTGGGTCGCCGCCATGGCCCGCAGATGGTTGTAGGCGCTGCGTCCGGTGTGCACTGCCTTGGCATCCAGCAGGGCTCCGACTTCCTTCAGGGGTGCCTTGTGCTGCGCGAAGGGCTTGCCGTTGACCGTCACGTGCCCCGCGGTGGGGCGGTCCAAGCCCATGATCATCCGCATGGTGGTGGATTTACCGGCCCCGTTGGGGCCGAGGAAGCCGGTGACTCTGCCGGGCTGGACGGTGAAACTGATTCCCGCCACGGCTGTTTTGGGCCCGTAGTGCTTGTACAAGCCTTCTGCCTGGATCATGCCTGGTCCTCGCCTGTCGATGGGTGCGGCCCGCGCGGCCCATCGTGAACCGGCCTCCGCCTTATATCCAGGCTATCCAGGACCCCTCCGGATGGCTCTCCCCCTGAGGATGATTCCACGACGACGGCGGTACGCCTTCGGGCGGACGCGTCAGTCCTTCGCAGGGTTGCGTTCCACCGTGAGCGGTTTGGCGGCCGAGGCCAGGACGGCGGCGACCAGGATGGGGATGCCGATGAAGAGCAGGGCGTTCCTGACGCCGAGGTGATCGGCGAGGAACCCGAGGACCGGCGGCCCCGCGAGGAAGGCCACGTAACCGACGGTGGAGACGACGGAGACGCGTGCCGCCGCATGCCGCGGGTCGTCGGCCGCCGCGGACATCCCCATGGGGAAGGTCAGGGCCGCACCCGCGCCCCAGAGCACGGCGCCGAGCACGGCCAGCCACAGATCCGGGCTCCAGCAGTACAGAGCCAGGCCGACAGCCGCGGTCAGCATGCTGCCGCGAAGCACGGCCACCCGGCCGAAGCGGTCGATGAGGCGGGCTCCGAGAACACGGAACAGGGTCATGCCGGCGACGAACACGGCGAACACCAGGGCCCCCGTCGATTCGCTCTGATGAAGCCCGTCGACGGCTCCCTTGGCGATCCAGTCGTTTCCGGCACCTTCACTGAGCGTGGCACCCATGACGACGACACCGATGAGCAGCGTCCGCATCTCCTTCCAGGCGAACAGCTTCCCGCCCGTCGGCGCTTCGGCGGCGTCGTGCGGCGTATGCGGCAGGAAGTAGCGAGGAGCCACGAGACCCATGACGAGCACCAGAACCGCTATTCCGAGCATGTGCACCGGCAGACCGATGCCGATCGCGGAGAAGGCCGCGCCCAGCATGGCCCCCAGGAAGGCGCCACCGCTGAAGGCGGCATGGAACTGGGGCATGATGGTGCGGCCGAGCTGATGTTCGACGTCGGCGCCCTCGATGTTCTGGGAGACGTCCCAGAGCCCGATCCCTCCGCCGATGAACACGAGGCTGATCCCGGTGACGGGTACGGAGTGCAGTGCCAGGCCGAGTGCCACGCCGCTCGCGGCGAGGGTGATGAGCACGCTGGCCAGACGGATGGTGCCGGCCACACCGATCCGGTTCACACACCAGCCGGCACTCGGGAGCGCGACGAGCGAACCCACCGCCATGCACAACAGCAGCCCGCCGATCTCGCCCGGCGAGAGGCTGAGAGTGGCCGCCACAGCCGGAATCCGTGAAGCCCAGCTGGCGAAGATCAGGCCGTTGATGGCGAAGACCACGAAGGTCATGATGGTTGCGGAACGGAGCCGGGTGTTCACTTAGCGAGCCTCGTGATCTTCTCTCGGGTGCATGGTCCCCTGCCCGCTGCTCGGGCGCCAGGGCAGTACTGAGTGTCCTCGCGGCCCGGGATCTATCCGGAATCTGTCGGGACTGCCGTCGAAGACTCCTCCTTGAGGATCATCGACGGCACCGGCGCGCACGATGTCGTCGTCGGGGTTCATCATGTCCCAGAGGACACGCACCATAATGTAAGCGCTTGCGCCCGCATGCAGCAAGACGGCACAGACGTAGTACGGGACATCGATGTTGTGTTGCGGGCCGGAACCACTGGTCCCCGCCGCGAGATACATCCAGATCGCCGCCCAGTGCACGAGCTCGGCCGCCTGCCAGATCAGGAAGTCCCTCCACACGGGCCGGGCGAGCGCCACGAGGGGGATCAGCCAGAGGACATACTGCGGGGAGTAGACCTTGTTGCACAGCACGAAAGCGGCGACGAGCAGGAAGAGCAGCTGGGCGATCCGCGGACGCCGCGGCGCCGTGACGGTGGCGAAGCCGATCAGGAGACAGAGCACCGTGAAGGAGACCGCCACCCCCACGTTCACCGCGGCCGGGCTCAGCGTGGGCTGGCCCAGGCGGCCCGCCACGATGTTCCACGACTCCCAAAGGGAGGAGAAGCCCGCACCGCGGCTCCCGGAGAAGTCGAAGAAGTACCGGAACGCCTCGGGGTTCAGGAGGGCGAACGGCAGATTGACCACGAGCCAGCTGACGACGGCGGCGATCGCCGTGCGCAGGAAGGGTGCCGGGCGGCCGCTGCGGATCGCCAGGAACAGGATGGCCACCAGCATCAGCGCCGGATAGAGCTTGATCGCTGCCCCGAGCCCGATCAGCACCCCGGCCCACACGGTCCGTCCGCGCGCGAAACAGAGCATGGCGACGGCCAACGCGAACACGGCCCAGAGATCCCAGTTGATGAAACCGGCCGCCACGATCCCCGGGGCCAGGGCGACCATCGCGGCGTCCCACGCCCTGCGGCGCGCGAGCCGCGCCGTGACCAGGACGGTGCCGATCCAGAGCACGATCACCAGGAAGGCGTTGAGGTCGAAGTACTCGAGCGCCCGCTGAGCCGGGGCCAGTGATGCGGGGACCCCCAGTGCCGTCACCGCAGCCACCAGGCCGAGCAGCACGGGGTACTCGAAGTGGACTCCCGGCGTGAACACGGGAAGAGAGCCGTTCGCGAACGCCTCCCCGCCCAATAGGGTGGGGAAGTCCGAGTAACACGTGGCGTAGTACTGCCCCGCACCGCCCCAGCCATTGCTCCGGCAGTAGGACTTGGCCGCCAGCGCTATCAGGGCGGCGAGAACAGTCAGCATCACGAGAACGCGGTCGACCGTGAAGAAACCGGGAGTGACGACGCCGGGTGCGGTCCTGGAACCCAAAGGCCCACCGACGGCCTCGGTCCACCGTGCCAGCAGAGAATCCGCCCGGGTGGGCACCACCAGCCGGCTGCGAGTGCGATGACGCCGCTCCTCTTCCATGCAACGAGCCTACCGGCCGTTCCCCACCGCCAGCAGGGCCCGCACCTTGCGGAACCGGCCTCCAGAGAGGGGATTTACGATGCCGGGACGCACGGAGGACTCCGGGCGTCTGCTACACCCGGAGTCCTCCGTATTCTCAGCCCATCACCACCATGCGTCTGGCGATGGGATGCTGTTGCCGCAGAGCCGTCCAAGGGAACGGGTCAGCGGATGGCGTTCATCAGGTGCAGCTGGACGAACACGTCGTCACGGGTCTGCTCCAGAGTCCTGGTCGTGAACTCCTGGTTCTTCAGCCGATTCTGCTGCTGGAAGACCAGGGCCTCTTCTGGGAACTGCTTCATGAGGGCACACCCCCTTTCGCGCTGAGTGTCTGAAGGTCCTGGGCCGGATGGCTCCAGGATGTGGATGGCGTTCCGCCGACACGCTTCTCGTGTCCAGACGGAACGGACCGGGGGTCGTCAAGAATAGGGATGATCATGATTCCTCATTGTTTTTGGGCGCGGTGAATTACCGGTGGAGTGATCAAAAGAATTCTTTTCCCAGGCGTGGGGAAACCATAGGAATCAATTCAATGAGAATTCACTGGAACACGACGGGTGCGAGTGATGAAAACAGGGCTATGCCCGGCTGCGTTCAGTGAGAAGCCCGACGAAGGGGCGGCCAACCATCCCGGTTGAAAGAGACGGATCCCGTGTGGTGACGGGATCCCCGCGCAGACCTACGCTGCGTTAAGACGCCGAGGCCGGGAGGTTGCCGCTCCACCGAACGCGTGCACATCCGTGTACAGTGCGGTGTTCTTGATGATATTCATTTCGCAACCTCCTTTTCTCTTGACGCCGATAGGGACCGACCCGGAGGGTTCCACGCTCAGCACTGCCGCAGGAAGCATCCTCTGGATCTTGTGCCCTCCAATCGGTGGGCACGTTTAACAACGTACAGGATGTTTTCAGCAATTGCCAACCCCATACGACGATATTCCTGAAATTTTTCCGGAATATCTTCGCCCGTCCCCGGGCGATGGAATTCGGAGCCCTAAAGACCCCAGGAAACGACGGCGGGAGTCCTCTTGTCCCAGCCGAGAGTGCACACACGGGCCGTGCCCAGCAGGAAGTGCCGTCCCAGTCCTGGTTCCAGACCCAGCCAGCGGGCCGTGAGGATGCGGCAGAAGTGCCCATGAGCCACCACCAGCACGTCCCCGGGGCCGCCGTCGCGCACCCGCTGGACGATACGGTCGGCGCGCGCCGCCACCTGCTCGATCGTCTCGCCGTTCGGCACGCCGTCGTTCCAGATCAGGTAGGAGGGGTTCTGCGCCCGGACTTCGGCCGAGTTGACGCCTTCGTAGTCGCCGTAGTCCCACTCCATGGCGTCGGGTTCCGGTTCGGCGTGCGGGAACCCCGCAAGCTCCGCGGTCCGGCGCGCACGCTGCAGCGGTGAGGTGAGCACCTGGCGGAACTTCACGTCCTGGAGCACACTGCCGGCACGTACGGCCTGACGTTCGCCCTCCTCGGTCAGCGGAAGATCCGTACGGCCCGTGTACTGGCCGCTGCGGGACCACTCGGTCTCACCGTGCCGCAAGAGCCAGAGACGGGGAAGGTCGTGCTCCAGGGGGATCTCCATCACTGTCCTTCAGTTCTCAGAGCCGTCGACGCCGGCATCCGGTGAGGCGGGCTGTTGTGCTTCGGGCTGCTTCCCCCACCATAGGCGGAGCTCGTCCTCGGCCCGCTCAGTGCTGAGGGGGCCGTGCTCCATCCTCAGCTCGAGGAGGTGCTTGTACGCGCGGCCGACCACCGGGCCGGGGCCGAGCTGCAGCAGGGCCATGATCTGCTGGCCGTCCAGATCCGGACGCACGGCGTCCAGGGCCTCTTTTTCCTTCAACTCGGCGACGCGCCGTTCCAGATCGTCATAGGCGAATGCCAGACGCTCCGCCTTCCGGCGGTTCCTGGTGGTCACATCGGAACGGGTCAGCCGGTGCAGACGCTCCAGGAGCGGACCTGCGTCGGTCACGTAACGACGCACGGCGGAGTCCGTCCAGCCCGCCTCGCCGTAACCGTAGAACCTCATGTGGAGCTCCACCAGACGTGCCACGGCCTTGATGGTGTCGTTATCGAAGCGCAGCGCCTTCATCCGCTTGGTCACGAGCTTGGCGCCCACCACATCGTGATGCCGGAAAGACACCGAGCCACCGCTCTCGAAGCGCCGGGTCGCAGGCTTGCCGATGTCGTGCAGCAGCGCGGCGAAGCGCAGCACGAAGTCCGGCCCCGGGACGGGCCCGTCCTGATCGCTCTCCAGCGCTGCGGCCTGTTCGAGCACCTGCAAGGAGTGCTGGTAGACGTCTTTGTGCCGGTGGTGTTCGTCGGCTTCGAGCCGCAGGGCCGGAACTTCCGGCAGAACTCGGTCCGCGAGTCCGGTCTCTACGAGGAGGTCGACGCCGATCCTCGGCCGGGCACCGTTGATCAATTTGACCAGCTCATCCCGGACCCGCTCCGCGGAGATGATGTCGATCCGCTCGGCCATGTCCGTCATGGCGGCCTTGACGTCCAGGCTGACGCCCACGTCCAGCTGGGATGCGAAGCGTGCGGCCCGCATCATGCGCAGCGGGTCGTCGGAGAAGGAATCCTCGGCGCGCCCCGGAGTCGAAAGCACCCCGGCATGCAGATCCTTCAAGCCTCCGAACGGGTCCACGAGTTCCAGATCCGGGAGTTTCAACGCCATGGCGTTGATCGTGAAATCCCTGCGGAAGAGGTCGTCCTCCAGGGACGTCCCGAAAGCGACTGCAGGTTTGCGGGACTGCGGGTCATAGGACTCGGCCCGATAGGTGGTGATTTCGATCTGGAAACCGGACTTCCGCAGGCCGATCGTTCCGAACGCCTTGCCGATCTCCCAATGGGTGTCCGCCCACGGTTTGATGATCGCCAGGGTCTGTTCCGGGGTGGCGTCCGTGGTGAAGTCGAGGTCGAGGGACCGCCGGCCGAGGAACAGATCGCGGACAGGACCTCCGACCAAGGAGAGTTCGTGACCGGCTGCCACGTAGAGCCGTCCCAGTTCCAAGATCACGGGGTCGAGGTCGAAGCCGACGGAGGCGGCCGCACCACCCTGATTTTCGCGCACCATAGTGGCTCAAGTTTGTCACGTTTCAGGCTCCAGCCCCGAATGCCTCGGCCCGCCTCCGGCTGTCCCCGTGGCGCATGGCCCGTCCTCGGGTTCCAGGAAAGATCGTTAGAGTTATGCCCATGGCCAATCCAGTACCGAGCGCTCCGAACAGGAGGAACAACGCCCCCCTGCCTTCGGCGATCGGTGCCCACATTGCCCCCGCACACCAGAATCTTCCGGCCACTCTGCCGACCGTGGAAGAGGTCTCCGCAGGCGGCGTCGTCGTCGACACCTCCTCTCATGAACTGCTCGTGGCCATCATCGCCCGCATCAACCGCGGCGGACGTCTCGAGTGGTGCCTTCCCAAGGGCCACCCCGAGGGTGTGGAGAGCAATGAGGAGGCCGCGGTCCGGGAGATCGCGGAGGAGACGGGCATCGAAGGGGACATCCTGACCCCGCTCGGAAGCATCGACTACTGGTTCACGGTCAGCAGCCACCGGGTCCACAAGACCGTGCATCACTATCTGCTGCGTGCCACGGGCGGAGAGCTCACCATCGAGAATGATCCGGATCATGAGGCGGTCGACGTCGCCTGGGTCCCGCTCGGTGAGCTGGCCCGGAAACTTTCTTTCCCCAATGAGCGCCGCATCGCGGATCTGGCCCGGGAACTGCTGCCAGGCCACCTCCCCTCCTGATCGCCCAGGCTCGCTGGCGGAGTTCGCCGTGCCCGGCGGGGTTCAGCCGCTGCCTCGGCCGGGAATGAGACGATACTAGGGATGTCACAAGCCAAAAACGCCGTCGGCGCCCAGAATTCGACCCCGTCCGCGAGACCCGCTGCCATCCGGGCCAGCGATTCCCGGTCCAGCGCGCTCATGGCGGTCGGGACCCTCATCTCCAGGGTCCTGGGCTTCGTGAAGTCCTGGCTGCTCATCGCGGCCCTGGGACTCGGTTCCACCGTCACCGACACCTTCGTCAACGCCAACAACCTCCCGAACATGGTGTTCGTGCTGGTGGCCGGAGGTGTCTTCAACGCCGTCCTGGTGCCCCAGGTGATCAAGGCCAGTCGTGCCCCGGACGGGGGAGCGGACTACGTCAGCCGGCTCCTGACGCTCGGCGTGATCGTCATGTTCTCCCTCACGGCGCTCGTGACTCTCTGTGCGCCGGTCCTGATCCAATGGACCACCTCGGACTACGGCCCCGCGCAGATGAGCCTGGCCGTCACGTTCGCCGTCTACTGTCTGCCGCAGATCTTCTTCTACGGGCTCTATGCACTGCTGACCCAGGTACTCAACGCCCATGGAGCCTTCGCCCCGGCGATGTGGGCGCCCATCGTGAACAACGTCGTGGCCATCGCCGGCCTCGGCATGTTCGTGTTCATCTTCGGCAGCAACGCCGCCCATCCGCACACCATCGAAAACTGGGGCGTGGGCCAGACGGTCCTCGTGGCGGGTTTCTCCACGCTGGGCGTCGCCATTCAGACAGCCCTGCTGTTCATTCCCGTCCTGCGACTGAAGCTCGGGCTCCGGCCCCGCTTCGGCTGGCGTGGGGTGGGTCTCGGGCACGCCGCGAAGCTCGGCATCTGGGCCCTGCTCACCACCGTGGTCAGCCAGCTGGCGTTCCTCTACGTCATGAAGGTCGCAACGATCCCCGGTGCCGCACGCGCGGCCGCGCCGGAAGGATCAGCTCCGATCGCCGGTAACGCGGTGCTGGACCTGGCCAGCCAGCTCTACTTCCTGCCGCACTCGATCATCGCGCTCTCACTGGCCACAGTGCTGTTCAACCGGATGGCGCAAGCCGCCCTGGACAACAACCTCCAGGCCCTCCGCTCCGCCCTCTCCAACGGGCTCCGCACGGTTGCCGTCGCCATCGTCTTCACGGCCATCGCCTTGCTCGTGCTCGCGGGCCCCATCGGCATGTTCTTCTCCGCGGGCAAGCCGCAGGACGGCGCGCTTCTGGCGATCACCCTGTCGATCCTGGCCCTGACCAGTCCCTGTCTGAGCATCAACTTCATGATGACCCGGGTCTTCTACTCTCGTGAGGATGCCCGGACGCCCTTCTACGTCCAGGCGATGCTGGGCGTGGTCAATCTGGTGGGCGCTTTCATCATCCAGTTCCTGCCGCCCGACGTCATCATCTACGCCATCGCCGTGCTGTACTCGGTCGGAAACATCCTCTCCGTGGTGATCAGCGCTTTCTTCCTCCGCCGGTTCCTCGGCAACCTGGACGGTCCACGCATCGTCAATTCCTACATCCGCATGGGCTACGCCGGCGTCGGCTCAGCCATCGTCGGCGGCGTCGTGCTCTGGCTTTTCGGCGGGTACCGGTCCGACGGGTTCCTCTGGCACAACCAGCTGTCCGCCCTGCTCACGATCTGCGTGACCGCACCGATCATGCTGGCTGCCTACATCGTCCTGTTGCGGGTCTTCCGTGTCGAAGAACTGCGCGATCTGCTGAGGCCGCTGCTCGCACGCTTCATCCGCCCTGCAGCGCCTCAGCCGTCAGCGGCATCCCCTGCTGAGCCGACGACGGCGGCCGCGCCGGCGGTGTCGATGGACACCGGACTGCTCCCCAGGATCTCCGGGGGCTTCGATGCGGAGTCCTTCCGCGCGGCACCCAGCCCGGAAGACGTGGGGGAGACCGTCACCTCCGGTGGCACGCACCGCGCGGCCCCGTCTTACGACGACGGCCCGGTCCAGGAGGCACGCGGCGCCGGACGGATGTTCGCGGCCTTCCGCGACTGGCTCTGGACGGATCCGTCCCAGCCGCCCATCGGCCGGCACGCCTATCAGGGCAAGTCCGGAGAAAACCCGCATTTCCCCCCGGGGCTTCATTGACAGTCAGCCTTCGATAGGATCGGTGTTCGGAGCAGTCCCGCGTCGTCTCGGGGCTTGAGGAGGTACAGATGTCCCAGCAGATCGAGGTCGGTTCCGTATTGGGTGGCCGTTACAAGGTCACCGGTTCGGTGCTGATGTCCCACGACCAGGATCAGGTCCTGGACGGAGTGGACCAGGTCCTGAACCGCCCGGTCAGCATCCTGGTGGCCAGCGAGCAGAACGCCGAGCGGCTTTCACTCAGCGCGCGCGAAGTCGCCACCGGCGAACGGCCCGGCGCCATGCAGATACTGGACCTCGGCGTCACCGAAGGCCTGACCTACCTGATCACGAGCCACTCGAACGCACCGGATCTGCTGGATCTGCTGGTGGAGACGAATGCCCCCTATGTCGAACCGTTCTTCACGGAGACCCTGGGAAGCGAGATTTTCGGTGAGGCGCGGTCCTCGGAACCGGAGACCTATGGCGGACGCTACGAGGACGACGGCTCGGTCATCCACTACGATTCTCCAGAGCCTGAGGACGAATCCCCGGAGCCCGCAGAACCTCAGCAGGCGGAACCCGCCGCTCCACAACCCGCTCCTCCTGCCAGGCAAGCCGTTCCTCCTGCCGCCCCGGCGACAGAGCCGGTGCAGCGCACTCCGGACGTGACGCCGTCCCGCGAGCCTTCCGCTCCCGTCGTCGACCCTGAGCCGGCCGCCGCGACGGCGGCATTCGCCCAGGCTCCGAGCGAGGACGAGCAGCGCCGCGAGGCGAGCCATTTCCCTGCCGCGGCACGGGGCGAGATGCTGGGGTTCGACACCGAGCCCGAAGAAGAGACCGAACCCATCGCGGAGAACCGAAGCACTCGGTGGATCGTCGGGGGAGTGCTCGTGGTGGTCCTGATCGCCGCACTGATCTTCGCCGTGAACAGCCTCGGAAGCATCTTCAGTTCTGGTACACCGGCCGCGACATCGAGCAGCAGCGCCCCGCCGTCAACGGCTCCCTCCCCGAGTCAGCAACCTCAGACCTCGGCGCCGCCGGTTCTTCCGGCCCCCGCGATCGATTCCCTGACCCGGCTCGGAACGTTCGACTTCGCCGCCGAATACGACAAGGACCTTACAAAGGCGATCGACGGTAACAACGCCACGTACTGGTCCAATATGGAATTCGCCACGGAGAACTGGGGCGGTTTCGTCAAGAGTGTCCCCCTGGTGGTGAAGCTCAAGGAGGCCGCGCCGATCAAGTCGGTCACCCTCGCTCAACTGGGGGGTTCCGGCGGCTCGGTCACCGTGTACACGAATGACAAGCCCAGCCTGGACGGTGCCAAGCAGGTGGCCAGCAACTCGTTCACGGGCCCGAATCTGAGCATGACGGTCACCGGCAACGTCACAGCCCAGTATGTGATCGTGGACATCACCGCGCTGCCCCGCCTGGCGGCACCGAGAACGCAATATCCGTACGGTTTGAGATTGTCGGAAATCAAAATTCAGTAGCGCGACGGCCCCAGGTACTCTGAGAAGAGGCCTGGGGCCACTTCGTTGACGGAATAGTTCGATGCTCCGCGTCGTTGTGCCCTCTGCCGCATTCGTACGGCTCGAGCGAGGAAGAGGACTCCACCCACGTGAGCACGCAAGAAACCACCGCCCCTGAGGTCCACGACGTCATCATCATCGGCTCGGGCCCTGCCGGCTACACCGCGGCGATCTACACCGCCCGTGCCAAACTCAGCCCCATCGTGTTCGCCGGTTCCGTGACCGCCGGCGGCGAGCTGATGAACACCACGGAGGTCGAGAACTTCCCCGGTTTCCCGGAGGGCATCCAGGGCCCGGATCTGATGGACAACCTCGAGCAGCAGGCCAGCCGTTTCGGTGCACGCATCGAGTACGAAGATGTGGTCTCCGTCGATCTCGAGGGCGAGGTCAAGAGTGTCACCCTCGGCAACGGCGAGACTCACCGCTCCCGTACGGTCATCGTGTCCACCGGTTCGGCATACCGCGAGCTCGGTCTGGACAACGAGAAGCGTCTCTCCGGACATGGCGTTAGCTGGTGTGCAACCTGTGACGGTTTCTTTTTCAAGGATCAGAACATCGCGGTCATCGGTGGCGGCGACTCGGCCATGGAGGAGGCACTCTTCCTCACCAAGTTCGCTTCGCAGGTCACCGTGGTCCACCGCCGTAAGGAACTGCGTGCCTCGAAGATCATGGCCGACCGTGCACTGACCCACGAGAAGATCAACTTCATCTGGGACAGCGAGGTCGTCGACGTCCTCGGAGGTGACAAGGTCACCGGCATCCGGATCAAGAACCTCATCGACGAAGTCGAACAGGACGTCCCGCTGACCGGTCTCTTCGTGGCCATCGGCAACGACCCGCGTACGGATCTCTTCAAGGGGATCCTCGATCTCACCGCCGACGGCACCATCGCCGTCGACGGGCGCACGTCGAAGACCAGCCTTCCGGGTGTCTTCGCGGCCGGCGACGTGATCGACCCCAAGTATCGCCAAGCGATCACTGCCGCAGCCTCCGGGTGCGTTGCGGCGATCGACGTCGAGCATTACCTCCAGAACCACTGATTGATTCCAGGAAAGAAGGAAATCATGAGCAACGCCAAGGACGTTACCGACGCCAGCTTCGAGGCTGACGTCCTGCAGGCCGAAAAGCCGGTCATCGTCGACTTCTGGGCCGAATGGTGCGGCCCCTGCCGCCGTCTGAGCCCGATCCTCGACCAGATCGCCGAAGAGAATGCCGACAAGGTCCAGGTCGTCAAGGTGAACGTCGACGACAACCCGGCCGTCGCATCGAAGTACGGCATCACCTCGATTCCGGCTGTTTACCTCTTCCAGGGCGGCGAAGTGAAGAACACCGTGACGGGTGCCTACCCGAAGCAGTACTTCGAAAAGGAATTCTCCGACGTTCTCGGCTGATTCCCCCACATCCGGAACCCCCGGAAGTTGACTGAGGGCCACACACCTCCGGTGTGTGGCCCTCAGTGTTTCACGTGAAACATCAGAACAGGGGAATCCTTCCAATGAACGCCCCGGCCCGCGGTGCCTCGTCTCCGGCATCGGTCCCTCTGTACACCGCAACCAGACGTGGCGTGCCCGAGCCACACGAGGCCTGCTCCGTCCCCCACGACGACGTCACCGGTGCACCGTGGCAGAGTGTTCTTCTGCGCTGCCTCACCAGGTTCCCGCACGGGTTCACCACAGGCGATACCCGCCGAACACACTAGGAACCTCGGCTCCACTACGAGTCGTCTCCGCAGTCGGCCTTCTTCCTTGTCCTGGACCACTGCCCGTGCGGCATGTCTACGCCCGTATCCACCCAAAGCACTCTCCATGCATGAGATCGCCGTCCCAAAGCACCAGGTCCTTCTATCGGCGCAGCCCATGACAAGTCCTCGGCGATAGCTCGTGGGTTCGACAGGAGGACACGGAAGCAGCGGACACGTCCATACTCGCGACAACCCTTGAGTTCGTCGTTTTCAGACGCTCAACAACAAACAGCATGAGCACCAACCAGTTCCTCCTCGGGCAGTAGATCGCCGAACATCAAAGACGGCCCCGCGGACTTCACGGCACAGCACCGCTCACTGAACGTCCCGTGCCGGCTGCAGACAAACACCACACCAGTCGCCACACCAAGCGACTCCACAGCGCCTCTGCGGTTCAAGCACCACGGCTATCGCAACAAACCTCCTCTGCACGAAGGCGTCCCTTCACCCTGACGAATGCCGCAGAGCACGGCGTCATGGCGAGATCGACGGGCCCGAACGGACGGTGCCTCACGGGCACAATACAGACTTCATGAGTTGCCTTATTCCTATCCACGAGATGGGAGTATCAGCCCACCGGCAATGGCAAACCCAGACCGACCGTCCGGGAACCAGCGATCTCAGAAGGCCAGATCCTCCACCCCAGAAGAGCCGCAATCGACGCTGCTGGACGCGTAATAGGAGCGATCAATGGAGCATCCAGGACTAGCGGAACTGGTCTCTGCATTTCGCGAGATGCCCCGCAGCGCCTCGATGGAAGGATCCGCACGGGCGCGGCCGCTGAAGCCATGAGAACACTCCTGAAGCCCCCCGAGGCTCAGTGCTCCACGCAGGTGCTCAGAAGACCGCATACAAGCCTCAACACCCCCTCCACCACGAGTGCAGCATTCCACCTCTGGAACCACGTCTCCAAGGTTTCCAGAGCCGCCAAGGCTTACAGGACCACCAATCCAGGGCCTCACAGAGTCACCCACGGCGAGCGACGAGTCCCCGCGCTGTCCTAAGAGGTACGAAGTCCACCGCTGAGATCCGTCTTCTGACCTTCTGGATGACAGCAAGTGTCGATTCGCTCGCCCAAACTGGCGCTTACCCCACCCAGAAGACGCAGCGCTTGCCCTCATCCCTTCTCACTTCCAAGTAGGGATCGTTTCACGTGAAACGTCGAGGCCAAGGAAGGCCCTCTTCTGAGCACGGTTTCACGTGAAACATCACGGCCGGCCCGGAAGTGTCGTGTGCGCTCATCGGTCGACCGACGCACCCGCGTCAACGAAACGTCGTCACAGCAAGAGCGTCCTCGATCCATCAGGCATCCACGCTCGGCCCGGCTGCCGGTCTAACGCGCCCTATCGGCTGTCTTAGGCGCCATATCACCGACGGAGACAGCTCACAGAACTCGCTCGTACTGAGCGCCTGGCGGTCCAGCGCCTCCCGCCACGCCAAAAGACACCTTGTCGTGGTTCTCATGATGCCTCTAGCTCTCACGACAGTTCGCGCTCTCATGGTGGTGCCAGCTCGCATGACGGTTCTAGTTCGTACGATGCGCCGCGCTCTCATGGTGACTTCAACTCCCACATAGCAGCGAACCGTTCACGGACCTCAGAGTGACCGCACCCGTCCCTTTCCCGGCCTTGGACCCCCGTCCCAGAATTTCACAACGTCTTCGGCGGCCCCTCAATGGCATCCGAAATCCTGCGCGAGTCCAAGCTAAGTCACCCAACGGCCCGCCGATCAAGCGCGTTAGAAGGGGCGTCGGCGGCTCGGATCACTCTGAAGCGGCCCCACGGCTCCAGGTGTCGCAATCAGCACAAGACGTCCCTCAGATCCAGCCCGTCGTACACAACGCCCGTTCGGGTCTCACATGGTGAATTTCGGCCACTCCGTTCGACACCAAGACCGCATCGCCTCACTCCACGCCGGCGTCCACCGCTGAGAGGGACCTTCTGTGGGGGCAAGCCGGTAACAGCCTATACACCCCCACCGGCGACTGGCCGCTGCTCTCAAGCCTCCGTAGTCCGCCGTTGGATGCAGGAGTACCCACGGATCTGCGAGTCACCGAGCGACGATTCAGTACACTCCGATCTACACGGCCGTCCGAGCGACCATGCGAATCGGTGGAACTGACCTCGACCGTGACTCATACTGACCGCCTGCTTTCGGTCGTCTCACGTGAAACATCGACGCAGTCATTACATCTCGGACTCTCGCCCAAAGTCGGCACTACCGCCCTGTTGGTAAGTACCACTAGACGACTCTCGCCATCTCCAGCCATCAGGAGAACCCAGGCCTTCGTACGGGTGACGGTCGCTCTGTCCACAAAGTTATCCACAGATAGATCCCCAGAACTACGCGGGTTCAGCGTGCAGCTATCCACAGCCTATCGTTGTCCCTGAGTAAGGTCTGCGCGCTCTGGTTTCACGTGAAACATCGGACGCGATGGATGGGCTTGCAGCTTCGCTGACTATTGAGGCCTGAACCAAGAGTAGATCAGTGGGGATTTGCCCGTTTGAATTGCTGAAATTCGTACCTTCTTTGTCTCCAATCCGCAAAATTCGTCTGACGCATGCCCTGATCCAAAAGAACGAACTGTGATCCTTAGGGAAACCGGTTGGGACCTAGAGCCGAAGCACACGCGAAAGCGCATCAAGAACCGCCAGATCCGTATCACGTCAGGTACACCCTGGGGAGATCCTCACCTCGCACTAGTCCACAGACCTATCCACAGGCACGCGACTCTCGGTCCGCGGGAACATGGGCCTGTTCGACACAGCCCCCAGGAATATCCACAGCGTCACTCGCCTCGCCGACCAAGTCCGTTTAGAGACGGTCCCAATCCAAACAGAGCCCAGCTGCTGCTCCGACCTCATTCCGTCTCACGCGGCCAAAGGAGGCGGCCAGCACCAATGTCCGGTCGGTCCGCGCCCGCCATACACGACGTGGATCGCCAGGCCGGTTCGGGAGAGTGCTACGACTGACGTACTCTCTGCAGCCACTCATGACTCCACAGAGGGGACAATGTTTCACGTGAAACCCGAGGTGCGGGGGAGAAGCGGGCTCTCATGAGCAGCTGCCAACACTGCTCGTTCCTGTCCGGCCCGCGAGCTATGTGCGGTCGAACAGATACGAGGTCACGTTCCGTGCCGTTCCCTGAAGCGGATTCGAGCACCAAGGCCAGGGAGGTCTATCCCGCATCTGACAATCACAATGTTTCACGTGAAACAGAACTCGGCCTTATGGTTCCCGCCGCATTAGTCAGGATCGTGCGCCGGTCCTGATGCGAGCATTCAATTAGGTCCTTTCCGGGGCACCGTTACGGCGAGCAAGACGCTCTGCATCAGTCCCGACTCGCCGAGGGTCCCGTAATACCTCGACGAGAGCCTTCCGCGGCCCAGATCAGTGTCGAAACACTCCGATAGTTCATCGATGACCAATTCGTCGTCGCTGTGGAGCTCGTCCAAAGCAAGGGGTGATCGCCGGAGCTGGGGGTCGTATGCTCTCGACGAAGCCTTCCTTGTCCCGCCCCCAAATCCATATCGCCCCTGATTTGCGAAGATGGGATCCTTTTCGAACGCAATGCGCTCTCCCTCACAGCGACCAAGGCTGCGCGCCTGTTCTGACAGCCGGCAGTCCACCGTCGGAATCCCCGCACGGCTCGGACTGCCGCTGAGTCTGGTCAGCAGTTCCGCGACGTCCTTCACAGCCCCGTCGCAGCTGCTCCGTGGCCTTCTCCGGCCGCTTCGGCACAAGAGTGGAGCAGATATCCACCGAACTCTTACAGGAGCGGCTAGCGGCGCACGGCAGGTACCCTTCAGCTCGATGAGAATGTGGCTTCTCATCGACGAGCCGCTGGTCCACTAGTGCGCCCGCGCCCGCGCCGTCCCGCCGCCATCGCGCCTCTACGTCAACGCGCAGCCAGACGACCACTCGGAGTCGTCAGCGGCATGCTCAGCGGACAGCACTGAGGCGGTGGACTACGGGACTGTCAGCATGGCCGGCCGGAGGCATCGCGCCCAGGCGCGCCGCGATTCCCCTCGAGGGGGAGAAGGACGTCCCTTTCAGAGCAGAAAAGCGGCTACGTCGGTATCTTTGGCCAGCGGCAATCCGTTTGGGCAGTCCGAGTACGCGAGCCGCCGAATCCGACGTGCCCGCCTCCACCTGCTAAGAGTCCAATCCGATCCGCTGATCCCGGTACGTACAGCCGTCGTCGCCGTCTCAAGTTCCTGGATCAGGCGCTTCTCTCCACGAACTCTCGGGGCGCCCGCGGACGCATCCAACGAGGCCCTGAGAAGACGTCCTGCGTGCCCCGCAGAAGACCTAGAGCCCCGTCAGCAGCCCCGAGCAGAGGACTGAGTCCCGCAGGCCGTCAGAGGGCCGTCCAGCCGCTCCCACACGAACAACCCAGGACCTCCGGCGTCTGATCTCACCACCCATACCTCTATGACCAGTTTCCTCACAGGGGTATCCATAGGCAGAAGAGGGTGGTGTTTCACGTGAAACACCACCCTCGGTTACTGCTTGGACCGTTCGTCGCTAGGAAGGATTGATGACGTCCATGATGCGGTTCAAATCATCCACACTGGCGAATTCAATGCTCACACGTCCCTTACGGGCACCCAGCGAGATCTTCACATTGGTATCGAGTCGGTCTGCCAGGCTCGATGCCAGGTAATCCAGCCGCTCGTGCCGCGCCGTGTTCCGCGGTACAGCACTCTTCTTCTGATCAGCAGGCTCCTGGAACAGGACCACAGCCTCTTCGGTGGCCCGCACCGACAGACCTTCAGCGACAATCCGCTGCGCCAACCGCTCCATCGCCGGTGCATCCGGAAGCCCAAGCAGCGCACGAGCATGTCCGGCGGACAAGACGCCTGCAGCTACGCGGCGCTGCACCAGGGGAGGGAGGCGGAGAAGACGGATGGTGTTGGAGACCTGAGGACGCGAACGCCCGATACGATCTGCGAGCTCCTCATGAGTGGCGCCGAAGTCTTCAAGGAGCTGCTGGTAGGCCGCAGCCTCTTCAATCGGGTTCAGCTGGCTGCGGTGCAGGTTCTCCAGAAGCGCGTCGCGCAACAGGTCGTCGTCGGTCGTGGCACGAATGATCGCTGGGACGTTTTCAAGTCCGGCTTCCTGGGCGGCACGCCAGCGGCGTTCACCCATAACCAACTCATATCCATTGCCTTCGTCCTTCGTGCGAACCACGATCGGCTGAAGAATGCCGATTTCGCGCACCGAATGAACGAGCTCCGCCATGTCCTGTTCGTCGAACTCCTGGCGAGGCTGCCGAGGATTGGGTGAAATGGAACCGACAGGGATCTCCGCAAAGCGAGCCCCTGGAACGGGGAGAAGTCCGGATTCGGTGCCCGTCTCCACCACGGGCTCCGGGGCCGGAGGTGCCACCGCGGTCGGCGTCTCCTGGGCCGCTGCAGTCTTCTTCGCGACCGTGGCCGAACGCCGTACAGCAGCCTTCTTCACCGGCGCTGCACCGTCCTTCGAGCTCGTCGACCTCGAGGACTTCGTCTCCTTGTTTACAGACGGAGCCTTCTTCACGGGCTCGGCGGTCTTGGAGCTGCCGCTCGTGTCCTCGGACGGAACGGTTTCAGCCTCCGTCGCGGCAGCCCGTTCGCGCTGAGGGGCGGGGAAGAAGAGATCCACCGGGCGGGTGGCAGGCGTCGATCCGCCGGCATCCGCCGAGTTCGGGATCAGTGCACCCAGGCCACGTCCCAGACCACGTCGTTTCTCAGTCATGCGAGGTTCCTCCGTCCGGGGGTCGGCACGAAGTCAATCGTCACCGGGTTCAAATTCGTTTCCGTACGCGAGGTCATTTGCCACGCTCGGCAATCTCCGCGGCAGCTTCCTGATAGGACAGGGCACCGCTGGAATTCGGATCGTAAGTCAGCACGGTCTGCTGATAGCTCGGCGCCTCGGAAATGCGCACGGATCGAGGGATCACCGCGGACAGCACCTCTTGCGGGAAGTGTTCCCGGACCTCCGCAGCCACCTGAGCGGCCAGGTTGGTCCGGCCGTCGTACATGGTGAGCAGGATGGTGGACACCCGAAGATCACCGTTGAGGTGCTTCTGAATCATCTCGATGTTCTTCAGCAGCTGGCTGAGACCTTCCAGGGCGTAGTACTCGCACTGGATGGGGATCAGCACTTCCTGCGCCGCGCAGAAGGCATTGACCGTGAGCAGACCCAGACTCGGAGGGCAATCGATGAAGACGAAATCGAGCCGCTCCAAGCCCTGTTCCGCCCTCTGCTTCGCGTACACGTCGATGGCCCTGCGCAGCCGCTGCTCCCTGGCGACCAGGGAGACCAATTCGATTTCCGCTCCCGCCAGATGGATGGTGGCCGGAGCGCACTGAAGCCGCTCGATATCAGGGCAGTCGGCCACGACATCGCCCAGGGGAAGGTCGTTGATCAGGACGTCGTAGATCGAGTCGACCTCAGCGTGGTGTTCGATCCCAAGTGCCGTTGAAGCATTGCCCTGCGGATCGATGTCGATCACCAGCACGTTCTGGCCGGCCGAAGCCAAGGCTGCGGCGATGTTCACCGTCGTCGTGGTCTTGCCGACGCCGCCCTTCTGGTTGGAGACCGTGAAGACACGCGTCGATTCAGGTTTCGGGAGCGACCTCCCGGCCAGCTTCTCCCGCCGGCGGTTCTCGCTCGCCAACTGACGTGCAATGGGGCTGGACTCGTCAAGGGAATCGATCACAGTACTCGCCTTCTTGGCCGGGGTTTCACGTGAAACCCCCGGATTCGATGCTTTATCAACTGAAATAGCTTTATTTTGAGTCAGAGAAGTCGATGCTGAGGAGGAATCCGTGGAGCGCGCCGATCCCAGCTGCACGAAGGGAGGGATCCGGTGGACGGTGCTCTCACGCTCACTCACGGGACATAACTCTTTCTCCTGACAATCGCTGACCGACTTCTAGCCTAACCGCTACACCCTTGAGCCCTCAGGGTCACACACCAGACCGCCCCACACAGAGCGCCACAGACCCGTACAGGGTCGTGATGAGCAACGTCCAGCTCAACGACGCACGGTCACCCGTACCACCGTCGTCGGCTCCTCCAGCAGTTCATCGCCGCAACTCAGAATTTCCGTCTCTACGGCTCGCAGCTTCTTCAGAACCTTCTGTGCGTTCTCGATCTCGTCCTGCGCGCTGCGTCCCTTGATGGCCACGAGCTCGCCGTTCCCCTGAAGGAGAGGAAGAGTCAATCGGGCCAGCTTGTCCAGGGCACTCACGGCCCGTGCCGTCACCACGGAGAAATCGGTGAGCCCGACCGCGGCTTCGGCTCGGCCTCGCCACACGGTCACGTTATCCAGGCCGAGGTCGTCCACGACCTCCTGCAGCCAGATGCAACGCCGTTCCAGGGGCTCGATGAGCGTGAGAGAGAGATCGGGACGTGCGATCGCCAGGCAGAGCCCTGGAAGGCCCGCACCGGACCCGACATCGGCGACGGTCGCGGCCTGCGGAATGCAGGATTCGATCACCGCGCAGTTGAGCACGTGCCGGCTCCAGAGACGCGGGACCTCACGGGGGCCCAGAAGCCCACGCTCGATGCCGGAAGTGGCGAGATGCCCCACGTAGCGCTCCGCAAGCCCCAGCCGGGTACCGAAGATCTGCTCCGCGGCCTGCAGTTCCCTGCCGCTCAGCACAGGAGGCGTCTCCAAGCCTTCTGCCGTACCGGATCCGTCGTTCACCGTCTCGTCCTGGGTGGGGGACATGCCTTGCTCTCCTTCTTCCGGTCCCTGATGCGCGGAGACCTGTGAGCCTCCATCAAAAAGCGACCCGCCCGGTCCAACAGGATCCGGGCGGGTCATCGGTTCAGCTGGCGCTGACCACGACGTGGCGTCGCGGCCCTTCGCCTTCAGACTCACTGATGAGGCCCAGTTCGGCGACCGCGTCATGCACGATCTTGCGCTCGTACGCACCCATCGGAGCCAGGGCGACCGAACCGCCGTCGTTCTTCACCCGGTCCACCGCGTCCTGGGCGATGCCGGCCAACTCCACCGCGCGACGGCGGCGGTAGCCGTTGATGTCCAGTACGAGACGTGACCGGATGTCCGTGGCCGACAGCACGGCGAGACGAGCGAGTTCCTGCAGCGCCTCCAGG
Source organism: Arthrobacter sp. NPDC090010 (assembly GCF_044748305.1). Classification (NCBI taxonomy): domain Bacteria; kingdom Bacillati; phylum Actinomycetota; class Actinomycetes; order Micrococcales; family Micrococcaceae; genus Arthrobacter; species Arthrobacter sp. NPDC090010. The sequence goes on from NZ_JBIVFT010000003.1 coordinate 293,076, forward strand.
ACCTCACCGTCCTGGCCCACCAGGCTTTCGAGGCCCTGATCGTCACCATCGGCCTCGATGGAGATGTAGGTGCGGCCGTTGCGGACCTCGATGTCGATGTCGCCGTCGATGTCAGCGATGTCGAGCAGTTCCTCCAGGTAGTCGGCCGCGACGTCGCCCTCCTCCTCGAGGCGGCTCGGGGCGGACGTCGTCTCGCTGGTCACGGTGCTCTCCTCCGCAGGCGTCTCTACGCTCACTTCTTGTTCTTCTTCCGGTTGTTCTTACGGCTCGGCTGGACACGCTGCTGCCCCTTGGGCTTTTCGGGCTCAGCGGCCTCGATCTGCTCTTCGGTCATCTTCTTGCCGGTCGTGACATCGATCGGTGCCAGGCCCTTGGCCTTGCGGCGATCGTTCAGCTCACGGGCAGCAGGGGAACCCGGGGTGGGCATGCGACGGATGACGTAGAACTGCTGGCCCATGGTCCACAGATTGGAGACGGTCCAGTAGATCAGGACGCCGATGGGGAAGTTGATGCCACCGACGCCGAACACCACCGGCAGGATGTACAGAAGCATCTTCTGCTGACGCATGAACGGGCTCGCCATGGCCTCGTCGGACATGTTCTTGGCCATGATCTGCTTCTGGGTGATGAACTGCGAGGCCGTCATCGCCAGGATCATGATGATCGAGAGAACCCAGACGGTGACCTGGCTGTCGCCGCCACCACCGTGCAGCAAGGACGCGGAGAGCGGGGCGCCGAAGATCGAGGACTGATCGAATTCCACCACCTGCTGGTGGCTCAGGGCGGCGATGCCCTCGCCCTTCTCCTTGGCCTGGGAGATGCCGGAGAGCACCTGGAAGAGGGAGAAGAAGAACGGCATCTGGATCAGCATCGGCAGACAGGCCGAGAACGGGTTGGTCCCGTGCTTCTTGTACAACGCCATCTGTTCCTGCGCCATGGCCTGGCGGGAAAGCTGATCGGTCTTGCCCTTGTACTTCGTCTGGAGCTTCTTCAGATCGGGCTGCAGGAGCTGCATGCCGCGCTGGGCACGGATCTGCTTGACGAACACCGGGATCAGCGCTCCACGGATCACGATCACCAGGCCGATGATGGACAGCGTCCACGTCCAGCCGGAACTGCTCGGCAGGCCGAGGAAGGTGAAGGCTTCGTGGAAGCCCAGCATGACAACGCTGACCAGCCATTTGAAAGGCGTCAGTATCGCCCCAAAGATGTCCATGATGTGTCCCTCAATCAGGCCGCTGAGCGGCGCTCTTCTTCAGTGGTCGTGGGGCCGGACGGCTGCTCGCCGTCCTCCGGTGGGAGATAGTCGTGCGGGTGGTTCAGCATGACGATTCGCGGGACCCGGTCCTCAGGCCAATGGCGCCCGCCACCCGGGACGGGGTCAAGACCGCCCTCGCTCCAAGGATGACAGTGCACAAGCCTCCGGGCCGCCAGGAAGCTGCCTTTCACTGCGCCGTGCACCGTGACGGACTCCAAGGCGTAAGCCGAGCAACTCGGGAAGTAACGACAGACCTGCCCGTACAGAGGAGAGACCGCAAGACGGTAGAGCTTGAGCAGCACGATCAGCGCATTCCGCGGAAGATCCCAGACGGCGCGGCCGACGGCGGTCAGAACGCTCATGCGGATGCCTCACCACTCCGACGGATCGTTTCCCCCGCAGTGGATGAAGGACGGCGCTCTGAAGAGCGGCTCGCCAAACGGCGACGAGCCACTGCGAACGCCTGTTCCGTTTCCGCCACCAGTTCCTCCCACTCCGCTTCCGCCGCAGCGGGCAGCGCGCGCACCACGACGTCGAATCCTGCCGGTTCCTCCTCGAAGAGGCGGGCACCGATCTCCCTCAACCTTCGCTTAACGAGGTTGCGGGCCACAGCGTTCCCCACGGCCTTGGAGACGATGAAACCCATGCGGCTCGGGCGGGCGGGATCCGAAAGGTGTGCAGATAGAACTAAGTTCCGGCGCCCAACGCGGACACCGGAACGAAGCGTGGTGGAGAAGTCGGCGGGGAGCCGCAGGCGGTTACGTGCAGGTAGCACCGTGCGCCAGACCTGGCCCGGTCGACTAGTCGGCTTTACGCCGAGAGCTCAGTGCGGCCCTTGCCACGGCGTGCTGCCAGGATGGCGCGGCCGGCACGGGTACGCATACGAAGACGGAAGCCGTGCTTCTTGGCACGACGGCGGTTATTCGGCTGAAAAGTCCGCTTGCTCACGGTAGTTGCTCCAGTTGTTCGACGGTTCGCGCCATACCTGGAATCGCGGGGAAGCAGAGGCCGACGCTAAGTGTGCAATGCCTACAGGAACGAACGGTGAACGGCTGATGCCATGTCCGCGCCAGGATGTAGGCGGCGTCCCTGTGAGGACACAGGGGACTAGTCAACGTTAGGGCAGATTCAACGCGAGCGTCAAATCCGCCATCCGGCCGCGCCCTTCCACAGGGCAGTGGACAAAGCCATGTGGAAACTGTGGATGAGTCCCATGCCACACGGCGCCTGGGAACAACATCCGTGTAATTATCCACAGGCCCGATGCTGGCTATCTTCTGGATTTTTGATCGTCTACAGTGTCCCAGTAGCCGTTTTCCACCGTCTGTGCATAACACTGTGGAAAAGTGCCGTTCACCACAGTGGGCGTGCGGCGTCGTCGAGGATCCCTAGATCAGGAAAGTCATGGTGAGTATGGACGAGAGCAATCTCGCAGACACGGTCGGCGGTCCTTGGCGGCAGGTGGTCCATCTGCTCGAACGGGATCCCCGGGTCTCCCCGCGTCAGCGCGCTTTCGTCTCCCTCGCCCAAGCACAGGGTCTGGTCGGGTCCACGCTTCTGGTGGCCGTCCCGAACGAGATGACCCGCGATGTGCTCATCAACCAGGTCAAGGAAGCCCTGGACATCGCCCTGCGTGAAGTCTTCTCCGACGAGATCCGCTGCGCCATCGACGTGGACACCAATCTCTCTCCCGTCCCGCAAGCGGCTTCCCCCATGCAGGCCCCGCTGGTCCTCGACGAGGACGAGGAACTGCCGTCCAACGAGGTGCGTCCGCAGCCGGCGCCGCCGAGCAATTCGCAGGAGTTCGGCCGGCTCAATCCGAAGTACCTCTTCGACACCTTCGTGATCGGCCAGTCGAACCGCTTCGCGCACGCCGCCGCCGTCGCGGTGGCCGAGGCGCCGGCCAAGGCGTACAACCCGCTGTTCATCTACGGCGACTCCGGTCTGGGCAAGACCCACCTGCTGCACGCGATCGGCCACTACGCGCGACGCCTGTACAGCGGAATCCGGGTCCGCTACGTGAATTCCGAGGAGTTCACCAACGACTTCATCAACTCGATCCGCGACGACGAGGGCACCAGCTTCAAGCAGATGTACCGGAACGTCGACGTCCTGCTGATCGACGACATCCAGTTCCTGGCCGGCAAGGACGCCACGATGGAGGAGTTCTTCCACACCTTCAACGCCCTGCACCAGAACAACAAGCAGGTGGTCATCACCAGTGATCAGCCTCCCAAGGCACTCGACGGCTTCGAAGACCGTCTGAAGTCCCGCTTCGAGTGGGGTCTACTCACCGACATCCAGCCGCCGGAACTCGAGACCCGGATCGCGATTCTCCGCAAGAAGGCTCTCAGCGAGGGACTCTCGGCTCCCGACGAGGCTCTCGAGTACATTGCATCCCGCATCTCGAGCAACATCCGCGAGCTCGAGGGTGCCCTGATCCGCGTCACCGCGTTCGCCAGCCTGAACCGTCAGCCCGTGGACGTCGCCTTGGCCGAGATGGTGCTCAAGGACCTGATCACGGATGAGGGCGCCCAGGAGATCACCGCGTCCCAGATCCTCGACGCCACCGCCGACTACTTCAAGCTCTCGCTCGAAGAACTCTGCAGCAAGTCCCGCACCCGCACCCTGGTGACCGCCCGTCAGATCGCGATGTACCTCTGCCGGGAGTTGACCGACATGTCGCTGCCGAAGATCGGCCAGGAGATCGGCGGACGGGACCACACCACGGTGATGCACGCCGATCGCAAGATCCGCGAACTCATGAGCGAACGCCGTCAGATCTTCAACCAGGTCACGGAGCTGACGAACAAGATCAAGCAGCAGCAACGCGAGGCCTGAAAAACCCACTCCTTACTTAACTTAAGAGAGCCCTGTGGATAAAGCTGGGGACAGTTAAGTGGAGAAACCCGCTGCATGCCCTTAAAACCCTCGGTGCTCCTGTGGAACAGCACCGGAGCCCGATTTCTTCACCCACAGGCCGTCCCAGCTTGTGAGCATTAACACCCACAACGCGTCAACAGCCCAAAAGACCGGAGCGACGCGGCCAGATCGGGTTATCCACAGAATCCACAGCAGTTATTAACACTACGAATCCCAAAAAATGGCTTTCGCCAGATAACAAGTTCCGTTCCGCCTCCGAGCACCCGGCACCCCAGACCGTCCAAGAGCGCTCCAGGAGGAGCGCATGACGTCCTAGGCCTCCGGGCCGGGTATTCTTGCAAGCTGAATCCGACTAAGCTGGGCGCATCGAGCTCCCGTACATGAAAGGCGGCACCCTTCCGTGAAGTTCAGAGTTGAACGGGACGTTCTCGCCGAGGCAGTGAGCTGGACTGCACGCTCACTCTCCCCCCGGCCTCCCGTACCGGTTCTCTCTGGCCTCCTCCTGAAGGCCGAGCACGGAACCTTGAGCCTTTCGAGTTTCGACTACGAGACCTCGGCACGTCTGGAGATCCCGGCTGAGATCCGCGAAGAAGGCACGATCCTCGTATCGGGCCGACTGCTCGCAGACATCTGCCGCAGCCTGCCCTCGGCTCCCGTGGACATCGAGACCGACGGGTCCAAAGTCACCCTCAGCTGCCGCAGAAGCTCGTTCCATCTGGCGACAATGCCCGAAAGCGAATACCCCGCGCTGCCGGTTCTGCCGGACAGCAGTGGGATCGTGGACGGTGCTTCGTTCGCTCAGGCTGTCAGCCAGGTCATCATCGCTGCGAGCAAGGACGACACACTCCCGATCCTCACCGGCGTCCGCCTCGAGTTCGAGGACGACCTCATCACCTTCCTCGCTACAGACCGCTACCGGCTGGCCATGAAGGAGATCCCGTGGGCTCCGTCGACCCCAGGACAATCGCTGTCCGCACTGGTCAAAGCAAAGACCCTCAACGAGGTGGCCAAGACACTGGCGGGCAGTGGCGAGCTGAAGCTGGCCATCACCCAGGATGATTCCCGTCTCATCGCTTTCGAAAGCGCCGGACGGGCCACCACCTCGCTCCTGGTCGACGGTGACTATCCCAAGATCCGCTCACTCTTCCCCGACACCACGGCCATCCATGCCGTGGTCAGCACCTCGGAACTGGTCGAAGCCGTTCGTCGTGTCTCGCTCGTCGCTGAGCGGAACACCCCGGTCCGACTCGCCTTCACCGACGGACAGGTCAGCCTCGACGCCGGTACCGGTGAAGATGCCCAGGCCTCCGAGGAACTGGAAGCCCGGCTGGAAGGCGAGGAGATCACCGTTGCCTTCAACCCGGGCTATCTGATCGAGGGCCTGAGCGTCATCGAAACAAAATTCGTGCGCTTCTCATTCACCTCCGCCCCGAAGCCGGCGATGCTGACGGCTCAGGCAGACCTCGATGGTGAGGATTCCGATGACTACCGCTACCTGGTGATGCCAGTCCGTCTCCCCAACTGAGACGGACCGGTCACCGCTGACCGACAAGCCGGAGGGTGATCCTCTCCGGCCCATCAGGCGGCGCTCAGCCCACAAGTGAACCAGTAGCCACAAGTGAGTGGAAGAGAGAAGTGGACACACCATGCACATCGGTCTGATCGGTCTCGGCAAAATGGGTTTCAACATGCGGCAGCGTCTGCGTGACGGCGGTCTGACCGTCACCGGCTTCGATCGCAACCCGGAGAAGACCGACGTCGCAAGCGTTGATGAGCTCCTGACGGCCCTCCCCACGCCACGCGTGGTCTGGGTCATGGTTCCTGCCGGGGATCCCACCGACGCTCTGGTCCGCGAACTCGGGGACAAGCTCAGCGAGGGTGATCTGGTGATCGATGGCGGAAATTCCCGCTTCACCGAAGACCAGAAGCACGCTGCACTGTTGGCCGAAAAGGGCATCCGCTTCGTCGACTGCGGCGTATCCGGTGGCGTCTGGGGCCTGCAGAACGGCTATGGACTGATGGTCGGCGGCGCGCCCGACGACGTCGAATCCGTCATGCCGGTCTTCGACGCCCTCCGTCCGGAAGGCCCGCGCGAAGACAGCTTCGTCCACGTCGGCGACGTCGGCTCCGGCCACTACGCCAAGATGGTTCACAACGGCATCGAGTACGGCCTCATGCAGGCTTACGCCGAAGGCTACGAACTGCTCGCGGCCAAGGACATCATCAAGGATGTGACCGGGACCTTCCGTGCCTGGCAGAAGGGCACCGTGGTGCGCTCCTGGCTGCTGGACCTCGCCGTCAACGCCCTCGAAGAGGATCCGGGCCTGGAGAAGATCGCCGGTTGGGCGGACGACTCCGGTGAAGGCCGCTGGACCGTGGAGGAGGCCATCGCCAACTCCGTTCCGGCGCCCGCCATCACGGCCGCGCTCTTCGCCCGTTTCGTATCCCGTCAGGAGGACTCGCCTGCCATGAAGATGGTGGCAGCGCTCCGCAACCAGTTCGGCGGCCACGCGGTCAAGCAATCCGGCGCCGACACGGCACAGTAGTCCTCCCGCGTGTACCTGGCGCACCTTTCCCTGACGGATTTCCGCAGCTATGCCCAGCTGGAACTCCCGCTGGAACCCGGGGTCACAGTTCTGGTGGGTTCCAACGGCGTCGGCAAGACCAACGTCATGGAGGCCATCGGCTACCTTTCGACCCTTGGGTCCCACCGGGTCTCCACGGACCAGCCGCTTCTGCGTTTCGGGACGGAACAGGCGTTCGTCCGGGCCAGGATGGTGCGCGGTGAGCAACAGGCCAGCATCGAGCTGGAGCTGAACGCCTCCCGGCCCAACCGGGCGCGCATCAACCGCGGTAACGCGGTACGGGCGCGGGAGATCCTCGGATTGCTCCGCTCGGTGCTGTTCGCACCGGAGGATCTGGCGCTGGTCAAAGGTGAACCGGCCGTGCGACGGCGCTTCCTGGACGAGCTGCTCGTCACCTTGGAACCTCGTCATGCCGGAACCCGGGCGGACTACGACAGGGTGCTGAAGCAGCGCAACGCTTTGCTGAAATCGGCCCGTGGGGGCAGGTTGTCCTCCGCGCAGGAAGCGACCCTGGACGTCTGGGATCATCATCTGGCGGGAACGGGAGCGGAACTGCTCCATGCCCGGCTGGGCCTGGTCCGCAGATTGCAACCCCACATCGACACCGCGTATGCCTCACTGACGGACGGTTCCAAGATCGCCCGGGCGCAGTATCGTTCCACCCTGCTCCGCCCCATCGTCGAGGGGGTGCCCGCGCCGGCCGAAAACGACGATGCGGAGCTTCTCGCCGGGCTGTCCGCGGGTGAGCTTTCCGAGCGTTACGTCGAGGCATTACGAGAGCTGCGCCAGCAGGAAGCCGACCGAGGGCTGACTCTCGTGGGCCCGCACCGCGAGGAACTCGACTTGTTTCTGGGGCAGGCACCAGCGAAGGGTTTCGCCTCGCACGGCGAAACCTGGTCCCTCGCCCTGGCACTCAGACTGGCGGCGTACTACGTGCTGCTGGATGACGACCTCAGCGGAACGCAGGCGCCGATCCTGATCCTCGACGACGTCTTCGCGGAGCTCGACGCCCAGCGCCGGGCGCGCTTGGCCACGATCGTCGCGGGGGCCGAACAGGTTCTGGTGACGGCGGCCGTCGACGGCGATGTCCCGCCAGAGCTGCACGGTGCACGTGTCCGTGTCCTGCCGGGGACAGTCCAGCTGGGAGAGGGCGATGGCGGCTGAGCGGAAGGACTCATCCCCCGGGGAACCGTCAGCCGAGGACGGGCCGGACGCCGCGCGCGATGCTCTGAGCCGTGTCCGCCGGGCCGCCGAGTTGCGCGGTGAGATCCGGAGCAAGGGCACGACGGGTTCCCTCGAAGGGGGCCGCCAGGCCCGCAAGCGGCCCCGGCCCGGCCGGGAACGCTTCGGTTCAGGCAGGGATCCTCAGGGCGTGGGCGCGATCATGGGCCGTTTCGTGGCGGACCGGGGCTGGTCCTCGCCCGTCGCCGTCGGTTCCGTGGTCAGCCAGTGGGCATCCTTCGTGGGTCCTGAAGTGGCAGCGCACTGCCAGGCCACCGGATTCTCGGGGACGACTCTGACCGTGCGCTGCGATTCCACCACGTGGGCTGCGAACCTGAGGCTCTTGCGCCCCATGTATCTGGAGAAGTTCCGGACCCAGCTGGGACCTGGCATCGTGACCGTGATCGAGATCCACGGCCCGAGCGCCCCGTCCTGGAAGAAGGGTCCGAGGAGCGTCCCCGGCCGCGGGCCACGTGACACTTACGGCTGAGGCCGCCACTGCCTCCAGGAGCTCTGGAAGGCCCGCAAACCGTATCCGGGTTCAGGTGGCGGTCTCTGGGAGGCGTGAGGAGGCCATTACTCGCCGGTCAGAGGTGTTTTTATTTCCTCTGAGGCCCTCAGAAACGCGAATCATGCGAGAAAAACGGGTAGAATGGCCGGGGAGCAGAGCGCCGCTTCGTGACGGATACGGCGCTCCTTCCATGTCATGACCCCTGTTCGGGACGTCCTGGATGCAGGGGTTGAACACCACACACGTCAGCGCTTCATGGCCTTGCCCCGGCAAACGCCGTGAAGACGGTACCGCGAGAGCACCGAAGGAAAGACACGCCTGTGGCCATTGAGAACGCCGAAAACGAAGCTGCTGAACCCCGTGAGTACGGGGCGAGTGACATCACAGTCCTCGAAGGCCTCGAGGCGGTCCGGAAACGGCCCGGCATGTACATCGGTTCCACGGGCCCCCGCGGTCTGCACCACCTGGTGTACGAGGTGGTGGACAACTCGGTCGACGAGGCCCTGGCGGGCTTCTGCAGCCACATCGAGGTGACGCTGCAGGCCGACGGCGGCGTGCGCGTCGTCGACGACGGCCGCGGCATCCCCGTGGACATCCACCCGACCGAAGGCAAACCGACGGTCGAAGTGGTCATGACCATCCTGCACGCCGGCGGTAAGTTCGGCGGAGGCGGTTACGCGGTCTCCGGCGGTCTGCACGGCGTCGGCATCTCCGTGGTGAACGCCCTTTCCACCCGGGTCAACACCGAGGTCCGCAGGCAGGGGCACGCTTGGCGGATGTCCTTCGCCGACGGAGGCAAGCCGACCGGCCCGCTCATCGAAGGCGAAGAGACCGAGGAGACGGGCACCACTCAGACCTTCTACCCGGACCCGGCGATCTTCGAAACGACCCACTTCGACTTCGAGACGCTCCGCGCACGATTCCAGCAGATGGCCTTCCTCAACAAGGGACTGCGGATCACCCTGACGGATGAACGCGAAGCAGTGGTGCCGGATGAAGACCTGGATCTGGACAATCTTCACGAGGACGAGGAATCCGAGACCGGGCCGCGTACGGTCGTCTACCAGTACGACAACGGTCTGCTCGACTACGTCGTCCATCTCAACAAGAGCAAGAAGATCGAGCTGGTCCACCCGGACGTGATCTCTTTCGAGACCGAGGACACCGAGAAGAACATCGCCCTCGAAATGGCGATGCAGTGGACCACCGCGTACTCGGAGAGCGTGCACACTTACGCGAACACGATCAACACGCACGAAGGCGGCACCCACGAGGAGGGCTTCCGTGCGGCGCTGACCACCTTGATGAACCGCTATGCGCGGGAAAACAAGATCATCAAGGAGAAGGATGACAACCTCACCGGTGACGACATCCGTGAGGGCCTGACCGCCGTCATCTCCGTCAAGCTCTCCGAACCGCAGTTCGAGGGCCAGACCAAGACGAAGCTGGGCAACTCCGAGGCCAAGGGCTTCGTTCAGCGTGCAGTCACTGATCAGCTCGGCGACTGGATGGAGCGCAACCCGGGTCCGGCCAGGGACATCATCCGCAAGGCCATCAACGCCGCTCAGGCCCGCATGGCCGCGCGTAAGGCCCGCGACAACGCCCGCCGCAAGAGCCCGCTGGAATCGTTCGGCATGCCGGGCAAGCTTTCCGACTGCTCTTCCAAGGACCCCTCGCGCTGCGAGGTGTACATCGTGGAGGGTGACTCCGCCGGTGGTTCCGCCAAGCGTGGCCGGAACCCGGAGACCCAGGCGATCCTGCCACTGCGCGGAAAGATCCTGAACGTCGAGCGTGCCCGCCTGGACAAGGCCCTGGGCAATGCCGAGGTGCAGTCCATGATCACCGCGTTCGGCACGGGCATCGGCGAGGACTTCGACATGTCCAAGCTCCGCTATCACAAGATCGTGCTCATGGCCGATGCCGATGTGGACGGTCAGCACATCACGACGCTGCTCATGACCCTGCTGTTCCGCTTCATGCGGCCGCTCATCGAGCACGGCCACGTGTATCTGGCCCAGCCGCCGTTGTACCGCATCAAGTGGTCCAACTCCGCGCATGACTACGTCTACAGCGATGCCGAGCGTGATGCCGCGCTGGTCCGTGGACAGGCGGAGAACAAGCGCCTGCCCAAGGACAACGGCATCCAGCGGTACAAGGGTCTGGGCGAGATGGACTACACCGAACTCTGGGACACCACCATGGACCCGGACCACCGGACCTTGCTGCAGGTCACCATGGATGACGCCCTCGCCGCGGACCAGATCTTCTCGGTCCTGATGGGCGAGGATGTCGAATCCCGCCGTAACTTCATCCAGCAGAACGCCAAGGACGTCAGGTTCCTGGACATCTAGCGCTCACGACGGCGGCCGAGAGCCGCCGTCGTACGCCTGATCCGGAACCGATCAACGTGAAACGAAAGACGGAACGATGAGTGACGAAACCCCTGAAGTCCCCGGCATGAACACCCTTGGCGAGGTGTTGGAAGGCACCTTGGTGGACCGCGTCGAGCAGGTCGATCTGCAGACCGAGATGCAGCGCTCCTACCTGGACTACGCGATGGCCGTGATCGTGGGCCGAGCGCTGCCGGACGTCCGTGACGGTCTCAAGCCCGTGCACCGCCGCGTCATCTACGCGATGTACGACGGCGGTTACCGCCCGGAGAAGTCGTTCAGCAAGTGCGCGCGCGTGGTGGGCGAGGTCATGGGCCAGTACCACCCGCACGGCGACACCGCGATCTACGACGCCCTGGTGCGCCTCATCCAGGACTGGACGATGCGGTACCCGCTCGCGCTCGGCCAGGGCAACTTCGGCTCCCCTGGCAACGACGGTGCGGCCGCCCCTCGTTACACCGAGACCAAGATGGCCCAGCTCGCCATGGAGATGGTCCGGGACATCGACGAGGAGACCGTCGACTTCCAGGACAACTACGACGGCAAGAGCCAGGAGCCGACGATCCTGCCGGCGCGTTTCCCGAACCTGCTGGTCAACGGCTCCTCCGGCATCGCCGTCGGCATGGCCACCAACATCCCGCCGCACAACCTTCGCGAGGTCGCGGACGGCGTGCAGTGGTACCTGCAGAATCCCGAGGCGACGCGCGAAGAGCTCCTGGAGGAGCTGCTCCTGCGCATCAAGGGCCCGGATTTCCCCACCGGGGCCACCATCCTCGGTCACAAGGGCATCGAAGACGCCTACCGTACCGGTCGCGGTTCCATCACCATGCGTGCCGTGGTCAACGTGGAGGAGATCCAGGGACGCACCTGCCTGGTGGTCACCGAGCTCCCCTACCAGGCCAACCCGGACAACCTGGCCGTGAAGATCGCCGAGCTGGTCAAGGACGGCAAGATCCAGGGCATCGCCGATCTGCGTGATGAGACCTCCGGCCGTACCGGCCAGCGCCTGGTGATCGTGCTCAAGCGTGATGCCGTGGCCAAGGTGGTCCTGAACAACCTGTACAAGCACACTCAGCTGCAGGAGAACTTCTCCGCCAACATGCTGGCGATCGTGGACGGCGTGCCGCGCACGCTGAGCCTCGATGCGTTCATCCGGCACTGGGTGACGCACCAGATGGATGTCATCGCCCGCCGGACCCGGTACCGTCTGCGCCGTGCAGAGGAGGAAGCGCACATCCTGCGTGCCCTGCTCAAGGCACTGGACATGTTGGATGAGGTCATCGCCCTCATCCGTGCGTCCAGCACCACGGAGGCCGCACGTGAAGGCCTCATGGAACTGCTCGAGATCGATGAGCTCCAGGCCCGTGCAATCCTCGACATGCAGCTGCGTCGCCTCGCTGCCCTGGAGCGTCAGAAGATCCAGGACCGTCATGCGGAACTCGAAGCACTGATCGCCGAATACAAGTCGATCATCGCCTCCGAGGACCGGCAGCGGGAGATCATCTCCGAGGAACTCGCGGGCATCGCCGAGAAATACGGTGACGACCGCCGTACCCAGATCGTGCGCGGTTTCGATGGCGACATGTCGATCGAGGACCTCATCCCCGAGGAAGAAGTGGTCATCACGATCACCCGGGGTGGCTACGTCAAGCGCACCCGCAGCGACAACTACCGCTCGCAGCAGCGCGGCGGCAAGGGCATCAAGGGTGCCCAGCTGCGGGGCGACGACGTCGTCGAGCACTTCTTCGTCACCACGACGCACCATTGGCTTCTGTTCTTCACCAACCTGGGTCGCGTCTACCGGGCCAAGGCGTATGAGCTCGCCGAGGCGGGCCGCGATGCGAAGGGCCAGCACGTGGCGAACCTGCTCGCCTTCCAGCCCGATGAGCACATCGCCCAGGTCCTGGATCTGCGCGATTACCAGCAGGCGCCGTACCTGGTGCTGGCCACCAAGGGCGGCCTGGTGAAGAAGACCCGCCTGGAGGACTACGACACCAACCGCAGTGCGGGCGTCATCGCCATCAACCTGCGCGACGGCGACGAGGTCGTCTCTGCGCAGCTCGTGAGCGAGACGGACGATCTGATCCTGGTCTCCCGCAAGGGACAGTCGATCCGCTTCACCGCCGACGACGAGGCACTGCGTCCCATGGGCCGCGCCACCTCGGGCGTCACGGGCATGAAGTTCCGTGAAGCGGACGAACTGCTCGCGGCCGACGTCGTCACCGAGGACTCCTTCGTCTTCATCGTCACCGAAGGCGGCTACGCGAAGCGGACCGCCGCCGAGGAGTACCGACTGCAGAACCGTGGCGGTCTGGGCATCAAGGTGGCCAAGCTCGCCGAAGAACGCGGTGACCTGGTCGGCGCCCTGATCGTCGGTGAAGGCGACGAGGTGCTCGTGGTGATGGAGGGCGGCAAGGTGGTTCGTTCCTCGGTGGAGGGCGTGCCCGCGAAGGGCCGCGACACCATGGGGGTCATCTTCGCCAAGCCGGACAAGAACGATCGCATCATCGGCGTCGCGCGCAATACCGAACGCGGCCTGGAGGCCGAGGAATCCGATGAGGATTCAGACGGCTCCGAGGGTGATGACGTAACGTTGAGTGAGAACGACGGCGGGGCCACCGGCTCCGCCACCGCCCAGGAGAACGTGACGGACGAGTCCGGCACGGATGCTCCGCACAGCATTGACACCAGTGGAGGTAACGCGTGAGCTCCTCGAACCCGAGCCCTTTTGAGAGCCGTCCCACCCCCGAGGGTGAGGGGTCCAGGAACCCATCCAACGGATCGTCGGGCAGCGACACCCCCGCCTCGCGTCCCGTAGCTTCGCCGTTCCCCGCGCCGCAGCAGCAGCCGCGTCCGCAGTCTGCGCCGACGAAGTCGGCTCCGTCCTCGGCTCAGCCCACTCCGGCCCAGCCCGCCGCGGCACCGGCATCGCGTCCCACCTCACCGAAGGTTTCAGCAGCCCCGCAGCCTCAGGCCCGTACGGCTCAGGCACCTGCCGGTCAGAAGCCTGCCGCTGCGGCCGGGCTGGTGAAGCCGGCGCCGAAGGCGAAGGTTCGCCGCGCGAAGCTCATGATCAGCAAGGTGGATCCGTGGTCCGTGCTGAAGATGTCCTTCCTGCTCTCCGTGGCCTTGGGCATCGTGACCGTGGTCGCGGCCCTGGTGCTCTGGACGGTGCTGGACCTCACGGGCATCTTCAACCAGGTGAACAAGCTGGTAGGCGACGTCGCGGGCAGCGAAAGCGGCGGCTTCGATCTGCGGAAGGTGGCCTCCCTCGGCCAGGTGGTCTCCTTCTCCACCATCATCGCGGTGGTCAACGTGGTCCTGCTGACCGCGATTTCGACTCTTTCAGCCGTTCTGTACAACCTCGCCGCGACCCTGGTCGGTGGCGTCGGAGTGACCCTCACGGACGACTGATCTCCGGCTCCTTTTCCCCTCAGGGTCCCGTTCTCACGGGGCCCTGAGTCGATTTGGAAACGCGTGAGAGGTGCTGGTACAGTTTTATCTCGGCCCGTTCGGGGATAACCCGTTACGGACGTGGGGGCGTATAGCTCAGGCGGTTAGAGCGCTTCGCTGATAACGAAGAGGTCCCAGGTTCAAGTCCTGGTACGCCCACGGAAAACCGTGTATCACTTCAACGAGGTTACGATGAAGAAAGTGCTGGTCATCGCGCTGGCGATTGCTTCTGTCGTGATCGTGAAGAAAGCACGGGAATCCGAAGCCCGGAAGGGCGCCTGGCAACAGGGAACCGACAGGGTATCCTGAACAGGAACTTTCTGGGGGCATGGCGCAATTGGTAGCGCACCTGCTTTGCAAGCAGGGGGTTAGGGGTTCGAGTCCCCTTGCCTCCACCGAACAGAAGGACCGTCTTATGGCGGTCCTTTTGTCATGTCCGGGTTTCTTCCTCCCGGAACAGCGACGGCGGACGGCGGGAACATGAACGCACTCATGGCGACTCTGGGCATCCTCGGGGTCTCGGCCTCAGGTCCGCTCGTCTCCGCGACTCTGGCGGGCACGACCGTCGGGGCACTGGCCATTGCCTTCTGGCGCAATGCGATCGCCGCCGTCGTCATGGGCGCACCGGAACTCGTGCGGAGGCCCGCCTCGTTCACCCGCATCGATCGCCGTGCCCTGATGTTCAGCGGGATCGCCGGAGTCTCCCTGGCGCTGCACTTCATCTGTTTCTTCTACTCGCTCGCGCTGACCAGCGTGGCCGCATCCACTGCCCTGGTCTGCCTTCAGTCGGCGTGGATCGCGATCATCCAGCTCTTCCGTGGCACCCGGCATTCCTGGCATGTCCTGGCGGGTCTGGGAGTCTCCTTCCTCGGTGTCGTGGCGATCACCGGGTTCGATCTGGGAAGTTCCCCTCAGGCCCTGTGGGGCGATGTCCTGGCGATCCTCGGCGGGGTGCTCGCCGGTGTCTACACTCTGGCGGGAAGCAAGGCCCGGGAGAGCATGACCACCGGGGCGTACACGGGGGTCTGTTACAGCTTCTGCGCTCTCGTGGTCCTGGTGCTGGCCTTGTTCGCGGGCCAGCCGTTGACGGGCTTCGAGTTCAACGGCTGGCTGGGGATCCTGGCGATCACGGTGGCTGCTCAGTTGCTGGGCCACACCTCGCTGAACTTCCTTGTGGGGCATATGAGCGCGCTGGTGGTGTCGATGCTGGTGCTCTTGGAGATTCCCGGAGCCGCCGTCCTCGCCGCGGTCTTCCTGCATGAGGTTCTGCCGGCCGGGACCTATGCCGGTCTGGCGCTCATCCTGGTGGGGCTGGCCATTGTGATCGTGGGACAACGCGGAACCCATAAGCCCTTGAGTGAGGCTCCACTGGATTAGAGCCCGCCACGCTCCGGTACGGACGCCGTGGCACTGTGGATGGCCCGTAGGAGTTTGGCCGGGAAGTAGACCGAGTAGAAGACCACCATGGGCGCCTTCAGCGCGATCTTGCGGATGTTGTGGGCTTTGTAGGTCCGGTCGAAACGCGTCACGTAATAGCTGTAGTCCCGTGGTGAGTCCTCCAGCCTTCGGGCGGACATGCCGGAGACCATGGTGGGCACGTACTGCACTCGCAGGCTGTGTTCGGCCAGGTGGAGTGAGAGGTCGATGTCCTCATGCATCTCATCCTTCTCGTCCAGGCAGGTCTCCGCACGGATGATCCTCCAGGCGCTTTTCCTCAGGGCCATATTGGAGCCGAACAGGAAGTGGTATTCGTGCCGTGCGAGGCGGAGCATGAGCTGACGCATGCGGTCATCCGCTTTCTGACCCCAGCGCCGCAAGGGCATGTCGTAGTAGAGCACGGGACCCGTGGCTGCCTGGACCTCGGGGTCGAGGAATGCGAGCTGCACTTGCTCCACCCATTCGGGCTCCAGGACGGAGTCTGCATCGATCCGCCCCACCACCTCACCTGTCGCGTGGTCCAGGCCGGCATTGCGAGTGGGGATCAGACCCTGGACCTTGTCCTGCCGGATGATCCGGAGGGGGGATTCCGGGTACTCGTTCTGCATGGCGGCGACGATCTCGGCGGTCCGGTCCGTGGACTTGTTGTCCACCACGATGATCTCGTGGGCCGGAGAGCTCTGGTAGATCGCTGCCGTGAGGCATTGGCGGATGACGCTTTCCTCGTTGTAGGCGGGGATCACGATCGACACTGTGGGCCGGTTCACTCAATCCTCGTTCTCCTGGGCGGGCTGATGCGCCCCGCAATGTCCTGGACTTCTCCCAACATAGCAAGACGCCCCGCCGGACGGGGTCCGGCGGGGCGTCAGAGCATCACGGTGATCAGTCGCCGTCGACGGCGTCCTTCGCCTTTTCAGCCTTCTCAGCGACCGCTTCCTTGGCCTCTCCGGCGGCATCCTTGGTGGTCTCAGCCGCCTTCTGGGCGGCCTCGTGGATGCGTGCAGCCGCGTGGCGGGCTGTGGTCTTGGCACGTTCCCCGGCTTCAGAGACGGCCTCAGTGACCTGCTCGGTGGTCTCCTGAGCCTCGTCCTTGGCCTCGGAGGCCTTCTCGGTGACGGTTTCCTTCACCTCAGCAGCGGTCTGCTTGACCGCCGCAGCGGCGGGGACGGGGCTCGGCGTCTCCGTGGCGGGCTTCTCTGCTGCGGGAGACGGAGCAGAAGGGGTCCCCTGGGGCCGGTCCGTGGGAACCTTCCAAGGGTCCTCGACAGGCTTGGAAGCCTTCCAGGCGGCGACGCCGGCGGCGACGGCCGCACCGATCACGGCGACGATGAGCAGGCCCTTCTTCTTGCGCTTCGCCGGCTTGGCCAGTTCTTCGCTCGCGGCGTCGGCGACAGCCCCTGCGATGTTGCGGCTCTGGTGACCGAGCTCGACCGCCTGCTCCTGGAGCTGGGTGACGACCGGGGAATCCGCGATCTTGCGGGCTACCGCGTCGATCTGTCCGGGAGCCTGTTCAAGACCCTGGTGCACGGCCACGGATGCTTTGCCGAGCTGTTCGGAGATCAGGGGAAGGTATTCCTCGACCACCTTGTCCTTGGCGGTGTTCAAAGCCGGAGTGGTCTTGTCCAGCGCTTCCTGGATTTTCGGGGTGGCCTCTTCGACGGCGTCGTGGATCTTCGGGCCGAGCTGTGCCAGGCCTTCCTGCAGCCGGGGGGTGACCGTGGCGACCCCGTCGGCCAGGTTGTGGGCCGCGCTCTTGAGGCCTTCCTGAATCTTCGGAGAGGCGGTCTCGATGCCCTGCTGGATGCGCGGCACAGCCCAGTTGACGGCTGCCTCGACGCGCGGGGAGGCCCAGTCCCGGGCCTGCTCGATGCCCTGGGTCACGCTCTGTTCCAGATCCCTCGGGGAGTTGGCGGTCTTCTTCATGGTGCCTCCTAGCAGCAACACTTCACGGTGACGGCGGAGTCTGTCGGTTTCCTGAGACGATCGGCAGATGCCTGCAGTCCTTGGTGTCCATCCCCAGCCTATTACGCGCGGGGTCCCCACGCGAGGAACGAGCATGGGGAGCGTAATGGGCGCAGGCACCCGGGCGCCGGTGCTGAGGGATGCGAACGATTTCACCCCTCGCGGAACCCAGCCGTCACTCATGACCCGCTCAGGCGTGCATGGAAGAATTAGAGCCATGACTAACGCAACGGCCAAGGCCACCATTCACACCAACCACGGCGACATCGTCGTCGACCTCTTCGGCAACCATGCTCCGAAGACGGTCAAGAACTTCGTCGGTCTCGCCACGGGTGAGCAGGCGTGGACCCACCCCGAGACGGGCGAGGACAAGACCGGTACGCCGCTCTACAACGGCACCATCTTCCACCGGATCATCAAGGAATTCATGATCCAGGGCGGCGATCCGCTGGGCCGTGGCGTTGGTGGCCCGGGCTACCGTTTCGACGATGAGATCCACCCCGAGCTGAACTTCAACGAGCCTTACAAGCTGGCCATGGCCAATGCGGGTATCCAGATGGGCCAGGGCACCAACGGTTCCCAGTTCTTCATCACCACGATCCCGACCACCTGGCTGCAGGGCAAGCACACCATCTTCGGTGAGGTCGTCGACGACGAGTCCAAGAAGGTCGTGGACGCGATCGAGGGCGTGCGCACCGGCATGGGCGACCGTCCGGTCGAGGACGTCGTGATCAGCAGCATCGAGATCGAGCAGCTCTGACGCGCAGATGAGTTACGGAACCCCGGCGGCCGGCGCGGTGCCGGTCTGCCCTCGCCATCCTGACCGCGTCTCCTATGTGAGGTGTCAGCGGTGTGAGCGCCCGGCCTGCGCGGAGTGCCAGCGGCCCGCGGCCGTCGGGGTTCAATGCGTCGACTGCGTCCGGGAGGCGCAGGCCAGCGCTCCCCGCGTCCGTGGGACCTTCGGCGGAGCCGTGGCGGCAGGCCGCCCAGTGATCACCTGGGGCATCATCGCGGTGTGCACCGTGGTCTACGCCCTGCAATGGCTGATCCCGGGCGATTACATCTTCCAGCAGTTCGCCTTCGCGAACGTCTACGCGGTCTCCGAGCCCTGGCGGATGATCACCTCCGCATTCCTTCACTCGCAGGGCAACGTCCTCCACCTGCTGCTGAACATGTACACGCTGTGGATCTTCGGCCAGGCGCTGGAACCCCTTCTGGGTCGCGCCCGTTTCCTCGCCCTCTATTTGATCTCGGCGGTCGGTGGCTCGGTCGGCTACCTTCTGCTCACACCATGGCTTCCCATCGTCGGCGTTGTCGGTGCCTCGGGTGCCATCTTCGGTTTGTTCGGAGCCATGCTGCTGGTCCAGCGTCGCCGCGGCGGCCCCATGACGCAGCTCTGGGTCCTCCTGGCGATCAACCTGGCCTTCGGGTTCATGGTGTCCGGCATCGCCTGGCAGGCACATCTCGGAGGCCTGGTGACCGGTGCCGCGTGCGCCGCGGTTCTGGTCGGAACGGGCCGCGTCCGCAATGCCGGCTTGTGGCAATGGGGCGGTCTTGCCCTGGTCACGGCGGCGCTGGTTCTGATCACCGTCTGGAAGGACAGCATGGCGCCCTTCTAATCCACAGGGCTTATCCACAGTGTTAATAAGTTACAGGCCTGTAGTTCGTGGTGATCCAGTCCGCCACGAGGCCTTCCACTGAGAAATCCCCATAAGTTATCCACTCCTGTGGATAACTTATGGGGATTCTCTTGTGGGCAGTGTGGACAGAATGCGTGGAACGACGACGGCGGGACGCGAGGAGCTTTACCGGTTCACCAGAGATTCGCGGACACTCCGTCAGGGCTGCCACTCCCGGAAACCGGTCACGACGCTGTGTCCACAGAAGTTATCCACATTCGAACCCGTCTGGGGATGAATTCCGTGGAATACATGAAGGCTACTTCCGCGTAACCACGGGAATGCAGGGGGTTTCCCACAGAATGTGTCCACAGCTGTGGATAACTTGGTCATGTTCTATGCAGAGGGTGTGTGTAAACCAGAGCGGTCAATCACTTAGCGCACGAAGGATCGCCCCTCCGGGTGGATCAGAGGGAGGCGGCCAGCTCGGTGCCCTCGCGGATGGCCCGCTTGGCATCGACTTCGGCCGCCAAGGACGCTCCGCCGATCACATGCACCGCACGCCCGGCCTGCTGCAGATCCTCCAGGAGATCGGTGACCGACTCCTGGCCGGCGCAGACCACCACGGTGTCCACGGCCAGGACGCGGGACTCCCGGCGCTCCGGGCCGAAGCTGAGGTGGACGCCGTCGTCGTCGATGCGTTCGTAGTGCACCCCGCTCAGCTGCACGATGCCTTTCGCTTTGAGGGAGGCCCGGTGCACCCAGCCGCTGGTCTTGCCCAGACCGGCGCCGATCTTCCCTTCCCGGCGCTGCAGGAGATAGACCGTGCGCGGGCTCGGTTCGTGGACCGGCTTGGCCAGTGAACCGGGGGCCGCAGGGTCGAGGCTGACGCCCCACTCGCGACGCCAGAGATCCAGGTCGAGGCTGGGCGACTCCGCATGGCTGAGGAACTCGGCCACGTCGACGCCGATGCCGCCCGCGCCGATCACGGCGACCCGTGCGCCGGCCGGCCGGTTCCCACGGACCAGATCCGCGTAGCTCATGACGCTGGGATGATCGATGCCCGGGATCGCCGGGATGCGGGGCCTGACCCCGCTGGCCAGTACGACGTCGTCGAAGGACAGCAGCTCCTCCGTGGTCGCGCGCGTGCTCAACCGGACGTCGACGCCGAGCAGCTCAAGCTGACGGCGGTAGTACCGGAGGGTTTCGCTGAACTCCTCCTTGCCGGGGATGCGTTGCGCGATGCCGAACTGCCCGCCGACCCGCTCATCTGCCTCGAACAGTGTGACGGAGTGGCCGCGGCGTGCGGCCGTGACGGAGGCGGCGAGTCCCGCCGGCCCCGCTCCGACGACGGCGATCCTCTTCTTGGAGACCGCGGGCCGGAGGGTGAGGGTCAGTTCGCGTCCGGCGTGAGGGTTCACGAGGCAGCTGACCTTGCGCCCGGAGAAGGCGTGGTCCAGGCAGGCCTGGTTGCATCCGATGCAGGTGTTGATCTCGTCCTCCCGGCCGTCTGCCGCCTTGACGGACCAGCTGGGGTCGGCCAGCATCGGCCGGGCCAGGGAGACGGCCTGGATGGGGGTTCCGGAAAGGATGTCCTCCGCGATCCGGGGCATGTTGATCCGGTTGGACGCCGCCACCGGGATATTCACTGCTTTCGCAACCGATGTTGTGAATTCTGTGAATGCTGCACGGGGAACGGAGGTGACGATGGTGGGAACCCGGGACTCGTGCCAGCCGATGTCCGTGGTGAGCATCCCGGCCCCGGCTGACTCCAGCTCGCGCGCCAGATCGAGGATCTCCTCCTGTGTCTGAGCGCCGGGGACGAGATCGGCCATGGAGAGCCGGAAGATGACCATGAAGTCTTTTCCGACCTCCCGCCGGATGCCGGAGACGATTTCCACCGCCAGCTTTCGTCGCCGCTCGGGACTGCCGCCCCACTCGTCCTGACGCTGATTGCTTGACGCGCTCAGGAACTGATTGATGAAGTAGCCCTCCCCACCCATGATCTCGACGCCGTCGTAGCCCGCTTCCCGCGCCAGACGGGCGCAACGGATGAAGCTCCGGATCTGCCGCCGGACGGCCCGCGTGCTCAGGGCCTGCGGCGTGAACGGCGTGATGGGTGCCTTGAGGCGCGACGGTGCCACGATGAGCGGGTGATGACCGTACCGGCCCGCGTGCAGGATCTGAAGGGCGATCCGCCCGCCCTGCCGGTGCACGGCCTCTGTGACGGCGCGATGCGATGGGAGCTGTCGCCGGGAGCGGAGACTGGAGCCGAGCGGGGACAGCCAGCCGCGGACGTTCGGGGCGTATCCGCCGGTCACGATGAGCCCGACGCCTCCGCGGGCGCGTTCCTCATAGAAGGCCGCGAGCTCGGGGGCGTCCTTGGCCCGGTCCTCGAGGCCGGTGTGCATGGAACCCATGATGATGCGGTTCTTCAGCACGACGCCATCGACCGTGAGGGGGCTGAAAAGCAGGGGGTACGGAGAGTCCGCTGTCATGTGGTCCACGGCACTATGTTACTCGCCAGTAACTTATTGGGCCAGGGGGCGTGAAGGTTCTCCTCTGGATTTTGCCGAAGCGGGGTCGTGCGGTTTTCCACAGCTTGTCCCCACTGTGGGTAACTTACACGCGTGTAAGTCAGTTCGGGTCCACGACCCGCAACTGGGGCCCGTTCCTATTCTGAGGGTTCATTGCCCACAGATTTGTCCCCACTGTGGATAACTCTGCTGTGATCTTGTGGACGGCCGGGTTCCCGGCATTAACGCAAGGAACCCGCCACCACGAGGGTGACGGGTTCACGGCGTCGACACAGCTCAGGAACGCCAGCGTGTGGTCATCAGGAAGCCGAGCAGCAACAGGCCGAAGCCCGCGCCGATGTTCCAGCCGCCCAGGGGCGGTACCGGCCACTGGCCGCTGGTGATGTAGAAGACCATGATCCACAGCAGCCCGAGGATCATCAGCCCGAACATCACCACCTTGTACCAGGTGGGAGTGGGGCGGTATGCCTTCTCCTTCTTCGCCGTGTCGGGCCGGGACGAGCGGCGACGCTGCTTTGACTCAGGCATTGGTCTCCTCACATTACGGATGGGCGGGCGATGCGGCGGTCTTGATATCCTGCAAGGACACGGAAAACCGGCCACAGGCGCCGGGGCGCGAGCGGTTCTGATGTCCAATGGTAGCCGCTGTAGCCCGCACCATCCTGAGCCAGGGCCTCGTGCGGTTCTATCGGCAGACGGAGGAGGAGGCGAGGGGTGCGTAAAGTCATCCAGGTGCTCGGCGAACTCCTCATGACGGCCGGGCTGATCCTCCTGCTGTTCGTGGGCTGGGATCTCTGGTGGACCAACGTCACCGCCGACAACCACCAGGACCAGGTGGTCAAGAGCTTCACCCAGCAGATCAAGCCGCCCGTGACGGCCCCGAAGGCCGGGACGGGAAAGCCGAAGGACTACGGCACGCCGCCCGTCGAAGCGGCTCCGGCCCACGGCGAGATGATCGGCGTCGTCTATATTCCCCGCTTCGGAGCCGACTACTCGAGGCCGCTCATCGAAGGGACCAGCCAGGACGTGCTGGACACCCTCGGTCTCGGGCACTACAGCCAGTCGGCCATGCCCGGTGCGGTCGGCAATCTGGCGATGGCCGGCCACCGCCAGACCCATGGAGCCGTGTTGGACAACATCCACCTCCTGCAGCCTGGAGACCGGATCTACGTTCAGACGCGGCAGGGCTACTACACCTATGTGTACCGCAACACGGAGATCGTTCTGCCCAATCGCGTGGACGTGCTGCTCCCGGTGCCCACGCAGCCCCAGGCCCTACCCAAGGAGCGCCTGCTGACCATGACCAGCTGCAACCCCCGTTTCGGATCCCAGGAGAGGATCATCGCCTACTCCGTCATGGAGAGCTGGCAGCCTCTCAGCGCCGGCCCACCCGCGGAGATCGAGGCGCGCGTCGCCCGGAACGCCGGGAACGGATAGCCCATGTACGCGTGGATCTTCAGGCATCTGCCCGGGCCCCTCTGGCTCAAGATCGTCCAGTCACTGCTCGTGGTGGCCGTGGCTCTCTTCCTCATGGTCCAATTCCTGTTCCCTTGGATGGTCCAGTTCACCACCTTCACTGACTCGACGATTGGTTCTTCACAACGCCCATGAGCACTTCAATCCTGGTCATCGACAACTACGACAGCTTCGTCTACACCCTGGTGGGCTATCTCCAGGAACTCGGAGCCGAGACCACCGTGGTCCGCAATGACGACGTCTCCCTCCAGGAGGCCATCGAACTGGCCGCAGGCCGGGACGGCGTCCTCGTCTCGCCCGGGCCGGGCAATCCTGCCGGGGCAGGGGTGTGCATCGACATGATCACCTGGTGTGGGGAGAACGCCAAGCCCATGCTGGGCGTCTGCCTGGGCCATCAGGCCCTCGCGGAGGCATACGGTGGCACCGTCTCGCATGCTCCGGAACTGATGCACGGGAAGACCTCACAGGTGGAGCACGGCAACGACCCGCTTTTCGCCGGGGTCCCGTCGCCCTTCACCGCCACCCGCTACCACTCGCTGGCCGCGGAAACGGATTCCATCCCGGAGGAGCTCGAGGTCACCGCGCGCACGGCCAGCGGGGTCATCATGGGCCTGCGGCACCGCACGGCGCCGCTGTCCGGCGTCCAGTTCCATCCGGAATCCGTTCTCACCGAAGGCGGCTATCAGATGCTCGGGAACTGGCTTGAATCGCTCGGTCTCAAGGGGGCGGCCGAACGCGCCGCAGGCCTCTCCCCGCTCATCCGGAAGTAGCGATCGCCCCACGTCGGAGAGTGTCCCGCAACAGCGACGCGTGCGGCCCTAGTTGACGGAATCCGCCGACTTGCTCGGCTGGTCGCTCGACGTCGGGGTCGGGGTGGTCGGAGTCGGTGTCGGTGTGGGCGTGGGTTTCCTGGCGATGGTCAGGATGACCGTGCCGCCCTGGTCGATCAGCCCGTCTGCGGCGACACTCTGCCCGGTCACCTGGCCCACCGGCTTGTCGCTGTCCTGAGGATCGAGGCTGACCTTCAGCCCGAGCCCGGCGAGCAGGGCGCTCGCCTCCTCAGCGTTCTTGCCGACCAGATCCGGGACGGCGACCTTGCCGGTGGAGACCACGATCTCGACCTTGCTGCCCACCGGAACGGTCTGTCCCGGTGCGGGTTTCGTCGTGATGACCAGCCCGGCACCGACGGTGCTGCTATTGGCGAAGGTGGTGGTCTCCGCCCCGACGAGATTGAGCTGCCGAAGGAGATCGCGGACCGCAGCCTCGGTCTTGCCCTGCACGCTGGAGGGGATCTGGACCGAGGAGGGCCCGTTGGAGATGATCAGCTTGATGGTGTGATTGACCTCGACCATCTCGCCTTCGGCCGGGTCGGTGCTGATCGCTTCACCCTTCGGGACGGTCGCGTTGGCCACCCGGAGCGTGTCCGGTTGCAGGCGGGCGTCGTAGATCTTCTTCAGCGCATCCACCTCGCTGAGCTTCGCGACGGCGGGAACCGCCACGAGTTCGGGCGGAATAGGCCGGGTCAGCCAGGCGTAGAGCCCGTAGCCGCCGCCTCCGAGCGCCATGATGATGAAGATCCAGAGAGCCACCAGAAGCCCGCGACGGTGCTTGCGTTTCCGCTGGGCCCGCTGGACCTCCGGAAGATTGCGGATCTCCGGCAGGAGGACCCGCAGCTGATCGTGAGTGAGGGTCAGGGAGCCGTCGTCGGACGCCTGCACCGGCAAGGCCGTCGTCGACGTCGATTCGGCTGCCGGGGTGCCCGCCAGCACCGTGGTGGCGGGATCCGCAGTGAGGGCTACCGCCGGCGAGCCTTTCGCACTGTCACCGGGTACGACGGCGGGCTGAGCCGCGGTCTCGTCGGGTTCGTTGTCGTGCACCGAAACGCCGCCTCGGGCGGCGCGCAGAGCGCGGCGGAAGGACGCGGCATCCTGGAAGCGATCCTCCCGGTTCTTGCGCAGCGCCTTGATGACGACGGAGTCGAGAGCCGAGCTGACGTCGGGATTGACCTTGCTCGGAGGAGTGGCGATCCCCTGCACGTGCTGATATGCCACCGAGACCGGGCTGTCGCCCTGGAAGGGGGGCCGTCCGGTGAGCAATTCGTACAGCAGACAGCCTGCGGAATAGAGATCGCTGCGCGCATCGACCGTCTCACCGAGTGCCTGCTCAGGGGAAAGATACTGGGCCGTGCCCACGACGGCCTGCGTCTGCGTCATCGTGGCCGAGGAATCCGTCAGCGCCCGGGCGATCCCGAAGTCCATGACCTTGACGTTCCCGGTGTCAGCCACCACCATGGCGTTGCCCGGCTTGATGTCGCGATGCACGATCCCGGCCTTGTGGCTGTATTCCAGCGCGGCCAGGACACCCAGGGTGTAGTCGATGGCGAGGTCCACTGAGACCTGCCCGTCCTTCAGGAGCTCCTTGAGGGAATGTCCCACCACGATCTCCATGACGATGTACGGAGCCCGCACACTGTCCACCCCGTCACCCTGGGACTCCTCGCCCGAGTCGTAGACGGAGACGATCGAGACGTGATTCAGAGACGCCACAGACTGTGCCTCGCGGCGGAACCGGGCGAGGAACTGAGGATCGCGTGCCAGGTCCGCGCGCAGGATCTTCACCGCGACGGACCGGCCCAGGCGCAGATCTGTACCCCGGTACACGTCGGCCATGCCGCCGCGACCGATCAGATCGCCGAGTTCGTAGCGTCCATTGAGGACGCGGGTGCCGGTGGCCAGGTGAATCTCCTTGCGTTCGAATCCGTGACCTCCCCGTGGGAGGTTACTTGGTGGTGCTCGGGGTCGGAGTCTGCTGCGGCTGAGTGGGCTCCTGGGTGGCCGGAGGTGTGGTCGGTTCCACGGGGGCGGTGATGGTGTAGGTCACCTTAGAACCTGCCGGAACTTCGGTGTCAGGAAGCGGGCTTATGAACGTCAGGCTGCCAGCCTGCGCAGACCCTTGAGTGGGGACGGGAACCAGGCCTGCTCCGCTGAGTGCTGCTTGGACCTGATCGTCCGTCACCGTGCCGTCAGCGCCGGGCACGATCTTAGGTACCTTGATCGGGGCAGGACCGTTGGAGGCGGTCACCGTTACGAGGCTCCCCTTGTCCACGACCCCGGTGGGGCTGACGCCGGTCACCTCACCGGCGGGCTTGTCCGAGGAGACCTCCTGGACCGTGACCTGCAGGCCGAGGCGCTCCAACGCGGCCTGTACTTCAGTCACCGGCCGGCCGACGTAGTCCGCGGCGTTGATCGTCACGGTGGTGGGTGTAGGCGTGGGGGTCTGCGACGGCGTCTGGCTGGGCGAGCTGGACGTCGACATCGGTGGGCTCGTCGGCGTCTCCTTGGGACTGAAGAGACCCACGGAGTTCAGCCAGAAACCCAGCAGTGCCAGGACCACGAGCACGATCAGTGCCAGGACGGGCCAGAGCCACGGGCTGCGGTTCTTGGGGCGGGGTTCCGGGGTGGGTTCCTCGTACTCCTCCTCGTCCTGCGTCAGCCAGCCGCGCTCGGCGGAGAGCTGATCGGCCGGCACGACGGGCAGGGCGGAAGTCGCCGGCGTCGTACGCACCGACGGCGCGACAGTGGTGGCAGCCGTCTGCTGGACGTCCACGGGAGCCGTGATCGGGCCCGTCGTGGATTCGAAGAGCAGCATTCCCGGAACGGCGCGGTGCGCCGCAGCGATGTCACCGCGGCGGATCGCCTCCGCGGCCTCCGAGAGCTTCAGCGCGTCCGCGGGACGGTTCGCAGGATCCTTGGCGAGCATCGACATGAGCAACGCGCGGACCGGGGTGGCAAGGGAGTCCGGCAACGGCGGCGGAGCGTCGTTGACCTGTGCCAAGGCGATGGCGATCTGGGATTCGCCGGAGAACGGGCGATGGCCGGTGAGGCACTCGTAGCCGATGATGCCCAGGGAGTAGATGTCGCTTGAACCCGTGGCGGTCTGTCCGGTCGCCTGTTCCGGTGCCAGGTACTGGGCGGTGCCCATGACCTGGCCGGTCTGGGTCAGCGGGACCTGGTCGGCCAGGCGGGCGATGCCGAAGTCGGTGATCTTGACGTGACGATCCGGCGTGATGAGCAGATTGCCCGGCTTCACATCGCGGTGGACCAGGCCCTTCTCATGAGCGACGGCGAGGGCCCGGGCGGTCTGGCCGATGATGTTCAGCGTCAGATCGGGCGTGAGCACATGCTCACGCTCGATGATCGTGGACAGCGGTTCACCGGGTACGAGCTCCATGACGAGGTAGGCGGAACCGCCCTCCTCGCCGTAGTCGAAGACATTGGCGATGCCCTCGTGATTGAGCAGGGCGGTGTGCCGCGCCTCGTTGCGGAAGCGCTCAAGGAAACCGGGATCCCCGGTGTACTCCTCTTTCAGGATCTTGATGGCGACGGTCCGCCCCAGGACCTGGTCCTGGGCGCTCCACACCTCGCCCATGCCACCGATGGCAATGCGCGTGGTCAGGCGGTACCTTCCGCCGAGCGTGATTCCCGAAGTAGGCCTCACTTGTTCAACACCGCCTCAAAGAGTTTCTTCGCGTTGGGACTGGTCAATTGTGCACCGGTGGCGGTATCGACACCGTGGATGGCGATGGTCACCGCCACCTGGGGGTTGTCCGCCGGTGCGAAGCCGGTGAACCAGGAATTGTTGAGCCCGTCGCCGCCGAGCTCGGCGGTGCCGGTCTTGGCGGCCACCTTCACGCCCGGGATGGCAGCGGCGGACGCCAGACCGTTGTCCACCACACCCTCCATCCAGGTGGTGATCTGCTTGGCGACGTCGGCGCTCGTGGCCGTGCGCAGGGCTTCCGGCTTGTAGTCGTTCAGAACCCGCAGATCAGGAGCACGGAGCGTCTTGACCAGCTGAGGCTTCATCTGGACACCGCCGTTGGCGATGGCGCTGGTGATCATGGAGATCTGGAGCGGGGTCACCTTGACGTCGTACTGGCCGATCGCGGACTGGGCCAGCTGGGTACGGTCGAGTCCGGTGGGGAAGCTGCTCAGCGCGGACTGCAGGTGGAGCTGATCGCCGAAGTCCTGGCCGATGCCGAAGTCCTTGGCGGTGTCGGCGATCTTCTTCTCACCGAGGTCCAGGGCGATGCTGGCGAAAGGCGTGTTGCACGAGTTGGCCAGGGCGAAATCGAAGCTCGCCTTGTCCTTCTGATAGCACTGGCCGCCGCGGTAGTTCGGCAGGGTGTAGCTCGTACCGGGGAAGGTCATCTCGGCAGGGTTGGGCAGAACCGAGTCCTTGTTGTACTTCCCGGATTCCAGCGCCGCCGCGGTGTCGACCAGCTTGAACACCGAACCGGGAGCGAGGAGGGCACCGGTGGGACCGGAGACGTTCTGATACAGGTTGATGCCCGGAGTGTTGTCGAGCTTCTCCTTGGCCGCGGTCGCGGCGGCCTTGTCGAGGGTCGCCACCGTGTTGGGGTCATAGGACGGTTTGGAGGCCATCGCAAGAATCGCACCGGTCTTCGGGTTCTGCACCACGATGTAGCCTTCGACGTCATCCGGGAGCAGGCTGTAGGCCAGCTTCTGGATCTTCGGGTCGATGGTGGTCTCGATGTTGGCCCCCTGCGGCTGCTTGCCGAGGAAGAGCTGGCGGACCCGCTCAAGGAACTGCTGGTCCGAGTTGCCGGTGAGAGCGCCGTTCATCTCGCGTTCCAGGCCGGTCGAACCTGCCGTCCCGTTCGTGGAGAAGTAGCCGGTGATGCCGGCGTACAGGGCGCCGCCGGGGTAGCTGCGCTTGGACTTGCAGCTTTCATTGCCGGGTACCGACTCGGCGATGGGCTGCCCACCGGCGAGGATGGTGCCCCGGTCATTGCAGAGGTCCCGCAGGAGGGCCCGGCTGTTCAGCGCGTTGGTGTTCAGATCCTGGGCGCCGATCACCTGGATGTAGCTGAGGGCGGCGAAGAGCAGTGCGAAGAGCACCACGGTGGCGATCCAGGCATGACGGATGGACTGGTTCACGGGCGCACCTCCTGGGTCAGGGTCGTCTCGACGTCGGTTCCGGCATCTGCGGTGGCCGATACGGAGGGGACTTCATCGAGGGGGCCTTCGCCATCGCGGAGCGGGCTCGTGTCCACGGGGCCGCGGGCGGCGTTGGAGATCATGAGCAGCAGTCCGACCACGATCCAGTTGGCCAGCAGCGAGGAGCCACCGGCGGCGAGGAACGGGGTGGTCAGACCCGTCAGAGGGATCAGGCGGGTCACGCCGCCGATCACCACGAAGCACTGCACGGCCATGACGAAGGAGAGGCCCACCCCGAGCAGCTTCCCGAAGGAGTCCCGGGCCCCGAGGGCCGCACGGAAACCACGGGTGATGAGGATGAGGTACAGGAGGATCATCGCGGCGAGACCGATCAGGCCGAGCTCCTCGCCGAAGGAGGCGATGATCATGTCGCTGTTCGCGTAGGGAACCAGCTGCGGAAGCCCTTGACCGAGGCCAGTGCCGAAGATGCCGCCGTCGGCCATGCCGAAAAGGCCTTGCACGATCTGTCCGCTGCCGCCGAATTCGCGGCCGTAGACCTCGGGATCGAAGGCGTTGGACCAGCTCTCCATGCGGTATTTCACGTGGGAGAACAGCTGGGAGGCGACGATGCCGGCGACGGCGATGAGTACGACGCCGATCAGGACCCAGCTGACCCGGCCCGTGGCCACGTAGATCATGACCATGAAGAGGCTGAAGAACATGAAGGAGGTGCCCATGTCCCGCTGGAGGACCAGGATGCCGATGCTCACGGCCCAGGCGGCGAGCATCGGGCCGAGGTCGCGGAAGCGCGGGAACTGCAGGGGTCCGACCTTGCGGCCGGCCAGCAGAATCAGGTCACGGTTCACCGAAAGATACCCGGCGAAGAATATGGCCAGGGTCAGCTTGGCGATCTCGCCGGGCTGGAAGGTGAAGGGGCCGATCTTGATCCACAGCTGAGCGCCGTTGATGTCGCCGGCCGTAAGGCCGGGGATCATGGGCATGATGAGGAGCACGGCACTGGCTGCCAGCGAGATATAGGTGAAACGACGCAGGATCCGGTGGTCCTTGAGGAACCAGATGAGCGCGATCGTGCATGCCACGGCGATCAAGGTCCACCGCAACTGAGTGTTTCCGACATCGCTCTTCGGGCCGTCAAGGCGATGGATCATCGCCAGGCCGAGTCCGTTGAGAGCCACTACCACCGGAAGTATGAACGGATCGGCATATGGCGCCTTGATGCGCAAGGTTATATGAATGGCCAGGGATGCAACGGCGAGAAGGCTCGACTGGAACCAGAAGTCACCGTTGATGGTCTGAGGATTGTTGATGCCGGCGAGGAGGCTGGCACCGATGCTGATCATCAGGGCCAGCACCAGCAATACGAGTTCGATGTTCCGGCGGGGCTTGACCACGGCCGGAGCGGCAAGGGCTGCGCTCATCCGGCACCTCCGCAGGTGATGGTGGGGGTCGGGCTGGGGCTCCCGCTGGTCCTGGCCGACGGCGAGGCGCTGGAGCTCGGGCTCGGTTTCGGGCTGGCACTGGGCTTCGAGGTCGGGGAGACGCTGGGGCTGGGGCAGGGAATGCTGCTCGGTCCCTGGTCCAGGGGCAGGTTCTGGACGATCTGCTCCGCATCGGGGAGGTCCCTGGCCGGGATGGTCTGCTTCACCCGCTGCTGCGAGAACTCAGGGAGGCTGCCGACGTCGACACTCGTGACCGAGTGCAGCTTGGAGAGCTTGATCGGGCCGAGTTCCTGGGATACGCCGTTGAAGATCGCCACGCGGCCGTCGAGTTCGCCCACGTAGTACCTGGTCTGAGTCCAGGCGTAGCCGAACCAGAGGCCGACGGCGAGGACCACCACGGCGAAGGCCGCGACGAACCAGCGGAACCAGTGCCGACGGGGCTTGGCGGGAGGTGCGGGCTCCTCCACGGCGTCGTCGTTTTCCACGTCGACGCGGTGCGTCAGCAGAGCGGCGGCCCGGCGTGCGACGGCGCGGCCCGCGATGTTCGGGATCTTGCCCGTCTCCAGGGCCAGCGCTGCCGCGCCGACCAGCTCGTGGGGCCGTGCCTCGAGTTCGAGGCGGAGTACTTCCGCGGTCAGATGGGCGCCGAGGTTCGGATCGGTGCGAGTGTCCTCGCCGGCCGAGAGCAGCACGGTGTTGGGGGCGGGCAGCTCGGCGTCGTCGCTGCTCGCAGAGGAGTCCGTCTCAACCTCGGCGCTGGATCCTCGCCCAGGAGCCGCGGCGTCCACGGCAGCCGGGGCGCCGGCTCCGGCGGAGGTCCGGCCGTCTTCCTCGTCCGGGACGAGATCCAGCACCACGACCGTGACGTTGTCCGGTGATCCGGCGGCCAGAGTGAGTTCGATGAGCTGATCTGCTGCCCGCGACACCGAGGCGGTTCCGCGGATGACCGCCTCGACCATGTGGGCGGGGACGTAGTTCAAGCCGTCCGAGCACAGCAGCCAACGGTCGCCTTCACGGATGTCGATGGCGCTCAGATCCAGTTCCGGGCTGGCGTCGACGTCCCCGAGCACGCGCATCAGCACGTTCTTGTGGGGGTGCGTCTCGGCCTCGTCCGGGCTGAGACGGCCTTCGTCGACGAGCCGCTGAACGAAGGTGTGGTCCACGCTGATCTGTTCGAAGCGGTCGTCACGGAGGCGGTAGGCGCGGGAATCGCCGATATGGGCGAAGTGAAGTTCCCCCTCGGACAGCAGGAGCGCCGTGACCGTGGTGCCCATGCCTGCGAGCAGCGGATCCACGTGGACCAATTGGGACAGAATCGAGTTGGCCGTCTGGATCTCGTCGGCCAGCACGGTGCCCGCATCACCATCGTACTCGTCGTGATCGAGGTGAATCAGATCGAGCACGGTGGAGGCGGATGCGACGTTGCCTCCCGCGTGGCCACCCATGCCGTCCGCGACGACGGCGAGATGCCGGCCCACGTAGGCGGAGTCGTCGTTCTTGGCGCGCACGAGCCCGACGTCGGACCGTGCGGCATAGCGCATGACCAGCGGCGGGGTGGGCTGAGCGGAGCCCTGCTCCGGGGTGTTCTCCTCGGCTGACAAGGTCACGGCCTCAATTCGATGACCGTCTTGCCGATCCGGATCGGGACGCCGAGGTCAACGGGGAGAGCCCGGGTGAGCTGCTGGTCCCCGAGATAGGTTCCGTTGGTGGAGCCGAGGTCCTCGATGAACCAACGGCTGCCCTGCGGGAAGAGCCGCGCGTGGCGACCCGACGCGTAGTCGTCCTCCAGCACCAGAGTGGCTTCCTGGGCGCGTCCCAGCAGGATCGGGCTCGCGGCGAGCTCGACTTCGGTGCCGGACAACGGCCCCTCCGTGACGACGAGCCGCCGTGCGTGCTGCCGGGGCGCCGGCGCCTGGACCTGGGCCAATTCGGGGTGTTTGCGCAATTGACGGGCGGACGGGGTGCCGGTCTTGGCGGTCCCGCCGATCATGAGGTCGCGCCGCATCGCCGTGACGATGCTGAAGATCAGAATCCAGATCAGCAGCAGGAAGCCCAGCCGGAGGGCTGTGACGGTCAGGTCGCTCAGATCGCTCATGCGTCCCTCCCCGGGGTTGCCGGGATGAGGCGGAAGGTCAGTCGCGCCCGTCCCATGGTGATGACCGAGCCGTCGGTCAGCTCGATGCTGCCGTCCAGCTTCTGGCCGTTGATGTAGGTGCCGTTGGTGGATCCGAGGTCCACGGCCCAGCTGGCGTTGCCCTGAGTCCGGATCTCCAGGTGACGGCGGGACACTCCGGTGTCGTCCACGGGAATGTCGGCGTCGGAGGCGCGTCCCAGGATGATGCTGGGGGCGTTCAGCGAGTAGCGCTGCTCGTTGTAGTCGAGCACGGGCTGGACCCGGGGCGGGGCGGAGCGTGCCGGTGCCGGCGGCCGGGGGGCGCCGCCGGAGGCGGTGCCCTGGGAACGGTCTGCCCGGGACTGGATCTGCACCTCGCCGGGTTTGATCTCACTTTCCCGGACGAAGGCGACCCGGACCGGACCGGGCAGCGTATAGCCCTGGCTCTTGGCATGCTGAATGACGACGTCGCACAGCTCCTCGGCAAGCGCGGTGCCCCATTCCTCGGCGCGGGCGTAGTCGGCCTCGCCGAGCAGCACGTCGAAACTGTTGGGGGCGATGCTGCGGCTCGTCGACACGGTCAGGACCTTGTTGTCGATCTCGCGGCGCAGTCTGCTGGCGATCTCCACCGGCTGAAGCTGGGCTTTCGCCCCGCCGGAGAACACGCTGCGGACAGCCTTCTCCAATCCGCGTTCAACGCGATCCAGCAATCCCATGGCGTTCTCCTTTCCGGGCTCGGTCGAGGGGCGGAACCCCTGTCAGGCAGGCGGCATTGCACCGCCCATTGAATCCGATACTACTGGCCTGCCTCCTTCTGGCCCTACCCCGGAGCGTCGTGAATGGCCTTGTCGGTGACAACTCTCAGCAACTTCCCACCTGGTCTCCTACCCCGGGTGGACGGCTGGGAACCTGCGTGGAACAGTGCCACAGCGGCGATCCGGGCGGGCTTTCAGGCCGGGGTTCCAGGACCGGCCGCGCGCTACGTGGACTGAGGGTCCGGCGGGTCCGGCGCGCCTATCCGTGTCGCGGTGGTCGTGTATGGGCCCCGGGACTGCCGAACTCGCTTGTTCTATGCGAACTCGCGTTTATATGGAGCGGGTTCGCAATCACCTAGCGAGCTCGCGAAGTGGGGCTGATCCCGGGCTCTGCTGCCGATTTCGCATTCGGCCCGGAACATGGTTATGATTGTTCCCGTTGCTTTCGCCGATCAGGTGAAAGTGAAGTGCGCGCGAGTGGCGGAACGGCAGACGCGCTGGCTTCAGGTGCCAGTGTCCGAAAGGGCGTGGGGGTTCAAATCCCCCCTCGCGCACAAAGGGAAAACTCCCGGTTCTCAGGAACCGGGAGTTTTTTGTTTTCCGGCCCCGGATGACCCGTTGACACGGGGTGGTGGCGGGGTCACGATTGAGCTACTTGCAAAAAGCAAGTTCAGCACCGCATCGGAGATCCAGACATGAGCACCATGATTTTCGTGAACCTGCCCACCAGCGACCTGGAACGGGCCAAGACCTTCTACACCTCTCTCGGATTCAGCATCAACCCGCTCTTCACCGATGAGAACGCCGCGTGCGTGGTGGTCGATGAGAACGTCTTCTTCATGGTCCTGCGCCGTGAATTCTTCAGCACCTTCACCAGCAGGGAACTTGTGGACCCCGCCACCCAGGTCCAGGCGCTCACCGCCCTCAGCCGTGATTCCCGTGAACACGTCGATGGCACTCTGGATGCCGGTCTTGCCAACGGCGGCAAGGAACACCGGGATCCCCAGGACCTCGGCTTCATGTACTCGCGCTCGGTGGAGGACCCGGATGGCAACATCCTGGAGTTCGTCTACATGGAGCCGCAGGCTGCCGAGCAGGGCCCCGGGGAGTTCATGGCGGACCAGTCCGCGGAGTGACGACGACACACATGTCATAAGGAGGAACGCATGGCCGCGCGGAACTACGGCCAGTACTGCGGCGTGGTGCGGGCCCTTGAGCTCGTCGGCGAACGATGGGCGCTGCTCATCGTGCGGGATCTGCTGGTGGGCCCGCGCCGCTACTCCGACCTCAAGAACGGCCTCAGCCGTATCCCGACCAACATCCTCAGTGACCGGCTCAAGGAACTGCAGGGCGCGGGAGTCGTTCGGAGGGTCCCGCTGGCGCGGTGCGGCCTGGTCTATGAACTGACGCCCTACGGACGGGAACTGGAGGACGTCATCCTGGCGATGGGCCGCTGGGGGTTCAAGGCCATGGGCGAACCGAGGGACGGCGAGGAGATCACGGCCGACTCGCTGACCATGGCCCTGCGGACCGCTTTCGACGCCGACGCCTCGCGGAGGCTCCCCGCCACTGCTTTCACGGTTCATCTGGGGGACATCACCTTGGTGGTGCGCAGCGCGCGGGGGACGCTCGACGTCGTCGCCCCTGGAAGGGGCCCCTTGAGCACGGTTCTTCCCGCAGGGGACGCGGAGAACGTGGAGTTCGCCGCCGGGCCCGGGCTGCGGGCGCTGATCGCCGGAACGATCGGCCCGGAACAGGCGCTGCGCGACGGCGTTCTGCAGGTCTTGGACGGCGATCCACTGCTCGTGGAACGCTTCTCCGCGCTCTTCCATCTGGAGGCCTCGGTGGCCGCCTGAGGCACGGCCGGAAAACTTTTTTGCTCCGCCGCGTAACCCCGGGGACTCCGGCGTCGGTTGAGGGGGTACAGGCTGCTACGGCGGCCTGGTGCATGTCTCATCCCCCCAAGGAGTACATCAATGTCACTGTTCACCGCTCTCGCCACCAGCAAGGTGACGGTCAGCGCAGCCGCTCTCGGCGTCATCACCCTCGGTGGTGTCGGTACCGCCGCCTACGCCGGGTCTCTCCCCACCCCGGTGCAGGATGTGGCCCATCAGGCCATCGGCGCACCGGCCCCGATCGTGAAGGATGCCAAGAGCACCGCCACGGACGCGGTCGCCACTGCGAAGAAGACCGTCACCGAGAAGACCGGTGTCGCCAAGGATGCCGTGAAGGACGCCGTCGCCAAGGCGCAGGAGAAGGCCGCTTCGCTTCCCGCGAAGGCCGATCAGCTGAGCGGCAAGGTCCTTCCCGGAACCGGGTGGCCGATCTCCTGGCTCTTTGCCAGGCCGATGCCCAGAAGACCCTTGATGTCTCCTCGGCCGGTCTTCAGACCCTTGTGACGGCGGCGCACGGCGCTGCCAATGTCGATTCCTTCTGCGCCGGCCTCGCCGGTCAGCAGGTCTCCGTCAGCGGCTCCGCCAATGGTGACACCAGCGTCAAGGTGACGGTGCCTTCGGCTCCGAAGCTCCCGGCGCTTCCTGCACTCCCGGGCACGGCAGACCTCCCCAAGCTGCCGTCCGTGCCCTCGCAGCTGAAGGTCCCCGAGATTTCCCAGCTCGCGGGCCAGCTGTAACTTCGGGTAGCCTGTCTGCCCACATGCCACCGGGGTTCCCCCGGACCCCGGTGGCACTGCCAGGACGCATCGCCGGCCCTTCAGCCGATGCCGTCGCCGACGAACAGGATCCACTGCTTGCAGACGTCAGAGGACCATGGGGTCGTTCCCGGTGCCGCCGAGGACATGAACCCGGAAGCTCTCTTCACGAACGCGTATCGCGAATACTCCGGCCCCGTCCGGGGATATCTTGCTGCCCGCGGAGTGGACGATCCCGATGCGGTGACCCACGACGTCTTCCTCGCCCTGTATTCCCGGATGGTCCCGGACTCCCGGATGAC
Organism: Arthrobacter sp. NPDC090010; assembly: GCF_044748305.1. Lineage (NCBI taxonomy): Bacteria > Bacillati > Actinomycetota > Actinomycetes > Micrococcales > Micrococcaceae > Arthrobacter > Arthrobacter sp. NPDC090010. The sequence goes on from NZ_JBIVFT010000003.1 coordinate 329,645, forward strand.
CTCAGGGGCCGCCCGGCCCGGCGCCGGCCCGGGTTCAGCCCAGGGATTCCGCGGAGGGCTGCCGGGTGCGAAGGCACTGGCCTTCACCATCGCCCACGGGAGGGTGGTGGACCATCACCGGCATCGCGCGAGGACTCCGAGGCTGGTTCCGCACGAGCAGGAACTCGATCTGCGCAGGAGTCCCGGAACCCCTGAAGACACCGTGCTGTCCGGGCAGGGTGCCACGGCACTGCTCCGTGATCTCAGCGAGGATCACCAGGAGGTCCTCCTTCTGCGGGTCGTCGCAGACCTTTCGCTCGAACAGACCGCCGGCATCATGGGCCGGAGCACGGGAGCCGTGAAGCAGCTCCAGCGCCGGGCCCTCAATGAACTCAGAAGCCACGTGCCCTCCCCGAGGAGCAGAACATGACCCCCGCCTTCCGCCCGGACGAGCACGATGTCGTCGATGAACTCCTCCAGGATCTCGATGCCGGCGACGCCGAGGCGCTGCGACCGGCATTGAACGGTCTCCGGGAGCTGTCGTCCGCGGCCCCCGTGGAGCCCAGTCCTGAACTGGCGGCCCTGCTCGGCGGTTCTGCCGGGGCGACGGTCGTCGACCTCGACGCCGCGCGCCGCACCAGGCCGGGTCGCCGGCGTCGTGCCGTGGTGCTGGCCGCTGTGGCTGCCGTCGCTGCGACGGCAGCCACAGCCGGGGTCGCTGCCGCATCCCAGGACGGCGGCATTCCGCGGATCGTGCGGATCATCACGGGTCAGCCCGTGGAACAGCCGCCCGTACCCACGGAGACCCACGTCAGCACTCCTGAGCCCGTTCAGCCGAGCCCGTCCTCTCCGACGAGCAGCCCGGCGCCCTCGCCGTCGTTCGTCCCGAGCCCGGCACCCGTGCCGCGCACCGTGAAACCGGTGGTGCCCAAGGTGAGCTCAAGCAAGCCGTCCGTTCCTGCGCAGGCGAAGCCGAAAGTGCCTCAGCTCCCGCTCAGACCCAGGAACCTTCCGACGCTGCCACATCTGCTGCCGGCGCCGTTGCCGGCCATCACCGTGCCGGGTGGGCTGCTGCTTCCGCCTCTGGGCTGAGCGGAAGGAAGACGCCGAAACCGCCGATCAGGGCATCCAGGCCCATGCCGAAGGCGCGGTCGGGATTGCTGCCGCCCTCAGTCGCTTCGAAGCTGCTGACGGCCGAGGTGAAATTCGGCGTGCTCGGCGCCGAGGCACCTGTGTTGAAGATATCGGCGGGTGCCGTCGCGTCGTAGGCCGAGCCGAAGATGAACGATTCCAGCGCCACGATCGCGGGGACGATCCGCTCCTGGGGGAAGCCTGCGCGCCGGAACCCGGCACTCACCGCCTCATACATGGCCAGGGTGCGCGGGGCATCCGTCACCGGGAGCACGGCGACGATGGGGATCAAGGGCGTGTGCTGCGCGAACACCTGCCGATAGCTCCAGGCCCAGTCGCTGACCGCTTCCTTCCAGGGCTTGGTGTCGAACGCGCTGACATCGACCTGAGCGGCGAGGTGGTCCTCGATGAGGATCAGCACTTCATGCTTGTTGGTGACGTGGTTGTACAGTGCGGACGGAGAGACTCCGAGCTTCTTGGCCATGGCGGACATGGTGAGACCGTCGTACCCCTTGCCGGAGACGAGTTCCAGGGCCGCTTTGACGATCGACTCGTGCGTCAGGACCGCCTTGATGGGGCGGCCCACGCGGCGGCGGGGAGTTTCGCCGGCGGTGCTCGAAGTGGTCATGAGGGTCCTTGGTCTTGGCGTCCGGGGTGTGAACCAGCCTAGCCCGCACGGGATGCGAGGTGCGGTTCCGACAGGCGGTAGAACTGCGGAATTCCGGGCCGTCCGGGCCAATATGACGTGCTCGAGTGAATGTTCTTCATTTTTGCCCTTTCGCGCGGTGCGTTCGATGCGTTATAGTCATTTATAAATGAATGGTGTTCATTTAGTGACCATGGTCACGGCACCGACAGTCACCCCGTACATGGAGGAAAAATGCTCAACATTGATCGCGACGTCGTGATCGTGGGCGCCGGCCCCTCTGGCCTGACCGCAGCCCGCCGTCTGAAGAAGGCCGGCCTCAGCGTGGCCGTACTGGAGGCGCGTGACCGCGTCGGCGGCCGTACCTGGACCGACACCATCGACGGCGCCATGCTGGAGATCGGCGGCCAGTGGGTCTCGCCGGACCAGACCGTCCTCATGGACCTGCTCAAGGAACTCGGACTGGAGATGTACTCCCGCTATCGCGACGGCGAGTCCATCTACCTGGGCGCCGACGGCAAGCTCAGCCGCTACACCGGCGCATCCTTCCCGGTGAACCCCGAGACCGCCGCCGAAATGGACCGCCTGACGGCCATCATGGACGAGCTGGCCGCCGAGATCGGCGCCGAAGAGCCCTGGGCCCACGCCAAGTCCCGCGAACTGGACACCATCTCCTTCCACCACTGGCTGCGCCAGAACTCCAGTGATGAAGAGGCCTGCAACAACATCGGCCTGTTCATCGCCGGTGGCATGCTGACCAAGCCGGCACACGCCTTCTCCGCACTGCAGGCCATCCTGATGGCGGCGTCCGCAGGTTCCTTCACCAACCTGACCGACGAGGACTTCATCCTCGACAAGCGCGTCATCGGCGGCATGCAGCAGGTCTCTCTCCTGCAGGCGGCCGAACTCGGCGAAGACGTCATCCTCGACTCCCCGGTCCGCACCATCAACTACACCGAGGACGGCCAGGGCGGTTACAAGGTGGTGGCCGAATCGGACCGCGCCACCGTCAACGCCCGCTTCGTCATCATGGCCGTGCCGCCGAACCTCTACAGCCGTGTGTCCTTCAACCCGCCGCTGCCCCGCCGCCAGCACCAGATGCACCAGCACCAGTCGCTGGGCCTGGTCATCAAGGTCCACGCCGTCTACGAGACCCCGTTCTGGCGGGACAAGGGCCTGTCCGGCACCTGCTTCGGCGCCGACTCCATCGTTCAGGAGGTCTACGACAACACCAACCACGGCGACAGCCGCGGCACCCTGGTGGGCTTCGTCTCCGACGAGAAGGCCGACGCCATGTTCGAGCTGAGCGAAGAAGAGCGCAAGGCCACCATCCTGGACGCCATCGCGGCATACCTGGGTGAGGAAGCCAAGAACCCCTCCGTCTTCTACCTCTCCGACTGGGGCTCCGAGGAATGGACCCGTGGCGCCTACGCCGCGAGCTACGATCTGGGCGGTCTGCACCGCTACGGCAAGGATCAGCACGCCGCCGTCGGCCCGATCTACTGGTCCTCCTCCGATCTGGCGGCCGAGGGCTACCAGCACGTCGACGGCGCGGTCCGCATGGGCCAGAAGACCGCCGATCGCATCATCGCCGCCGCTCAGGCCTGAGACATCAGATAGACGTCCCGGCCCTTCCAACCCTTGAGGGCCGGGATCCGCCTCGCAACAGGCCGACCGCACCGCACCGGAGCTGACCCCCGGTGCGGTGCGGTCGTTTAAGGGTCACGGTCCGTGGGTGGACGGTGGCGACTCAGCGAGCGGTGATCGATTCACGCACGGCGGCGACCACGGCGGAGGCGCGTTCCGCGTCCGGTTCCATCCAGTTGCTCAGGTACCCGAAGCCGACGTCGTACGCGGGATCCGCGAAGCCGAGCTGGCCGCCGGCGCCGTAGTGCCCGAAACCCTCCGGGCTGAGGAGATCCTGCCCCTCGCCGGGGCGCTGGAAGCCCGCAGTGAAACGGTCGACCCAGGGGCCGGGGATCTCCAGAGCCTGCGGACCCTCGCTGACGACTCTGAGGCCGTCCACCAGGGTCTCGGCCCGCAGGAGAGGACCTTCCTCGCCTTCGTGGACCACGGCCGACCAGATCGCAGCGAGGCCGCGCGCCGTCGTGATGCCGCCGGCCGCAGGGAACTCCGCGGCGTGGAAGAGCGGGTCATTGGCCCCGGTGTGTTCGCCGACGAGCTCGGGCGGCAGTGCGCCGCCCATCTCCGGACCACGCGCGGCGAATTGATTGGGCAGCCTCAGCCGGTCCCGCGAAGACTGTTCATACGCCTCCGAGAGGGCGATCTGAGCCACCCGTCCCGTCTCGGCCTCGGGCAGCCCCAGCCAGGCCTCGGAGGTGACAGGGCCGAAGACCTCGGCGAAATGGCGCCCCGGCGTCTGACCTGTCACTCGCCGGATGAGCTCACCGCTGAGCCAGCCATGGGTGATCGAGTGGTACGCGTAGGCCGAACCCGGTTCCCAGAGAGGCTCCTGCTCCGCGAGCAGCGAGGTCATGAAATCCCAGTCCAGCATCTGTTCCTTGCTCAGCGGCACCCGCACGGCGGAGAGCCCCGCGCGATGCCCCAGGGCCTCGCGCACCGTGAGCCGTCCCTTGCCGTTCGCGGCGAACTCCGGCCAGTACTCGGCGAGGGGCGCGTCGTAGTCGATCAGTCCCTGGTCCACGAGCCGGGCCACCAGAACGGAGGCGAGGCCCTTGGTGACGGAGAAGATCACCGTGGCGGTGTCCTCCTCCCACGCCGAGCCGCTGCGGGCGTCCTTGACCCCCGCCCAGAGATCGACCACCGGCCGCCCCTGGTGATGGACGGCGACGGCGGCACCCATGCCGGGGCGGCCCTGGAAGCCGTCGGCGAAGGCCTCCCTGACCTTCTCGAAGCCGGGGGCGACGCTGCCGTGCACCTCAGGCGATGAGGCTGTGTTCATGGATGTCCCTCCAAAGGATCCTGTGCGGTGTCGGAACTGAGGCTACACGTCCGCGCCCGCCCTCTTCCGTGGGTTTACCCGCGCACTAAGCTGGGGACATGCGAGTGAAGATGTGCAGTATCCACGTGACCGAGCCGGCCAAGGCCCATGCGGTGTACACGGAGAAGTTCGGTTTCGACTCCCTCATGGCCATTCCCGAGGCGAACCTCTTCATCGTGCAGAACGCCTCCATTCCCGGTGGCCCCGGCCTCCTTCTGGAGCCGAGCGACAACCCCATCGCCGAGGACTACCGGTCCCGCGTGTACGAGGCCGGGCTGCCCGCGATCGTGCTGGGCGTGGACGACGTCGCGGCCGAGGCTGAGCGCTTGGCGGCCGCCGGCCTGCGTGTCGTGGGCGAACCGGTGGCTGATCCCTCCGGGACCTTCATCGATGTCGATGACTCCTGCGGCAACCTCATCCGTCTGCACCAGGACTGAGGGCCGCCGCTCGATGGAATCACTCACCTTCCTCTACGTCGCGGGCGTCACGCCCGGCAAGTGGATCAGGCGCTGGGAGGAACGACTGCCGGACGTGGTGCTGGAACACCGGCTGGTGGACGACGACGTCGCGGCCACGCTTGCGGCCCTCGACGCGGGTGAGGCTCAGCTGGCGTTCGTCAGGGTCGCCTCCGGTGGAGCTGCCGCGCTGCGTGATGATCGTTTCGTGATCTCCCTCTATGAGGAGCAACAGGCCGTGGTGGCCGCCAAGGGACATGAGATCGCCGCGTTCGAGGAACTGAGTCCCGAGGACCTGGCCGGGGAGACCTTCTTCGACAACAGTCCCGAAGGCCTCAGGGCGCTGGGTGGTCTGGAGACGGCCTTGGAGGTCGTGGCCAGTGGGGCAGGGCTCTTGGTGCTGCCCATGCCCGCGGCACGGCACATGAACAATCCGGAAGTGGTGGCCCGGCGGTTGAACGGCGCGGAGCCCACCGAGGTGGTGCTTGCCTGGCGCAAGGACGCCGATTCCGAGCTGATCCAGGAGTTCGTGGGAATCGTCCGCGGGAGGAAGGCTGATTCCGGCCGCCAGCCGTCCGTGAACCGGGAACAGCAGGAGAGTGCGGCCAAGGCGCGCAAGACCCGGAGTGCCGTGGCCGGCGCGCATGGATCCCAGAAGGGTGGCGCTCAGAAGGGCAGGGCCGGCGGGAAAGCCGGTGGCGGGAAGCCGGGAACGGGCAAAGTGGGCGGCGCCCGTGGTTCCGCCAGCGGTCGCGGCAAGCCGCCGTCGTCGGGCCGTAAGGGTCGCTGAACGCCGATTCCGCCGCTTGAACATCGCTTGAACGCCGCTTGAATGCCGAGTTCGTGGGTTTCGAGTGAGTTCGTGGATTTTGTCCACGAACTCACCCGAAACCCACGAACTCGGCAGGGTTGGGATTCACTGCTGAGAGGCCTCGATGTTTCTGAGACGGAACCTTCCTCCGGCAGAGACGGACGACAAGGACAGGGACAGGACAGCGTAGGCTGCCCAGGGTGGCGCGGGTTGGCGCATGAGTTGTGGGAACGACGCGTACTGCCAAAGACCGTTCGTGTAGGTGAGTGCAGTGTCCGCGTACTTGGTAGGGTCGATGACCTTCTTCGATGTGCCGTAGTGGATGCGGGCCTGCACCGTTCCTGCTTGAACGGCCTGCCATTCGAAGCTGATCCTGAATCGTGCGTTCTGCCGAATGGGGAGGAACAGCTGCGCAAGGGATGATTCCTTGACTGTCTGCATCAGCTCATAGGCCTTTGACTCCCCGTCACCCACGACGGAGATTGAGGCATTCGAGCTAGTGAAATTCCAGTCGTCCAGAATCAGGTTCCCTGTCGGAGCGGGGTCATGGACTAGGCCCTTTCCTCGCTGAGCATGTGGCCAGAACCGAGAACTGGCATCCATCGACGTATCCTGCACAGTCAAGATCCCACCTCCCGCCCCGAGATATCCGAGAGTCTCGTCACTGCTGGCGAAGAATCCTCCGGAGATCTTCGCACGTTGAACTTTGGCGGGATCATCGTGGAATTTGATGAACGGGGGGCCATCCACCTCACGGCCGACTCCTATGACGTCAGGACGTTTCTTCAGCCGGAAGTTCGAGTCGACGATCGACAAATTGGCGAAAGCGCCTGTCAGCTCGAACCACGGTCTGGATCGGGCATCGGTTTGGCCTGCGGGGCTTGATCGTGGCACATAGCCTTCGAGGTGGCAGGCATGAAGGACGGCGAACCCGCCGTCGACGATGCCAATCATGGGATCTACTGCCGAGGTGCCGACAGACGGGGTATACGGCATTTGCGCCTCAGTGCCGTATTGGTCAAAAGAACAGGCGATGAAGTGTACGCCGACTTCCTTGCCGATAACGAATGCCTCCACGTTGCCCGTGATATCGCAGTCTTCGAAGACGATGCGTTCTCCGGTGTCTTTCGTGCCGGTGAGGCTCCTGAGGCCGAGTTGGTTGCGTTGAATGGAAGAAGAGTGGAACCCGATCATGTAGGAGCGATCGCCCAGCTCTATTGCGCAACCGAATTGAATCCAGGCGGTGTTGCGGAACGTCAACTGGCTGGTCTTCAAGCCCTCGCTCACACCTTCCCCGTCGGGATATGTGATCAGGATTCCCAGCGATCCGTCTCCATTACCGCGGTTGACGACGTGTGAGAAGGCTGTTGCGCGATGCCGTGCCAGATACATCGGATCACTTTGATCGACACACACAGCTTTCCATAGCGGCTTTCCGGGTTCCGTTATCTCGCTTTTGATCTCGCAGTGCCCCTCAATCGAAACGCGGACATCCCACTCGAGAGTGTCATTGATCAGGAAGGAACCTCCAGGAGCCGTGACGATCGGATACGTCTTCGCGGTCGTACCAAAGCTGCCGTATCCGACAGCGTTTTTCGCTGCGGTCAGACAAGCTTTCCATGCGTTGGTGTCATTCTGAGCCGCGTTCCCCGTGGGAGTGCCGTAGTAGTCGAACACGTTGAAAACTAAAGACGGGGATGGGCTATCGGCAATTGCTGGGGACGCCGAAGCCAGCGACGTGACGCCGGCCAGGGCTGTCACCAACCCGCCGGAGGTGAGAAGTGCGCGACGGGAACTGGGCTGAGGATCTCCAATGGTCTTCATTTCCCGACGATAATTAATTGCTTACGGACTGTCCACTAATATCGCTCAGACGGAAGCGGCGGACGATTTCCAGTTCCGGTTGCGCCACGTTCATGAGTGAAACGTTCGCCGATTGAACGTCGAGTTCGTGGGTTTCGGGTGAGTTCGTGGATTTTGTCCACGAACTCACCCGAAACCCACGAACTCGACAGTTTTACCGCCCCGTGGCGCCGAGCCCGCTAGTTCCGTGCGAACTCGCTCCGTGAATGAGCGAGTTCGCACGG
>NZ_JBIVFT010000003.1:337724-361520 GCF_044748305.1 Arthrobacter sp. NPDC090010
CGGGCGGCGGGGGCCGCCGCGCGGCCCCGCCGGGCCTGCTCTGGCCGGCGCCCCCCCCCCCCCCCGCCGGGCCCCCCCCCCCGGGGCGGCCGCCCCCCCCCCCCCGCCCCCCCCCCCCCCCCCACGGAACTAGCGGGCTCGGCGGGGATGCCGTGCTGAAACCAGCGAGCTCGGCCGGGCCGGCTGGGCGGCTCAGACGCCGGCAGGCAGCTCCGCTTTCTCCGAGGTGGTGACGCCGCCGTCCTCCACCGGAACCTTGCGGCCCTTGCCGTAGCGGAAGTGGAAGAACACGTAGCAGGCGATCGTGAACGGCACACCGAAGTACAGGGCCGCGACCTGCGTGGGGTCGAAGGCGATGCCGATCATGGATGCCAGGCAGGCGACGAACGCCACGATAGGCACCAGCGGGAACAACGGGGCCTTGTAGGGGAGTGTCGAGACGTCCCCGCCGTTACGCACGAAGGCGCGGCGGTGGAAGAAGTGCGATGCCGCGATGGACATCCACACGGCCACCGTGGCGAACGCCGCGATCGAGATCAGCACCAGGTACACCGTGGTCGGAGCGATGACGCTGCTGACGAGCGAGGCGAGGCCGCCCAGCAGGCTGACGACCAGCGCCACCATCGGGATGCCGCGTTTGGTCAGGCGGGCGAAGGCCTTCGGGGCGTGCCCCTGATCTGCGAGAGAGAACAGCATGCGCGCGCAGGAGTACAGCCCGCTGTTGCCGGCCGAGAGCAGCGCCGTGATGACGACGAAGTTCATGACGTCCGCGGCGTACGGAATGCCCAGCTCCGAGAAGACCGTGACGAACGGGCTCTCGTCCAGACCGGCCTTGTCGTAGGGGATGGTCGCCGCGATGACGGTGATGGCGCCGATGAAGAAGATCACCAGGCGCAGCACGGTGGTGCGCATGGCCCGGGGCACACTGCGGACGGGATCCGCGGTCTCGCCGGCCGCGACGCCGATCAGTTCGGAGCCTGAGAAGGCGAAGAGCACTGCCAGGACGGTGACGAGCACGCCCGTGAAGCCGTTCGGGAAGAGGCCGTGCGCCGTGTTGAAGTTCTCGAACAGCTGCGGGTAGTGGCCTTGTGCGGCGGGGTGGAAGCCGAACAGCGCGGCGCCGCCCAGGATGATCAGGCCGACGACGGCGGCGACCTTGATCATGGCGAACCAGAATTCGCTCTCGCCGAACACGCGGGAGGAGATGGCGTTCATGGTGAACAGCACGGCTCCGAAGATCAGGCAGAAGATCCAGACCGGAACGCCGGGGAACCAGCGTTGCATCATCACGCCTGCTGCGGTGAACTCGGAACCGATTGCCACGGCCCAGGTCAGCCAGTACAGCCAGGCGGTGGTGAAGCCGGTGGCCGGACCGATGGAGCGGGCGGCATAGATGTGGAAGGCGCCCGAGACGGGATAGGCGATCGCCAGTTCGCTGAGGCAGGCCATCACGAGGTAGACGACGACGGCGCCGATCAAGTAGGCGATGACGGCACCGAGCGGGCCGGCCTGGGAGATGGTGTAGCCGGAACTGACGAACAGGCCGGAGCCGATGACGCCGCCCAGACCGATCATCACGAGATGGCGTGTGTCCATGGACCGCCGGAGACCGGAGTTGTCGGTTTCGGACAGGGCGGCCGCGGAACCGGGTTCGGGGAGCGGGGCAGCGCTCATGGGTCCTCCGTGAGGTGTGACATCGGCAAAACGGGCACGCAGAGGCCTCCGGTGAGACCGGACTCTGCAGGGGTGCGGTCTTCAGGCTAGGGCGCGTAAGTCCCCGATGACCACGTTGGTGATCAAGCTAACACCGGGCCGTTCTGCTCCTGAGACGTTCAACACAGCGGTCAAACATCATTGCCGATGGACTCGAATGAGCGCTTTGAGCAACAGGAATGCTGATGCTTCGAAAGACTTGAAGCAAGTATTGCTTGGGATTGCTGTTATCGTGCCCCGCCCTGTTCGCCGAGTCCGCTATTCGAGGCGTGAATCCGCTACCCGGGCCAGCGGATTCACGCCCTCGGTAGCGGACTCGGCTAGGGGGTGGGGGTGGGGGAAGGGGTCTTGGTGGCGTCGTCACGGATGGGCTTCCTGGCGAGCCAGGCGGCGACGATCGCACCTGAGACGTTGTGCCACACGGAGAAGACCGCTGAAGGCAGCGCCGCCAGGGGGCTGAAGTGCGCCGTGGCCAGGGTGGCGGCCAGCCCGGAGTTCTGCATCCCGACCTCGAAGGCCAGGGCCCGGCGGGCCCTGTCGTCCAGGCGGCCGAGTTTCCCGGCCAGGTAGCCGAGGCCGAGCCCGAATCCGTTGTGGAGGACCACCGCCACGAACACGATCCCGCCGGCGGCCAGGAGTTTTGAGGCGCTGCCGGCCACCACGATGGCCACGATGAAGGAGATCACGAGCGCTGAAGCCCAGGGCAGCGCAGGCAATATCCGCGCCACGGCTTTCCGCAGGAACAGTCGCGCGAGCAGACCCGCGATGACCGGCAGCAGCACGGTCTTCACGATGTCCAGAACCATCCCGCCGGCGTCGATCTTCAGGAAGGATCCGGCGAGCAGCAGTGTGAGCGCAGGGGTGACGAGCGGTGCCACCAGTGTGGACACGGAGGCGACGGCGACCGAGAGGGCCACATCCCCCTTCGCCAGGAAGGCCATCACATTGGACGCCGTGCCGGAGGGGGCGCAGCCCACCAGGATGACGCCCACGGCCAGTTCGGGCGGGAGTTGCAGAAGCGTGGCGATCAGCCAGCCCGCGCCCGGCATGATCACGTAGTGCGCCACGAGACCGAGGAGCACCGCCCAGGGACGCCGTGCCACGGAGGCGAAATCGGGAGGCGTCAGGGTCAGGCCCATGCAGAACATGATGACGCCCAGCAGATAAGGGACTGCGGGGGCCATGGGTGTGAAGAGTCCGGGCGCCAGGAATCCGGCAAAACCCGCCACGAGGACGAGGATCGGGAACACGGTCACCGCCAGGCGGGCGACCTTCGCTTCGGTGGCCAGCGCGGGATTCTCCAGGGGCGTGTTCTCGGTGGACATGCCCTCATGCTGGCACGTCGATGGGTAGGGCACCAAAGCATTGCGGTGGCTCCCGTCTCACGGATTTGGTCCGCCCCAGGCCCGCCGAGCTCGCTGGTTCCTTGCGACTTCGCGTATTCAGTGCGCGATCCGGCAAGCAACTCGCGAGCTCGGCGAAGGGGCGGGGCGTTACCGGGCTGAATGTGAACAGGGACTTGCCCTCCAAGGAACGTCCGTTGACTGTCGGTGCCAGAACGATGCCCGTCCCTTGCCGGGGTTCCGCCCTCGATCAACGATGAAGTGACACAGCTAACACCAAGGGTCTGGCGCGAAGGGGATGGCCGCCGGCCCGAGGAGGGGGAGGAACATCGTGACAGCACTGATCGAACCCGACGCCGAGGAATGGCGCACCTACGACGAATTCGCTGCAGGAATCGACACCTACCGGTTGCCGAACGTCGATCTCTCCGGGACGGTCCTGGACATCGCGCTCGACGGCGGCACGGCGGTCCATCTCGCATTCGAGGGTGACCGGGTCACCTGGAACGCGACCGGAGACCTCGATGAGCCGGGCGCCACGGACCCCTACGACGCCGTCGCCGTCCGTGACGACGTCGTCTTCGTCAATCTCCCGCTGGAGAGCCGCGAACGCGAGGCGCTCACGCTCGTCTACTCGACAGCCACCCACCGGGCGACGCTGGTCCGCTCGCAGATCTCAGCGGAAGCCACCGAGGGCACCCCTCAGGTCGGCCAGACGTTCTGGGCAGGCACGGTCGGAGAGGAGGAACCGAGCGGCGAGGTGCCCGGTCCGAGCCGGGACCTGATCGGCAAACGGAACGTCTACCGCTACAGCCCACAGCATCTCTACGAGCATGTGTACATCTCGAGCCAGCGGTACGCCTGGCAGTGCCTTCAAGGCGTCCAGCGCGGCCACGGGGACATGGACCTCTCCACGGTGTGGAAGTTCGCCGACGGGCTGTACCTGTTCTGCTTCAGGGAGTTCCGCATCGCGGTGGCGAGCGTCTGGCTGCACGACCTCGGATACCAGTTGATGACCACCGGGATCTTCCTCGGCCTCAACGGCGCCGGGGAGTCGGAACACTCCCGGGCGGGCGGGCACATCTACCCGCTCGGCTCCGTTTCATACCCCGACGAACAGCCGGTGTGAACGTGGGACGCCATGCGGACATCATCCGCGCACACTATGCCGCTTCGGACCGTGGCGACATCGAGGGCATGATCGCGCCGCTCGCCGCCGACGTGGAGTGGACCGAGGCCGCCGGCTTCCCGTACGCGGGCACCTACATCGGCCCCGACGCCGTCGTGAAGGGTGTCTTCGCCCGGATCGCTGCGGAATGGGACGGCTACACCCTCGCGGTCGACGAAGTGATCGACGCCGGCGACGTCGTCCTTGGGATCGGCACGTACTCAGGCACGTACATCCGCACCGGCCGGTCCTTCACGGCCCGCGTCGCACACGTCTGGCGGCTGCGCGACGGCCGCGTCACCGCATTCGAACAGTTCCCCGACTCGGAACTCGTCGTGCGGGCCATCAACGATTGAAAACACCACGGACCGCCGCGAGGAAGCGGCGGACAAGCAGGAGGAACACCATGAAGAAGACAGCCCTGGGAACGTTCGCGGCCTTCGCCGCGGCCGCGCTCGCCTTGTCGGGTTGCTCGGGATCCGACAGCGGCGGTGGCGGAGGATCCATCGTGGTCGGTTCCGTCAACACCAAATCGGGGGCGGCCACCTTCCCCGAAGCCTCGCAGGCGGCGAAGGCCGTCTTCGACGCGTACAACGACGCCGGCGGACTGAACGGCAAGAAGATCGACTACAAGGCGCTCGATGACAAGGGTGATCCGGCCAGCGCCACCGCTGCGGCCCGTGAACTCGTCGGCTCAGATGAAGCGGTGGCCATGGTCGGTTCGGCGAGCCTGCTCGAATGCGATCTCAACTCCAAGTACTACGAGCAGCAGGGGATCGTCTCGATCCCGGGCATCGGCGTCGACACGGGTTGCTTCAACAGCAAGAACATCTCGCCGGCCAATGTCGGCCCGTACAACGACATGACGCTCACCCTCACCTACGGGTCCGAGGTCAAGAAGCTGGACAACATCTGCATCCTCCTGGAGATCGCCGGATCGACCCGGCCCACCTACCAGGCGGCCATCGACAAGTGGACCGCGACCACGGGCAAGAAGCCCAAGTACGTGGACGACACCGTGCCGTACGGTGCTGCCGACTACACGCCCTACATCGTCAAGGCACGCCAGCAAGGCTGCAAGGCGCTCGCGATCAACGGCGTCGAACCCGATGCGATCGCCCAGATCAAGGCCGCGAACGCGCAGGGCTGGAACGACGTCACCTGGCTCTTCCTGACCAGCACCTACAGCGAGAACTTCGCCAAGGCCGTCGATGACGCCGGGGCCGGGATCTACGTCCCCGCCGAGTTCTACCCCTTCACGGAGGAGAACGACATCAACAAGGAGTGGCGGGATCTGATGACCAAGAACAACATCCCGCTCACCTCCTTCAGCCAGGGCGGATTCCTCGCTGCCAAGCACTTCATCGAAGCGCTCAAGAACGTCAAGGGCGATGTCACCCGGGAGTCGGTGGCCCAGGCCGTCCGTGACACGGCTCCCGTGTCCAACCCGATGGTCGGCGATCCGTACAAGTTCGGTGAGGTCCCCAGCGCAGGCTGGCCCATCGTGCTCAAGAGCGGTACGCACAAGTGGGAGAAGGCCGCAACGGACTGGCTCCGGATCCCGAAGAGCTGAGGTCCCGGAATGCTTGAAGGCGCACTGTCCGGCCTCGCCGCCGGGGGTCTCTACGCGGTGCTCGGCGTGTGTCTGACGCTCATGTCCCGGCTCGTACGGGTGGTGAACTTCGCTCAGACGGCGACCGGCATGTTCGGAGGGTTCTGCGCGGTGCAGCTCGTCACCGGGAGCGGCTTGCCGGTCTGGCTGGGCTCGCTCCTCGGGGTGCTCATCGGCGGTCTTCTGGCCGCGGCGATCGGCTGGATCGCCGCGACCTGGCTGTCCGAGGCCAGCACCACGAACCGTTCGGCCATGACCGTCGGCCCCCTCCTGCTGCTCGTCTCCCTCTCATTCATCCTGTTCGGGAACAAGCCGCAGCCGTTCGCCCCGCTGATCCCCGGCCCGGCGGTGGTCGTGGGCGGGGTCGCGATCAGCTGGGTCGCGGTCGTCATGGTCGTCATGGCGATCGTGGTCGCTGCCGTCATGCACTGGCTGCTCACCAACACGAGCGTCGGGACGCGGCTGCGCGCGCTCAGTGAGCGTCCGACGACGGCGGAACTTCTGGGGATCCGTTCCCGTCCCCTCTCGATCGGGGTCTGGTTCATCACGGGCGTCATCAGTTCGGCGGCGATCATCATCGTGGCGCCGTCGCAGGCGAACGACGCCACGAGCCTTGCGATGCTCATCGTGCCCGCCGCCGCGGCCGCCCTCCTGGGAGGGTTCCGCCGGCTCGGTCTCGCCGTCGTCGGCGGCCTGGTGCTCGGTATGCTCTCGGGCCTGGTCGCCCAGATCGACGGCGTGGCGTTCATCCGGAACTTCCTGCCATTCCTGCTCATCGTGATTCTGCTGCTGTGGACGCAGCGCAAGGAGGTGTGGGATGCCGCGCGCTGACGTGTTCTCCTCCCGGCCCTGGTTCCGTTCAGGCTGGCCCGTGCTCGTGGCGATCCTCGCGATCGCCGTCGGCTATCTGCTCAGCATCGGGCTGTCCGGCTATTTCGTCTTCCTCGGAGTCTCCGCGATCACGGCCGCGATCGCGATCCTCGGGCTCGGGGTGGTCACCGGTTCGGCCGGGATGATCGCCCTGTGCCAGATGACCTTCGCGGCGATCGGCGCCTGGGTGGTGGCGGGCCTCAACCTGATCAATGCACCGGGCGGATTCGCGGTGTGGCTCATCGTCGGGGGCCTCAGCGCCGCCGTCGTCGGAGTCCTGGTGGGCCTGCCGGCCCTGCGTCTGCGCGGCGTCAACCTCGCCGTCGTGACCCTCGGGTTCGCGGCGGCCGCGGACGTGACCCTGGTTCAGCTGCAGTTCCCCGGTTCAGCGGACGGCGTCGCGGTGGCACGGCCGGATCTGTTCAGCACGGACCGCAAGTACTTCTTCTTCAGTGTCATCGTGCTCACGGTCTGCGCGCTCGGGGTGTTTTTCATCCAGCGCAGCCACATCGGATCGAGCTGGAAGTCCGTCGCGTTCTCGGAACGGGGCACGGCCTCCTCCGGGCAGAGCGTGCGCACCGCGAAACTCACGGCCTTCGCGGTCAGTGCGGCTCTCGGCGGTATCTCGGGAGGGCTGCTCGCAGGTCAGGTGCAGCTGCCGTTCGCGTCCAGCTTCACGCCGCTGCTGTCCCTCGCGCTGTACATCCTGGCCATCATGTCCGGGGCGCACCTGATCGACATGGCCATCTTCGGCGGCATCATGTGGGTGGCGGTACCGGAGCTGCTCAAGCGCTGGGGGATCCCGCAGGACTGGGGATTCGTGATCTTCGGCCTCCTCGGTGTCCAGGCGCTGACCAGCGGTTCCAATCTCGGCGAGGCCATCCGGGGCGGCATCGGCCGCCGACGTCGCTCCGCACCGGAGCACGTCGAGCTGAGTGAGGCGGAGTCCGCTGAGACTCCGGTGGAGGACTCGCCGTCGGCGGCCGCGCCACCGGTGGAGGGCGGCGCCCCGGTGCTGTCCGTGGAGGGCCTGACCGTCGAATTCGGCGAACTCAAGGCGTTGGACGGGGTGACCTTCCAGGTTCCGGCGAAGACCATCATGGGATTGATCGGACCGAACGGTGCCGGGAAGTCCACTTTCGTGGATGCACTCAGCGGCTTCCTGCCGGGTCACGGTGGCCGGGTCTTCCTCGGGGGCGTCGAGCTCGCCGGGATGACCCCGACGCAGCGGGCACGGCACGGGCTGCGGCGCACCTATCAGCAGGACCGGGTTCCTCCGGAACTCACGGTGGAGGCTTACCTCCGTTTCGTGGCGCGTCGGCGCCTGAGCCGCGAGGAGATCGACGGGACCCTGGCCTTCTTCGGCTGCCCCGCCGCGTCGGAGCGGTTGTCCCGGGTGGACGTCGGGACCCGCCGCATCGTCGAGGTCGCAGCCAATGTGCTCGCACGTCCGCAGGTGCTGATCCTCGACGAGCCCGCAGCGGGACTCTCCCATGAGGAACACCTCGCCCTGGCGAAGCGTCTCAAAGCGACGCCGGAACGTTTCGGCGTCACGATCATCATCATCGAGCACGATCTGGACCTGGTCCGTTCCGTCTGCCCCTGGCTCACGGTCCTCGACTTCGGCAAGGTCATCGCCTCCGGCCCACAGGCGGATGTCCTGGCCGATCCGGCGGTGCTCGCCGCATACATGGGCAAGACGGAGATGATTTCATGAATGCGCTCACTCTCAGCGATGTCGCCGTCAGCCGCGGTGCGGGGCCGGTCATCTCCGGCGTCTCCTTCACGGTGCAGCCCGGTGAGGTCCTGGCCCTCGTCGGTCCGAACGGGGCCGGGAAGACGAGTCTGATCGAATCGGTGTCCGGAGTGGTCACCAACTCGGCGGGTTCGATCCAGCTCGGCGGCACCCGGATCGACAAGCTCTCCCGCGTCCAGCGCGCACGGCTGGGGATCGTGCACATCGAGCAGGGCCGGGCCGTCTTCCCGTCGCTCACGGTGCGGGAGAACCTCTCCCTGACCGCCCGCACCCCCGCGGAACTCGACGCCGCCCTGGCGAACTTCCCGGAGCTGGAGAAGAGGATCGACTCCCCGAGCGGGCTGCTCTCCGGCGGGGAGCAGCAGATGGTCGTGCTCGCCCGGGCGTTCGCGGCGAAGCCGGCGTTCCTGCTCATCGACGAGATGTCCCTCGGTCTCGCGCCGGTGGTGTTCACCCGGCTCTTCCCCATCGTGGCGAAGATCGCCGAGACCGGCGTCGGGGTCCTGCTCGTCGAACAGTTCACTGAGCTCGCACTGGGGCTTGCCGAGCAGGCGATCGTCGTCGCGGGCGGCAAGGTGAGCTACAGCGGCCCCGCGGCCCGCTTGCAGGACGAGCCCGAGCTGCTGCACCGCGCTTACCTCGGCTGACCCGTTACCGACCCACCTCTGGAGCAATGACATGACCGCTGATCTCGTCCTCGTCGGTACGATCCGGACGGCCGACCGTGCCCGCCCCCTCGCGGAGGCGATCGCCGTCCGCGACGGCCGGATCAGCGCCGTCGGAACCGCGGAGGAGGTGCTCGCAGACGCCGGGCCCGGCGCCGTCGTGCGGGATCTCAGGGATTCCGTGCTGTATCCCGGCTTCGTCGACGTGCACAATCACCACGCGCTGGCCGGCCGTGCCGAGCTGTTCGAACTGGTGCTGGAACCGACACTGGACCTCGACGGGATCCTGGAGCGGGTCCGCGCGAAGGCCGCGGATCTGCCGGAGGACGCCTGGATCGTGGGCGGCGTGATCGCTTCGACGCTCCTGTCGACGTTCGCCACCACGGAGACCCGGCACCGCTTGGACGAAGCCGCCGGCGGACGGCCGGTGATGCTCGCGGAGGACTCCCGGCACAACCGGTGGGTCAGCAGCCGGGCGCTCGAACTCGCCGGGATCTCGGCGGACACGCTTCCTGCCGAGGGGGAGACGCTGCTGGACCCGGGGGACGGAACGCCCACGGGCGTGCTGTTCGAGGCTGCGGGGATCCCGGTCCAGGAGGCGTACGACGGCGCGGGCGGGCTGAGCGCCGCACAGCACCGGGAGGCTTCGCGCCGTGGGGTCGAGCTGCTCAGCGCGTACGGGGTCACCGCCTTCCAGGACGCCGGGGTCTCGCTCGAGATCCTCGACGCCCTGGCGGGCCTGGACCGGGACGGGGAGCTCAATGCGTGGGCGGTGAGCTCACTTCTGATCAACGACCCGATCTTCGGCTTCGACCCGGTCGGAACCCGCCTCATCGACCGTGGTGAGGAATTCCGGACGGTACATCACCGGCCGGACTTCGTGAAGATCTTCCTCGACGGGGTGCCCCCGGCCCGCACCGCCTCCTTCCTGGAACCCTATGTGCCTGACGCTGCACATGGAGCCCACTTCCACGGCTCCGCCACGATGACGGAGGAGGAGCTGTACGGTTGGCTCCGCGACGTCGCCTCCCGGGGTCTCGGCGCGAAGGTGCACTGCACCGGGGACGGTTCTGCGCGGCTCGTCCTGGATGTCGCCGAGCGGCTCCGGGACGAGGGGCTCGGCACTCCGCTCCAGATCGCGCACGGGCAGTTCCTGGCCGAGGCGGACATTCCGCGTCTGGCCGGCCTCGGAGTGTCCGCTGACATCTCCCCGTTCATCTGGTTCCCGGGTGTCATCCCGACGGCGCTGACCGCCGTGCTCGGTGAGCGTGCCGAGCATTCCCAGCCCAACCGGAGCCTGCTCGACACCGGGGCGCTCGTGGCGGGCGGTTCGGACTGGCCGGTGAGTGAGTCTCCCAACCCGCTGGAAGGCATCCAGGGTCTCGTGACCCGTGCCGATCCGCTCGGTCGTGCGCCAGGTGTGCTCTGGCCCGAGCAGGCCATCAGTGCTGAGGAAGCACTGGAGGTCTTCACCATCAACGCTGCCCGGGCGATGGGCCTGGATGCCGAGACGGGTTCCTTGGAGGCGGGCAAGTCCGCCGACTTCGTGATCCTGGACGAAGACTTCGTCGCCGGTGATCCGGAGCGCATCATCGACACCTCGGTCCAGGAGACCTGGTTCGCCGGCCGTCGCGTGCACTGAGCCTCGTGCCGGCCGGGCGGACCGGAAGAAAGGAAGGGCCGGGGGATCGGATCCCCCGGCCCTTCCTGGTGTGCGGTGGTCTCAGCCTTCGCGCAGGTCTTCCAGAAGCATCGCCGCCCCGCGCTCGCCGATCATGATGGCGGGCGCGTTGGTGTTGCCTGTCGTGATGGTCGGCATGATCGAGGCGTCGATGACCCGCAGCCCGTCCACCCCGCGCACGCGCAGCCGGGGATCGACGACGGCGGCCGCGTCCGAACCCATGCGGCAGGTGCCGACCTGATGGTGATAGGTGACGGCGGTGCGCCTCACGTAGTCCTCGACGTCGTCGTCCGCGACCTCCGGCCCAGGGTACAGCTCCTCGGCGCCCCAGGCCGAGGCGAGGGCGGGCTGCCGGCCGACGCGACGCATCTGCCGCACCGAGGCGGCGAGGGAACGGACATCCTCCTCCTCACTGAGGGCGGCCAGATCGATCAGCAGCGGATCGTCGAGCCCGGGGCCGGTGATCCTTAGGGCTCCCCGGCTGCGCGGCCGGATGATGCCGGCCATGAGGGAGAAGCCGTGTTCCGCCGTGGGAGGGAGCTCGTCCGAGAACATGGGCACGGAGAAGTGGATCGGCTGGGTGTCAGGCTCCGGAAGCTCCGGCAGGCTCCGCCAGAAGGCATGCGTCTGGGTCACCGAGACGCCCTCCTGCGGCGGTTCGACGGCGCGCGTCGTCGTGGTGAAGATGACGGGCGAGAGCAGGTGATCGTGCAGATTCCCGCCCACCTGGGGCGCGTCCACGACGGTGTCGATCCCGAGGGCCGTGAGCTCCTCGGCCGGGCCGATCCCGGAACGGAGCAGGATGGCCGGCGACTCCAGGGCGCCCGCGGCGAGCACCACGGTGTCTGCGCGCAGTTCATGGTCTCCCGAGGCGTCGCGGTACCTGACCCCGACCGCCCGGCCGTCCTCGATGATCACCGAGTGGACCTGAGCCCCGGTACGGATGTCCACGGCGTCGCGCACCGGTTTCAGATAGGCCATCCAGGTGTTGACCCGGCGGCCGTCCCGCAGAGTGACCTGTTCCTGGGAGACGCCGTCGAGAGATTCCCCGTTGTAGTCCGGGTTCCGGGGAATGCCTTCCTCGCCATAGGCGCCGATGATGCTCTCCTGAATGGGCGTCAGAGGGTAGTCGTCCGTGACGGGCAGCAGATCGTTCTCGATGGCCTCGTAGACCGGCTCGACCTCGGACCAACCCCAGCCGGGGCACCCGGAGGCTTCCCAGCCGTCGTAGTCGCTCGGGGCGCAGCGGACCCAGATCATCGCGTTCAGGGCGTGGGAGCCTCCGAGGACCTTGCCCCGGGGAAGATGCAGGCGGCGCCCTGCCGCGTGTTCCTGGGGGACCGTGTACCGATCCCAGTCTTCGGCGCCGTGCCACAGCTCGCCGGCCCGGGACGGCTCGTGGATGGCGGGGTTGAGGTCCTCGCCGCCGGCCTCCAGCAGGATCGTGGAGACGCCGGCGTCGTGCAGCCTTCTGGCGACGACGGAGCCCGCGGACCCGCCGCCCACGACGATCGCGCTGCTCGTTCCGGAACCCGGAGCGGCCTGTGTTCGGCCGAGCGGTGCTTGCCCGGCGGGCGTGAAATCGGACTCTGACATCTGTCGGCTCCTCGCGTCGCTTCCATGCCGCGGCGCGGCATCCCCACCATTCTGGGCCGAGGGGCGTGCCGGAGGCTTTGACGCAGCGTGCACAGCACCGTGCCAGGGGCGAATGATTCAGGGCAAGGGGCCGGGGTGGGTGCGCCGGTCCGGCGCATGGGCGGGGCCTTGGCCCGTGGTGGGTGGGGCCGTCAGGCCTCCGGGTGCACCGTCCGGTACCGCTCGATCTGCTTCAGCCGGCGACCCAGGGAATCCCGGCGCGGATGCGGTGTGGTGTCAGGGGCCTCCGCTGTCAGTTCCACGTGCTGCTGACCGTACTTCCAGAGCAGGAGATCGTCGAGGAGGCGGTCCGGCCCCGGGGAATAGCGGTGATCCAGGGCGTCCCGGACCTGCCGGATCCGTTCGGCACCGAGCAGTTCCGCCATCTGGATGGTGCGGTCCAGCCCATGCGCGGCCAGGAGCTCGGCGGCCCAGCCCCAATCGTCGTCCACCTTGCGGTCCACGTGCGGCAGAAGGGTCTGCCACACACGGCGGACCCGGTCCGGGGTGAGGGGGATGGCCCCGTTGCCGTCCTCGTCCCAGTAGCTGCGGACCTCTTGGTAGCTCTCCTGCAGATCGGCGAAGGCACCTTCCACCGTCTCCAGCATGGCCGCCGTCGCCGTGAACTGGCGGTCGAACTGCGGTGTCCAGGCTCTCGGGTCATCCGTCTTGAAGCGGATGTCGTGCTCGATCTCGCTCCAGGCGTGGGCGAACACCGTGCGGATCTGGCATTCGAAGAAGTAGCTGCCGTTCGGCGGGATGTCCGGGTTGAACAGCTGCTGGTACTCCTTGACCACCTCGTTCTGGATGGTCCGCAGGATCAGATGGCGGCTCGAGTAGCCGTAGGTGCCGGATTCGATCGAGCCGATGTCCTTCTCGCGGTCCCCGCGGCAGTCGAAAAGCTGCCGTTGCTTCTTGATCACATTCGCCACCGTGGCGTTGTCCGCGGGCAGCTTCGTGATGATGCGGATGCCGACCATGTCGTTGAGGGTGCGGAAGGGATCCGGGAACTTCAGGGCCGGCTGGCTGCCTGGCTCCAGTGGCGCTTCCAGACGGGAGATCTTCTCCTGGAAGGATTCCACGGTCTTGGTGCGGCCGGTGACGAACAAGGGGGTGACTTCGGAGGCCTTGAGGATGCCGCGCAGGGTGAGCAGGACGTCCTGGGTCACGAGCTTCAGGGACGGGCGGACCTTCCGGTAGAGGTCCACGTGTTCCTGCACGAGCGCCTGCTGCTCCTCGTCAAGCCGTTCCCAATTGCTCGCCATGCTGCCCAGCCTAGTACGGGCGGGGCCCGGACGAGTTCGCCAGCTTGGACGTACTGTGGATCGAGTTCGCTAGCTTGGGGGCTGGTCTTCGGTGACCTCGCTAGCTGAGTGCCATACCGCTCACAAAGGGCACGACTTCGCACGGAACTCGCGAGGTCGCGCGGGCGGGGCCGGGGGCGGGGCACAGTCGTGGACGCCGATGGTCGCTAGATGATCTGTCCCGAGCCGACCGTGCGCGACCCTTCCTGAATGGTGAAGATGGCACCGCTTGTGAGTGCGCCGTAGTCGATGTCGTATGGAAGATCGAGGACGACCTCTGCGGTTTCTCCGGGGCTCACGGTCGGGTGGGTTTCGCTCCGCATGATGACGCCGAGGTAGGGTCCCGCATCTACTACGAGGTGAGGGCGGAAACGACCATCTCCGAGGGAGACCGGTGACCAGCGTCCTCCTTGTTCGGCGGCAAGAAGCTGGATAGTGGCTTGGCGAGATTGCATACCGGCCTGATGTCTTTCGATTCTTTCCGTGGCGTTGGCCTGCAGCGGCGCGGAACTTGCTAGTGGTGGCCGAACCAGTCTGCGACGCCAAGCCTCGAGGATCAAGCAGCCTTGAGGATCAACCATCCTGCAGTTCAAGCACCCTGCCGACGCCTGCCGTTCACAATAGCGGGTTCACAATCCCACGAGGAGCCGGGTTAGCTACCATGAGGCCCATGCTCACAGTGATTGGCGAAGCCCTCGTGGACGTGGTCCGCGGCAGTACCGGAACCGCGGCGCATGTGGGTGGGAGCCCCCTCAATGTCGCCGTCGGGCTGGCCCGCCTGGACCATCCCGTGCAGTTCCTCGGAAGGTATGGGCAGGACGAGTACGGGGACGCCATCGCATCCCACCTGAAGGACGCTTCGGTCATGGTGCCTCTTCCTCCGGATGGTCTTCCCTCCAGTGTGGCGACGGCGACCCTGGATGACAGTGGCGCGGCGAGCTACGAATTCGAGCTGCTCTGGCAGCTGCCGGGCCTGGTCGAGCGGCTTCCCACCCTCCTGCAGGGCAGCACGCTCCTGCACACCGGGTCGATCGCCACGGTGCTCGAACCCGGTGCGGCCGATGTGCTGGCCGCCGTCGAGTTCGCCCATCCCGGCGTCACCATCAGTTTCGACCCGAACTGCCGCCCGAGCCTGACCACCGACCCGGACGCGGTGCGGGCACAGGTCGAACGGCTCGTGGCGCTCTCCGACATCGTCAAAGCCTCCGATGAGGATCTCGCGTGGCTCTACCCCGGAGCCGACGTCCGGGACTCCGCCCGCCGCTGGCTGACGCTGGGCGGCTCGGAGGCGCCCGCCGTCGTCGTGGTCACGCGTGGCGCCGAAGGTCCCTGGGCCGTGGCCGCTGCCGGTGAAGTGGAGGTCGCCGCGCCGCGTGTCGACGTCGTGGACACCGTGGGCGCAGGGGATTCGTTCATGGCCGCGCTGCTGTCCGGCGTGGTCGATGCCGGGTACGACGGCGTGCTCAACCGGGAGCGCCTGCGCAGGATCGGGCTGGAGCCACTGCGCTCGCTGCTCGGTGGGGCCGCCCGCGCGGCCGCCGTGACGGTGTCCCGCGCCGGGGCGAACCCGCCGAGCCGGAAGGAACTCGCGGAACGCGCCTGACTCATTCGGCCGTCTGGCTGAGGACCTCGTCAATCAGGTGCTCGGCGATGGCCAGGGACGAGGTCGCGCCCGGTGACGGCGCGTTGCGCAGATGCGTCACACGGCCCACGTGCTGGATCACGAAGTCGTCTACGAGCCGCCCGTCGGGACCGAGCGCCTGGGCGCGGATGCCGCGCGGAAGCCTTTCGAAGCGAGCGTCCTCCACCGCGGGCACATAGCGCGCCGCATCCCGGATGAACCGCCTGGCGGACAGCACGCCGTGAAGTTCGCGGCCCGCGGCTGCCAGGTTGCCCGCCGCGAAACGCCAGAAGCCCGGATCCCGGACGACGTCGAAGCAGTCGCGGGGATTCACGCCCAGCCCGCGGTAGATCTCCCGGGAGAAGGACAGGAACGCATTCGGGCCCACCGTCATGGCGCCATCCACTCGCTTGGTCAGATGAACTCCGAGGAACGGGTACTTCGGGTCAGGGACCGGGTAGACCAGACCGCGGGTGATGTCGCCGAAGCGCGGTTCGAGGATCAGGTACTGGCCGAAGAACGGCACGATCGACGGGGCGTTCGCGGCCCCGGAACGCCGGGCCAGCCGGTCTGATTGGAGGCCTGCGCAGCTCACGACGCGGTCGAAACGTTCCTCGCCCCGGGTGGAACGCAGCGTCACCCGGTCCGTGCGGGCCTCCAGCCCCAGGACTTCGGTGCCGAGGTGGATGACGGCACCCGCACGCTTGGCATCCTGCACCAGGGCGGCCGTGACCGCCGCGAAGTCGGCGATCCCGGTCTCCGGGGAGTGGATCGCAGCGATGCCCCGAGCCTCGGGTTCGACCTCCCGCAGCTCGGCCCCGTCGATGAGCCGGACCCCGGGCACGCCGTTCCGCTGCGCCCGCCCGAAGATCGCCGCGAGGCGTGGGCGTTCCTCCTCGGCGAGTGCGACGACGACCTTTCCGCACTGCTGATACGGGATGGAGTGCTCGGCGATAAACCCCGTGAGCAGGTCCACGCCGCGGCGGCAGAGCCGGGCTTTCAGACTGCCCGGTTCGTAGTACAGCCCGGCGTGAACGACCCCCGAATTGTGGCCGGTCTGATGCGCCGCGACCCGCTCCTCCTTCTCGAAGAGCACCACCTCGGCTCCCGGACGCCTCCGGGTCAGTTCACGTGCGACCGCGGCTCCGATGATCCCGCCGCCGACGACGGCGAATCGCTGGGAACTGACCATGCTGTCCTCTCTTTCGGCTTCTTCCGACCATAGACCGGGTGCCCTTCCGGGGCGGCTCCCGACGTCATATTGCTGTGCGATGCATGGAGGTCCGTCCCCTGTGCGGAGGCCCGTCGTCGTCGGCCGCTCGCCAGCAGGGCCCGCTTGCGGGGACAATGGCAGGAGAAGCCCGCCGTCGAGGCGGGGCAGGGACCGAAAGGAATACAGCATGACTTACGACCCCTATGCCGAACTTCCCGCGGTGGCCGCCTTCCAGGTGACCAGTGCGGATGTTCAGGACGGCGGTGTGTTCGCGCAGCCCCAGGTCAGCAAGGTTTTCGGGGCTGGAGGGGAGGACGCCTCCCCGCAGCTCAGCTGGGAGGGAGCGCCGGCGGGGACCCGCAGCTACGCCGTCACCGTGTACGACCCCGACGCTCCCACCGCCAGCGGATTCTGGCACTGGGCAGTGCTGAACATCCCCGCCGAGGTGACGAGCCTGCCCTCCGGCGCCGGTTCCCCGGACGGTGTCCTGCTGCCGGAGGGGGCGCTGCAACTGCGCAACGACGCCGGTTTCGCCGGCTACGTCGGTGCGGCCCCGCCCAACGGTCATGGCCCGCACCGCTACTTCATCGTGGTCCACGCCGTGGACGTCCCCGTCCTGGAAGTGGGCGCGGACGGCTCACCCGGCCTGCTCGGCTTCAACCTCTTCAGTCACAGCATCGGGCGCGCCACGCTGATCGCCAACTACGAACGCGCGTGACCATGAGACTCGTGGCCAGTGATGTGGACGGCACCATCATGGGTCACGACGGCGTGATCACCGAGCGGACGCGAGCCGCGTTCGCCGCGGTCCAGGAGGCGGGCGTCCAGGTGGTGTTCGTGACCGGACGTCCGACCCGCTGGCTCGCGCCGCTGGCCGAACAGCTCGGTCACGCGGGAACGGTCATCTGTTCCAATGGTGCGGTGGTCTGGGACATGCAGCAACGCGCCCTGCTGGGCGTCGAAGCGCTGGACCGGGAGGCGGTCCTCCGCTTGCAGGAGATCATCCGAGACGTTCATCCCGAAGCGGCCTTCGCGGCGGAGTGTGTCACCGGACTGCTGCTGGAGGACGGCTTCGCTCAGGCGCACGGGGACTCCCGCTTGAAAGAACAACGGAGCGCGAACCTCTCCGAGGCGCTGGGGGCGGAGGACAAGGTCGTGAAGTTCCTGGCCGTCTCTCCGGTTCTGACCGCGGAGGAGTTCCATGCGCTGGTGGCACCCGCCGTCGGGGACTTGGCGCATGTGACGCATTCGGACGCGCGCTTCGCGCTGCTGGAGATCTCGGCTCCCGGCCTCACGAAGGCCCGGACGCTGGAAAGCTATGCGACGTCCCTGGGGATCGCTGCCGAGGACGTGGTGGCGTTCGGGGATATGCCGAACGATGTCCAGATGCTCGAATGGGCGGGGGAGGGTTATGCCATGACCGGCGGACATCCTCAGGCTCTCGCCGCGACCGCACTCCGTGCCCCGGCCTGCGAAGACGACGGGGTGGCGCGCGTGCTCGAAGGAAAACTCAGAGAACTGGCCGGCGGAGGCGGGTCCTCCGGTGGGAATATGTCCGGCAACGTATCCATGGGAAGTGATGTATGAGTATCAAGGAATATTTCCGGAACCCCCGTGGTGAAGGCAAACCTCTGGTTCTGGCGCATCGGGGCTACTGCCGGGGAACCCTCGACGGGGTTCGTCTGGAAGGCCTGGAGAACACGCTGGAGTCCTTCCGCGCTGCGCTCGAACTCGGAGTGACGCACCTGGAGACCGATGTACGGCTGACTGCCGACGGAGAGCTGCTGTGCTTCCACGATCCGATCCTCGACCGAGTGACCGACAAGCCCGGCGTCGTCAGCAGGATGAGCTGGGAGGAGATCCGGCAGGCGAAGGTGCGCGGCCGGGTGCCGGTGGCCCGGCTGGCCGATGTGGTGGATCTCCTGCCGACCGCCAGGTTCAATGTGGACGTCAAGGATGCGGAAGCGGCGCAGCCCCTGGCCGCGTTGATCGAAGAGAAGAATCTCCAGGACCGTGTACTCGTGGCTTCCTTCTCGGACGCCACGCGTCGGGCGGTGACCCGCCGGGTGGCGTGGCCCGTGGCTTCGTCGGCGGGCAAGACCTCGACTGCGGCGCTCGTGGCCGGGAAAGTACTGCCCGGTGGCTGGCTGTCCGCCCTGGTGGACGACGTCGATGCGTTCCAGGTGCCGGAGAAGTCCGGGCGGATCCCGGTGGTGACTCAGGCGATGGTCGATCGGGCTCATGGTCTGGGCAAGCAGGTTCATGTCTGGACGGTCAACGAGGAGGAGGACATGGTCCGGCTCCTCGATCTGGGTGTCGACGGCCTCGTCACGGACCGACCGGATCTCGCGTTGCGCGTAGTGGACCAGCGGTTCTAGGAGGCCGACGGGCCCTGTGATGGCCGGCCCCGTGATGACTCGGCCTGGCCTGTGATGGCCCGGTCCGTGATGAATCCACCTGTGATGAATCCACCCGGCCGAACTCGCTATTCAGGTGCGAACTCGCTCGTTGAGTGAGCGGGTTCGCACCTGGCTAGCGAGTTCGGCGAAGGGTGGCGAAGGGTGAGAGGTCGTGGCCGGAGTGGTTCCCGGCTCCGCGGCCTGGCGGGGCCGAGTGGTTCAGGCCCGAGCTTTGGCCACTGTCGGCCCTTGTTCGGGTGCAAGCAGAGCCCTGGTGCAAGCAGAGCCTTGGTGCAGACGGTGCTCAGGAGTAGACGGCCGCGCTGCCGTAGAGCTCCTGGGTGAAGGAGGACAGCGTTGTCGCGTAGTTGCCGGCCCGGAGGTCGTACGTGACATAGACGCCGTAGCCGTCGGCCTTGGTGCGCTGCGCGAAGGACTTCATGGTGCTGGTGGAGGTGTTGTTCAGGTCCACCGCCGCCGCGGCGAGCCGGTCCGCGCCCATGCCGTCGATCACCGGGGCGTTGTAGCTGCCGTAGTAGGGGTTCCAGGCGTAGTTCACCAGGTCACCGGCGCGCTGGCCGCCATAGGAGAGGTGCTGCGACGCCGGGCCGATGTAGTAGAAGGTGATCAGTTTGTCCGGCAGCCGCTTCCGCAGCGCGTCCAGCAGGTACACGAAGGAGAAGTCGTTCGGCTGGCCGGTGCCGTTCTTGCCGTACTCGGCCCACTCGTCGTCGAAGTCGATGCCGTCCAGGCCGTACTGGGTGACCGTGGCGGCGAGCTGGGCCGCGAAACGATCCGCGGAGGCGTAGTCCGGGAAGTTCGCGAAACCGGCACCCTGGTGATTGCCCAGGATGGACAGCAGGACCTTGATGCCCTTCTGCTGCAAGGGGCGGATGGTGGTCGCTGCCGAGTCGAGCGTCGCCTGAACCTGAGGATTGTTGTAGAGCACGGCGTTCGTGCCGTCGTAATTGATGTTCGCAGCGAAAATCACCGCGAAGTCGAACACCGGAGCGCCGCTGCCGGCCAGCGTGTAGCGGCCGACATTGGCCAGGCTGTTGCTGTTGACCTCGACGTAGGCCACGCTCTTGATGCGTCCGGTGGCCGTGGTGGCCGACGGGGAGGCCAGGGCGGGCGCCGTTCCGGCGGCTCCGAGGAGCACGGCTCCGCCGAGTCCGCGCAGGAGAGTCCGCCGGGGGAAGGGGGTGGGGGTGGAGCTGGGTGTCGTCATGGACAAGTCCTTTTCGTCGATCCGAGATGGAGATGAGGGTCTTGCATCATTGGTTCCCGCCCTGCCCCCGGTCCGGCCGAGCTCGCTGATCCCGTGCCACCTCGCTCATTCGGTGAGCGATATGGCACGAAACTAGCGAGTTCGGCGATGGGGGTGGACCTGAACAGCTTTGGGGGTGGACCGGGACAGAACCGGACGGGAACCCCAGTGGGAGAAACTCTGATCGACTAAACCGTTATAGTCAAGAGCTTTCTCTCGACTTTCTGTTTAGCTATAGCGGTTTAGTTACTCGCTGGATAGCATCTGGACATGCAGTCCAGCCCTCTCCGCACCGGTGGCCCCTCTCGCACTTACAACTCGCTCCCCGGCGTGGGACTCGTCTCGCCCGAGGCATCGCGCATCGCCGGAACCGGCTCTTGGCAGGAGATTCCGGCCCCGGACATCCAGAGCCGGGCCATCGCCCCCGGCGAGGAACTCGTCTACGACTGGTTCCCGGAAGCCGGCCCCACCCTGCGCTCCCGCTGGAACGCCACGGCCTTCGCCGTCGACCTGGAGTTCGACGACGGTTCGCGCCTCAGCTCGTTGCGTGCCCGTGACGCTGCGGGGACCGCACTGGAACCCCGGGCGCAGCTGGCTTCCCGTCGTCATCTGGTGGATCAGTGGAATCGCCAGAGAGTGGATCTGCAGCCGTTCGAGGGAAGGGTCGTCGCCCGAGTCCTGTGCTGGCTGGAGGGAGACGAGGCCGCCGCCGTCTGGCTCGACGGGCCGCGGATCCGACCGGTTCCGGAGCGGGCGGCCGATCCGTTGGAACGCGTGCTCGCGACCCGCGGCAGCCATTCGAGCGACCGTTTCTCCCGTGGCAACACCGCCCCGCTCGTGGGCCTGCCGCACGGTGGCGTGTTCGGCCTCCCCATGACCGATGCCGCGGCGGGCAATTGGCCGTACGCCTATCACGCGCACAATCGCCTTCCCGGGAACCGGCCAGCGCTGGCGGCCTTCGCCACTTCACACCTCCCGAGCCCGTGGATCGGGGACCGGGGCGTCTTCCAGCTCATGCCGAGCCTCGACGCCGCACCCGCCACGGATCGCGAGGCCCGCGCCCTGAGTTTCAGCCACGATGCTGAAGCGGCTCGGGCGCACGAGTACCGCGTGACCTTCGACAACGGTCTCCGCGCCCGGATGACTGCGGGGAACTTCGCCCTGGGACTGCGCTTCGACGGTCCCGAGCCGGTGCGTTCCGTGGTGCTGGACCACCTCGGAACCGTCACGGACGTGTCCTTCCGAGAAGAGAGCGGGGCATCCTTCCTCGACGTCGTGGTGCACGACGGCGGGAACCGCCTTCCGCATTACGTCCACGTTCGCTTCCCCGCCGGTTCCACCGCTCATCTCCTCCGCGAGCCCGCAGGGCAGGACGGCATGCCCGACGGCGCCCTGCGGCTGGGAGGCCACGTGGCGCTTCCCGGCGCGGCCGGCGTCGCCGACGTCGTGCTGGGTGTTTCGACAGTGGATGCCGGACAGGCGGCCGCCAGCCTCGCCGCGGCCGGTGACTACGACGCCATGCTGACCGCCGCCCAGGACGCCTGGCGGGAGAGCCTCGGCGTGCTGGAGGTGGAGGGACTCACGGCCGGGCAGGAGCAGGCGATCCGGTCCGATCTGTACCGCCTGTTCCTGTACCCCAATCGGCACGACGAGCCCGCGCCGGACGGCAGCCCGCGGTACCGGAGCCCCGTCGACCATGTCCTGCGGGAGGGACGTTTCGGGGCGAACAACGGATTCTGGGACACCTACCGGACCTGCTGGCCCCTGTACGGGCTGCTCGCGCCGGGCCGCGCGGGTGGCCTCGCCGATGCTTTCGTCCAGCACTTCCGGGATTCAGGCTGGACCAGCCGGTGGAGTGCGCCCGGACCGGTGGATTCGATGACCGGTACCACCACGGACACGGTCTTCGCTGATCTGGTGGCCGGCGGTGTCACGGACTGGGACGTGGCCGGGGCCTACCGTTCGGCCTTGATCAACGCGACAGTGCCGGCGCCGCGTCCCGAAGTGGGCCGCAAGGGGCTCGCGGAGGGCCGCTTCCGGGGCTTCATCTCGACCGAGGTCCATGAGGGCATGTCCTGGACCTTGGACAACGCGATCAATGACTGGGGCGCCGCGGTGCTGGCCGGGTGGCTTGCGGAGGGCGAGGGCGATGACGTGCACCGTGCGAGGCTCCGCACCGAGGCCGAGTATCTGGCGCGTCGCGCCCTCGGGTACCGCAACGTCTTCCATCCGGGTCTGGGATTCTTCCTGGGCCGCGGTCCGGACGGTGCCTGGCGGCTCTCCGAGGACGAGTACGACCCGGAGGTGTGGGGCTATGACTACACCGAGACGAACGGCTGGGGTACCGCGTTCACCGCACCGCACGACGGCGCCGGGCTGGCCCGGCTGCACGGTGGCGAGGATGGCCTGTGCATCGCCCTGGACGCGTTCTTCTCACGGCCCGAGACGGCCGATCCGGCACTGGCCGGGTCTTACGGATTCGTGATCCATGAGCAGACCGAGGCTCGTGATGTGCGGATGGGCATGCTCGGCCTGTCCAATCAGCCGGCGCACCACATCCCGTACATGTACTGCTTCACGGGTCAGCACGACCGGGCCCACCGGCTCGTCACCACTGCTCGCGACCGGCTGTTCGGCGGTTCGGAGATCGGCCAGGGGTTCCCGGGAGATGAGGACAACGGTGAGATGTCCGGCTGGCACCTGTTCGCCTGCCTGGGGTTGTACCCCTTGGTCCCGGCGTCCGGGCGGCTGCTGTTGACGCCGCCGCTGGCATCGCGGACGGTCCTGCGGCCGCTTGGCGGTCAGGAGCTCGTGATCACCGCCGAAGGCGCCGGGAAGCCGTACATCTCCTCGGTGTGTTTCAACGGGCGTCCCTGGAACCGCGTGGACATCCCGCGAAGCCTCCTGGCGGCGGGCGGACGGCTGGAGTTCGTGCTTTCGGACCGGCCGTCCGGCTGGGCAGGGGATTCGCGTCCCTGGTCCCTGGCCGGTGAGGACGCGCACGAGGTGCTCGGTGCGGCGCTGCCCGGGCTGGGGCTTCCGGACCGGCCGTGGCGGGATCTGCTCTCTTCGGTGCCGGGCTTCGTGACGGACGACGCCGGGGCCGCGCCGCTCGCCGTGGCTGCCGGTGAGAGCGTGGTCGCCGAGCTGGTGGGGGAGACTCCGTTGCCCACGCTCTACACCGTGACGCTGCAGGACGCCCAGGAGGCGTCGTGGCGTGTGGAGGCGCGCGACGTCGCCGGTGAATGGCATCTGCTGGACCACCGCGAGGGCGAGGAGTTCGAGCGTGAGGGGCAGGTGCGGCCCTTCCGCCCGGCCGACGACGGTGCGAGCCGGGGGGCGCTCTTCACGGCCGTCCGCTTCACGGCGCTGAGTCCTCTGCGGCTGGTTCAGCTGGAGATGCTGGAGTAGCCGTGCTGGGTGGTTGGCGACTGCGGCGCGGCGCCTCAATGTTCGCCTTCGCTGAGTCCGCTGTTCGGGGCGTGAATCAGCTACCCCGGGTAGCTGTTTGAAGCCCCGAACACCGGTACCACCGAAAGAAGCCGGACG
>NZ_JBIVFT010000003.1:361530-376467 GCF_044748305.1 Arthrobacter sp. NPDC090010
GCCGCTGGCGCTGCGGGGGTGGGGGGGGGCAACACACCCCCCCCGGGGGCGGCTCCCCCACGCCCCGAACAGCGGACCCAGCGAAGGAAGCCGGACTGGGTAGCGGACTCGGCACGGCAGGAACAAGGGCCGGCGCAACGCCGGAGGCCCGCACCGCCCCACCCCCTCCCCCTTTTGTTCCCTTGTGATCGAATCCTTGATCGCGCCGAGGGCCCTGCCTAGATTTCGAGCATTCCCACACTTTCTCAGGGAAGAGCTCAAGGAGGGCATCACATGGATGGATTGTCGCTGCCAGAGGAGTACCGGAACGGCTTGCACCTGAGCCGACGAAGAATTCTGCAATTGGGCGGCGCCGCTGCGGTGCTTGCGGCCGGGAGCCAGCTCGTCGGACCCGCCGCTGCGGACGCCGTCGACAGTTACGACTCCTTGCGAGGCGTGTGGCTCCAACTCCTCACCGGCAGCGGCTTCGATCCCGCGGCCCAGCCGTTCGCCGACGCGCTCACGACGCTCGGCAGCACCGCCAGCGGGTTCCAGGGGACCATGGCCCCCGCTGCGTCCTCGCTCTGGCCGGATCTTCCCATCGGAACCGTCTCAGCGAACGTCACCTCCAGCTTCTCCCGGCTGAAGACCATGGCCCTCGCCTATGTACAGCCGAACACCGGCCTGACCGGGAATGTCTCGCTCGCCTCGGCGGTCACCAGCGGCCTGGACTGGCTGAACAGCAAGGCTTACACGGCCACCACCGCCAGCTACGACAATTGGTGGGACTGGCAGATCGGTGCTCCCCAGGCGCTGCTCGACACCGCCACCCTGGTCTACGGCCGGCTGACAGCGGCACAGATCGCGAACTACTGCGCCGCAGTGGACCACTTCGTGCCCGCCTCCCTGGTTTCGTCTTACACCGGCAACAGCACCGGGGCCAACCGGGTGGATCTGTGCCGGGTGCTCGGCCTCCGCGGGGTCATCGGGAAGAACTCCTCCTCACTCACCGCCGCCCAGACCGGCCTCTCGCCCGTCCTGCCCTACGTCACCAGCGGCGACGGGATCTACGCCGACGGAAGCTTCATCCAGCACAAGACCATCCCCTACACGGGAACCTACGGCCAGGTGCTCCTGGATGGCCTCGCCCGGATGATCACTCTGCTGGCCGGAAGCAGCTGGGCGGTCACCGATCCGAACCTCCAGCAGCTCTTCACGGCGGTGACCAGCTGCTACGCGCCCATGATCTACAACGGCCTGGTCTTCGACGGTCAATCGGGCAGGGCGATCAGCCGTTTCGGCAAGGACGACCACACCCGGGGCCACGCCCTCCTGGAGGACGTGCTGCTCCTCGCCCTGTCCGGTGCACCGTCGGCCTCCCAGAGTGCATCGTGGAAGGCGATGGTCAAGGGGTGGATGCAGCGGGACACGACCTTGCCGTATCTGAGCGATCCCACCATGAGCATCCCTTCGCTCGCCAGGGCGCAGACACTCCTGAGCGACCCCGCCGTGTCCCCGAGTCCCGAACCGCTGCTCAGCAAGGTCTTCAGCATGGACCGGGCCACGCATCGCCGCGCCGGCTGGGCGGCGCAGCTGAGCATCTGCTCCTCGCGCACGTCCTTCTACGAAACGGGCAATGGGGAGAACCTGCGCGGCTTCCACAGCAACAGCGGCATGCTCTACTGGTTCGGCGACACCTTCGGCAACGACCAGTACTCCGACTCCTTCTGGCCCACGGTCGACCCCTACAAACTTCCCGGCACCACCGTGTCGACCAAAGCGCTCGCGGACGCCGCGGGCGGAACCTGGGGTGCGGCCAAGCCCAATACCGCCTGGGCGGGAGGAGCCTCGGACGGCGAGAATTCCGTCGTCGGGCAGGATGTCCGAGGTGTGCTCTCCACGCTGGTGGGCAAGAAGTCCTGGTTCTTCCTCGACGACTCCGTGGTCTGTCTCGGTGCGGGGATCAGCTGCACGGACGGCACCCGTGTCCAGACCACTGTCGACAACCGCAAGCTGGGCGTCGGTTCGGCCCCGGCGTTCACGGTCGACGGCGCGGTTCAGCCTTCGACGTCGGGCTGGAGTCAGGCGTTCACCAATTGCCGCTCGATGGCCATCGAGGGCATGGGCGGCTGGGTCTTCCCCGGCGGGGCGAATGTGTCGGCACAGCGGACCACCCGGACTGGCGCCTGGTCCGACATCAACACCGGTGGCCCGACGGACCAGATCTCCCGGGACTACATGTCCATGTGGTTCGACCACGGCACGAACCCGAGCGGGGCAGGTTATGCCTATCAGCTCCTGCCCGGAGCCGACGCCGCCACGGCTGCCGCCCGGGCCGCGAACCCGGATTTCACGGTGCTCGCGAACACGGCGACGGTGCAGGCCATCAGCTGCCCCGCGCTGGGCCTGACCATGGCCAACTTCTACGCCGCCGGAACCGCCGGGCCGATCACCGCGTCGGGCCCGTGTTCCGTGCTGATCAAGGAGCAGTCCGGCACCATGACGACGGCGATCGCCGATCCGAGCAGGGCCGCGAACAGTGTGCAGGTCACGGTCGCCCGGCCCGGCTACACCGGCGTCGTCGCGACGTCCGGCATCGACATCCTGCTCGGCACGGACCAGGTGGTGTTCCTTGCCCGTGTGGGCGGGAGCCTTGGTGCCAGCATGACGGCGAGCCTGAACGCCACCGGAGCCACCCCGCAGCTGGGCGCGACGGCGACGAGCTATGTGCGGGACGGTTCCTTCGCCGGGACGAACTTCGGGAACACCACCACCATGGTGGACAAGAACACCAACGCCCTCAACACCGGATACAACCGGAAGTCGTTCCTGAAGTTCGACGTCTCGGGTGTCACGGGAACGGTCGGACGGGCCGTGCTCTGGGTGAATGGCTATGTCAGTGACTCCGGAGGCACCCAGACCACGCTCCAGGCCTACGCCACGGATTCGGCCTCGTGGACCGAGTCCGCTGTCACCTGGAACACCGCCCCGGGCCTCACCACGCCGCTGGGCACGGGCACGGCCGGTGCGACGCCGGGCTGGATCGCCCTCGATGTGACCAGCGCTGTGGCCGCTGCCGTGGGTGGTGCGGGAATCGCGTCCCTCGCCCTCTGGGAACCGAGCGGTGCGGTCGGCCTGGCCGTCATCCTCAACACGCGCCTCAACAGCACCAACCCGCCCCGTCTGGTGGTGAGCACCCAGTGACCGGCTGAGGGGCCCGTCGTGTTGGCGCGCCGTCGGCGCCCGGCAGCATTCCGCTAGGTTCGACGCCGGCCCGTGTCCGGTGCTGTGCTTTTGCCCGGTGCTGTGCTCGTGGCTGTACCCGGTGCTGCGCTCGCATGTCCGTGCCACCCCGCCGCCACACTCTGCCCCTGCCCTGCCCCTCAGCCACGCTCCGCCCCTCAGCCGAGTCCGCTACTGGGGGCGTGAATCAGCTACCCGGGATAGCTGATTCACGCCCCCAGTAGCGGACTCGGCTCTGGGTGGACGCCCGGGTAGCGGACTCGGCAAGGACCAGGGGCGGTATCTGGCTGATGAATCGGTCTGAGGCGTTCAGCTCACTCGGGGATGGCTGAGAGGCCGGCCCGCTGCTCGAAAATGATCTGAGTCTCTGTGCGCCCGAGATCAGGGTCGGAGCCGAGGTGCAGTTTCATGAAATCCCGGAGCGCCGGCACGCTCTCGCAGGCTACGTGCAGGACGAAGTCGTGATTTCCTCCGATCAGGTAGACGCGCTGGACGCCAGGGATCGCGCGGAGCCGATTTGCCACGCCGGGCAGTCTGTTGCGGACGGCGTTGTGCACACTGACGAAAATCATCGCCTCGACGGCGCCGCCCACCGCTTCGGGGTCGATGTCCGCGTGATAGCCGCGGATGACGCCAGCCTCTTCGAGGGCTCGGACCCGGCCGTGGCAGGTGGAGCGCGGCAGATCCACCTTCGCCGCAAGATCCTTGTTCGACAGACGACCGTCGCGTGCCAGTTCACTAAGGATCCTTCTGTCCGTGCTGGAGAGCTGAATGCGATTCACAAGAGGCCTTCCGAAGAGATGGGCGGTTCGCCTGAAGAGCAATATTGAGGAGAAAATCTGAATATTATCCGAAATTGTAGGTCAATATTCGGATAATTACGATACTTATAGTGATTGCAATGAATCCGTGAAGCGCTCTTCTCTGCGTCCGCGGCAACTTGAAGGAGGATGACATTGAGTCAGAAAGTCGTCAGAGAGGTGACGCGGTCTGCTTGTGAGCAAGCGGACCGCGACGACCCATTGGCTTCGTTTCGTGAGGAATTCGAGCTGCCGGACGGCGTGATCTACCTCGACGGGAATTCGCTCGGAGTGCTGCCCCGGGTTGCTGTGGAGCGCAGCAGGATGGTCGTCGAGCAAGAGTGGGGTACCGATCTCATCAGCAGCTGGAACAAGAATCATTGGTTCGATCTTCCGGCGCGTATCGGCGGGAAACTCGCTACCCTGCTCGGGGGTGGCGACGGCGAGTGCGTGGCGAGTGACACGACGTCGGTGAACCTGTTCAAGGTGTTGTCAGCAGCGTTGCGTATGCAGCGCCAGGATGCACCCGAGCGGACCGTGATCGTGTCTGAACGGGAGAACTTCCCTACGGATCTGTACATCGCCTCGGGCCTGATCGAGGCCCTGGGGCAAGGCCACGAGTTGCGCCTCATCGACTCGCCTGAGGAACTGGACGATGCGCTCGGGACGGATGTCGCCGTCGTGCTCCTGACCCAGGTCAACTACCGCACCGGGACTTTGTGGGACATGCGGGGTGTGACGGAGCGCATTCATGACATCGGCGCGTTGGTGGTGTGGGACTTGTGCCACTCTGCGGGTGCCGTGCCGATCGGTCTTGAGGACGCGAGCGCCGACTTCGCCGTCGGATGTACCTACAAGTACCTGAATGGTGGACCCGGCTCACCGGCGTTTCTTTGGATTGCGGCGCGGCATCTGGATCGTGCCGTGTCGCCGCTGACTGCCTGGTGGGGGCACGCCGACCCGTTCCACATGTCGAGTGACTACGTTCCGGCGCAGGGGGCGAGGAGGTTCCTCACCGGAACTCAGCCGATCCTTTCCCTGGCAACCATGGAGGTA
The DNA here is from genome assembly GCF_044748305.1 of Arthrobacter sp. NPDC090010. Taxonomy (NCBI): domain Bacteria; kingdom Bacillati; phylum Actinomycetota; class Actinomycetes; order Micrococcales; family Micrococcaceae; genus Arthrobacter; species Arthrobacter sp. NPDC090010. The sequence continues at coordinate 366,609 of NZ_JBIVFT010000003.1, forward strand.
GGCATCGATCTGGCGCTGCGGGTCGATCAAGAGGCGTTGCGGCAGAAGTCGCTCGCTCTGACCTCGCTCTTCATCAGGCTGGTCGAAGAACGTTTGCCTGGACATCCACTCACCTTGCTCACGCCCCGGGACGAGGAGCGCCGAGGCAGCCACGTCTCCTTTCGGCACCCGGAAGGCTATGCAGTGATGAAAGCGCTCATTGCTGAAGGCGTGATCGGAGATTATCGCGAGCCGGAAGTGATGCGGTTTGGTCTCACGCCCTTGTATCTCGGCTATGCGGACGTCTGGGACGCCGTGGAAACTTTGCGCCGGATCCTCGACGACGAGATCTGGAAGGACCCGAAATTCCAGGAACGGGATGTGGTGACCTGAGGCGGGTTCCGTTGTCGTTCATCGGAAGTGGACCGGTGAGATCTTGAGTCGGTGGATTCCAGGCTGCACATACCAGCCAGGACCATCTCGCCGCGCCGCCTCAGCCGAGTCCGCTACTCGGGGCGTGAATCAGCTATCCCGGGTAGCTGATTCACGCCCCGAGTAGCGGACTCGGCCCTGGGTGGACGCCCGGGTAGCGGACTCGACAAGGACCAGGAGCTGGGGTCGGCAAGGGGCTGACGGGGCGCCCGGATGGACCTTCAACTGCAGATGGGCTCGGCCCACAGCGACCCGCGTCACCGCGCCAGCCACCGCCCGGCCCTGCGCCTCTCAGCTGCACCGTTCAGTTCGTGGGGGCTGGACCGGAGCTTTCGCGGATGCTGAGGGTCGGTTCCGCACCTTCCGCGCTCGGCACCGGCAGGTCCGCGTCCAGGTGCGCCAGGAGCGTCTTCACGGCGAGGGTTCCGAAGGCGACGGTGTCGCGGGTCAGCGATGTCACCGGGGGATTGCCCAGCCGGACCAGGAGAGAGTCCTCGAAGGACACGATCGAAAGATCCTCGGGAACCCGCAGGCCGTGCCCCTGAGCCTCCCGAAGGCTGGCGACCGCCATGACGTCCGTGTCGTAGAGGAGCGCGGTGGGAGGTTCCGCCAGGGAGAGCAGCTCACGGGTGGCCCGCACGGCGTCGTCGGCCTCGTAGCCGCTGCTCACGCTGGAACTGGACGTCAGCCCCAGTTCCTGGACGGCCGCCGCGAATTCCTGCCGCCGCAAGTGGGTGTGTTCCAGCTCCTGAGGACCGGCGATGTGCGCGATCCGTCGGTGTCCCAGCCCGTGCAGATAGGCCACGAGGGTCCGGGTGGCCGCCCGGTCGTCCACCCAGACCGAGGGGATGGTGGGGGACTGGGACGGATGGCTGCCGACCTGCACCGCGGGCAGACCGAGGTGTTCGAGCACCTCCAGGCGAGGGTCATCGACGCGCGGATCCACCATGATGACGCCGTCCACGATCCGCGATTGCCACCATTCCCGGTAGGCGTTCAGCTCCTCCTCGACGCTGCCCACCACCATCATGTGCAACGCCGTGTGACTGCCCGTCAGGCCGAGCTGGATGCCCGAGAGCAGCTGCGGGAAGAACGTCTCCGTGCCCAGGATCCGGGCGGAGCGGTTCAGGACGAAGCCGACGGCGCCGGCCCGGGACTGCCCCAGCGCTCGTGCCGCGCGGTTGGGTTTCCAGTTCAATTCCTCCGCGATGGCCAGGACGCGACCACGCGTCTCTTCGCTCACGCCGGGCCGGCCGTTCAGGGCGAAGGAGACAGCGCCCTTGGAAACGCCTGCCCGGGCGGCGATTTCACTGATCGTTGCGCGCTTCGGGTGGTCCATAGCAAGGATTATAGGGGGCCGCCAGCTCTTGACTATATCGGTTTAGTTTGGAAGTCTTGCATCACTTCACCCGTGGATGTGACCCCGCTAACAGCCGGGGCGTGACTCCACCCGGCCTTGATTCCAAGGAGTGCAACGATGCAGAAGAAGAAGATCCTGGCAGGGGCAGCCGTACTGCTCACCGCCATGCTCGGGATGAGCGCCTGCTCCAACGGCGGCAGCGGGCAGGATTCCGCGCAGAGCCAGACGATCGACGGCGAGATCACCCTCCAGACGTGGGCCCTGACCCCCAAGTTCTCCGACTACCTCAACAAGGTGATCGCGGACTTCGAAAAGGCCAACCCGCAGGCCAAGGTCAAGCTCCTCGACCAGCCCGGTGACGGCTACTCGGAGAAGGTCCTCAGCCAGGCCTCCTCCAACACCCTCCCGGACGTCATCAACCTTCCCAACGACTTCGCCTACCCCCTGGCGCAGCAGGGCGTCCTGGAAGACCTCTCCCAGGGTGACGACCTCGCCAAGAGCTATGTTCCAGGTGCACTGGACGCCTACAAGTTCCCCGGCATCGACGGCACCTACGCCTACCCCTGGTACATCCAGACCGATGTGAACTACTGGAACACGGACCAGCTCTCAGCTTGCGGTCTGGATGCCGGCAAGCTGCCCACCAGCACCGCGGAACTCTTCACCCAGGCCAAGACCATGCACGACAAGTGCCCGGACAAGTACCTCATCAGCACCCTGCCGGGCCTGAACGCCTTGACCGCCACCGGCCAGAAGGCCATGAGCGATGACGGCAAGAACTTCACCTTCGCAACCGACGAAGCGGCCGCAGTGATCGACAAGTACCGTGACGCCTACAAGGCCGGCTACATGCCGCCGTCGATTCTGAACAACAACTACCAGGGCAATGCGAAGCTGTTCACCCAGCAGAAGGTCGCCTGGACCACTGCAGGCTCCTCCGGCGCGCTGAGCTTCGTCCAGGACAACCCGAGCCTGAAGGGCAAGTTCACCGAGAACAAGGCCCTGGACACCCCGCCGCTCTACCCGCAGGGCCTCTCGGTCTCCGCCAAGAGCAAGCACCTTGCCACGGCCAAGGCCTTCGCGAAGTTCATGACGAACGCGGAGAACCAGAACGCCTTCGCCAAGCTGACCAACACCTTCCCCTCCTCCACCGGCTCCTCCGAGGATTCGTTCTACTCCAAGGAGGACGGCACCGAGGCCGGCAAGGCCCGGGTCATCGCCTTCAACAGCCTCAAGGAAGGCAAGGTCCTGAACCCGGTCCAGTGGAACTCCGCCATGGACGACTACTTCAAGCAGCAGGTGGCGCTCGCCGTCAAGGGCGACATCAGCAGCAAGGACGCCTTGCAGAAGGCTCAGGACAAGGCCAACCAGCTGCTCCAGCAGCAGAAGTAGGCCGGAGCCAGGGTGGGCCGCCGCACCTGGCGGCCCACCCTGTTCGTAGTTGAAAGGAGACGCCCATGGCGTCGACCACCATCCCCCGCCCGGTGAAGAGCCCGGCGAAACCCCCGGTGGGGACCCCGGTCCGCACCAACAAGTGGTTCACCCCGTGGATCCTCGTGGCCCCCGCCCTGCTCTGGCTGCTGGTCTTCAACATCTGGCCGTCCCTGAACACCATCCGGATGGCCTTCACCAACGCCAAGCCGCTGGGCGGCAAGGAACGGTTCGTCGGTCTGGACAACTTCCAGATGATCCTCAAGGACGACCAGGTCATGAACGCGCTGCTCAACAGCGTCATCTACATGATCATCTGCGTGCCGCTGCTGACCCTGCTCCCACTCCTGCTCGCCATCCTGGTGCAGAAGCCCCTCAAGGGCATCGCCTTCTTCCGGACCGCCTTCTACACGCCCGTCATCGCCTCCGCCGTGGTGGTGGGCCTGATGTGGAGCTGGCTGCTGGACTCCCGTGGCGCGGTCAACAACCTCGCCCAGGCGCTGCACGTCGTCAGCGAACCCATCCCGTTCCTCACGGACCGTTGGCTGGTCATCATCTCGGCGATCAGCCTCACCGTCTGGAAGGGGCTGGGGTACTACATGATCGTGTACCTCGCGGCCCTCGGGAACGTCGGCAAGGAACTGCACGAAGCCGCCGCGATCGACGGCGCGGGAGCCATCCGCCGCTTCTGGAGCGTCACCGTTCCCGGCGTGCGCGGGGCGATGGGCCTGGTGGCCGTGCTGGTGGCCATCAGCGCGCTGCGGGTGTTCTCCGAAGTCTTCATCCTCACCGGCGGCAAGGGCGGCCCGGGCGGCGAGGACCTCACCATGGTCATGCTCATCCAGCAGTACGCCCGTGGCTTCACGGGCAACCTCGGCTACGCCTCGGCCCTGAGCATCCTGCTCTTCCTGCTGACCCTGATCCCCATGCTGGTCCTGGCCCGCCTCAACTCCAAGGGGGACAAATGAGCGCCACTGAACTGCGGCCCACGCCGTGTGACGAAGCGCTGGAGGGCCCGACGACGACGCCACGCCGCCGTCGTTCACGGACCTTCGGCGAGCCGTCCACCGCCGAGAAGTTCTGGCGCTACCTCGCGCTGGCGTTCGTCCTGCTGGTTACCGTAGGACCCTTCCTCTGGCAGCTCTCCACCTCCTTGCGGAGCTCCACGGAGGACATCTACACGGAGAATCTCAGCCTGCTGCCGCAGCAGCCCACCTTCAGCAACTACCTGCGGGTGTTCGACGCGATCGACGTCTGGCGGTACATCGGGAACTCGCTCTTCGTGGCCGCGGTGGGCGTGGCGGGCAACGTCCTCTTCTCCACGGCCGCCGGCTATGCCCTGGCCCGGCTGTCCTTCCGCTTCAAGAAGTGGGTCCTCGGGTTGTTCATGATCACCCTGATCCTGCCGGCCGAGGCGACCATCATCTCCCAGTACGTCACCGTCCGTGACCTGGGCCTGGCGGACACGCTGCTGGGCGTCGCCCTGCCGGGCATGGTCAGTGTGCTGAACGTGCTGCTCATGTTCAACGCCTTCCGTCAGCTGCCCCGGGAGATCGAGGAGGCCGCCGTCATGGACGGGGCCAACGCCTGGCAGCGGCTCATCCGGGTGGCTCTTCCCTCGGTCTACGGCACCATCGCCGTGGTGGCGATCTTCTCCTTCATCGGAGCCTGGGACGACTTCCTCTGGCCGTTGATCGTGCTCACCACCCCGGAGAACTTCACCCTGACCATCGGGCTGCAGTATCTCTCCGGCACCTTCACCAACGACATGCGGCTCATCGCGGCCGGCACCATGATCGCCTTCATCCCCATCGCCGTGGTCTTCGGCGTCCTGCAGAGGTTCTTCTTCAAGGGCGTTGAAGAAGGCGGCGTCAAGGGCTGAGACTGTTCATCACCAACCCAACAGGAGGACTTTTCCGTGCGATTCGGGGTCAACTACACACCGGCATCAGGGTGGTTCCACTCCTGGCAGAACCTCCGGGAGGAGGACGTCCGCCGGGATCTGGGGCAGATCGCCTCGCTGGGTGTGGACCACATCCGCATCTTCCCGCTCTGGCCGGTGCTCCAGCCCAATAGGAGCCTCATCAGCCAGACGGCCGTGGACGACGTTCTGACCGTCGTGGACGTGGCCGCCGAACTCGGGTTGGACGTGAACCTGGACGTCCTCCAGGGGCACCTGTCCAGCTACGATTTCCTCCCGGCCTGGATCACCACCTGGCACCGGAGGAACCTGTTCACCGACCCCGAGGTGGTGCAGGCCGAAGCGGATCTGGCCGAGGAGTTCGCCCGGCAGCTCGCGGGACGTCCGAACATCATGGGCATCACCCTGGGCAATGAACTCAACCAGTTCGCCCCGCCGGTCCATCCGGACGCGCACCCCGTGACACCGCTGCAGGCCGACGCCTGGCTCGAGAAGCTCGTGGCGGGCGCACGCGCGGACGGCGAGCATTTCGTCACCAACGCGATGTACGACGCCTCCTGGTACGACGACCGCCAGCCCTTCGAGCCCCGGCACGCGGTGGACTACGGGGACGCCACCGTGATCCACTCCTGGGTCTTCAACGGTTCGGCACAGATCTTCGGTGCCTTGCACGACGGTTCCGTCCGGCATGCCGAATACCTGCTGCAGCTTGCCGCGGCCTGGCACCACGACGCCGCACGCCCGGTCTGGCTTCAGGAGGTCGGGGCTCCCACCACGGTCATTCCGCGGGAGTCCGCCCCGGACTTCCTCGAAGCGACCATCCGCCACGCGGCCACCGTGCCGGGCCTGATGGGGGTGACCTGGTGGTGTTCCCACGACGTCTCGCGTGCGCTCGCCGACTTCCCGGAGGTGGAGTACGACCTGGGTCTCTTCACGCACGACGGCGTGCTGAAGCCCACCGGGGAGCGCTTCGCAGCACTGGTCCGCGAGTTCCGTGCGGGCGGCGTGGGCTCGCCGTCGAGCACCGCTCTGGTGCTCGACGACACCGCCGAGGGGTACCGTGGCACGTGTGCGCCGGGTGGCTCGTTCCACCGGGCCTGGCTGGACGCCGCGGCGGCGGAAGGGCAAGGCCCGCAGGTGCTGCTGGCCTCCCGGGCGCCGTATGCGGAGGAGCTGGTGGCGAGGGGGATCCGCACGGTGCTGGAGGCCTCTCCTGAGGGCTCTCGGGGAATTACTTCAAATCGCTAGCGAAATCACGGGAACCGCTGTTAGTCTCGCCCTTTGCGAGCCGTTGACCACATCCATCCCCCCATCAGACGTGAGGACACGAGCACATTCATGCATGACGACATCAACCTGACCACCGGACGGGTCAAGCGGGTACTGGCCGAACGCCTCTACCCCGCCGTATACGAGGACAGCGTGGCGTTGGAAGCCGCCTGGCACGAGCTGCCGGGCGAGCCGATCCCGCCCGCGGAAGGTCTGGCCCTGGAATTCACCCCGTATGAGGTGGGGACGGTGTGGGGCGCTGCCTGGGGGACCACCTGGTTCCGCCTCCGCGGCCAGGTTCCCCAGGCCTGGGCGGGCCGCCGGGTGGAGGTGCTGGTGGACCTCGGCTTCGATGTGAACATGACCGGCTTCCAGTGCGAGGGCCTCGTCTACACCCCGGAGGGCGAGCCGCTGAAGTCGCTGAACCCGCGCAATCAGTGGGTCCTGGTGGCGGACGAGGCCGAGGGCGGTGAAGAGGTGGAGCTCTTCCTGGAAGCCGCCTCCAACCCCGTCCTCCTGGACTACCACCCCTTCCTTCCCACGCAGGAGGGCGACATCCGCACCTCCTCGCCGAAGAAGCTCTACACCACGCGCCGCCTGGACCTGGCCGTGTTCAACCGCGAGGTCCACGAATTGTGCCTGGACCTGGAGGTCCTGTTCGAGCTCCAGGCGGAGCTGCCGGAGTCCTCACCGCGCCGCATGCGCATCCTCCAGGGCCTGGACGACGCCCTGGACCGCATCGATCTCCAGCGCATCGCCGAGACCGCGGGGGATGCCCGTGAGGTCCTGGCCCCGCTGCTGGCCCGCCGCGCCGAGGCCAGCGCCCACCAGGTTTCGGCCATCGGTCACGCCCACATCGACTCCGCCTGGCTCTGGCCCCTGCGCGAGACCATCCGCAAGGTGGCCCGCACCAGCTCCTCCATGACCGAGCTGATCGGTCAGGATCCGGACTTCCGGTACGGCATGTCCAGCGCCCAGCAGTACAAATGGCTCAAGGTCCACCGGCCCGAGGTGTACGCCAAGGTCAAGGACGCCGTCGCCGAGGGCCGCTTCGTGCCGCTCGGTGGCATGTGGGTGGAGTCGGACACGGTCATGCCCAGCGGCGAGGCCCTGTCCCGGCAGTTCCTGTACGGCCAGTCCTTCTTCCGCGAGGAGTTCGGCGAGGCCTGCAAGGGCGTGTGGCTGCCGGACAGCTTCGGCTACTCCCCGGCACTGCCGCAGCTCATGCGCCGGGCCGGTTTCGAGTGGTTCTTCACCCAGAAGATCTCCTGGAACCAGGTCAACAAGTTCCCGCACCACACCTTCAACTGGGAAGGCATCGACGGCTCGCGGGTCTTCAGCCACTTCCCGCCGATGGACACCTACAACGCGCAGCTCTCCGGCGAGGAGATGGCCCGTGCCAGCCGCCAGTTCCGTGAGGCCCGCGTCGCCTCCGGCTCGATCGCGCCGGTCGGCTGGGGCGACGGCGGTGGCGGCACCACCCGCGAGATGACCGGCAAGGCCCGGCGTCTCGCGGATCTGGAAGGCAGCGCCACGGTCCGCTGGGAGAACCCGGACGACTACTTCGCCAAGGCGCGGGCCGAGATGCCCAAGCCCCCGGTGTGGGTGGGCGAGCTGTACCTGGAGCTTCACCGGGCCACCCTCACCAGCCAGCACAAGACCAAGCAGGGCAACCGCCGTGTGGAGCACCTGCTGGTGGAGGCCGAGCTGTGGAGTGCCACGGCCGCGGCCCGCACCGGCTACGCGTACCCCTACGACGAACTGAACGCGCTGTGGGAGGACCTCCTGCTGCACCAGTTCCACGACATCCTGCCCGGCACGTCCATCGCCTGGGTGCACCGCGAGGCCGTCGAGACCTACCGCCGCCTGACGGAGGAGACCGAGGCGCTGATCGCCAGGGCTCTGGACGCCCTGGCCGGCCAGGGAGACGCGCAGCTCACCTTCAACGCGGCGCCGTTCGGGCGCTCCGGTGCCCCGGCGCTGGGAGCCGCCGAGGCCGCCCCGCATGGCACCGAGCCGGTGACGGTGAGCGAGGAGGCGCGCGGCGTCGTGCTCCGCAACGGTCTGGTGGAGGTCGTGATCAGCCGCGAAGGCCACATCGTCTCCGCGGTGGACCTGGCCAGCGGCCGCGACGCGATCCCCGCCGGCGCCGAGGCGAACGTGCTCCAGCTGCACCAGGACTTCCCGAACATGTGGGACGCCTGGGACGTGGACCGGTACTACCGCAACCGCGTGACCGAGCTGCGCTCGCTGACGTCGTTCGCCGTGGAGGGTGACGAGGACGAGGCGCGGGTGGTGCTCGAGCGCGAGTTCTCCGGGTCCCGGGTCCGTCAGGTGCTGCGCCTGGCCGCGGATGCCCGGACGCTGCGCATCGACCAGGAGACCGACTGGCACGAGGCCGAGAAGTTCCTCAAGGTGTCCTTCCCGCTGGACGTCCGCGCCGAGCACACCGCGGCGGAGACGCAGTTCGGCTTCAACCGGCGCGTCACGCACACCAACACCAGCTGGGAGGCGGCGAAGTTCGAGACCTCGATGCACCGATTCGTACTGGCCGAGGAGCCTGGTTTCGGTGCGGCTCTGGTGACCGAGTCCAGCTACGGCTTCGACATGACGCGCGATGCGGACGACGACGCCGGCGTGACCACCACCCTGCGGCTGTCGCTGCTGAGGGCCCCGCGTTTCCCGGATCCGGAGACCGATCAGGGTCACCATACGCACTCCTACGGCCTGGTGATCGGGGCCGACGCCCTGGTGGCCACGCAGGAAGGCATCCACCTGAACACCCCGGTCCGCTCCCTGCGTGGTGCCGCGCCCGTGGAGCCGCTGGTCCGGGTGGAGGGCGAGGGCGTCCTGGTGTCTTCCGTGAAGCTGGCGCACGACCGTTCCGGTGACCTGGTGGTCCGTGTCTACGAGCCGCAGGGACGCCGTTCCTCGGCTGTGCTGCACGTGGATCCCGCTTTCGGGCGGGGCCGCGAGGTGAGCCTGATCGAGGACGAGCTGACGGGCGACGCCGCGCTCGCCGCCCCGGCCCCGACGACCGTGGAATCAGGCATCGAGCTGTCCCTGACCCCGTTCTCGGTGCGGACCTTCCGCTTCAGCCGGGTGTAGCGCCGGGCTGGCTGCTTGGTGTGAGGCCGGGGCGTACCCCGGCTGGTGGTGCGGCGTCGCCGGTTGGTGTGACCCCGCTGAGCTCGCGAGAACCGTGCGAAATCGCTCCTTGAGTGAGCGAGTTCGCACGGTTCTCGCGAGTTCGGGGTGGGGATTGCCCGGAGCCAGCGGTTTCGCCGGAACGGGATGCTACCGAGTTCGTGGGCTTCAGCTGGGACGGGATGCTACCGAGTTCGTGGGTTTCGGCTGGAACGGGATGCTACCGAGTTCGTGGGTTTGGGGGGGGGGGGGGGGGGGGGAAAAAAAAAAAAAAAAAAAAAAACGCACACCAAAAAAACAAATAAAAACCCCAAAAAAAA
>NZ_JBIVFT010000003.1:376477-462914 GCF_044748305.1 Arthrobacter sp. NPDC090010
GTGCGCGTTCCGGTGGACCCCCCCTCTTTGTGGGGTTCGGTCTGTTTTGGTGTAAAAACCCCAACACCCCCCCCCAAACCCACGAACTCGGCGAAGGTAGGCAAGCCCATCACAAGATTGTTCAACAAAGCGTTGCTTGATTGTTGAACAATATTTTATGATGTGAGTCACGCGGCCACGTGACGGCCGCCACGACCAGCTTTCCCGGACCCGCGGGTCCCGCCTGGAATGGACTCACATGCTCGTACTCATCGGGGTACTGCTGGTGATCGTCGGATTCGCCGTTCGCCTGAACCCCCTCATCGTCGTCACCGTCGCGGGAATCGTCACCGCGCTCCTGGGCGGAATGAACCCGCTCCAGATTCTGGAAGCCTTCGGCTCGGGCTTCGCCAGCAGCCGTTCCGTCACCGTCTTCGCGGTCGTACTGCCCGTCATCGGCATCATCGAATACTTCGGACTGCAGGAACAGGCCAAGAACCTCATCTCCAAGCTCGCCCGCCTCACCGCAGGCCGCGTGCTCCTGGCCTACCTCGCCATTCGCCAGGTGACCGCCGCCGTCGGCCTCACCGGGATCGGCGGTCACGCGCAGGCGGTCCGTCCGCTCGTCTACCCCATGGCAGAGGGCGCCGCGATGCGCCGCTACGGCCACGTCCCGGGCCACATCAAGGAACGCATCAAGGGTCACTCCGCCGCAGCGGACAACGTCGGGGTCTTCTTCGGAGAGGACGTCTTCGTCGCCGTCGGCTCGATCCTGCTCATCACGACCTTCGTCGACACCACCTACCACCTGCAGCTCGAACCGCTGCAGCTGGCACTCTGGGCGATTCCAACGGCGATCGCGGCTCTCCTCATCCACGGCTTCCGCCTGCTCCGCCTGGACAAGCAGCTGGACAAGGAATACGCCCAGCTCACGGGCGATGCCGCCACGGCCGAGACCGGAGGTGCCCGGTGATCAACGTCGAAGCCGTCTACTGGTTCATCGGAGCGCTCTTCATCGCTTGGGCCTCCCTCATCGCCCGCGACACCAACCACCGTCACAGGATCGGCAGTTCGCTCTTCTGGGGGCTGTTCGGCCTGTGCTTCTTCTACGGCACCTGGGTCCAGGCCGGCACCGCACCCGCCTGGCCTCTCGGCATCGCGGTCCTGGCGCTCGTGGCCCTGGCTGCCAGCGGTCAGCTCTCCGACGGCAAGGCGAAATCCTCGACGGCGGAGGAACGCGTCGCCTACGCCGCCCGTTTCGGGAACAAGCTGTTCATCCCGGCCCTCATCCTGCCCGTCGTCACCGTCATCCTGGTCCTGGTGGCCCCGGTCCTGGTGATCGGCGGCAAACCGCTCCTGGATCCCAAGAACACCACGCTGGTGGCCCTGACCATCGCCGCGGTGGTGGCCGCCGTCGTCGCCGTCCTGATTCTGAAGCCGAAGAACAAACTGACGCCCGTGCTGGAAAGCCGACGCATCCTCGAGTCCATCGGCTGGGCGGCACTGCTGCCCCAGATGCTTTCCACGCTCGGCATCCTGTTCACCAAGGCGGGCGTCGGCACGGCGGTCGGGACGCTGACGACGGCGATCATGCCCAAGGGCTCGCTGCTCGCCGCCGTGGTGGTGTACTGCGTCGGAATGTTCGTGTTCACCGTGCTGATGGGCAACGGCTTCGCGGCCTTCCCCATCATGACGGCCGCGATCGGCTGGCCCGTGCTGGTGCAGCAATTCCACGGCGACCCCGCCATCATCTTCGCCATCGGCATGCTCGCCGGCTTCTGCGGAACCCTCTGCACCCCCATGGCGGCGAACTTCAACCTCGTCCCGGCGGCCCTGCTGGAGATGAAGAACCGCTACGGTGTCATCACGGCGCAGATTGGCACGGCCGTACCGTTGCTGGTGGTGAACGTGGCCCTCATGTACTTCCTGGCGTTCTAGAAAGGCACCCACATGACCGACACCCTGTTCTCTGACGCCGCCCCTCATTGCGCCGCCGTCGTCCTCGGCAACCTGGGCCGCAGCTACCCCTACGCCTCGCACCACGTGGAGCGCTCGGTGGAGGATCTGCACACGCCCGTCGAAATCCACCCGTCCTTCCACACCTCCTTCGACTGGCATTCCTGTGTCCACATGCACTGGCTGGGAGTCAGCGTCCTGGATGCCGTGGCACGGGGCGAGGAGGAACTGCCGGAGGAGATCGTGCAGCAGCTGCGGACCGTCCTGGACGCCAATCTCAGCGCGGAGAAGCTCGCGGTGGAGGCCGGATACCTCCTGGCGAACCCTTCCTGGGAGCGGCCCTACGGCTGGGCCTGGCTGACCCGTCTGACCGCCGCATGCCGGAATTCCGAGGACCCCCAGTTGCAGCAGTGGGGCCGGAATCTGGCGCCCTGCGTGGACGCGGTGGCGGAGCTCCTGATCCGCTGGGCTGCGACCGTGGAGCACCCCGTGCGGCACGGTCTGCACACCAACTCGGCCTTCGGGCTGGCGTATCTGCACAGCGCCTTCCGGACGCTCGGGCGCGATGACGCCGCCCAGGCATGCGAGACGGCCGCCCGTAGTTGGTTCGGAGAAGACCGGGCCTGGGCCGCCGAATGGGAGCTCAGTGGGCAGGACTTCCTCTCGGCCGGACTCAGCGAGGCCGACCTCATGCAGCGGCTGCTCCCCGCCGGCGAGTTCGCCCAGTGGCTGGATGGTTTCCTGCCGGGTCTCTCCGCGGACTCCAGGATGCTCGCCGAAGTGGGTGTGGCCGACGAAAGCGACGGCTACATGGTTCACCTCCACGGCCTCAACCTCACCCGCGCGGGACAGCTCGCCCGCGTGGCCGCGGCCCTGCCGGCCGGTCACGGATTGCGTCCCGTCCTGGCGGCGGCCGCGGAGCCACTGTTCCAGGCCGGGATGAAAGGCCTGGCCAGCGGCGACTTCATGTCCACCCACTGGCTGGCCAGCTTCGCCTGGGACGCCCGGGAATCCCTCCGGGCGCTCGCGGGGACGCCCGCATGAGCGTGATCGACCTGAACAGCGACGTCGGGGAGTCCTTCGGCAACTGGAGCTTCGGGGACGACGCCGCGATCCTGGCCAATGTCTCCAGTGCCAACGTCGCCTGCGGTTTCCATGCCGGGGATCCGGTGGGGATCCGCGCGACAGTGCGGGCGGCCGTGCAGAGCGGGACCACCGTGGGTGCGCATCCCGGGTACCGGGACCTGGCCGGTTTCGGCCGACGGTTCATCGACATGGATACCGGCGAACTGCGCGACGACGTGATCTACCAGATCGGTGCGCTCCAGGCCCTGGCCCGGGCCGAGGGGACCGCCGTGAAGTACGTGAAACCGCACGGGGCGCTCTACAACACGATCGTGCACCACGAGGCGCAGGCGCGGGCCGTGGTGGCCGCCGTCCAGGCCGTCGACGCCGGCCTGCCGCTACTGGTCCTGCCGGGGTCCGCCGTCGAACGCGTGGCGGCGGACGCCGGTCTGAGGACGGTGGCCGAGGCATTCGCGGACCGGGCCTATCAGCCGGACGGGACGCTCATGCCGCGCAGCCGGGAAGGCGCGGTGCTGCACGACATGGGGCAGATCCTGGAACACGTGCTGCGCCTGGTCGACGGGACCGTGAAGGCCGTGGACGGCAGCCTCCTGCAGGTGCAGGCCGAGAGCATCTGCGTCCATGGGGACAGCCCGGGTGCCGTCGCCATGGCCGCTCGCATCCACCAGGAGCTCAGCGCGCGCGGCGTCACGCTGCAGAGCTTCGCCTGAGATGGGTGCTCTGCTGGGCCTGCGTCGTGCCGGTGACCGAGCCGCGCTCGCAGAACTCGACGGCCTCGATGCCGTGCTCGCGCTTCAGGCGGGATTGCTTGCGGACCCACCGGCCGGCGTCGTCGACGTGGTGGCCGCCGCCCGCACCGTCCTGGTGACGGTGGCGCTGCCCCGCGCTCTCGGCGCCGTCGAGAAGCGCATCCGCGCCGTGGACCTCACCGCCCCCGCGGTCACCGCTGGGCGGCTGGTCACGGTGGAGGTGGTGTACGACGGCGACGATCTGGCCGAGGTGGCACGCCTGACCGGCCGCAGCGAGGAGTCGGTGGTGGCTGAGCATGCCGGTGCCGAGTGGAGTGCGGCTTTCGGCGGTTTCGCACCGGGTTTCGTCTACCTGAGTTCCCCGGACGCGGTGGAGGTTCCGCGCCGGACCTCGCCCCGCACGCGGGTCCCGGCCGGGTCTGTGGCACTGGCCGGAGGCTATTCGGCGGTGTACCCCAACGATTCTCCGGGCGGCTGGCAGCTGATCGGCCGGACCGGGGCGGTGCTGTGGGATCCGTCGCGCGTGGAGCCCGCGCTCATCCAGGCCGGAGACACCGTGCGCTTCACGGCAGTCCGGGAGGTGATCCAGGCCGCAACGGCTTCGCGCTCCGCGGCCGAGCCCGCTCCGGTGCTGGAGGTGCTCCGGCCTGGTCTGCAGACGCTCGTCCAGGATCTTGGCCGACCGGGCCATGCTGCCGCGGGGGTGAGCGAATCGGGAGCGATGGACCGTGGTGCGCTCAAGCGCGCGAACCGCATGGTGGGCAACCCGCCAGGGGCGCCGGGGCTGGAAGCATTGCCCGGTGGACTCACGCTCCGCGCCGTCGAGGACACGATCCTGGCGGTGGCCGGTGCCGAGGTGCCACTCTCCATCATCACTGCTGACGGCGGTTCCGCCGCGGTGCCCGTCGACTGCCCCTTCCCTTTGCTGGCCGGGGAGAGCCTGAGTCTGGGGGCACCGTCGTCCGGGCTGCGCAGCTATGTGGCCGTCCGTGGAGGTGTACGGGCCGAACGGGTGCTGGGCAGCGCCGCTGGGGATGTCCTGTCCGGGCTCGGGCCGGTGGCGCTGGCCGCGGGTTCATGGCTGGGCCTTGAGGACGGGCCGGTCTCCGGGGCTGTCGGAGCTCCCGAGGCCCCGGCGCCGCTGCCCGGTCCCGGGACGAGTGTGGTGCTGCGCGTGGTCCCGGGGCCGCGGGAGGACTGGTTCAGTCCGGAGTCCGCCGAGGCGTTCTATGCGGGGGAGTGGGCGGTCACTGCCGAGTCCAACCGAGTGGGGATCCGCTTTTCCGGAGAGCCGCTGACCCGGTCCGTGGAGGGGGAGCTGCAGAGCGAAGGCATGGTCCGGGGAGCGATCCAGGTGCCGGCGTCCGGGCTGCCGCTGGTGTTCATGGCGGATCATCCGGTGACAGGGGGGTACCCCGTGATCGGGGTGGTGATGGACGCGGACCAGGATCTGCTGGCGCAGTTGCCGCCCGGGAGCCGGGTCCGGTTCGAGCGAGTGGCGCCGGCGTCCTTGTAGCCGTTCGGTGGTCCGGGCTCCGGGCTCCGGGCTCCGGGCTCCGGGCTCCGTGGGCTCCGTGTGCTCCGGGGTCCGGGCGGCGCCGGTGCCCTGAGCTCCGTACTCTGGGCCTCCCTGTGTACCTGCCGAGTTCGTGGGTTCCGGGTGAGTTCGTGGATAAGACCCACGAACTCACCCGGAACCCACGAACTCGCGGATGGTGGAGAGCAGGGGAGTCGAGAGCAAGGGAGCCGTGCGCAGACCCCGGGACAGGGAAGGCCCCGCGTGATGGCGATTCCGGCCCGTCCTGTTCCGCGGCATAAGGTGAGGCTGTGAGTTCTGATGCTGTCCTGGCCGGTCTGAGGCGTGAAGCGCGTGGCGTACATGCGCAGACGGCCCAGTGGGTTGCCGCTGTGCTGCGGCAACGGATCGCCGACGGCGAGTTGACCCCGGGCACCAAGCTCCCCGAGGAGGCACTGCGGGAGGCCCTGGGCGTCTCACGGAACACCCTGCGGGAGGCCTTCGCCACCTTGCACGCCGAGCGTGTGGTGCACCGGATCCCCAACCGCGGCGTGTTCGTCGCCCACCCGACGGCGGAGGACGTGCGCGAGATCTACCGGGTGCGCAAGCTTGTGGAACCGGCCGCGCTCCTCTGGGCTTCCGAACTGGACCTCGAGGGGCTCCGGGCCATCGTGACCCGGGCCCGGGAAGCCATGGCGGTCATGGACGTCCCGGGCATGGCCGGGGCGAACCAGGAGTTCCACCGGACCATCCTGCGCGGAGCCGGAAGCGGACGCCTGGACGTGCTGATGGAACAGGTCCTCGCGGAGATGAGGCTCGTCTTCGCCGCCATGGGCTGGGATCCGCGATTCCACGCGCCCTATGTCGAGGGCAACGAACGGATCGTGCAATTGCTGACCGCAGGGGACAGGGCCCTCGCGTCCGAGTATCTCCGGGAGTACCTCAGCCGGGCTGAAGAACAATTGGTGGACGCGGTTCAAGGGCGGGAGTGACCGGACGCCACCGGCCCGCTTCGGGGAACCGGCCGGCCGGACGGTCGCCTGTCCACCCCACGGCACCGGTCATGCGGAGGCGGCGGGCAAGGTGATCCCGTAACGGGCTGCCACACGCTCGAACTGGGCGTAGAGCCGGGGCCAGCGGTCTTCGCGGCCGAACTCCGCCTCAGCGGCCGCGAGCTGAGCGTCGCGCTCGCCGTCGTCGTCGGTGGCACACCACCAGGCGAACAGCTCGAGGTTCAGCGGTCCGCCGGAGCGGAGGGCGGCAGCCATCGCCGCGGCCGTGGTGATCCCGGAAAGGTGCTCGTCCAAGCTCAGGAGAGCGCTTCGGAGCGCCGGGGCAAGGTCCTGATCGGTCCAGGCTTCGAGGTCGACCCACTGCCCGGGCCAGTCCACCACCGACTCGAATCGGCGCCGGTACTGCGTCGTCGCTCTGAGCAGATCCTCGGGCACGGTGTTTCCGGTCCGATGCGCAAACTCGGGGACGTACGCACCGATCTCCACGTAGAAGCGCACGTGGTCTGAAGCGTTTCCCTGGCTGCGCTGGAAGGCGATCTCGTGCAGCGCCTCGGGTGTCTGCCGGGTCCAGACGAGCTTGCGCTTCCGGTACCCGCGTGCCTTGAGTTCGGGCACGACGACGTCGGCGATCAGCGCGTTGAACCGGGTTTCCAGATCTGTCATGCCCACAGCCTAGGGCAGCCCGGTCCAGTGCGTCCCGGCCGGCCGGCCTGCCCGCCACGGCCTGCCTGTCCGGCTGATCCCACCCGAGCTCGGCGCGAGTCCGCTACTGGGGGGGGGGGGGGGGGGGGCCCCCCCCCCGGGGGGGGGGCCCCCCCCCCCCCCCGGCGCCGCCCCCGCCCCCCCCCCCCCCCCCCCCCCGCCCCCCCCCCGCGGGGGGGGGCGCCCCCCCCCCCGGGGGCCCCCCCCCCCCCCCCCCCAGTAGCGGACTCGGCAGGCACTCGGTCCGCACCGGCCCGTCCCCTCGCACGTCATGACTGTCGCACGTCATGACTGTCGCACGTCATGACTGTCGTGCCGGGCGTTTCAGGTGGAACGGGGTTCTTTCGGGTAGAAACGGCCGCGCCGGACCAGAACCCAGAACATGGAGATCGCACCCAGCAGGCCCACGGCGATGCCGAGCAGCACGGCGAACGCCGAATCGCGGGATACGACGGCGGCCACCACGAGGATCATGACGAGCAGCCCGAAACTCGCCGAGTTGATGGCGAACTTGCCCTGGAGAGCGGGCTTGACCTGGCCGTACATCGCGGCCTGGCCGAGCAGGAACAGGATCACGACGCCGGTGCTCACCCAGTGCCAAGGTGATGGCAGTGCGGCGAAGCAGCCCAGGCCGAGGCCGAAGGCCACGGACAGGCCCAGCCAGTAGGACCGGGCCGTGCGCAGGGCCGGTGGGGTGGTGCGGGGCATGCTGTTCGGGCTCCTCGGGCGGGAAGTATCAGGTGACGGCGGCGGTGCCGCGGCTCAGGGCAGGGGCAGGACGATACAGGGCCCGCCCTCGTAGAGCCCTCCGTCAATGTCTACCACACGGCCTTCCGCGTAGACGTCGGGCCCCTGGGTGAGCGGTGCGGGATGGCCGTGCACATCTCCGATGATGCTGTGACCGTGGACCAGGAACTCCCCGCCGAACGCCGCGAGGAAGTCCTGCGCCACCTGCGGGTCCTCCCGGAAGGCGTGGCGGGTGGTGAGCCGGGCCCAGACCTCCCAGAGCTGCAGGGGGTCGTCCGAGGAGAGGCGTGCCGCCAAGGATTCGTTGACCTGTTCCACCGAGGAACCGAAGGACAGGTATTCCGTGGTGTCGGCGTGGGCCAGCAGGGCGGAGCCGGTCAACGCCATGCCGGGCAGGGCAGCGAGCCATGCGAAATCGTCTTCGCTGAGCTCGTTCTGGTCGGATTCCCGGCCGCCGTTGCGTCGCCAGGAGTCTTCGAAGGAGCGCGGCCCGGCGGGGGTCTCCAGACGGCGTCCGCCGAAGCGATGACGTCCGAGGGCCAGGACTTCGTGGTTGCCCAGCAGGGCGTGGACCGCGCCGCCGTCCTGCGGTGCGGCGTCCTGAAGCCTGCGGACCAGCTGGACGACGCCGGAGCCGTCCGGCCCGCGGTCCATGAAGTCGCCCAGGAACCAGAGGGTCCGTTCTCCACCGGCCCAGCGTCCGCGCACGTCGAGGAAGCCTGCGTGGCGCAACGCCGCCATGAGCGGATGGAGCGCGCCGTGCACGTCGCCGATGACCGCGGACGTCGAGCCGTCCATTGCGCGCGATCCGGACGACGGCAGCCCGGAGACCCGTCCGCCGTCGTCCGTAGGTCCCGGAGGATTCATTCGCTCTCCGGTTCCGCCACCGTGCCGCGGGCCTTCGCGATGGCCTTCATGCCGTGGTACATGACCAGTGCCGCGGCTGAGCCGAGCGCGATGCCCGTGAAACTGAGGTCGCCCAGGTTCCAGGTGTAGTCGGCGATGCCGACGATCAGGGCCACGGCCGCCGTGCTCAGGTTGATCGGATTGGAGAAGTTGACCTTGTTCTGCACCCAGATCTTCACTCCCAGGATGCCGATCATGCCATACAGCATGGTGGCGGCGCCGCCCAGCACCCCGGCGGGCACGGTGGCGATCAGGGCACCGAACTTGGGGGAGAAGCTGAGCAGGATCGCGACGACGCCCGCCACCCAGTAGGCCGCCGTCGAGTAGACCTTCGTGGCCGCCATGACGCCGATGTTCTCCGCGTACGTGGTGGTGCCGGAACCACCGCCCGCACCGGCCAGGACGGTGGCTGCGCCGTCGGCCATGAGTGCGCGGCCGGCGTAGGCGTCGAGGTTCTCGCCGGTCATGGTGGCGACGCTCTTCACATGCCCCACGTTCTCGGCGACGAGGACCAGGACCACCGGCACGAAGAGTCCGATCACGCCCACATTGAAGCTGGGAGTCTGGAAGTGCGGGAGTCCGATCCAGGCGGCGGCGTCCATCTGGCTGTAGTCCACCTCGCCGCGCCACATCGCGACCAGGTAGCCCAGCACCACGCCCACCAGGATGTTGAGGCGTCCCAGGATGCCTCTGAAGAGGACGCCGACGAGGATGATCGCCAGGAGGGTCACGAGCGCCGTGATGGGGGCTTTGACGAAGTTCGCCTTGGCGGCCGGAGCGAGATTCAGGCCGATGAGAGCCACGATGGCGCCGGTGACCATGGGCGGCATGAGGCGGTTGATCCATTCCGAACCCACCGCCTGCACCACCAGGCCCACGAGGAAGAGCGCCGCACCGGCCATGATCACGCCGCCGAGCGCCCCGGCGACGCCGAATTGCTGTTGGGAGGCCATGATCGGTGCGATGAACGCGAAGCTTGAGCCGAGGTAGCTGGGGACCCGGCCGCGGGTCAGGACCAGGAACAGCAGGGTGCCGACGCCGGAGAAGAACAAGGTGGTGGCCGGTGGCATGCCGGTCAGGATGGGGACCAGGAAGGTCGAACCGAACATCGCCACGACGTGCTGGGCGCCGATGCCGATGGTCCGGGGCCAGCTGAGCCGTTCGCCAGGGGCGACCACTTCACCCGGACGGACGGTCTTGCCGTCGCCGTGAAGGGTCCAGGAGGTTCCGAGCAGGCTCACGCGAGGCCTTTCCAGGGGTGCGGGTGTTTCCAGAGCAACTTTACTGCCGTGGGCCTGTCCGCGGGATGTGACCCTTGTGGCGCACATCACTCGTCATCAGGGAAGAACTTGCAATTGCTTGAAGTTGAAACTATTCGAAACCGCCGGAACTCCCCGAAGGAACAGAACATGAGCATCGCCCACGAAGAAGCAGTCCTCGACTCGGCTTCCGTCAACGCCCTCTTCCACGAGGCCCGCACCGCCAACGCCTTCCAGGGTGAGGTCACCGAGCAGCAGCTCCAGGCGATCTGGGAGCTGACCAAGTTCGGTCCCTCCGCCTTCAATGCTCAGCCGCTGCGCGTGACCTTCGTGCAGTCCCCGGAGAAGCGCGCCGAGCTCGTCGACGCCATGATGGCCGGAAACCAGCCCAAGACCGCCTCGGCCCCCGCCGTCGCCGTGCTGTCCTACGACACCGAATGGCATGGCAAGTGGGAGTCCTTCTCCCCGGGCTGGGACGCCCCGAAGGCCATGTTCGCCGAGAACGCCGAGCTGAGTGGCACCTTCGCCAACAACAACGCCCACCTGCAGGCCGGCTACTTCATCCTGGCCGTGCGTGCGCTCGGTCTGTCCGCCGGCCCGATGACCGGCGCCGACTTCTCCGCGATCGACGCCGCCTTCTTCCCCGAGGGTGACCAGAAGAGCTTCCTCGTGGTCAACATCGGCCAGGCCGGCGAGGGCGCCTGGGGCGCCCCGAAGCCGAAGTTCGGCTTCGACGAGGCCGTGACCGTCCTCTGATCTTCAGCTGAGACGAAGGCCCCGGTCCCCGCTTCAGGGGGCCGGGGCCTTCGTCTTCCCCTGGGCGTGCCGGGCACACACGCGCGACGACGGCGACCCGGCCCTTGGCGGCGGTTCAGCCTTCGGCCGGAGCTGCCTTCTTCCGTCCGGGGGTCCGCTCCCGGGTGCTGCGCTCACGGGCGTTCTGTTCCCTGAGCTCGCGGTGTTCGGCCCAGACTGTGCGCAGCTGACGTCGCACCGTCCCCTCGCCCCAGCGGCTGACGAGGATCAGGCCGACGACGCCGGCTGCGAGAGCCACCGCTCCTCCGCCGAACACGGCCCAGCGTGGCCCGAACTCGTTCGAGATCCAGCCCACCAGTGGGCCGCCGATCGGGGTGCCGCCCTGGATCACCGTCATGTACAGGGCCAGGACCCGGCCACGGTAGGCGGGCTCGGTGCGCATCTGCAGCAGGGTGTTCGCGCTGTTGAGGAAGGTCAGGGCGCACAGCCCCACCAGGACCAGCAGTACCGCGTAGAGGGCGTAGCCCGGCATGAATGCGGCCGCACAGGTGGAGATCCCCAGTCCGACGGCCCCCATCACCAGGTAGCGCATCCGTGGTGCCGCGCGTCGTGCCGCGAGCAGGGCGCCCGCCAAGGTGCCCACCGCCATGACGGAGCCCAGCAGGCCGTAGGCGTCCGGTCCGGCATTGAACACGGAGGCCGCCATGACCGCATTGGTGAGCTGGAAGTTCATGGTGAAGGTGCCGATCAGGCCCGCGAGGATCATGACCAGCAGAGCCCGCGGCCGGGCCAGGACGTACTTCACGCCATCCATGAGCTGCCCGCGGCTGCGGGGGACGGGCGTGGTCCGGTAGAGGGTCTTGGTGTTCATCCTCAGAAGCCCGATCAGGACGGCCGCGAAGCTGGCCGCGTTGAGCAGGAAGACCCAGCCCGTGCCGATCAGTCCGATCAGCAGGCCTGCGACGCCCGGGCCTGCCAGCCTGGCCAGATTGAAGGAGGCGCTGTTGAGGGCCACCGCGTTCGCCACGCTGTCCCTGCCGACGATCTCGGAGACGAAGGCCTGCCGGGGCGGGGCGTCGAAGGCGCTCGCCACGCCCAGTGCGAGGGCGATGACGTAGATGTGCCAGAGCTGGGCCGTGCCGGTCAGAACGAGCACCGCCTGGAGCAGGGCCAGCAGGCCCATGGCGGCCTGGGTGGTGAGGAGGATCTTCCGCTTGTCCAGGCGGTCGCCCAACAACCCCGCGTAGGGGCCGAGGATCAGGATCGGCAGGAACTGGAGGCCCGTGGTGAGACCCACCGCGGCGCCGTCGTGGTTCGTCAGCTGCGTCAGGACCAGCCAGTCCTGTGCCACCCGCTGCATCCAGGTGCCGATGTTCGACACCAGAGCCCCTGCGGCCCAGAGGCGGTAGTTCGGATTCTTCAGCGACTGGAACATGCGGCTGCTCATGCGGTGGTGGAACGCCTCCTCGGCTCGGTGCGGGTCATGTCCACCAGGAGGCGTGCGGCGTCGTGCAAGGTCTGCCGCTCCATCTCGCTCAGGCCGTCGAGGCGTTCGGCGAGCCAGGCGGAGCGGAGTCTGCGGGACTCGTCCAGGATCGCGCTTCCGTCACTGGTGAGACTGATGAGCACCGTCCGGCCGTCCTCCGGTCTGGAGTCCCGGCGAACCAGACCCTTCTCCACCAGGGCGTTGACCGTGCGGGTCATGCTCGGGGCCTGCACGTGTTCGGTCTCGGCGAGCTGCCCCATGGTCTGAGGGCCGTTCTTGCCGAGCAGCGCCAGGACGGTGTTCTGTCCGGGCGTGACCGCGTCGCTGCTGGCGTGAGAACGCAGGATCCGGGACGTGCGCATCAGGGCCACGCGGAGTTCGGCGGCCAGCTCCTGGAGGTCTGGGACGGTGTTCATCGATATTTAACATAGCTAATTAGCATTGTTAAGTAAATCGTTCGTGGCCGAGGTCACCCCATCGACTGCTCCGTGGTTGTCGTTTTGAGGCTCCAAAACGACAACCACGGAGCAGTCGATGAAGGGGGTGGTGCTGCTGCTACGCCTGGCGGGTGCGGGCCTGGGAGCTGAGGGGTTTCAGCCGATGACGGAGTCCACCAGGGCCTTGGCCTCGGCCTGGACCTGCTTCAGATGGTCCGCGCCCTTGAAGGACTCGGCGTAGATCTTGTAGACGTCCTCGGTTCCGGACGGCCGGGCCGCGAACCAGGCGTTCTCCGTGGTGACCTTGAGTCCACCGATGGCCGCGCCGTTGCCCGGCGCCTCGGTGAGGCGGGCGGTGATGGTCTCGCCAGCCAGCTCCGTGGCCGTCACGTCCGAGGCCGAGAGTTTGCCCAGCTTGGCCTTCTGCTCCCGGTTGGCGGCGGCGTCCACGCGGGCGTAGACCGGCGCGCCGTAGCGATCGGTCAGACCGCGGTACAGCTGGGACGGGGTGGAGCCGGTGACGGCCGTGATCTCGCTGGCCAGCAGGGCCAGGAGGATGCCGTCCTTGTCCGTGGTCCACACGGAGCCGTCCTTGCGGTTGAACGAGGCGCCGGCCGACTCCTCGCCGCCGAATGCGCCCTCACCGGAGAGCAGCCCCGGAACGAACCACTTGAAGCCCACCGGCACTTCCACGAGCTTGCGCCCGAGGCCCTCGGCCACGCGGTCGATGATCGAGGAGGACACCAGGGTCTTGCCCACCACGGAGGCGGGGTTCCAGCCGTTGCGGTGCTGGTAGAGGTAGTCGATGGCGACGGCGAGGTAGTGGTTGGGGTTCATCAGCCCGCCATCGGCCGTGACGATGCCGTGGCGGTCCGAATCGGCGTCGTTTCCGGTGGCGATGTCGAACGGCGCGGTGCCGCCGTCGGACTTCATGCGTGCGATGAGCGAGGCCATGGCCGAGGGGGAGGAGCAGTCCATGCGGATCTTCTCGTCCCAGTCCAGGGTCATGAATGCCCACTGCGGGTCGACCGTCGGATTCACGACGGTGAGGTCCAGATGGTGCCGTTCGGCGATCTCGCCCCAGTAGTCGACGCTCGCGCCGCCCATGGGATCGGCGCCGATCCGGACGCCGGCCTCGCGGATGGCGTCCAGATCCAGCACGGAGGGGAGGGAGTCGACGTAGCTGCTCAGGTAGTCGAAGGTGCCGACGTTCTCGGCCTTCTGCGCGTCGACGAGCGGGATCTGGTGGACGCCTGCGAGGCCGCTCTCGAGGTAGTCGTTGGCGCGCTGGGCGATCCATGCGGTGGCGTCGCTGTCCGCGGGTCCGCCGTGCGGCGGGTTGTATTTGAAGCCGCCGTCCGTCGGCGGGTTGTGGCTGGGTGTGACGACGATGCCATCCGCCTGGTCCGCGTGGCCGGCGTTGTTGTACGTCAGGATCGCGTGGCTGAGTGCCGGAGTGGGGGTGTAGCCGTGGCGTGCGTCGAGCAGCACGGTGACGCCGTTGGCGGCGAGCACCTCAAGCGCCGTGTTCTGGGCCGGCTCGCTCAACCCGTGGGTGTCCTTGGCGAGGAACAGGGGGCCGGTGACGCCCTGTCCTGCACGGTATTCCACGATCGCCTGTGTGATGGCCGCGATGTGCCGTTCGTTGAAGCTTCCCTTGAGACTGGAGCCGCGGTGCCCCGAGGTGCCGAACACCACTCGCTGGCCCGGATCGGAGGGGTCGGGTATCACCTCGAAGTACGCGTCCAGCAGGGCCGTCAGGTCGACGAGGTCTTCGGGAAGGGCCACGGTGCCCGCGCGGTTAGCCATGTGGCCAGCATGCCAGAGAAGCCACCGGGGTTCTATGACTTCGCCAGGGTTACGCCGCTATGACGCGGGCGCCCTTCTCCGATGGGTGCGATGGGCCGTTACCCTGGGAGGACAGCAAGGCACTCGTGAGGGGAACCATGAGCCAGCAGACGCCGCAGCCCGGCAGACAACAGCCCGATCCCTGGCCAGGCCAGGACCAGGGAGCGCCTCCCGTGCAGGGACCGCAACCGGTCCGGCAGCAGCCGCCCTACGGCCAGCAGGCTCCTCCGCCGGGCAGCCTGCCGTCTGGTCCCCTTCCGCCTGGTCCGGCTCAGGTTCCGTATGGCCAGGCCCCGTACGGTCAGTTCCCTCCGACCGGGCAACCTCAGCGCCCCGCGCGCCAGGTCCCGCCCGTGCCGCAGGCCCCCCAGGGAGGATTCGCCGCTTCCGGATATCCGCCCGTACCACCGGCCCTGCAGCAGCCGGGTCCTCAGCGTCAGGTCTATGGCGCTCCTCCGGCCTTCGGGCAGGCGCAGCCGTACCAGCAGCCCTTCTATCAGCCGTACGCTCCGGCGGCGCCGAAGGGCATGAGCATTGCGGCGATGGTGCTGGGTCTCGTGGGCGTGGTGACCGCGGGTGCGTTCATCATTCCGCAGATCCTCGCCGTCGTGCTGGGCCACGTCGCCTTGTCGAAGGAGCCCGCGGGCAAGGGCATGGCCATCGCCGGATTGGTGCTGGGCTATGTGGTGACGGCGTTGTCGATCCTGTACTGGGTCATGATGTTCTTCTTCTGGGGGCTCGCTTCAAGCGACGGCGCCTGGGACTGATCCCGGCTTCGTCAGCGGTCGAGCTTGAGCAGGAATTCGACCAACCCGTCGTTCTCGACGGTGACGAAGCCCAGGTCCGGTGCGGTGATGCCGTAGTCGGAGGCTGCGACAGGGATGGAGCCTGAGGCGGACACGGTCCCCCCGGCCTTCACGAGCTGAAGCTCGGCGGTCACTTCCTTGGACCGGCCCGCGAGTTCGAGGGAGCCCTGGGCGCGGACGGACACGGGGGAGGTGCCCAGCGCGGGCAGTGTCACCGGCTTGTTCAAGGTGAAGCTCGCGGTGGGGAATTGCTCCGTGCGCATCGAGGTGGACCGGAAGTATCCGTCCCGATTGGCGGAATCAGTCGTGATCGAGGCGACGTCGACCGTGATGGTGGCGCCTCTGAGGGCCCCGCCCTGAACGTTCAGCTCCCCGGTGACCTTGGGGGTCCGGCCGACCACCGTCACCTCGGCGGAGTTCAGCACCTCCTTGAAGCGATACCCGGCCTGTGAACCGGAGTTCACTTTCCAGAGGCCGTCCTGTGTGGCAGGGAGGCTGTCGTTCGGCGCCGTCGTCGCGTTCCCGGTCTCGGCGGCGTCCTCCACGGAGAGGGGCGCGGGGGCGGGTGGCTGGCTCTTGGCGTACAGCCAAGGCCCGACGACGACGGCGGTCACGCCGAGCAGGGCGGCGATGAGTGCGGCGAACAGCCACTTCTTGCGGGCGGCAGGCATGGGTCTCCCTGGCTTGTCTGACATTTGATCAGCTAACGCTTCTGCCGTCCCCACTGTTCCCGAGGGCCGGATCTTCGCCGCCGGGAAGTTCGTGCGGAAATATTCTCCACGTCTCTTGACGCGCGGTGTGGGCGGCCTCACATTTAAGTGTATGGCTTTCACTAAATCCGCGGCGGACCCCCAGCCGACCGCGTCCGGCCCTTCACAGGCCGGCCTGAAAAAAGACTCCCTGAACACCCGCGACATCGTCTTCATGCTGGTCTCGGCAGCGGCGCCGCTGACCATCGTGGTAGGCGTCTCGCCCTTGGCCCTGGCAGTCGGGGGTCCCGGCGCCCCGGTCATCTACGTGGCGGCCGCGCTGGGCCTCGCCCTCTTCGCTGTCGGCTTCATGGCCCTGACCCGCCACATCCTGTCCTACAGCGGCTTCTACGGCTACATCGCCAAGACGCTCGGCCGAGTGACCGGCCTCGGCGCCGGGCTCACCGCCTGGCTCAGCTACAACGGCATCCAGATCGGCCTCTACGGCCTGCTCGGCATTCAGGCCAATCTGGCCGTGAAACAGTTCACCGGAGCAGATCTGCCCTGGTGGCTCTACGCCCTGATCTCCATCGCCGCGGTGCACTTCCTCGGCTGGCGCGGCATCGACGTCGGCGCCCGCGTGGTGGGTGTGCTGCTCACCCTGGAGACGGTCATCGTCGTCATCCTCGCGGTGGCCGTGCTGGCTCACGGTGGCGCCCGTGGCATCAGCCTGGACTCATTCAGTGCGGGTGCGATCTTCACCCCAGGCATGGCCGCCGTCCTCAGCATGGGATTCTCGGCCTTTATGGGCTTCGAATCCGGCGCCCTCTACCGAGAGGAGGCGAAGAACCCGGACCGCACCGTGCCTCGGGCCACGTACATCTCCATCGCCTTCATCGGCGCCTTTTACGCATTCGCGGTCTGGATCCTGGTCCAGGCGGGCGGTTTCGACGCCATCCAGCAGTTCGCGGGACAGCATCTGGACACCGGGGACACCGCCTACGTCCTGGCCGGAACGTTCGCGGGCGACTGGCTCGTCAACCTCATGAGCGTGCTGATCGTGACCAGCATCTTCGCCTCCCAGCTGGCCTTCCACAACACCATCAACCGCTACACCCTTTCCCTGGGACGCGAGGGGATCTTCCCTTCCGCCATGGCCCGCGTCAGCCGGCACCGGACCCCGGGCAATGCCGGTGTGCTCCAGACCGTGCTGAGCGTGGTGCTCGTGGCATTCGGCGCGCTCCTCGGACTGGACCCGTTCACCCAGTTCGTGGTCTGGCTGAACTCGCCCGGCATCATCGGAATCCTGGTATTGCAGGCCTTGATGGGCGTGGGTGTCGTGGCTTTCTTCCTGCGGAACCGGGGGCTGGCTCCTCGCTGGTACGTCCTGCCCTCCGCGGTCCTCGCGACCCTGGTCATGGTGGCGGTCATCTGGCTGAGTGTGGCCAATATCCAGTACCTCACGGCCATCCCGGCCGGTGATCCGGTGAACACCACTCTGATCCTCATCGCCCCCATCACCTTCCTGGTGGGTGTTGCCGTAGCGTGGTGGCTGAAGAACAACAAGCCAGAAGTCTTCGGACGGATCGGACACTCTGAATGAGCCCAGCGCAGCAGGCGCACCCCGACGGCGGCCGGAGCCATCGGCTCGGCCGCCCCAGCACGCCGCGACTGAACGTGGAGAAGATCGGGCATGAGGCACTGGCGCTTCTTGAGGAGGAGGGCGTCCTGTCCCTGCCACGGCTGGCGGAGCGCCTCGGCGTCCGCCAGTCGGCGTTCTACAAGCACGTGGCCAGCCGGGCGGACATCGTGGAGCTGGCCCGTGGCGCGCTGGCCGAGAGAATGGTCTTCCCGCGCCCCTCTCGGGACCTTCCCGTCCTGGTCACCCAGCTGTTCGACTCCCTGCTGGACACGTATCGGGGAGTCCCGGCGATCCTGCCGCTCATTCTGGTCCAGCCGGTGACCAACCCCGGCGTGCTGGCCGTCTACGAGAGGATCGCGGAGGCACTGCTTGCCGCAGGCGTTCCCGATTCGCTGGTCCTGCCCGCCGTGGAGGCCATTGACAGCGCGGCCATCGGTGCCGCGCTCGACACGCAGGCGATGGAGAACGCCTGGTCCGTTCCGCAGGAGCAGGCGGCGGGATTCCCGCACCTCGTCCGCGTGCAGACGGCCCTGGCCAGCGGTGGCGTCGACCGTTTCGGCTTCCTGGCCCGGACCCTCGCCGAAGGGCTCAAAGTCACCGCGGGCGCGCAGGACACCGTTCCGTACGACGGCGGCCGCTGAGCCGCCGTCGTACGCCGTCAGAGGGCGGGCTGTCCGCCTGGGATCCGTTCAGGCCTGAAGACCAGGTACCCCAGGTCCTTGTCGTAACCGTGGATCTCCCGGGTGTCGAGGACGTCCATGTAATCCAGGATGTCCTTGGAGAAGCACTGGCCCGGCACCAGGACCGGGAAGCCTGGCGGGTAAGGGGTCACGAAACTCGCCGACACCACGTCTCCGAGCGGCAGCCGTTCGCGGATCTCGGCCGAGGAGAGATGTTCCGTGGTCCCCTTCCGGTACGTCAGGTAGTACGCGGAGCGCATGTCCCCGGAGATGCCGTCGGCCGTGAGGAACGCCGGGGCGAAACGGCTGAAGTCCGGCAGCGGGACCACCGTGTCCAGGGCCTGGGCGGACGGGACCTTCGGGGCCTTGACGCGGGACAGGGCCCGCTTGCGTTCCAGGTCCTCTGCGATCTTGACCAGGACCTCGATCAGGTACGCCACGGAACTGCGGGTGGTGCCGATCGTGGTCATGATCAGCACATTGGACCGGCTGGTCTTGTTGACCTGGATGCGGTGCCCGTCCATCAGGTAGTCGTGCTTGAAGGTGTCGCCGTCCACGCCCGTGGCCGTGATGTCCAGGGTGATGCGGCACGGATCGACCACGAACTCGTCGTGCGCCCAGGCCTCGTCCCAGGAGCCCAGCCCGTCCTTGGCGGGGTTGGCGCTGCTGGAGATGCGGTGGGCATCCGGCACCAGATCTGCGGTGGACAGCACCCGGAAGTACTTGCGGAGCATGGGATGGCGCCCGACCGTGCGGCAGATGCTCTGGGCCAGATCCGCCTGGCGCTGCACCAGGGCGTAGCCCTCCAGCTCCACCTGACGGCGCCCGATGTCCAGGGATGCCAGGATCTGGTAGTTGGGTGAGGTGGAGGTGTGCGTCATGAACGCCTCCAGGAAGGACTCCTCGTTCAGCTCTGCGAAGTCCTGATCGAAGACGTGGATCATGGAGCCCTGGCGCAGGGAGGTGAGCGTCTTGTGCGTGGACTGGGTGGCGTAGACACGCAGTCGTGTCGCTGTCGGGTCGGCGAGCAGCCGCGTACGTGCCCAGCCCTCCGCGTCGGCCGCGGCGAGTGCCGACTTCTGTTCCTCGAAGCGGCGGCCGTAGTCCGCCGTCGTGAATTCCTGTTCCAGAGCCGCAGCCGCGTGCATCGCCGTGCGCTGCCGGTAGACGGGGTGGAAGCCGGCGAAGGCGAACCAGGCCTCGTCCCAGAGGAAGACGAGGTCCGGCTTGATGGCCAGGCATTCCTCCATGACGCGTTTCGGGTCGTAGACGATGCCGTCGAAAGTGCAATTGGTCAGGGTGATCATCTTGACCCGGTCCAGCTGGCCCGCGTCGCGGATCGCGAGGAGGCGCCGCTTGATGCTCTCCAGCGGGACGGCGCCGTACAACGAGTGGCTGTCCAGCGGGTAGGCGTCCAGGTAGCTGACCGAGGCTCCGGCCAGCACCAGGGCGTAGTGGTGGGACTTGTGGCAGTTGCGGTCCACCAGCACGATGTCGCCGGGGCTGACGATCGACTGATGCACGATCTTGTTGGCGGTCGAGGTGCCGTTGGTGGCGAAGTAGCTGCGGTGGCTTCCGAAGGCGCGGGCTGCGAGCTCCTGGGCCTCCTTGATGGCGCCGTGAGGATCCAGGAGCGAGTCCAGGCCGCCCGAGGTGGCCGAAGTCTCCGCAAGCAGCAGGTTCATGCCGTAGAAGTCCGCCATGTCGGAGATCCACGGCGAGGCGCAGACGGAGCCGCCGCGGGAGACCGGCAGGGCGTGGAACACTCCGCCGGGCGTGCGGCTGTACTCCTGGATGGCGTCGAAGAACGGGGTTTCGTAGCGTTCCGTGATCCCGCCGAGGATGGAGAGATGCAGGTCCATGGCGTCCGTGCGGGAGAAGACCCGGCGGAAGCGGCCGTTGACGGAGCCGGCCAGGGACTCCAGGGCGACGCCCGCCATGAGGAACACATCCAGCTCGGGACGGATCTCCGCGACCGCGTCCGCGAGGTGGATGATGCGCCGGATGGAGCGGGTCTCCTTCAGGCGTTCGCCGGCCCGGCGGTCCACGAAGCGGCGCAGGGAACTGCTGAGACGTTGCTGGGAATGGGCGGAGATCCGGGGCGTGAGGATGCAGGACTGGATGCCGGGGTTGATGACGAGGGCGACGAGGGCGTCTTCGAAGCTGGGCACGACGTTGACGTGGTAGGTGAACTTGTCCAGACCACGGCGCTGTTCGCGCAGCTCACGGGTGAAACGTTCCAGCTCCTCGGCGGGCCCGGAATCGACCACGAGCACTTCGAGGTGCGGGGCCGGACGGGAGGGGGACGCCTGATCCGCCTCAGGGGTGACGCCTTCGGCGTCGTCGGCCGGCATGAAGCCGGTGCGCAGCAGCTCGTTGACGCTCTCCACCCGGCTCATCGCCTCGGAGTAACGGCCCAGTCCGATGAGTTCCGCGATGTCCTTCACGGCTTGCAGACCCGGCAGGGCCCAGTACGGCTCCAGGGATTCCAGGAGCTGGAGGATGCTTCCGAAGGAGGCGGAGTTCTCCGTCTCAAGCTGACCCATGCGGCGCTGTTGCAGGATCCCGGAGAGGGCGTAGCCCAGGTACTCCCAGGTGTCCTTCCGAGTGCGCCAAGCACTGTCCGGGGTCCCGATCTCGGCCCCCCACCGTCCCGCGGCCGTCGGTGCGAACGTCATTGCCATCCCCTGGTCTCATCATCGAGAAGTCCGGGTCTGCCCCATTGCAGACCGGCGGGCCGTCACGGCCTTGGCATGACCATACCTGTGGCTTCGGGCCGCTTTGCAGGGTTCCGGCAAGATTACGGTATACAAAAAGCGTGCAAGCGGTCTGCGGGGGCCGAAAACCCTGAGAAACCGCGGAGACCCGGACGCCGTGCGGCGTCCGGGTCTCCGGACAGCAGAGCTGGGAGCCTGCTCTTGAATGGCCTGTTCAGACCGTCAGCGCACCTCGCCCATGAGCTTGCGCACTGCCGGGGTGGCTGCCACGAGGGCGAGGCCCAGAACCACGGCCACGGTGCCTACGCTGATGAAGTACGGCAGCTCGTTGCTGGGGTCGTAGTACCCGGCGAGGATGCCCGCGAGGGTGGTGCCCAGCGAGACCGACAGGAAGAACAGCGCCACCATCTGTGCCTGGAAGGCGGCCGGGGCCAGCTTGGTGGAGACGGACAGGCCGATGGGGGAGAGGCACAGTTCCGCGAGTGTGAACAGCAGCAGGATGCCCACCAGAGCCAGCAGCGGGGTCTTGCCTGCACCGGCCAGTGGCACGAAGCAGAAGAACGCCAGGCCCATGAGCACCAGGCCGAAGGAGAACTTCAGCGGAGAGCTCGGCTGCTTCGAACCCAGTCGGGTCCACAGCGCGGCCAGCACGCCGGCGAAGATCACGATGAACACCGGGTTGATCGACTGGACCCAGGCGGCCGGCATCTCCCAGCCGAAGACATGCCGGTCCAGTTTCTCGTCCGAGTAGACGGCGATGAAGGTGAACTGCTGCTGGAACAGTGCCCAGAAGGCGGCCGAGGCGATGTAAAGCGGAATGAAGGCGAAGACGCGCTTGCGCTCCACCGGCTGGGTCTTCTTGCTGCTCACCAGGATGATGAAGTAGGCCACGGAGGCGCCGATCGCCACGTAGGCCATCCAGGTGGCCAGATTCTTGGGGGTCACCAGGCCGGTGAACAGCAGCGAGAGGACGAGGACGACGACGGCGGCGAAGATGATCGCGTACTTGGTGCGCTCATGGGGAGCGAGGGGATTGGCCACATGGTGGGCGCTCTCCGGCATCGCCTTGCGCTTGAGGCTGTACACGGTGAGGCCGATGGCCATGCCCACGGCTGCCGCGCCGAAGCCGACGTGGAAGCCGAGATTGCTCTGCAGGAAGCCGGTCACGAGCGGGCCGAGCAGGCCGCCGAGGTTGACACCCATGTAGAAGATGGAGAAGCCTGCGTCGCGCCGTTCATCCTTCGGGGAGTAGAGGGTTCCGACGAGGGCCGTGGCATTGGCTTTCAGGCCGCCCGAGCCGAAAGCGACCATGACCAGGCCGAGAGTGAGGCCCGCGACGCCCGGCACCAATGCCAGGGCGACGTGGCCGGCCATGATCACACAGGCCGAGAAGAAGAGCACCCGCTCGGAGCCCAGGACGCGGTCGGCCAGCCAGGCGCCGAGGATCGTGGAGAGGTAGACGCCGCCACCGTAGGCGCCGACGAGGCTCAGGGACAGGGTCTTGTCCAGGCCCAGGCCGCCATCCGTGGCGGTGTAGTACATGTAGTACGCCAGGATGCCCTGCATGCCGTAGAAGGAGAACCGCTCCCACATCTCCACGGTGAAAAGATTCGCCAGGAGCCGGGGGTGGCCGAAGAAGCCTCTGTCGCCGGACACGGTGGTGTCCGGGCTGGTTTGTACGGGGTTCATCCCTCTATCGTCTCAATGCGATGTGAAAGAAGTCATATTTAGTGGCGTTGCTCACGTCGCTCGACGGGGTCCCGTCCGGGCCCGTTGGAGCCGCGGAAAGCCAGCGTCACGGCTCGCAGAGCCAGTACGAAACCGGCGAAGAGCAGGGTGAACCCGAAGAAGGAATGCCAGGACAGGCTGGCGGTCAGGGCCGGTCCGGAATCGTCCAGGATGAGCAGGACTGCGCCGATCGTGGCCGCGGCTGCGAGGACCGCGACGATCAGCTGCTGGAACAGCCGCGTGAGGAAGCCGCGGTCGCCGTCGTCGGCCAGTACGCGCACGCGAGTCGTCAGGCTGCCCTGTTCGAGGGCCTCCGCCAGCCGGTCCACCCGGCGCGGCAGACGGGCGAGGGTGGGCAGCAGGGTCATGGCCTGCCGGCTCAACTCCTCGCGCAGGCGCTCGGCGCTGAACTCCTCACGGAGCTGCTCAGCGCCGAGGGCCCGGGCTTCCGTGACGATGTCGAAAGCCGGGTCCAGGAGTCGCAGGGTGCCTTCGAGGGCCGCCAGCGCACGGAATGCCGCTGCGATCTGCGGAGGAACGGAGAAGCCGTGATCCAGCACCAGAGTGAAGAGCCGCCCGAACATCGCCGCACCGCCCCGGCCGCCGAAACCACCGCGGAACCGGACCATGAGCTGGCCGAGTTCCCGGGCCAGTCGCCGCTCGTCCAGCCGGAGGGGCGGGTCCAGGAGTTCCAGCAGGGCGTCACAGGCGAGCCGCTCGTCATTGGCGTCGATCGCGAACAGCAGCGACGCCAGAGCCTTCTGGCTGCCGCTTTCCAAACGCCCCACGGAGCCGAAGTCCAGGAGCGCCAGTCCGCCGTCGTCGCACAGGAGCACATTGCCCGGATGCAGATCCGCATGGAAGACGCCGTCCACCGTCAATTGCGTGATGGTGGCGTGCAGAAGCGTCCGGGCGAGTTCACGGCGGCGCTCCGGGCTCAGTGCCTCGAGCCGTTCCGCCGCGCGGCCGAGCGGCATGCCGTGGATCCGCTCCATGACCAGCAACCGCTGGGTCCCGAGCTCCAGATGGACTTCGGGCACGCGGATCCCATGGCGACGGACGGCCTGAGCGATGGCCAGGGTGTTGTCCGCTTCGACCCGGTAGTCCAGTTCCTCGGTGAGGGACTCGGAGAATCCGCGGGCCAGATCCACGGCACCCAGCCGCCGGGCCCAGGGGGCTGTGCGTTCCAGCCAGCGAGCCAGCTGGGCGATGATCGTGACGTCCAGGCGGACCTGCTCCAGGGCGGACGGCCGCTGGATTTTCAGCACCACATCCTGGCCTCCGTATGAGCCTCCGGAACGCTCCTGGCGCAGCCCGGCAGCGTGCACCTGTGCCACGGAGGCCGAAGCCAGCGGAGTCCGGTCCAGTCGGCTGAAGACCCGGGCGGGATCGTCGTCGAGCTCGGCGGCCAGGGCGGTCCTGATCCGCTCCCAGGGCTCCGCCTGCACCTGGGACTGGAGTGCGGAGAGCTCGCGGATGTACGCCGGAGGCAGGAGATCGCTGCGGGTCGAGAGCATCTGACCCAGCTTCACGAAGGCGACACCGGCCTCCTCCAGGGTGAGGCGGAGGGCGCGAGCGGTGCGTTCCTCCCGCTCGGGGCCACCCCTGGACAGCCCGCGGAAGCCGAGCGCCAGACCGTGCCGGGCGGCGATCCGCACCACCTCCGTGTAGCGGCCCGCCTGCCGGGTATGGGTCCGTGCCGAGCGCAGCCACAGGAACGGGTCCGGCAGGGTCCCGGTGGGGACCATGACCTCGCAGGCCATGAGCACGGCCACTCCGAGAGCGAAGGTCCAAAGGGCGGAAAGGCCTGCCACCAGCAGTGCCGTGCCTGGCTCACGTGTGAAGCTCTCCGGGGTGCCGAGGCCTGCGGCGTCGAGGAAGAGGCGCACCACGGCGGAGAAGAACAGGGTCAGGAGGAACGCGACCAGGATGGAGCGAGGCCAGCCGACGGGCACGCCCAGGAGGCGACGGGACACCGCCGCCAGGAACCAGGTCTGGATGACGAAGAAGAAGAGAGTGACGAGGAGTTCCACAAGGCCCCCCAGCCAGGACAAAGGATCCACGCTCTCATTCTCACGTCCTGGAAGGCGTGCGGGCATCATCCCAGGGTGGGACTACTCTGAGAAGCAGGAAGACCGGCATTGTCCGCCGGGAGACAGAGGAAAGGTGTGCCGTGAGCGAGGTTGAGACCGTACGGGTCCAGGAGATCCCGGAAGGCGCCACCATCGTGGATGTCCGGGAGGACTACGAATGGGAGGCCGGCCACGTCGACGGCGCGGTGCACGTTCCGCTGAACACTCTGCCGCTGCGCTTTGAGGAGCTCGACCCCGATGAGGATCTCTACATCATCTGCCGCACCGGAGGCCGTTCCTGGCAGGCGGCGCAATGGCTCGTGGGACAGGGCTACTCGGCCCTGAATGTGGCGGGCGGCATGGACCAGTGGTTCGAGGCCGGGAAGCCGATCGTGGCCGAAGGCTCCAACGCTCCGCGCATCCTGTAGACCACACCGCTGACCTTTTCCGAGAGCCGAGTCCCATGAGCACACCCACGACGCGCTACACCTACCTGGGCCCGGAGGGCACCTTCACCGAGACGGCCCTTCTGCAGGTGCCGGGAGCCGAAGAGGCGCTCCGGATTCCTGTCAGCAATGCCAAGGCGGCTCTGGAGAAGGTACGCCTGGGCGAGGCCGACGCCGCGATGATCCCCATCGAGAACTCCGTGGAGGGCGGTGTCCCGGCCACCCTGGACGCCATCGCCACGGGCGGTGAACTGCGCATCATCCGCGAGGTGCTGGTGCCGGTGACGTTCCAGCTCGTCGCCCGTAAGGGCACCCGGCTGGAAGACATCCGCGTGGTCTCCACTCACGGCCACGCCTGGGCACAGACCCGCGAGTGGTTCGATGCCAACCATCCGGACGTCGACTACCTGACGGCTTCCTCCACGGCGGCCGCCGCCGTCGCACTCCTGTCCGACGACGCCCAGCACCAGGCCGCGGTCTGCGCACCGATCGTGGCGCGCAGCCACCCGGAACTGGAGGTGCTCGCGGAGAACATCGGTGACAATCCTGACGCGGTGACCCGCTTCATCCTCGTGGCCCGTCCGGGGAACATGCCCAGGCCCACCGGCGCCGACAAGACCACGCTGGTGGTGCCCTTGCCGCAGGACCGTCCGGGCGCGCTGATGGAGATTCTGGATCAGCTCGCCAGCCGCGGAGTGAACCTCAGCCGGATCGAATCCCGGCCCACCGGACAGTACCTGGGTCACTACTACTTCAGCATCGACGCCGAGGGCCACCTCCACGAAGCGCGCGTTCAGCAGGCGCTCGCGGGCCTGCACAGGATCAGCCCGGCCACCCGTTTCCTCGGCTCCTACGCACGGGCCGATGCCCAGCCGCCCGTCGTCGAGCAGCACAACTCGGACGCCGCCTTCTCCGCAGCCGAGCAGTGGGTGGCGGGGATCCTGGGGGACGGGGCCGGGGAGTAGGCCGGTCCGGAGCCCGAACGCGATGAAGGTCCTCATCACGGGAATGTCCGGCACCGGCAAGAGCACTTTGCTCGCCGGTCTCGCGGCCTTGGGGCATGCCACTGTGGACACCGATTACGGTCCGTGGACCGATGACCGCGGGCGGTGGGACGAGCAACGGATGACCGAATTGCTCAGTGCTCCTGGTGAGCTGGTGGTTTCAGGGACCGTCGAGAACCAAAGGGAGTTCTATCCCTTCTTCGCGCACGTGGTGCTTCTCTCCGCACCATTGGACGTGGTGCTGGAAGGGCGGTGAGTCGCCCCTGTCCGCGGGGCTGAGGTGCGCGTATGCTTGCCTGAACATTTCCAGTGACCGGCGGAATACGACAGTTCCGGCGGTGGAGGCCCGCCGCATCAGGCGCTCCGGACGGTGTCCGAACAGAAGCAGGGAGGCACGATGAGTGAGAACGACGGCCAGGGCATGATCGTCAACCCTGAACCGAATGACGAGAATCAGGATTGGGACGGGGACGAGGCCGACCGTGCTGACCGCCTGCGCTTCGCTGAAGAGCAGGCCATGATCCGTGAACAGTCGGAGCACCGTCAGCAGGATGAGGCACTCCGCCGGGCACAGCAGCAGGCCGCCGAGGAGGCCGGGGAAGGCAAGTAGCCGTCCCGCTCAGCGTTCCGGGCGGACCCGCACCGCAAGGGAACGCGGGCACACCTTCACGCTGATCCGCGTCACCGGTCCCGAAGGGTCCCCGTCGAGCTGTGTTTCCATGGGCTCCGGGCTCCACACCGTCATGCCGTGCACGGCGTACGCCCGCATGATGGGCAGCACGCCGCTGTGCTTGAACACGACTTTCAGGTACATCGCCAGCCAGCCCAGGAGGCTCCGCGGGCTGACCACGACGGCATCGAGCACGCCGTCGTCCACCATGGCGTCCGGGAGGAAGTCGATGCCGCCCGGGACCAGGCCGCAATTGGCGAAGAGGATGGTTCTGATCTTGCGCTTCTGAGGGTGCCCGCCGTCGAGGCTGATGGTCACGGGCCGCCGGCGTCCCGGCAGGTGCCGCATCCCTGCCGCCGTGTAGGCGAGCCAGCCGATCGACTTCTTCAGGTCGTCGCGGGTGTCGACCAGGACCTCCGCGTCCATGCCGATCCCGGCCATGACCAGGAAGCCGTGCTCACTCGTGGTCCCGTCCACGGCGCTCTGCAGTTCCGCCGTCGCCGTGTCGATCAGGCGTTCCCAGCCGAACAGTGCCGTGCCGATGGCGCCGCGCAGATCGGCCACGTCCATCTGGAGATTGCGGGCCAGGAGATTGCCCGTGCCGAGGGGCACCAGGCCGAGCGGCACGCCCTTGCCGGCGAGGACTTCAGCCACCGCGCGAACGGTGCCGTCGCCGCCCGCGGCGAGGACGACGTCGTACCCCTCCTCAAGCGCGGTGCGCGCCTGACCGTAGCCCGGATCGTCCTCAGTGGTTTCCAGGAACACCGGCTCCGGCCAGCCCGCCGTGCGTGCGGCGTGCCGGATCTGTTCGCGCGCGGCGTCGGCGCGGTTCTTGACCGGGTTGAGGACGACGACGACGCGCTGGGAACCTTCGCGCGGGCGGCTGACCGGTCCCGCGACCGCGCTGCGCCGGTGAATGGCCTTGAGACGGCGGGCACCCCACCAGCTCACGACGGCAGACCCCGCGAACACGGCGGCGCTCCCCGCGAAGAGAATGTACTTCCCCGAATTCCCCATAGTCCCTAAGCGTAGCCCGAGGGGCCCCGGCCGAGGCACGAGGTCTGGGGGAGGGATGCGCGGTAGCCCGAGGGGCCCCGGCCGGACTTCGCGGGGTGTGAGCCGCATTCGATACCCTTGGACTCGTGATCGACGTTAAAGAGCTCATTGACAACCCCGAGAAGTTCCGTGCGAGCCAGCGTGCCCGTGGAGCAGATGAGTCTCTGGTCGATCAGCTGGTCGAGTCCGACTCCACCCGCCGGGCCGCGCTGACCCGTTTCGAGAACCTCCGCGCCGAACAGAACGCTTTCGGCAAGCGCGTGGCGCAGGCGAAGGGCGAGGAGAAGCAGGCGCTGCTGGCCGAGGTCAAGGAACTGGCGGCCAATGTCAAGGCCGCATCTGCCGAGGCTGAGGCCGCACAGACCACCCAGGACGAGCTGCTGCGTGTCATTCCCAACCTGGTGCTCGACGGTGTCCCCGAGGGTGGCGAGGACGACTACGTGGTGGTCAAGACCGTCGGCGAGCCTCGCGAATTCACCGACTTCGAGCCGCGCGACCACCTGGAGATCGGCGAGCTCATCGGCGCCATCGACATGGAGCGCGGTGCAAAGGTCTCCGGTTCGCGCTTCTACTTCCTGCGTGGAGTCGGTGCCCGCCTTGAGATGGCTTTGCTGCAGATGGCCATGGACCAGGCGATCTCCAACGGCTTCGTCCCCATGATCACGCCCACCCTGGTGCGTCCCGAGACCATGCAGGGCACCGGCTTCGACGTCAAGCACGACGCCGAGATCTACCGCCTCGCTGAGGACGACCTCTACCTTGTGGGAACCTCCGAGGTGGCCCTCGCCGGGTACCACGGTGATGAGATCCTGGACCTCTCCAACGGCCCCGTGCGGTATGCCGGACAGAGCTCCTGCTACCGCCGTGAGGCCGGTTCGCACGGCAAGGACACCCGCGGGATCATCCGCGTCCACCAGTTCAACAAGGTGGAGATGTTCATCTACACCACCCAGGAGGAGGCTGCCGCCGAGCATGAGCGTCTCCTGGCCTGGGAGGAGGAGATGCTGGCCAAGTGCGAGCTGCCCTACCGGGTGATCGACACGGCGGCGGGAGACCTGGGCTCCTCTGCGGCCCGCAAGTTCGACTGTGAAGCCTGGGTCCCCACGCAGGGCGCCTACCGCGAGCTCACCTCCACCTCGAACTGCACCGGCTACCAGGCGCGCCGCCTCAACATCCGGGAGCGTGTCTTCACCGAGGACGGGACGCCTAAGGGAACCCGCGCCGTCGCGACTCTGAACGGCACCCTGGCCACCACGCGCTGGATCGTGGCCATCCTGGAGCATCATCAGAACCCGGACGGTTCCGTCACGGTTCCGGCGGCGCTGCGTCCGTACCTCGGCGGGCTTGAGGTGTTCCCGGTTCTCTGAGCTCTCGTGCTGGGACATTTCCCCGGCCTTGTGGACATTTCCCGGCGCTCCGGCAGTGGGGAATGTCCACAAGGCCGGGGATTCTTCGTTTCCACATAGGATGCAGTGCTGTCTGAGTGGGCCCGTCGTAAGGTTTTGGCTGTTCCACATGGAGTTCCCGGAATTCACCTTCCTCACCGCGGATCGCGGCCCGCATCTCAGATCAGCGCGCAGCCTGAGCCGAGACTTCACCGCAGGACGTCTGGCCCGGCTCCGTCGTGGAGTGTACGTCCCTATGGAAGAATGGCTCAGCGGCTCGGCCTGGACGCGCTACGCGATGACGACGGCGGCGTTCGGCGTGCTGGGCGCCCCTCCGGTTTTCTGCCGGGAGACTGTGCTGTCCCTGTACGGATTTCGGCTCGCCCGGGTCCCCCAGACGGTCGAGTGCCTGACCGGGTCGCAGTCGGGCTCAGGCCGAAGGCCTGCCCCGGTGTTGTACGGCGACCGGTCCGCGGCGGAACGCATCTGGAGGAACGTCCGGAGCGATCGGGAGCGCCCCGGTCTGCTGCCGCAGGGCTTTCGCGAGGCTCGTCGCTCAGGTCTGGAACCGTCGCCTCTCACCCTGCAGCTGGCTCATCTCGGGGTGTCCCTTCCGCTTCAGAACCTCGCCACCGCATTGCTCGATACCGTGCACCGCATGCCGTTCCCGGACGCCGTCGTGATAGCCGACGCCATCGCGTCACGTGACAGCAGGATCAAAGGCCCGTGCAGTCTGGAAAGCCTGGCCGCAGGCCTGCCCGCGTTGTCCTCGGCGAGTGCCCGGGCGCGTACGGCCTCGGTGCTGGACTTCGCGCTGGCGGGCTCGGAATCGGTAGGTGAGTCGTTCAGCAGGGCGGTGATCGCACAGCTCGGGTTCGAGGTTCCCGAAGTCCAGTTCCGGGTCATGGCTCGAGGTGGGGAAGTGGCCCGGACCGACTTTCATTGGCGCGGACGCGGCTTGGTGGGCGAGTTCGACGGCCTCATGAAGTACACGCGCTCCAGAGATCTCAGCGGCAAGGACCCCGCGCGGGTGGTGGTAGAGGAGAAGCTCCGCGAGGATCGGATCCGCGCCGAGGGTTATCAGGTGGTGCGATGGATCTGGGATGACATCATGCGACCTGAACTGCTCATGGCGAAGCTGATCAGAGCGGGAATTCCGAGGCGTGGCTCGTAGCTTCCCTTGGCCTTATGGACATTTCCCTGCGCTCCAGCAATGGGGAATGTCCACAAGGCCGGGGGATTTCGGCTTCCGGTGCCCGGTCCGGGGATTTCAAACATTCACACTGTGTGCAGGGCTGTGAATATTAACCTGCCGCGCCCCGTGTTCATACCGAATTCACGCCACGCTGTGAGCTGGGTCCTGGCCGCTCCGCAGCGGTGGTGCTTCACTGGATTATGACTATTTTGACTGAACACGCAGTCGCTGGCAGCGAAGACCAGCAGCACGAAGACCACAAGCAGCTCATCGCCCTGGACGTCGACGGGACTCTCGTGGACCATGACGGGCACATGTCCCCGGAAGTGCGTGAAGCGGCTCAGGCCGTGGTCCGCTCCGGGCATCGGGTGATCATCGCCACCGGGCGTTCCCTGGGTGCCACACTTCCCATTCTGGAACTGATCGGCCTCGATTCGGGCTACGCCGTCTGTTGCAACGGTGGCGTGACCCTCCGCCTCGATCCCACCCTGCCCGATGGTTACGAAGTCATTCACCGCGAGACCTTCGACCCGGCTCCCGCACTCACCGCCCTTCGTAAGCGCCTTCCGGTGGCCAAGTACGCGCTGGAAGACGCGCAGGGCCGTTTTCTGTCCACGGAGCGTTTCCAGGACGCCAGTTTCGGCGTCGAGGCGATCCCTGTCGACTTCCACGAGATGCTCGAGGCGGAAGCCGTGCGCGTGGTCGTCTTCAGCTCCGAGAACACCTCGGACGACTTCACCGAAGCGATCGCCGGGATCGGGCTCAGCGGCGTCACCTACTCGGTCGGCTGGACGGCCTGGCTGGACATCGCCGCCTCAGGGGTGACCAAGGCCAGTGCTCTTGAGCGGCTCCGTGGCACTCTCGGCTGGAATCAGGCTCACACGATCGCCGTGGGCGATGGGCGGAACGACGTCGAAATGCTTGGCTGGGCGGCGCGCGGCGTCGCCATGGGGCAGGCCCCCGAAGAGGTGCGGGCCGTTGCGGACGAGGTGACGGAGAGCGTCGAGCAGGATGGCCTCGCGACGGTGCTGCGGGGTCTGCTCGTCACCGCCTGAGCGGCGATCCGGGAACCGGAGCCGACGGCCGGGCCCTAGCCCCGGAGCTGCCCTGTGGCGCTCAGCAGCAGTCGGCCGGCCAGCTCGCGGCCGAGAAGCTCCTCGTGCCAGCCGGTCCTGTTGAGCGCCTTGCTCACGGCCTGAGTGGTGATTCCCAGCGCCTCCGCCACGCTCTTGTGCTGGCCCCGCACCCCGGGGGTGAGCAGGTCCACCACACGCCATTCAGCCTCGGAACGGGCTTCAACGATCCGTGCCACGAGCCGGAGCGCGGCCTCCGTGTCGACGGCCCCCTCGGAGGATTCGCCGGCCGCCGCCACGCGGTGCCGGACCTGTCGCCCTTCGAGCGTCAGAAGCGCCCCGGTCGCCAGATCACGGGCGAACCGTTCGGAGGTGGCGTCCGTGCCATGAGCCGCCCCGACCCCGGCCAGCGTGCCCGGAAAGCGGGCCGCCAGCAGCGCGGCTGCAACGGCGTCGTCGGCGTTCGGCGTCATGAGCCACCAGGACGACGAGGAAGCGGTCTTCCGCGCCCCCAGGGCGGCCAGCCGCTCGCTGAGTTCTGCCGGGCAGTTCGCGGCGCGGAGGACGACGGAGTAACTGTTCACGGAAAGGCTGACTCCTTGATCACGGCTCAGGATGATCAGGTCTCAGGCCTTCGGCCGCGCCAGCTGGCGGGTGGCTTCCAGGTCGATCATGGTCAGTTTCTCCTTCACCCGGTCCGCTGCTCCTCCGGTGGGCAGCCCCGAGCCGTCGGAGAGCAGGACCATGACCAGGAAGATGATGCCGAAGATGTACACCTTCAGGCAGTACCAAGCCATCCTCCAGGAGCCAGGAGCCTTGCCGCTCGGGACCAGGACGTTGCGAGTCCCGGCGACGAGACTTCCGATCGTGCGGCCCCGGAAGCACAGCAGGCCGTAGACCACTGCGAAGAGGATCCAGACGAGCACTGCGACGCCGATCGCCGCACCGATACCGTCAGGGTTCTTGCGGTACATGGCGGCGAAGGTGGAGGCCAGGGCGGCCAGCGTGATCAGGTAGTCCACGGCCAGCGTGGCGGCGGCCCGGCCAAGGCTGGAATCCACCACCTTGGAACCGTCGCTGAGCGTGAGGATGTCGCGTTCCTTGACGGCCACTGCTCAGGCCTCTCCGTGCGCTGTGATCAGCCCGGTCAACCGAGTGGCGAGGGTTTCTGCGGAGACCTGGCCCAGCTGGAAGCGGGCCTGGCCGTCCTCCTCGCTCGCCGAGAGGGCGTAGAGGCGTTCGGGTGCGGTGTAGATCGTGACGTTCCCGGTGTCGTCGCTGGCGGAGTCGATCACCACCACCGTGGTGACGCCTCGGACATCGCTCAGCTCGGCGGAGGCACGGGCGGTGAAGCCTGCCTCGTCGAGGTTCTCCGCCTCGGCATCGGTCCCCTGGATCCCGGTGGTGCCGGCGAGTTCCAGGATCGACTGGGCGAGTTCCGAGACTGGGCAGAAGCTGAAAGCGTGGCTTCCTTCCGGGTCGACCAGCTCCAGCAGGGCGACGTCGCCGTGAAGATAGCCGTAAAGCCAGGTCTTCTCGTCACCCGCCTTGTTCAGCTCGGCCACCACGACCTTCTGGCCGCTTCGACGCAGGGTCATGACGCCGGTCAGTTCTAGATCGGCGCCGATCCGGTTCGGTGCCTGACTGGGGACGTCTGCCACAGGAACGACGAATCCTTTGCTCAGCAGGGTGCGCAGCGCCACATTGCAGGCGAGTTCCCGTTGGTCCTCGTGGGCGGACAGCCAGGGCAATGCCACGGCCTGAGGGTGGTCCAGCCCGTCCAGGGCGACGATCTCCTCATCGGTCAGTACGGGAAGGGGCAGTTCTGCGGAGGCCTGTCCGAGGAGCTCCTGTGCCGCGGCGATGTCACGATCGCTGAGCGTGATTTCTGACGGTTCGGTTCCAGCTCCGGGCTGAGTGCTCATCCGAAGAGACCTCCAAGGGATTTGACGGGATTCGAGAAGAACTTCTTGGCACCTTCAACAGCTCCTGAGGCGACGTTCTTCGCGCCGTTCCATGCATCCGATGCCACGTTCTTGGCACCGTTCCAGACGTCACTGGCACGTCCCGCGATCCAATGTCCGGCCGCCTTGCCCCATTCGCTGTCAGCAATCATATTGCCCAGAGCCCAGGCGCCCGCCACGACTCCGGCGCCGACCACGATTCCGATGCCCACCGGGTTGGTGAGCAGGCCGGCAGCCATCAGCAGGGTCCCGCCACCCGCCAGCACTGACAGGCCGCCGGATACGCGGTCCCCCCAGCCTCGCCAGCCCCCGTGTTCGGGGGAGATCATGTCCTTGATTCCGCCGTAGATGGACAGGGGAGCGAGCGCAGGTCCCAGGAAGCGGCCGAATTTGCCGAACAGCTCTCCGGCCTTGCCGAATTTGGCCATGATCCCGGTGGGTGCGGCGGGGTTGAGGAAGTCTCTGGCCCAGGTGAAACCCTTGCCAGTGAAATCCAGGATCTTCTTCGTGGACAGGAAACCATTGGCATCCTTGAAGACCTTGACGAGATCTTTGATCTTCATACCCAGGGTGATGGCTCCCTTGAGGATGCCACCCGTTTCCACGGCGTTCTGGAGCTGCGTGTTGCCCCCGCCGCCGGTCGTCGACCCACCCTCGGCCGAGCTGGCGGTCTCCTGCTCCTTGGCATTGTCGAGCAGG
Source organism: Arthrobacter sp. NPDC090010 (assembly GCF_044748305.1). NCBI lineage: Bacteria > Bacillati > Actinomycetota > Actinomycetes > Micrococcales > Micrococcaceae > Arthrobacter > Arthrobacter sp. NPDC090010. The sequence continues at coordinate 410,744 of NZ_JBIVFT010000003.1, forward strand.
ACCTTGGCGGAGGTCTCCAGATGGCGGCTCGCGGCCATGAGCGCCTGGCGGTGGCTGCTGTTCCATTCGGTACGGAAGCGCTGAGCATCCGGACCCTTCCACGCATGGGTCGAGGCGATGGCGTCGGTCAGTTGCTTGCTCTGGAACTGCAGGGCGGTGGAACCCCGTTTGAAGTTCTGAGCGAGCACCCGGAGCTGCGCTGGATCGGCACCATAGAAACCGGCCACGTGGGCCCTCCTCAATCGAACGGAAGTGAACTGCGATCATCCTAGAACCGCGTCCCACCTCGCTGCGATGGGGAGGACTGCCCATATGCCTGAGCATCAAACACAAGAGGCCGGGTGTCTCCGCCACCATGAGTGCATCATGGCGGCGGAGACACCCGGCCTCTGATCAGGCGGAGGTCAGTGACCTTCGGCCTGGAAACGCTCGATCGAGGCCTGCAGCTCGGCCTCGGCGGCGGCGCGGTCGGCCCAGCCGTCCGGCTTGACCCACTTGCCCGGCTCCAGGTCCTTGTAGGTGGTGAAGAAGTGCTCGATCTCCTTGATCAGGAACTCGTCCAGATCGGAGGCCTCCTGGATGTGGTCGAAGCGCTTGTCGGCCGGGACGCACACCAGCTTGGCGTCTCCACCGGACTCATCCTCCATGTTGAAGATGGCGATGGGGCGGGCCTCCAGGACGATGCCCGGGAACAGGTCCACATCCGGGTAGAACACCAGGGCGTCCAGCGGATCGCCGTCCTCGCCCAGGGTGTTGTCGAAGAAGCCGTAGTGGGTGGGGTACTGCATGGAGGTGAAGAGGACGCGGTCCAGGCGGACGCGGCCGGTCTCGTGGTCCACTTCGTACTTGACGCGGGAACCGCGCGGGATCTCGATCGTGACGTCGTGCTTCATGGGAACTCCGTAGCTTTCGTGCCGTCGGGCGGCATGGCGTATCACAGGCGACGGGGCAGGCCCGTCGCCGACTACTATTGAGGATATCGCCACGCCCCGGCGTTGTCCTTCCGGAGGCAGGCCGCCCCACGCCGTTTCCGGCCTTCAGGGGCTCTCGAGACTGATAGGGGAAGCACGGGAATGGGCCGCACGGCGCGCATACTGAGCTCTGTTCTGCTCGTCCTCGCGCTCGCGGCGCTCGCCGTCCCCCTGGGGATCCATTGGAGCGAGGACGGCCTCGCCGAAGCCCCTCAGCCCGCTGTCACCACCCCCGCCTGGCAGCTGCCCCCCACCCCGGAACCTGCCACGGACGGTGCATTGACGACGGCGGCTCCCACGCCGTCGTCGGCCAGACTCACCGAACTGCTCGGCAAGTCCTTGGTGCCCGACGGCGGCGGTGACTTCTCCGCCCAGGTCACCGACGCGCTGACCGGTTCGGTGCTGTACGGAAGCAAGGCGGATGAGCCGCGCGCGCCGGCGTCGAACATGAAACTGCTGACCGCTGCTGCGGCCCTCCAAGTGCTCGGCCCGGACGCGCGCTTCAGCACCGAGGTGCGGCGGACCGGGGCCGGTTCCCTGTCGTTGCGTGGCGGCGGCGACGTCCTGCTGGGTGCGGGAGAGTCGAAGCCGTCCGAGGTCATGGGGCACGCCGGGCTCGCGACACTGGCCGGCCAGACGGTCGCCGCGCTCAAAGCGGGTGGTGCCAAGGGCAAACTCACCGTGGCCGCGGACGCCCGGCTCTTCAGCGGTCCCGCCGTGAACCCCACCATCGAACCGGATGACGTCAGTGCCGGGGAGACGGCGCCCGTGGCTCCCCTGGCCCTGAATTCGGGACGGTTCGACGCGTCCGTCGAGACCGGCCCCCGACCCCAGGACCAGCCCGCCGAGGTGCTCAAGGCCTTCGTCGCGGCCTTGAATGCGGCCGCATCCAAGGCCGGAGCCCCGCTCAGCTTCGCCGCCGGCGGCTCAGCCGGTGACGGGCCGGTCCTGAGCAGCGTCGCCTCGGCCACGGTCGCCGGTCAGGTGTCCTGGATGCTTCAGAATTCGGACAACTTCCTCACGGCCGTGATGGGACGCATGGTGGCGGTGAAGGAAGGCCGTGCGGGTGGTTACGCGGACGCGATCGTCGCGGTGCGGAACGAACTCGAGAAGCTCGGCATGGACACCAAGGGCATGGTCATCGCCGACTTGAGCGGGCTGGCTCCGGCCAATCGCGTCAGCGCCGCACAGTTCTCCTGGCTCGTCCGGCTCATGGCCACGGGGGATAACGCCTCCCTGCGAGCTGCCCTCGCCGGATTCCCGGTGGCCGGAGTGAGTGGGACCCTCGGCTCCCGTTACGCCTCCGCGGAGAGCAAGGCCGGCGCAGGACTCGTGAGAGCCAAGACGGGCACCCTGAACACGGTGCTGAGCCTTTCCGGCTATGTGGTCGACGCCGACGGGCGTCTGCTCATCTTTTCCTTCATCGGGAACGGTCTCACGGCGGGGGCTGCGGGGAACAAGGCGGCGTTGGACGACTCCGCCTCGATTCTGGCCGGCTGCGGCTGCCGCTGAGACCACTTGGCCGGACGGCCAGATAATCGTCAGCCGGGTAAGGCAGGATGGTCCCATGACAGAGCAGCCCACCCTCACCTTGATCGACTGGGATCTCGCGGCGACGACGGCGGCCCGGCTCGCCCCCGCCGGGCCACAGCTGAGCCCGGCGGAGATCGCCGCCGCCGTCGAGGACATCCGTGTGAAAGCGGAGGCCTCCGTGGCACTCGTCCATCGCATCACCGGTCTGGAGGCCGCCCGCGATCTGCGGGACTCCCCGGTGTTGGTGGTGGACCGGGCGGGCTGGTCCAAGGCGAACACCCAGGGCTTCGCCGTGATGATGGAGCCCGCGCTGGAGGCGTTCCGTGAACGCCTCGCGCAGGGCATGTCCGCGGGCGGCGCCAAGGTGGGAAGTGCCATCACCGGTGCGCAGATGGGTTCGGTTCTCGCGTTCCTCTCCAGCAAGGTGCTCGGGCAGTACGAGCCGTTCTCCGCACGCCGGGACGGAGGACGTGGGCCGGGAAGGCTCCTGCTCGTGGCCCCGAACATCGTGGAGGTGGAGCGGCGCCTGGGCGTGGACACGGACGATTTCCGGCTCTGGGTCTGCCTTCATGAACAGACGCACCGGGTTCAGTTCGCGGCGGCCCCGTGGCTGGGGGATTACCTTCTGGAGCAGATCGGACTGCTGAGCGGTTCGCTCGTGGAGAATGCCGGGTCCTTCCTGGAACGGGCCACCCGTGCAGTGGTGTCGCTGAAGGAGAACCGCGGCGGGTCCGAGAGCACGCCGGGCGGCCTGAGTGAACTCCTCCAGGGGCCGGAGGAGAAGGCCGTCATGTCCAGGCTCACGGGGGTCATGAGTCTGCTCGAAGGGCACGCCAATGTGGTGATGGACGCCGTCGACGCCGAGGCGGTTCCGAGCGTGAAGACCATCCGTCAGCGTTTCAGCGACCGCGGAAAGGACCGTGGGGTGCTGGAGAAGTTCATGCGGAGGCTGCTGGGGCTGGACGCGAAGATGCGTCAGTACACGGACGGGGCCCGCTTCGTCCGTGCCGTGGTGGACCGCGCGGGGATGGAAGGTTTCAACCGTGTCTGGGAGCGTCCGGATCACCTGCCCACCGAAGAGGAGATCCACGACGCCGGGGCCTGGCTGAAGCGTATGGGTTTCGCCGGTGACGCCTGAGCGGACCGATGGCCGCAGGAGCCGGGGACGGCTGGCCCCCGTGCTGGGGTCGGCCCGCCTGCGTTTGCGGGAAGCACTTGAGGATGAGGGATTCCTGGACAGGAACGCACCCCGGGGCGGCCGTGCGTTGAACCGGGCCGGGGATGGGCCGCTTCGGGTTCTGCTGGGCCTGAGTGGAGGCCCGGACTCGCTGGCGCTCGCGGCCGCTGCGGCGTTCTTCGCCCGGACCGGCCTGTTCCAGGTGGGTGCCGTGGTGGTCGACCATCAGCTGCAGGAAGGGTCCCATGAGGTCGCGGAGCGGGCTGCCGGGCAGGCGCGCGCCCTGGGACTGGACCCGGTGCGGATCGTCACGGTGACGGTGCCGTCCGATGGGGACGGCCCGGAGGCGGCAGCCCGTTCGGTGCGGCACGCCGCGCTGGAACAGGCCGCCCGCGAGGAGGGCGCCGATCTGGTGCTGCTCGGCCACACCCGGGACGACCAGGCCGAACAGGTCCTGCTCGCCCTCGCCCGGGGCTCGGGAACCAGGGCGCTGGCGGGGATCCCGCGGCGACGTGACTTCCCGGGAGGTTCCTATCTCCGTCCCTTCCTGGAGCTGACGCGCGCCGAGACCGAGGAGATCTGCCGTGTGGAGGATCTCACGCCCTGGCAGGACCCCAGCAACGCGGACCCGGCGTTCACCCGATCCCGGGTGCGATCCCGGGTGATGCCGTTCCTGGAGGACCAGATCGGCCCCGGCGTGGCCGAGTCCCTGCACCGCTCGGCCCGGATCCTCGCGGCGGATGCCGCCTTTCTGGACGAGGAGGCGCAGCGGCACTACGCGGCACTGCGAGAGGCGCACGACGGCGTCATCCTCCTCCCTGAGGACGGGTTGCGGGCGCTGCCCGAGGCACTGCGGTCCCGGGTCCTCGCGCTGGCCGTCACCGAACTCGGAGGTTCGCCGAGTTTCGAGCGGATGCAGGCCGCCGTCGCACTGTTGAAGCGGCAGGGGAGCGCCGGGCCGGTGCAGTTGCCCGGGAAGGTGAGTGTCCGGAGGCAGACCCGTCCCAAGGGGGCGCGCAAGGGCGGTGGCGAGTATGGGAAACTGGTTCTGGAAAGCACTGGCCCTCGTGCAATCGCCGCGGGGCCGTCCAGCCACGGATAGACAGTTACAGGAGTCAGGGTGGATTCGCAGGACGTCCAGGCAGATCTCAAGGAAATTCTTCTGACCAAGGAGGAGATCCAGCAGCGCATCACGGAACTCGCCGCGCAGATCGACAAGGACTATGAGGGGCGCGATCTGCTGATCGTCGGCGTCCTCAAGGGTGCCGTGATGGTCATGGCGGATCTGGCCCGTGCTCTGCACAGCCACGTGACCATGGACTGGATGGCGGTGTCCTCCTACGGCTCGGGCACCCAGTCCTCGGGCGTGGTCCGCATCATCAAGGACCTTGAGACGGATCTGATGGGCAAGCACGTCCTGATCGTCGAGGACATCATCGACTCCGGTCTGACGCTGTCCTGGCTCAAGGCGAACCTGGAGTCCCGTGGCCCGGCCAGCGTGGAGATCTGCACCATGCTGCGTAAGCCGGAGGCCGCCAAGGTCGAGATCGACGTCAAGTACGTCGGCAAGGACATCCCGAACGAGTTCGTGGTGGGTTACGGCCTGGACTTCGCCGAGAAGTACCGCAACCTCGCGTTCGTGGGCAGCCTCGCACCGCACGTCTACGAGTAAGCCTGAGTCAGCCCGCCCGGAAGGCCGCGCCCTGATGTGCTGTGCGCTCCCCAAGTGGGGAGCGCACAGCACATCAGGGCGCGGCCTCGGTGGTTAGTGGTCAGTTCAGGCTCTTCATGAAGGTGTAGTCGAACTCTTCGTAACTGATGACCGAGTAGAGTTTCTGGCCCTCACCCTGCCACGGACAGCTCACCTCGTAGTTCACGGCCTGCGCGGACTTCGTGTCCATGATTTTCGCGGTGCAGGGGATGGCTTTCCCGGAGTCCGCGAGCGACCCGGTTCCGATCAGGAATCGAGTGTCGGCCGGCGCCGTGAGTCTGAGCGAGACGGTCTTCCCCGAGGTGCCCTGCACCGTTTCCTGACCGTGGATGGTGGTCGAGTCCGGCCCGAACGTCGGAGTCCCGTCCGCGGCCGGGCTCGGCGCACCGGACGGTCCGGCAGGGTGTGACGCGGCGGACGTTTGAGGCGCCGCCGGTCCACTGCCCGCCGGCGAAGGGTTCGCCGGATCGCCGGAAGCGTGCGGGGTGACTGAGGAGTCCGGTGCCGGAGACGGCCCTGGTGCCGGAGCGCCGGGCAGGCTGCAGGCGCCGAGGCCGAAGAGCGTGGCGATGGCGAGCGTTGGCACCGCCGCACCCCGGATCGTGAGGGGACGTGTCACGGAACCAGCTTCCACTCGTCCTGGCGGGCCCTCAAAGGAGCGTTCACCGAGTTGTTCGAGTACGCGGCGACGTACTTGCAGGGGGACTGAAGGACCTTCTTCGTCGCCAGGAACGAGCGGGAGGTCTGGAAGAGCTGCATGGCACGGCGCTGACCACTGGCGACGTTCAGGCTGTAGGAGAAACCGTCCGTCCAGGACCGCTCCTTCGAGAGCTGTACGCCGATGGTGGTGCTCGCCTTGGCCAGGACGACGCCGGCCTCCGCGGTCACCGAGGCCGAAGCGGCCACCCCGACGGACGCCGTCGTCGTCCGCGTGTAGCTGAGGGTGCCGGGGCCTGTGATGTATGCGCTCTTCACATTGGTGGGTCGCGAACTGCGGGTGACCGAGGTGAAGGTGTACACCGGCGAGGGGCCGTCGCAGATCTGGGGCGAAGCCTGATCTCCGCCGGGCGACGGCGCCGCCTGTGCGGGAACGACCAGGCCGGCTCCTCCGAGGATCCCGATGACCGATGCTGCGATAAGGCCCTTCACTTTCATGACAACCAACCTTTCAAAGCGTGCGATTTTATGGGTCGCCGGGCTTCGTGTGTCCCTCACGAAGCCCGGCGAATCACAACGTATCGAGGACATAAAAATATGTCAATGAAATTGTTGGACATATTCGAAACTTGCTCATTCCCCCTCGCAGTTGAGCTTGCGGTTTCTCGGGTCAAGCGGGTCCTGGTCCCCAAGAAATCGCAAACTGAACAGGCCTCGCTCCTCGCGTCCCTGGTTGAAGTTCCGCTTTCGCCCTGAGGGAACTTTTCAGCTCCGGTGTACGTCTTGCTATGCAGACGGTGTCATGCTGGACCCAGAGAAGTGGGCCCGGCGCCGTTCCCGGGCTAAGCATTCGCAGGAGGGATGGGGCACACGCCCCGGTAGATGAAACTCAAAAGTATCGCCAAGGGTCCCTGGATCTGGATCGCCGCCGCGGTGGCCATCATGCTGCTCGCCTTCGCCACCTTCGCGCCGGGCGGTTCGGCACAGATCGACACCAACAAGGGACTCGAACTCCTGGGCCAGTCGGGCGAAGTCCAGCAGGCCAAGATCATCGACGGTGAGAACCGGGTGAATCTGACCCTGAAGGACTCCGTCACCGTGGACGGCCAGGACAAGGGCAAGGACGTCTACTTCAAGTACGTCGAGGCCCGTGCCAAGGATGTCGTCACGGCCGTGAACGACGCCAAGCCGAGCAAGGGCTTCCAGGACCAGCCGGTGGAGAGCAACTGGCTCCAGGGTCTGCTGTCCCTGCTGCTGCCCACCCTGCTGCTGGTGCTCCTGTTCTGGTTCATCATGTCCAGGATGCAGGGCGGCGGCTCCAAGGTCATGCAGTTCGGCAAGTCCAAGGCGAAGATGCTCAGCAAGGACATGCCGCAGGTGACCTTCGTCGACGTGGCCGGTGCTGACGAGGCCGTGGAGGAACTCCACGAGATCAAGGAATTCCTCCGCGAGCCGGGCAAGTTCCAGGCCCTCGGCGCCAAGATCCCCAAGGGTGTCCTGCTGTACGGCCCTCCCGGTACCGGCAAGACCCTGCTGGCCCGCGCCGTCGCCGGTGAGGCCGGGGTGCCGTTCTTCTCCATCTCGGGCTCCGACTTCGTTGAGATGTTCGTCGGCGTCGGCGCATCACGTGTCCGTGACCTCTTCGAACAGGCCAAGGCCAACAGCCCGGCCATCATCTTCGTCGACGAGATCGACGCCGTCGGACGTCACCGCGGCGTCGGCATCGGCGGCGGCAACGACGAGCGTGAGCAGACCCTGAACCAGATGCTCGTCGAGATGGACGGCTTCGACGCCAAGACCAACGTCATCATGATCGCGGCCACCAACCGACCGGACATCCTGGACCCCGCACTGCTGCGTCCGGGCCGCTTCGACCGCCAGATCCCCGTGGACGCTCCGGACCGCAAGGGCCGCGAGGACATCCTCAAGGTGCACGCCAAGGGCAAGCCGTTGGCTCCCGGCGTCGACCTGAACGCCGTCGCCAAGAAGACGCCGGGCTACACCGGTGCCGATCTGGCCAACGTCCTCAACGAGGCGGCTCTGCTGACCGCGCGCTCCAATGCCGATCTGATCGACGACCGTGCCCTTGACGAGGGTGTCGATCGTGTCATGGGCGGCCCGCAGCGCCGCAGCCGGACCCAGAAGGAACACGACCGCAAGATCACGGCCTATCACGAGGGCGGTCACGCCCTGGTGGCCGCGGCCCTGCACAACGCCCCGCCCGTCACCAAGGTGACCATCCTGCCGCGTGGCCGCGCCGGCGGCTACACGCTGGTGGTCCCGGACGACGATCCCCAGGGCTACACCCGCAATGAGCTCCTGGACCGCATGGCCTGGGCCATGGGCGGCCGCGTGGCTGAGGAGATCGTGTTCCACGACCCCACCACGGGCGCGTCCAATGACATCGAGCAGGCCACCAGCACGGCCCGCCGCATGGTCACCGAGCTCGGCATGAGCGAGAAGGTCGGCACCATCAAGGTGGCCGGCGGCGTCTCCAACGTCATGGGCGCCGGTCGCGGCGGCGATGACAGCGGAGCCACCATCTCCAACGAGCTGGCCGCCCTGGTCGACGAGGAAGTGCGTCGGATGCTGGATTCCGCTCACGACGAGGCCTACGCCGTGCTGACCGAGAACCGCGACATCCTGGACGCCATGGCCCTGGAGCTCCTCGAGAAGGAGACCATCAACCAGGCGGACGTGGAGCGGCTCACGGAGAACGTGCGCAAGCCCGTGAAGCGTCCCATCTGGCTCTCCAAGGAATCGCGTCCGGTGCAGCACATCGCTCCGGTCCAGTCCAGCCGCGAGCGTGCCCAGATGGCGTCTCAGCAGGAGGAGCCGGTGGTGCAGTTGTCCGCTCAGGCCCACGAGCCCGCGGCCCCCGTCCAGCACCTTGCGCCGCAGGCCGAGAACCCCTCCGGCCAGGCCCCGCAGGACGAGCAGCAGGGCCAGTAGGTCCGTTGGCCCCACGCTAGGATGCTTAGGTGAACCACATCGACGACGACGTCCCCGCCGCCGCCAGTAACGGCGTACCGGCCGACAGCCCCATGGACCTCCCTCGCATCGAGGCGGCGGTCCGCGAGATCCTGCTGGCCGTGGGGGAGGACCCGAACCGTTCGGGTCTGGTCGACACCCCCGCGAGGGTGGCCCGTGCGTACGCCGAAGTGTTCTCCGGCATCCACCAGGATCCCGGCTCTGTGCTCCAGACCATGTTCGACATGGATCACGAAGAGCTGGTCCTGGTCAAAGACATCCCGTTCTACTCCACCTGTGAGCACCATCTGGTGCCGTTCCACGGGGTGGCTCATGTGGGATACATCCCGTCCCATGACGGGAAGGTGACGGGCCTGAGCAAACTGGCGCGGCTGGTGGACATCATCGCCCGCCGCCCGCAGGTCCAGGAGCGGCTCACCACGCAGATCGTGGAGGCCCTGGTCACCCATCTGCAACCGCGCGGCGCCATCGCCGTGGTGGAATGCGAGCACATGTGCATGTCCATGCGCGGCATCCGCAAACCAGGAGCCAAGACCGTCACCAGTGCGGTCCGGGGCCAGCTCCACGACCCAGCCACACGAGCCGAAGCCATGAGCCTGATACTCGGAAGGTAATAACCCTATGGACTCGCTTGCCGCAGCACCGGGCACCGGCCCGGCCACGAACCCTCTGCCCGTGATCCGGAAAGCCAAAGCAGCAGCCCGATTCGAAGACCTCGCCCAGGACCGGACCCTGGTCATGGGCGTGCTGAACGTGACACCCGATTCCTTCAGTGACGGCGGGCAGCACAGCACCGCGGACTCCGCCATCGCCCACGGGCTGCGGATGTTCTACGGGGGCGCGGACATCATCGACGTCGGGGGCGAATCCACCCGGCCGGGAGCCGAGACCGTCACCCCGGAAGAGGAACGGCGCAGGGTGCTGCCGGTGGTCGCGGCCCTGGTCAAAGCAGGTGCTCTGGTGAGCATCGACACCATCAACGCCGAGACGGCGGCCGCGGCGCTCGACGCCGGTGCCGCGATCGTGAACGACGTCTCGGGACAGCGGGTCAGCGAAGAGATGATCCACCTCGTGGCGTCCCGTCGGGTGCCGTACATCCTCACCCACTCGCGCGGGGATTCGCAGACCATGGACTCGCTGGCGGTCTACACGGACGTCGTGGGCGAGGTCGTGGCCGAGCTGACCGAACTACGCGAGCGGTTCCGCAGTGCAGGACACTCGGACGAGCGTCTCATCCTGGATCCGGGCCTCGGTTTCGCGAAGGCCGGGTCGCAGAACTGGGAGCTGCTGCGCGGTCTGGACCGTCTCCGGGACCTGGGCCACCGGGTCCTCGTGGGAGCCTCACGGAAGCGATTCCTCGGTGAACTGCTCACGTCGGCGGGCAAGGCCGCGGCTCCTGCAGAGCGGGATGCCGCCACGCTTGCCGTGACCGCCCTGAGCGCGGCGCACGGCGCCTGGGCAGTCCGGGTGCACGACGCCGGCCCGAATCTTGACGCGGTGAAGGTCGCCGCGAGCTGGAAGGGGTGAGCCGGGCATGCAGCGCAGCCTGGACCGCATCGAACTTCGCGGCGTGACCGCGATCGGAAACCATGGTGTCTTCGATTTCGAACGCCGCGAAGGCCAGCCCTTCGTGGTTGACGTCGTCATGCACCGAGATTTCAGTCGGGCCGCGGAGAGTGATGACGTGGAGGACACGGCCCACTACGGCCTCGTGGCAGACCTCATCAAGTCCACCGTGACCGGCCCCGCCGTGAACCTGATCGAGAAGCTGGCGGTGCAGATCGCGCACGCCATTCTGGAGGGTTTCCCCGTCGAGCAGGTCGATGTGACCGTGCACAAGCCCAAGGCGCCCATCGAGGTGCCGTTCGGTGATGTCGCCGTCGTCGTCAGCCGTTCGCGTGCTGATCTTCCGGACGCCGGAACGAGTGGAGACGCCGTATGAGCCGCACCCGCGCCATCCTGGCCCTGGGCAGCAACCTCGGCGAACGGCAGGGCACACTGTCAGCCGCCGTCGCCGATCTGGTGGCCCATCCCCGGGTTCACCTGGTGGACGTCTCGCCGATCATCCAGACGAAGGCGGTAGGTGGGCCGGAGGACCAGCCTCCTTATCTGAACATGGTCATGGCCGTGGACACCGAGTTGGAGCCTCTGGAACTGCTGGCCCACTGCCAGGCGGTGGAGCAGATGCACCACCGGGTGCGGGAGGTCCGTTGGGGCGCCCGGACCCTGGACGTCGATGTGATCGTCTTCGGTGAACTTCACAGCGATGACCCGGTCCTCACCCTGCCTCATCCGCGCGCTGCGGAGCGGGCGTTCGTGCTGGTCCCGTGGGCCGCGATGGACCCCGAGGCGGTACTGAGCGGCACACCGGTGCGTGAGCTGGCCGTTGCTGCGGCGGACTACGCGGACGCCGAAGAATACGACGACGAGGTCTGACCATGCGATTGCTGCGTGCCGGTGAGCTGGCGGTGATCGCCCTCTGCTTCGTGGTCCTGGGGTTCCTGCTGTCGATGATCGTGCAGCGGTACAGTCTGCCGGTGCCGGTGCTCCCGGCCAGCGGCGTGTTCAGCATGCTGGCGATCGCGCTGCTGACCTTCATCCTGGGCTGGCGGGTGCACCGCTGGAAGACCTCCAAGGCCAAGGACCGGAAACAGCTCGATCCCATCCTCGCCGCCCGCACGCTGGTCCTCGCCCAGGCGTGCGCCTATGCCGGCACCGTGTTGTTCGGCTGGCACCTGGGGATCGTCCTGGAGCAATTGCAGTATCTGCAGTACCCCAGCGGAGTGGACCATGTCATCACGGGCGCCGTGGTGGGCGGCGGTGGTGTGGTGATGCTCGTCGTGGGTCTGATCGTGGAGCGTTTCTGCCGCATTCCTCCGGAGGACGACGGCGGTTCTGAAGGCGGACGAGGGAAGGGAACCGAGGGCGAATATGCCTGAGCCGGTGCATGACGGGACAGGCTCCCGGGCGGGCCGTTTGCGGCTGGGAGTGATCGGTGCCGGCAAGGTGGGCGCCGTGCTGGGTGCCGCCCTGCGGGCCGCGGAACATCGCGTGGTGGGTGTGACGGCCGTGTCCGAAGCCAGTCTGGAGCGTGCCGAGAACCTTCTGCCGGGTGTACCGGTCCGTGAAGCCCGCGAGGTGGTGGACGGGAGCGATCTGGTGCTCCTGGCCGTGCCCGACGATGTGCTCGCCGAACTGGTGAGCGGTCTGGCGGCGCTCGGGGCCTGGCGTCCCGGTCAGCTGGTGGCGCACACGTCCGGCCGCTTCGGCGTCGATGTCCTTCAGCCGATCCGCGCCGTCGGCGCGATCCCGTTGGCGATCCATCCGGCCATGACCTTCACCGGGCTGAGCCTGGATCTCGGACGTCTGCAGGACTGCGTCTTCGGTGTGAGTGCCGATGCGCCCATGCTTCCCATCGCGCAGGCTCTCGTGATCGAGATGGGCGGGGAGCCCGTGGTGATCCCGGAGGAGCAGCGGGTGCTCTATCACGCGGCCCTGGCTCACGGTTCCAATCACCTGGTGACCCTCGCCTCTCAGGCGGCTCAGCTGCTCTCCGAGATCGGAGTCGCCGAGCCCGAGCGAGTGCTGGGACCGTTGCTGCGAGCCTCGCTGGACAACGCCTTGGCTTCCGGGGAATCGGCCTTGACCGGGCCCGTTTCGCGCGGCGATGCGGGCACCGTGGCCGCGCATCGCGAGGCGCTGACGGGCCGCCGCGCCTTGCGGCAGGAAGCCGCCGCGGGAGCGGCCGGACGGGATGGTGACGATATCCTGGACTCTTACCTTGCCATGGCCCGGGCCACCCTTCAGCGTGCCGTGCGTCAGGACCGCCTCAGGACGGACCAGGCCGCGACGCTCGGGGACGTGCTGGGCTGAGGGGCAGATTCACGGCTTGAGAAGAAGGACGCGCCGCCCATGGGCATTGAGCTGGTCACCACCAAGAGCGCGTTGCGCGATCGCCTGACGGAATTCGTCCGGGATGGGTTCGTCACCTCGGTGGGCTTCGTCCCCACCATGGGTGCACTGCACGCCGGTCACGCGGCTCTCGCCTCTCAAGCCGCCCGGGACAACGATCTGGCTCTGGCGAGCATTTTCGTGAACCCTCTTCAGTTCGGGGAGGCTGTGGACCTGGAGCGGTACCCGCGGACCCTGGACGCCGACCTGGAACTCCTGGAGGCTGCAGGCGTGCGCCTGGTCTTCGCCCCGTCCGTGGAGGAGATGTATCCGGCCGGTCAGCCGGGCGTCCGGGTCAGCGCCGGTCCGCTGGCGACCGTCTGGGAAGGTGCGTCGCGTCCGGGGCATTTCGACGGCGCGCTGACGGTGGTCGCCAAGCTGCTGCACCTGACGCAGGCTCCGGTCCCGGTGAACCGCGCCTATTTCGGGCAGAAGGACGCCCAGCAACTGGCGCTGGTCCGTCAGATGGCGGACGATCTGGATTTCGGTACGGAGATCGTCCCGGTGCCGATCGTGCGCGACGCCGATGGGCTGGCGCTGTCCAGCCGGAACAGGTTCCTCTCGGACGCGGAGCGCGAATCGGCCTTGGTGCTCTCCCGGGCGTTGCGTCTCCTGGAGGAGCGTGCGGCCGCCCACGAGCCGCTGGATCTGGACTCCGCCGTCGCGCTCGTGGAGTCGGCTCCCGGCGTGGAGCTGGACTACTTCGACGTCGTGGACCCGCGCACCCTGGAGCCGCTGGCGGAGAACTGCCGCTTCACCCCGTTCCGCGGAGAGGCCCTGGCGATCATCGCCGCGGCGGTGGGGCCTGTTCGCCTGATCGACAATGCCCTGTTGAACTCCTGAAGTCGTGGGCTGCTGAGCTCGTGAACTTCTGAATTCCGTGGCCCGGGTTTCGATCCCCCGACACAACTCCGCCGAACTCGCTGGTTTGGTGCGAACTCGTTCGTTGAGGGCGCGGTTTGGCATGGATTTCGCGAGCTCGGCGGGTTCTGGTCCCCGGGGTAGCGGTTTCGGCGGGGGTGGTGCCGGGAGGTGGCGGGTTTGGCCGAGCTCGCTGGTTTGGTGCGAACTCGCTCGTTGAGGGCGCGGTTTGGCACGGATTTCGCGAGTTCGGCGGGTTGTGGTCCCCGGGGTAGCGGTCTCGGCAAGAGCGGCGCCTGAGAAGCAGCGTTTTCGGAGAGCGCGGTGACCTGTTCAGAATCGGGTTTCTGTGAGTAAACTGGATGAGTGCGTCTGATCATTAACACACCGCTTTCTGCTTAGGCGGTCACCCGTGGGCCCCGGCTTGATGCCGGCCGGCGAACGGAACCCGCTGTGCGGTGTGTGAGCCCCTGAAGTCACGGTTTCCCGTGACGGCGGGCAACCCTGTCAACCAACCCCCTAGGGGAAGTGCCGTCTGATGGATGCCATCGCATCCTGAACGGCAGGGATACGCAGCAATCGGAAATCCTCCTCCTGCTCACCCCTGGTGATTCGTGCCATGAGCCGACACCAGGTCCCTGACCACCGGTACCTCCTCCACCGTTCACTCGCAAGGACGTGACCATGACCCCCGAGACCCAGAGTTCAACCGGCGGGCCGCCCGAGGCACTGGCCGCCCACGGAACTTTCACCCCTGAAACCGCCGCTGCACCCGGCCGGACGCCCGAGGCGGACGCACCGGACAAGCTGCCGCGCGACGTCGTCGTGATCATCAGCGTCCTGCTGGTGTCCACCTTCACCGTGTTCCTGAATGAGACCATCATGAACGTGGCGTTGCCGCGCCTCATGACGGCCCTCGACGTATCCGAGAGCACCGTCCAGTGGCTGTCCACCGGGTTCATGCTGACCATGGCCGTGGTCATCCCGGCGACAGGCTTCATCCTGGAACGCCTGAGCACCCGCCAGGCCTACTTCCTGGCCATGGGCCTGTTCACCACCGGTACGGTGATCGCCGCCGTCGCCCCCGGCTTTGGCGTGCTGCTTCTGGGCCGCGTGGTCCAGGCCTCCGGCACAGCCATCATGATGCCTCTGCTCATGACGACCATCCTGACCCTGGTCCCCATGAACAAGCGCGGCATGGTGATGGGCAACATCACGATCGCCATGTCCGTGGCGCCCGCGCTCGGCCCTACGGTGTCGGGGCTGATCCTGGAGCACTTCGAATGGCGCTTCATGTTCATCTTCGTTCTGCCGGTGGCCCTCCTGGCTCTCCTGGTGGGGGCGAAGTTCCTGATCAATGTGGGGGAGACCGGCCATCAGAGGCTCGACGCGCTCTCCGTGTTCCTGACCATTCCGGCATTCGGCGGAGTCGTCTACGGACTCAGCCAGCTCGGCGGCAGCCACTCCGGCCAGGCCGGACCGTCCAGCAATGCGATCGTCGCCCTCGCGGTGGGGGTCGTCTCGCTGGGACTGTTCGTCTGGCGGCAGCTGAGCCTGCAGCGCACGGGTGCCCCGCTGCTTGATCTGCGGGCGTTCCAGCACCGCATGTTCACGGTGTCCGTGCTGCTACTGGTGGTGGCCATGGTGGCGCTGTTCGGCACGGTGATCCTGCTTCCGCTCTTCCTGCAGAAGGTGCTGGGTGCGGAGCCGCTGGTCACGGGGCTGGTCATGCTCCCCGGTGGACTGGCGATGGGTCTTTCAGGTCCGTTCATCGGGCGCATGTACGACAAGATCGGACCGCGTCCTCTGACCGTGACCGGTTCGGCCCTGATGGTGATCTGTCTCTGGCAGTTCGCGATGATGAACGGCTCCACGCCCATCTGGTGGGTGACGGTGATTCAGACCGTGCTGAACTTCGCCCTGGCGATGCTCTTCACACCGGCCTTCACCAACGGCCTGAACCCGCTCCCGCCGCAGCTGTACTCGCACGGTTCGGCGATCCTCGGGACCTTGCAGCAGGTGGCAGGTGCGGCCGGCACCGCATTGCTGGTGGCCCTCTTCGCCGCAGGGACGGCCATCCATGGCGACCTGCTCGACGGCACCCGGATCGCGTTCCTGACGGCGGCGGGTATCGCGGTGCTCGCCGTCGTGCTCTCTGCGATGATGCGCAAGACGGAGGGTGCCGGCGGACACTGAGGAGGTCCGTTCACTCCCTCCGAGAAGCCACGTGGGCACGATTCTGGACGCCAGGATCGTGCCCACGTGGCTTCTCGTACGCCGGGCTCGGGGCGTTCTCGCAGTTCCAGTGAGTACCATGGGGCCGTCACACGCACCTGGGAGGGGTGGCCGAGCCACAGGCCGGCCTGAGAACTGAGCTGGAAGGCCTGTCCCCAGGAGACCTTATGAACAATCAGCCACGAGAGAGTTTCGCGGCACGCAAGAATGTCGGAGCGCCGCCGGCGCCCCGCCGCCATCTGATTCCGGGGTCCCCGGGCGGTCGCCGCCATGGACGCGGAGTATATCTACGACGGCGCGTGGTGGTCCTCATCGGGCTGCTGCTCACGGTGGGTCTGGTCGCCACCGGCTGCTATGCGGTCAGCACGTATCTGAACATCGAGAACGGCATCCACCGCTCCCAGGCGCTCAGCGGCGGCAAGGGTCTGGATCAGGACACCAACATCCTGCTCATGGGGCTCGACAGCCGACTGGATGAAAACGGCAAGCCACTTTCCCAGGAGGAATACGATGCCCTCCATGCCGGAGACCCGGGCATCGGCGGTTACAACAGCAATGTGCTGATGTTGCTGCACATTCCGAAGGACGGGAGCACGGCTCAGATCGTCTCCATCCCTCGCGACGACTATGTCGACCTGCCGGGGCAGCCCGACGGTATGGCCAAGGGCAAGATCAAAGAGGCCTACGGCTACGCCATGGATGAGGCGATGAAGAAGTTCACCAACGATCCTCAGGGCCGCAGCCAGGACCAGATCTATCAGGCGGCCCGGGACGAGGGCCGCAAGGCGGAGATCAACACGGTCGAGCAGTTCCTGAACGTGAAGGTGGACCACTTCGTCGAGGTCACCATGGCGGCCTTCCTCTCGGTTGCGCAGGCCGTCGCGCCGATCAAGGTCTGCCTCCAGCACGACACCTCGGACACCTTCTCCGGGGCGGATTTCAAGGCCGGCGTGCAGGACATCGACGCGAAACAGGCGGTGGCCTTCGTACGCCAGCGCCGAGACACCTCAGGATCGGGCTATGAGCTCACGGACCTGGACCGCTCGCGGCGGCAGCAGGCCTTCATCACCTCGCTCGCGACGCAGCTCAAGCAGAAGGGCACGGTCACCGATCTCGGCAAGATCAATGGGATCGTCGACGCACTCAAGGACAAGATCGCCGTTGACCAGGGGCTGAACCTTGTGGACCTGGGCCTGCGGGCGAAGCAGCTCAGTGAGAATCACACCCGTTTCGTCACGCTCCCGATCCTCGACTACGGCACCTCGGACACCGGAGAGTCGGTGAACCTGGTCGACAAGGACGCCATTCAGAAGATGGTCGCCAGGGTCCTCGGGGGAGGACCGGTGACCGAGCCGGCTCCGGCCACGTCCTCCCCGGCGGCCTCCTCATCCGGAGCCCAGGGGGATGGAAATGGCTCCCAGGCAACCAGCACACAGAGTGGTTCAGGAGGGAACGGTGCCCAGGCGGGTGCCGCGGCTCCGGTGCCCGCGGCTCAGCCTGCCGCCCCGGCCGCTCAGCCCGCAGCACCCAGCCCGTCGCCGTCGTCGCCGTCCGGCAGCTACGACGCCGGGGACTGGAGCAGCACGCTCAGTGGCGGCGGGGTGCCCTGCGTGAAATGAGCCCGCGGATTCACCGCGAGTGGGCACTTGTTCACGGTCTGGGACTCGGACACTGTGACCAAGTGCCCACTCGCGGGAGAGCGAGAAAGAGAGGCGCCGGCTCAGGCGTCGAAGAACTCCGCAAGCGGTTCGATCAGGCGGGCGGGGGCGCGGTTCACGCCGTCGTGTCCGAGGCCTGGGATCACGCTGTAGGAGGAGCCGGACAGGACGTCGTGCAGGCGTCCGCAGGCCACGCCGAAATACGACGGGCTCTTCTCGCCCACCAGGATGAGCGTCTCAAGCGGCAGCTCCAGGAACGGCTCTGCGGACATGTCCGCAGCCATGACAGCCTGGATCTCCCGGACCCCGTTCGGCAGCTGCTCGCGCAGTTCCTTGCCGAACTCGGTGCCCTGCGTGAGGTAGTTGCCGAGCGTGAGCATGTAGAGCGGCATGCGGGAGATGGGGCCATGGGGTTCGAGGCCACGCATCACGATGGCGAGGGCCTTGTCGGTGTCTCCTGCGGCGTGCGCCGCTTCGTACTCGTCGACCCATGGCGCCTGGACGCTGCCGTCGATCGAGACGGCCGGGTCGTAGACGGCCAGGTGGTCCACGGCGATGCTCCGTGCCGCGTGCAGCACGAGGGCGCCGCCGAAGCTGTGCCCGAAGATGTCCCGCGTTCCCGTGTGGTCCAGGACCGCCCGCAGATCGGAGACGTCCTGTTCCAGGGAATAGGAGTCGATCTGCGGTGTGGATCCGCCCTGGCCGCGGCGATTGAGCACGTGAACGGGACGCTTGAGCGCCTCGGACAGGGCCTTGGCGAACTTCGTGTAATCGGAGGCGGTGACCAGCGACCCGATCACCACCACGACGCCGGGAGCGGCGCCTTCGGCGGCTTCGGCGTAGGTGAACAGTTCCAGCTCGGCACCGTCCGGGGTGCTGACCAACTCGCGCTTCATGCCATGAGCCTAGCGGAGCAGTCTGGGCACGTCATGATCGCCGCTGGGGCCGCTTCCGGGGGTGCTGGCCGGCACCGTGGACGTGGAACTCCGCCAGGGCGGTGACCAGACGTTTTCCCACTGCGGGAACGGAGCCGTGGACGCAGCGCGGGACCTTCCTCAGCGGGCCGGGGACCGTGCTGTGCAGCTTCTCCGCGGTGTCCCGGAAGTAGCGGGGACTGCGGGCGCCGTAGAAGATCGCGGACTCCTGGGAGATGTCCGCGAAGTCCTCGGCGTGCGCCTCCTCCTCGAGTGCGGCGCGGAGTTCGCCCACCGAGCTGGGCATGAGCTCAGCGAAGACACGGTTGGCCGTCGTTCGCCCGAGGGCGGTGAAGAGCAGCGCCAGGATCGGTTCGGGAGCGCGGGCGAGTGCCGTTCCTGGCAGCATGCCGCGTCGCATCCGTGCCAGCGCGCGGGGGACGTCGCCGTCGTTCACGGCCTGCGTGAACGCGGGGAGCCAGTCGGTCGGTGCGCTCCCGTCGATGTTGATCGCAGGGTCGTAGACGGAGAGACGCCCGGCGCCGAGCCCGGTCCCGAGATGCCGCGCGGCGTTCAGCACCACGGCTCCTCCCAGGGAGTGCCCGAGCACGTGGTCTGATGCCGTGTGGCGCAGGACCGCCTGGACATCGGCGATCTCAGTGTCCATGCCGTAGTCGGGGCCCTGGTCGGGGGACTCTCCGTGGCCTCTGCGGTCGTAGACGTGCACAGCCCAGCGTGCGCCGTCGTCCTCTGCTTCGAGCGCTGTGACGAAAGCCTGGGCGAAGGGGCGGTAGAGCGCCGCCGTCAGGAACGCCCCGCCGACGACGACGAGGCTGTGGGCCGCGTCCTCCTCGCCGTAGCTGTCCAGCGCGAGCTCGTCCCCGGCGTCGGTGGGTACGCGCGACTCCCTGCGTGGAACCTGCAAGGCGTCGGTGAACTTCATGGTGCCTCATGGTACCGGCCCGCCCGCTTCGTCCCGGTCACGTAAACTAGAGGACTGTGACTGCTGAAAACCCCACTCCCCTTGAGGCCTCCGACGAGAACGAGCAGATGCGCGTCCGCAAGGAGAAGCGCCAGAAGCTGCTCGATCTGGGCATGGAGGCCTACCCGGTGGGTGTGGAGCGGACTCATTCCCTGAAGGAGATCCGGGAGAAATACGGACACCTCCAGGCCGATGAGACCAGCGGTGACGTGGTCGGCGTGACGGGCCGCGTGGTGTTCGTTCGCAACACCGGCAAGCTCTGCTTCGCCACCCTGCAGGACGGTGACGGCACCCGTGTGCAGGCGATGCTGAGCCTCGCGGTGGTCGGCGAGGAAGCCCTGGGGCAGTGGAAGGCCCTGGTGGATCTGGGTGACCATGTCTTCATCAAGGGCGAGGTCATCTCATCCCGTCGCGGCGAGCTGTCCATCATGGCGGAGTCCTGGGCCATGGCCTCCAAGGCGCTGCGCCCCCTCCCGGTGCTGCACGCCGAGCTGAACGAGGAGACCCGCGTGCGCCAGCGCTACGTGGATCTCCTGGTCCGCGATGAGGCGCGTCAGATGGTCTACACGCGAGCCTCTGTCACACGCTCCATCCGGGAAACACTCAATCGTCACGGATACGTCGAGGTCGAGACCCCGATTCTCAATCTGGTGCACGGCGGTGCTGCGGCGCGCCCATTCGAAACGCATTTGAACGCCTTCGATCAGAAAATGACCTTGCGCATCGCCACGGAGCTTTATTTGAAGCGGACCGTGGTGGGCGGCATCGAACGCGTGTATGACATGGGGCGGGTGTTCCGCAACGAGGGCGTGGATTCCACCCACAGTCCGGAATTCACCACGCTTGAATGCTATGAGGCCTGGGCCGATCAGTTCGTGATGGCCGAGCGTATGAAAGAGATCATTCTGGACGCCGCGGATTCAATCGGGGCAGGCCGTGTCATTCAGACCGAAGCGGGCGAGATCGATCTCGGCGGGGAATGGACCTGGCTCGGCGTCTATCCCGGCCTTTCCGCGGCCGTGGGTCAGGAGATCACTCCGGACACTCCTGCCGGGGAACTCCGCGCCCTCGCGGAGAAGCACGAGGTCAAGGTGGATCCTGCCTGGGGTGCCGAGAAGCTCGTGGTCGAACTCTTCGGCGAAATCGTGGAACCCACGTTGCTCAACCCGACGTTCGTGTACGACTATCCGCCGTCCGCGCAGCCGCTGGCCCGCCAGCACCGCAGCGATGGCCGCCTGATCGAGGCGTGGGATCTGATCATCGGCGGCATGGAGCGCGGCACCGCGTTCTCCGAGCTGATCGACCCCGTGATCCAGCGCGAGCGTCTGACTGAGCAGTCCCGTCTAGCGGCCGCCGGCGATGACGAGGCCATGCAGCTTGACGAGGACTTCCTGCGGGCGCTGGAATACGGCGCGCCTCCCATGGGCGGTATCGGATTGGGTGTGGACCGCCTGGTCATGCTCTTCACCGGAGCGGGCATCCGCGAGACCATTCTCTTCCCCCTGCTGAAGCCGGAAGCCAACTGAGCATGGAATACATCGCAGTCATTCTCCCGTCTCTCGTCGTGGGCCTGCTTTTCTGGTTCGCGATCCGGGCGCTGCTGAACGCGGATCGTTCAGAGCGCGATGCGCAGGCCCGCGCCGAGGACGAATGGGACGCCGAGGGAAACAATAACGAGTCGAAATCTTCGGATTCGGCCGACAATTAGAGTGCTGACTAATTTGAATTCTTGACTCCTTGTTATGTCTTCGGACATACTCTTATGCGGGGGAACTGCCAAACGGGTCTCCGTGGCCCGTATTTTCACCACATGATGGGAGCCATAATCCATGGCACAACGAGTCAAAATCATTCTGGTCGACGACGTCGACGGCGGCACCGCGGACGAAACGATCCGTTTCGGCCTGGACGGCAGCAACTATGAAATTGATCTCTCCGCTGAAAATGCACAGAAGTTCCGGGACTCGTTTCAGGAATATGTCGCCGTCGCCCGTCGGGTGACCACCGCCGGCCGCACCCCCAAGCGCGCCGCGGCCAAGGGTCAGGACACTGCCCAGATCCGCAAGTGGGCTCTGGACAACGGCTACAAGGTCAGCTCGCGTGGACGCGTCCACGCTGACATCATCGAGGCCTACCACAAGGCCAACAGCTGATCAGTGCGGGTTCCGCAAGGATCCTGCTCCGGAGAAAGCCCCTTCGCCGCCCGTCGGCAGGGGGCTTCCTCCGTTAAGGGATTCCCCCTCTGGCGAACACGCCCCACAACGCCCTGGCACGCACGTAGCATCTAAATACGTCGTATGGAGGAGTGTGGCGAAATGTTTGAGAGATTCACGGATAGGGCACGCCGGGTAGTCGTCCTTGCACAGGAGGAAGCCCGCCTGCTCAACCACAACTACATCGGGACCGAGCACATCCTTCTTGGACTCATCCACGAAGGCGACGGCATCGCCGCGAAGGCTCTGGAATCCCTGGGAATCTCGCTCGACGCCGTGCGTGAGCAGGTCCAGGAGATCATCGGACAGGGTCAGCAGGCGCCGTCGGGCCACATTCCCTTCACGCCCCGCGCCAAGAAGGTCCTGGAGCTGTCTCTGCGTGAGGCGCTGCAGCTGGGGCACAACTACATCGGCACGGAGCACATCCTGCTGGGCCTCATCCGTGAGGGTGAAGGCGTGGCGGCGCAGGTTCTGGTGAAGCTGGGTGCCGATCTGTCCAAGGTCCGTCAGCAGGTCAATCAGCTGCTCACGGGCTACCAGGGCGGCAAGGAGACTGCGGGCGCAGGAGTCGGCCCGGGCCAGCAGGAGGGCACTCCGGCCGGTTCCGTGGTGCTGGACCAGTTCGGCCGCAACCTGACTCAGGCTGCGCGCGAGAACAAGCTCGATCCGGTGATCGGCCGCGAGCACGAGATGGAACGCGTCATGCAGGTCCTCTCGCGCCGCACCAAGAACAACCCGGTGCTGATCGGTGAGCCGGGCGTCGGCAAGACCGCCGTCGTCGAAGGCCTCGCCCAGGCGATCGTCCGCGGCGACGTGCCGGAGACGATCAAGAACAAGCAGCTCTACACGCTGGACCTCGGTTCCCTGGTGGCAGGTTCCCGCTACCGCGGTGACTTCGAGGAGCGCCTGAAGAAGGTACTCAAGGAGATCCGCACGCGGGGTGACATCATCCTGTTCATCGATGAGATCCATACCCTGGTCGGTGCGGGAGCTGCCGAAGGCGCCATCGATGCCGCGTCCATCCTGAAGCCCATGCTGGCTCGCGGAGAGCTGCAGACCATCGGCGCCACCACGCTGGATGAGTACCGCAAGCACATCGAGAAGGACGCAGCTCTGGAGCGCCGTTTCCAGCCGATCCAGGTGGCTGAGCCGAGCGTCGAGCACGCGATCCAGATCCTGAAGGGTCTGCGCGACCGCTACGAGGCGCACCACCGGGTGAGCATCACCGACGGCGCCCTGGAGGCCGCGGCGACGCTCGCGCAGCGGTACATCTCGGACCGCTTCCTGCCGGACAAGGCCATCGACCTGATCGACGAGGCCGGCGCCCGTCTGCGCATCCGCCGCATGACGCCGCCCGCCGAGCTGAAGGAGATGGAGGCCTCCATCGAGACGGTGCGTCGCGAGAAGGAATCCGCGATCGACGCCCAGGACTTCGAGGGTGCCGCCGCTCTGCGTGATCGCGAGCAGAAGCTCGTGACCGAGCGTCATGAGAAGGAACAGGCCTGGCGTGAAGGTGGCCCGGACGAGATCGCCGAGGTGGATGAGGAGCTCATCGCCGAAGTGCTCGCGAACTCCACCGGCATCCCGGTGTTCAAGCTGACCGAGGAGGAGTCCAGCCGACTGCTCCGCATGGAGGACGAGCTGCACAAGCGCGTGGTGGGCCAGGACGACGCCATCAAGTCGCTCTCGCAGGCCATCCGCCGTACCCGTGCGGGTCTGAAGGACCCCAAGCGCCCGGGTGGCTCGTTCATCTTCGCCGGCCCCACCGGCGTCGGCAAGACCGAGCTGGCCAAGGCCCTGGCGGAGTTCCTCTTCGGCGACGAGGACGCGCTCATCACCCTGGACATGTCCGAGTACTCGGAGAAGCACACCGTGTCGCGTCTGTTCGGTGCGCCTCCCGGATACGTCGGCTACGAAGAGGGCGGTCAGCTGACCGAGAAGGTCCGCCGTCGTCCGTTCTCCGTGGTCCTGTTCGACGAGGTTGAGAAGGCTCACGCCGATCTCTTCAACTCCCTGCTGCAGATTCTGGAAGACGGTCGCCTGACCGACTCCCAGGGCCGCGTGGTGGACTTCAAGAACACCGTGATCATCATGACCACGAACCTCGGCACCCGGGACATCTCCAAGGGCGTCATGACCGGCTTCCAGTCGGGCACGGACACCAAGACGGGCTACGACCGCATGCGGGCCCGGGTCACGGAGGAGCTCAAGCAGCACTTCCGCCCCGAGTTCCTGAACCGTGTGGATGACGTCGTGGTGTTCCCGCAGCTGACCCAGGAGGAGATCATCGAGATCGTCGACCTGTTCGTCACCCGCCTGGAGAACCGCCTCAAGGACAAGGACATGGGCATCGAGCTCACGCCCGCCGCCAAGGTGCTGCTCGCCACGCGTGGCTACGATCCTGCGATGGGTGCCCGGCCGTTGCGCCGGACCATTCAGCGCGAGATCGAGGACCAGTTGAGCGAGAAGA
Organism: Arthrobacter sp. NPDC090010; assembly: GCF_044748305.1. Classification (NCBI taxonomy): domain Bacteria; kingdom Bacillati; phylum Actinomycetota; class Actinomycetes; order Micrococcales; family Micrococcaceae; genus Arthrobacter; species Arthrobacter sp. NPDC090010. The sequence goes on from NZ_JBIVFT010000003.1 coordinate 435,068, forward strand.
TCCTCTTCGGGGAACTCAAGCCCGGCGACATCGTCCTGGTCGACGTCGAGGGCGAGGGCGACGAGGCGAAGTTCACCTTCGCCGGAACCGCCAAGCCGGTGGTCCCGGAGCTCGCCCCGAGCGCGCACGGCCACGGTGACTCGGACGGGAAGCCCGGGGAATTGGGACACGGCGCCGCCTGAGCTCAGGCGGGTAACGCGTAACAAGGGCCGACGACGGCGGGATGACCCGCCGTCGTCGGCCCTTTTCGTGTGGTCTGTTCCCCGGTGAGTTCGCTGCTTTTCGGCTCTTGCCCGCCGAGCCCGCTATTTCCGTGCGAATTCGTTGGTTCAATGAGCGAATTCGCACGGAATCAGCGAGTTCATGGTGTCGGGTGGCCCGGTGGGGGCAGGGTGGCTGGGGTTGCTCTGGCGGAGTGGCTGAGCTCGCTACCTTGGTGCGGTCTGGTCGGTGAATCCGCTAGTTCGGGGTGGCCTGTCCCCGGTGAGTTCGCTGCTTCTCGACTCTTGCCCGCCGAGCCCGCTATTTCCATGCGAATTCGTTGGTTCAATGAGCGAATTCGCACGGAAATAGCGGGCTCACGGAATCAGCGAGATCGCGCGGAACCAGCGAGTTCAGCCGAGGACCGGTAGGAGGCGCGGTGCGCGGGCCTTGAGGGTCGCTCGCCAGGCCCTGGCAAGACCCCAGGTGGCACCGGCGTCGGTGGCGGCCAGGACGAACAGCGCCGCGGCGTAGATGACGTGCTGGTCCAGAACCGGATTGTCCTGCAGGGGCAGCATGCTGAGCCACATCAAGGCGAGGAGCAGGGCTCCCGTCCAGGCGGCGGCCCGCAGCGCGATGCCGAGCAACAGCGTCAACCCGAGGACGCCGAGACCCGCCATGAACAGCAGGTCCACCCACCACTGGCCCGCCAGGGCTCCAAGAGGATCGCTCAGCCATCCGTCGAGGCTTCCGAGGTAGCCCTTGGTGGGACTCTTGCCGTTCAGCACCCCGCGGCCGGCCGGTGTGGAGAAGCCGAGCCCGAACAGTTTGTCGACGAAAGCCCAGGCGAAGATCAGGCCCAGCAGGATACGGAGGGCGGCCAGGGCGCGGGAGGCCGAGGCTGTGAGTGTCCGGGGAGGTGCGGTGGCGGGAGCGGAAAGGGAACCTTCGAGGGCCATGGGGTCTCCAGAGGTGAGTTGATGGGGGTGTCCGTGACACTAAGCGGAGTAAGTGAGAGCGTAAAGTCATATGACTCCGTGTGGCTGGACTCCGTGGCGGTCCGGGGCCTGAGCAGGTTCTACGATGGAGGAATGCCGGCCCCCGACTTCACGCTCCGCCCCGCACGCACTTCCGACGTCCCGGGCATCAAGCGATTGGTCGCACCGCTGGCCGACCACCGGATCCTGATGGCCAAGGAGACCGTGGCGTACTACGAAGGCATCCTGGAGATGCGCGTTGCCGAGGCGGACGACGGCGAGCTGATCGGCTGCGGGGCTCTGCACGTCATGTGGGAGGACCTGGCGGAGATCCGCACGCTCGCGGCGTCGGACGCGTGGCGCGGTCGCGGCGTCGGGCACGCGCTCGTGGAGCGTCTGCTGGATGAGGCCCGCTCGGTGGGCGTCAGCAGGGTTTTCTGCCTGACGTTCGAGGTCGGGTTCTTCCAGCGGCACGGGTTCGAGGTGATGGCGGATCAGAGTGCCGTCGACCCGGGAGTTTACGCCGAGTTGTTGCGGTCTCACGACGAAGGCGTGGCGGAGTTCCTCGATCTGGCGAGGGTGAAGCCCAACACTCTCGGGAACACCCGCATGATCCGCACGCTCTGATGCTCGTCGCAGGGTGCTGAACTGCGAAAACACCTTTCCTCTACTTTCTGTCAGCCGCTGGTAGTAGGTTCTTAGCAGGTGGTCCGCACAAGGCAGGGAGTCCCCATGAAAAAGCTCATCAATGACCCGCGCGCGGTGGTCGACGAGGCGGTGGAGGGCTTCGGCCTGGCGCACGCCGATCTGGTCACTGTCAGTGCTGATCCGCTCTACCTCACGCGCAAGGATGCGCCGGTGGCGGGCAAGGTGGGTCTTGTCTCGGGCGGCGGCAGCGGACACGAGCCTCTTCACGCGGGCTACGTCGGCCGGGGAATGCTCGACGCCGCCGTGCCCGGCGCGGTCTTCACCAGTCCGACTCCGGACGCGATCCTTCCCGCGACGCTCGCCGTGGACTCCGGTGCCGGCGTCGTGCACATCGTGAAGAACTACACGGGCGACGTGCTGAACTTCGAAACGGCGGCCGAGCTTGCGCAGGCCGAAGGCGTTGACGTGCGGACCGTTCTGGTCAACGACGACGTCGCCGTCGAGGATTCGCTCTACACAGCAGGGCGTCGCGGTGTCGGCGGCACCGTGCTGGTCGAGAAGATCGCCGGGGCTGCGGCTGAACGGGGCGACTCACTGGACGCGGTCGAGGAGATCGCCAAGCGGGTGAACTCGAAGGTCCGCTCCATGGGCGTGGCCCTCAGCGGATGCACCGTGCCGCATGCGGGAGTCCCGAGTTTCGAATTGGCGGACGACGAGATCGAGATCGGCATAGGAATCCACGGGGAACCGGGCCGGCACCGGATCAAGCTGGAGAATGCCGACGCCATCACGGCCCGGCTTCTTTCACCGATTCTGGAGGACCTCGCCCCGGCTCCGGGGCAACGCGTGCTGCTCTTCGTGAACGGTATGGGCGGCACCCCTCAGAGCGAGCTGTACATCGTTTTCCGGGCGGCGTCCCAGCTGCTCGGCGAGGCCGGTCTCGTGGTGGAACGCAATCTCGTCGGCAACTACATCACGGCCCTGGAAATGCAGGGCTGCTCTCTCACGGTGCTGCTGCTCGACGACGAGATGGTCGAGCTGTGGGACGCGCCCGTGCACACCGCAGCACTGCGCTGGGGGGCCTGAGCATGGCCGGGACACTGGGGCTGGAATGGGCTCTCGACTGGATGCGGCGTGCCGCCACAGTCCTCTCGGACAACCGTATGGCGCTGATCGAACTGGACCGGGTGATCGGCGACGGCGACCACGGAGAGAACATGGAGCGCGGTTTCACGGCCGCGCTCGCCAAGCTGGAGGAACAGCCGCCCGCCACTCCGGGAGCCGTTTTGAAGTCCGTCGCGATGACGCTGATGTCCAAGGTCGGTGGGGCGGCCGGACCGCTCTACGGAACGGCGTTCCTCCGGGCATCGACAGCGCTCGGGGATGCAGCAGAGGCTGACTCGGCGGCCGTGCTCGCCGCGCTGACGGCCGCCCGGGACGGGATCGTGGCCCGGGGGAAGGCGGAACCCGGAGACAAGACCATGATTGATGCGTGGACCCCCGCAGTGGAAGCAGCTGAAGCGTCCGCCACCGCGGATCCGGCCGCTCTCCTCGCATCCGCTGCCGCGGCTGCCGCTCGTGGGGCCGAGGCGACCGAACCTCTCGTGGCGCACAAGGGCCGGGCCAGCTACCTGGGCGAGCGCAGCGCCGGACACCGGGATCCGGGTGCTCAGTCCACGGCTCTGATCCTTCAGGCCGCCGCCGACGCGGCCGCCGATGTTTGAATGGTTCCATGACTGTAGGAATCGTGGTGGTGTCCCATAGCGCCAAGATCGCTGAAGGCGCCTGTGAACTGGCCGCCCAGATGGCCCCCGGCGTGCGGATGGAAGCGGCGGGCGGCACCGACGACGGGCGGATCGGCACCAGCCTGGAGAAGGTGATGACGGGCATCGAAGCCGCCAACAGTGGCGGTGGTGTCGTGATCCTGTGTGATCTCGGATCCGCGTTCATGGTGGCGGAGAGCGCTCTGGAGTTCCTGGGGGCGCCCTCTGACGTCGCCCTGGCCGATGCGCCTCTCATTGAAGGCCTCGTGGCCGCGTCGGTGTCCGCGCAAGGAGGAGCCGGCATCGCCGCAGTCAAGGCGGCGGCCGAGTCAGCGCTGGCCCTGCAGGTTCAGGCGCGGATCGACGGCGGAGGGCCGGGTGCGGGAACCGCAGCCCGTGCAGCAGCCGGAACGGATGACTCGGTGGGCGGCGCGATCATCGAGGACTTCGAAGTTCTCAACGAACTGGGACTGCACGCCCGCCCGGCCGCTGTGCTGGCCGGATACCTCGGCGGTCTGGATGTGGAGGTCGACATCAACGGTGCCGACGGCCAGTCCGTCATGATGCTGATGACCCTGGCCGCCGGCAAGGGAACTCCGTTGCACGTGCGTGCGAGCGGACCCGATGCGCGGCGCGCGATGGACTTCATCGCGCAGCAGTGCCGCACGGGTTTCGGCGAGCTCTGAAGCAGGACTCCGTCAGAGACTAAGGCCGGCGTCCGACTCGTTCGCGAGCCCGTCCTTCAGCAGACCTCCCAGGCAGCGCTCCAACTGTTCGGGGGCCGCCTTCAACCGGTGCAGGGCATCGAGACGACCCAGCGCCCCCTCCGAGCCGCTCCAGGAGAGATTCGCTGTGCCGGTCTCCCAGTCGGCCGGTGGGGCCAGGAAGAGCTCCCGGGGCACGGGTGACCCTGCTTCCCGGAGCACCGCCATGACGGCTCCGCGGACCTGCCGGTCCGTTCCATGCCAGGACTGGCCCTTGGGGACGTACTCCGGTTCCGGCGACCCCGCCGCGAGCCAGGCGCACTCCGTCGCCACGGGGCATTCCTGGCACTTGGGGGAGCGTGCTGTGCAGACCAGGGCCCCGAGTTCCATGACGGCCGCGTTCCAGGTGACCGATTCCGCACGGTCCTCCGGCAACAGCTCCTCGGCGAGTCGGGCCTCTGCGGCGGTGAACGAAGGCGAGGGCAATGCCTTGCCGCTGAACAGACGTGCGTGGACCCGTCTGATGTTGGTGTCGACGACGCTCTCCCGTCGCCCGAAGGCGAAGGCCGCGATGGCTGCCGAGGTGTAGACGCCGACGCCGGGCAGCGCCTGCAGCTCCTCGCGCGTGCCGGGGACCTCGCCGTCGTGCTGTTCCACAATGGCGACGGCGGCCGCGTGCAGCCTTTGAGCGCGGCGTGGATAGCCGAGACGGCCCCAGGCCCTGACGGCCTCCGACGACGGCTCCGCGGCCAGCGCGGCGGGGGTGGGCCAGCGCGTCATCCAGATTTCCCAGACCGGCAGAACGCGCGAGACCGGCGTCTGCTGCAGCATGAATTCGCTCACCATGATGCCCCACGGACTGCAGCCGGTGGAGTGTGGCAGCGCGGTCCGCCAGGGGAGGTCGCGGCCCGTGGCGAGGAACCATTCCTCGATGAGCCGGGATGTCCTGTGGCGTTTGCTGTCGATGCTGTTCGTGGTCATGGCGGAATCCACTGTATCGCTCAGCCACGGCTGCCCCCGCTCCCACCCCTCGCTTCGCTCGGCGCGGGCCCCGCGCGGGCTAGCGCCTACCCCGCTCCCACCCCTCGCTTCGCTCGGCGCGGGCCCCGCGCGGGCTAGGCTTGAGCACATGGCACGGCAGGGACAGAGCAGCAGGGGCGGATCGGCGCGGAAGGTCAGCCCGGCTGTCTATCGCAGACGCCGTGTGGCGGTCCTCGGTGTTCTGCTGGTGGTCCTCGCGCTCCTCGCGTGGGGTGTCTTCGGGGTGATGTCACTGGTCAAGGGTTCCGGGAAGGACGACGCCGCTGCCACGCAGCCCACCGGTGCCGTCAGCACGCCGGGTGCCACGCCGTCGTCGACTCCCACCACGTCAAGCACTCCCAGCTGTGACCTGGGCAAGATCAAGGTCACCGCCACGACGGACAAGAAGAGCTACGGCCCCAAGGACAAGCCTGTTCTGACGCTCAAGGTGACCAATGAGGGCACGGTGGCTTGCCCGGTCAACATGGGGACTTCTCAGATGGAGTTCCTGGTCTCCAGCGGCCAGGACCGGATCTTCAGCTCCCGGGACTGCATGGACAAGCCCACCAACCTCTCCAAGTCCCTGGCCCCGGGCAAGAGCGAGAGCGCCAATTTCGTCTGGCAGCGGAATCGCTCGGTGGAGGGCTGCCAGGTGATCAACGCGGCACCCGGTGGCGGGGGAGCGACCTATGTCTTCCAGGCGACCCTGGGCCAGTGGACCAGCGGAAAGGCCGTCTTCCAACTCGGCTGAGACGGTTCAGCCCCGCTGCGGTGACGACGAAGTCGCTAGTTTCGTGCCAATTCGCTCATAAAGGAAGCGAATTGGCACGAAACCAACGATCTCGGGCGTCGTCCGGTCAGATGTAACGGTCCAGCAGGCTCGACTCGGCCATCCGGGAGAGGCCTTCGCGGACGCTGCGGGCGCGCTGCTCGCCGATGCCGTCGACCTGCATGAGGTCTTCGATGGTGGCCGCCATGAGGTACTGAAGCCCGCCGAAGTGTTCCACCAGACGGTCGGCGACGGCGCCGGGAACGGCCTTCAGTCCGGACAGCAGGCGGTAGCCGCGTGGTTCGACGGCGGCATCCGGCGACGATTCTCCGCCGGTGGTGGCGATGATGGCCGCGATCCGGTGGGTGTCGACGAGGTCCTGGGCGCTGAGTTCCCGCAGTGCGAGCACCGCGTTCTCGATGTCATCGCCGGAGGCGCCCTGGCCGGCGTAGTCACGCAGGATGACGTCGCTTCCCGGGCCCCAGCCGGCCGTGAGCTCATCCAATTGCAGTGCGAGCAGGCGGCCGTCCACACCGAGTTCCAGGACCAGCTGCGAGATCTCCTCCGAGATGCGGCGCACCATCTCCTGGCGTTGCAGGGTGACAGCGACGTCGCGGACGGTGACCATCGCCTCGATCTCCAAGGAGGAGAGCGCGGCCGTGACCTGATCCAGGCGGGAGCGGTACCGCTCCATGGTGGCCAGGGCCTGGTTGGCGCGGGCGGAGACCTTCTCGGAACCTTCCAGGACGTGCCGGAGACCGCTCACGTACAGGGCGATGATCTGCATGGACTGGCTCACCGAGATCACCGGGAAACCGGTCTGTTTGGCCACGCGTTCGGCGGTGCGGTGCCGGGTTCCGGACTCGGAGGTCTCGATGCTGGAGTCGGGGACCAGCTGGACGGCCGCGCGGATGATGTTGCTGGCGTCCTTGTCGCAGACGATCGCCCCGTCCATCTTGGCCAGCTCGCGCAATCGGGTGGGGGAGAATTCGATCCCGATCTCGAAACCGCCGGAACTGATGGCCTCCACCGTGCGATCGGTGCCTAGGACGATCAGGGCGCCCGTGCGACCTCGCAGGATGCGCTCCAGACCGTCTCGCAAGGCGGTTCCCGGAGCGACCCGGGCGAGTGTCGCCCGGAGTGTCTCTTCTGGTGTGCGGGCCATGCTGGCAGTTTCCCTTCAGGCGTGCGGACCGTTCTCGACGGCCCGGCTCCAAAGGCCGTTTGGCGGCATGCGCCCAGGGACACCCAAAGTGCGTCATTCACGGCTGAGACCATCATAGGGTCTGAGAGGGCCGAATTCCGCATCAGGACAGCTCAAAGTGCCCCGGAATCGCTCTCAGGGACCGGTGCGGAAACGGCTGTTGCCGCGGGATCTGGAAACAAGACTCTGACCCGTTTCGCCGACCGTCAGGACGGGGAGCCGAGGGTCAGTGCTCGCCGTCGAGGACCCGGTCGATCCGTGCGATGACGGCGGGCCAGCCCTTGCCCATGCCTTCGAGGGCCTGGCGGCCGGCCGGGGTGTCCAGGCGGAAGCCGGAGTGCTCCAAATGCAGCACTGTTCCGTCGGGCACGCCCTCCAGTCGCCACGTGATCGGAGTGTCCAGGACGCCTTCGGCGAAGAGAAAAGTGAGGCTCGTGCCAGGCTCGACCGCGAGGATCTCACAGTGCTGCTCACCCCAGCCGGGCATGTCCAGGGTGAAGCGATGGCCGACGACGGCGGCGATGTCGCCGGGTGCCCACCAGCGGGCCAGCAGTTCCGGGGTGGTCAGCGCGGCCCAGACGCGCTCGGCCGGGTGGGGGAAGTGGCGCTGGAGGCGGACGAGGTTCTCGGTCATGGGTGTTCTCCTTGTTCGGGGGCGGGATCGCTCGCATCGAGCAGTTCTCCCAGGGCGTCGAGCCGTTCTTCCCAGTACTGTTCGTAACGCTTCAGCCAGGCGCTCACTTCGGCGAGGCCCTCTGCCTGGAGCCGGTACACGCGGTGCCGGCCTTGCCGCTCTTCCAGAACGAGTCCGGCTTGGCGAAGGATGCTGAGGTGTTCGGACGCCGTGGAGCGGCTCAGGTTCAGGGTGGCTGTGAGTTCGCCGGCGGTCCGGGGGCTGCCCCGCAAAGAGTCCAGCATGTGGCGCCGGGTGGGGTTGGCGAGGGCGCCGAAGACGTCGGGAAGCACCCATTCACTATACGTCGGAAATTTCCGACATATCAAGGTCGCCTGCCGCCTCGTCCGCGAAGTGACAGTTGGCGCCCCTTCCCGGCCCGGGAAAGGGCATCACCTGTCACTTCGCGGTAACGGGAAGGCGGGTGAGCGCACGGAGGGCGGGTATGCGCGCAGGAACACAGCCGGACGAGAGCAGGGCCGGCCGGAATCAGTGGATCAGGAGTTCCAAGGCCTGGGCCAGGTGTTCCACTTCTTTCACGGTGAAGCCCTCGGGGATCGGGCCCGGCCCATTGGGGCTGGAGGGCACCACGGCGTGGGTGAAGCCGAGCCGGCTCGCCTCCTGGATCCGCTTGTTGATCCCGGGCACGGGGCGGACTTCGCCGGCCAGCCCCACCTCTCCGAAGGCGATGAGGCGGCTGGACAGGGCCTTGCCGGCCTTCGCCGAGGCGACCGCCAGTGCGACCGCCAGGTCGGTGGCCGGCTCGCTGAGCTTCACCCCGCCCACCGTGGCCACGTAGGAGTCGTCCTTGTGGAGCTGACACCCGGCCCGCTGCTGCAGCACGGCCAGGAGCATGGCCACGCGGGAACTCTCGAGACCGCTCGTGGCGCGGCGAGGCTGGGCGTTGGAAGAGGCTGCCAGAAGCGATTGAACCTCTGCCACGAGTGGCCGCCGCCCCTCCAGCGTCACCGTGATGCAGGTGCCGGAAACCGGCTCCTTGGTACGGGAGACGAACAGCCCGCTCGGGTCCGCCAGCCCCTCGATGCCATCCTCGTTCAGGTCGAAGCACCCCACCTCGTCCGTCGGGCCATAGCGGTTCTTCACGGCCCGGATGAGCCGCAGCCGGGAATGCCGCTCGCCTTCGAACTGGCACACCACATCCACCAGGTGCTCCAGAAGCCGTGGGCCGGCAATGGAACCGTCCTTGGTCACATGTCCGACCAGGAGGGTGGTCATGTTCCGCTTCTTGGCCGCAGCGATGAGCGAGGCGGCCACCTCACGGACCTGAGAGACGCCACCGGCAGAGCCTTCCACCTCGGGGCTGCTCAACGTCTGCACGGAGTCCACCACGAGGAGCCTGGGTTCCACCCGTTCCACTTGGCCCAGGGCCTGGGAGAGGTCCGTTTCCGCCGAGAGGAACAGTGTGTCCGCCACGGCGTCGATCCGCTCGGCCCGCAGCTTCACCTGGGCCGCGGACTCCTCGCCGGTCACATAGAGGACGTCCTGCCCGGTCCGTGCGAAGCGTGCCGCCACGTCCAGCAGCAGGGTTGACTTGCCGACGCCGGGTTCACCGGCCAGCAGGATCACCGCACCCGGGACCAGCCCGCCGCCCAGTACACGGTCCAGCTCGTCCACGCCCGTGGGCAGGAACGCCGCCGCGGCGGCGTCGACCGATGCGATAGGGACGGCCGGCTCCAGCACGGTGGCGGCCGCCGTCGTGCGCGCGACAGTGGCGCCGCTTTCCACAACGCTGCCCCACGCCTGGCACTCGCCGCAGCGGCCCACCCATTTGATGGTGGTCCAGCCGCATTCGGTGCACTTGTACCCAGGCGCTTTGCTGCCACGGGCGGTCTTGCTTGCCATGTCTCCAAGGGTATCGAGGAGTCCTGACAGGAATTACAGCTCAGGCAGGTAGTCGCGGGCTTCCTCGGCTTCGGCGCCGGCGGTCTCCAGCAGGTCCACCATGAGGGGGCGGAAGAGCATCACCACCGTCTCACCCTCCAAGCGGTTCACCCCCAGGAGCTTCGGGTGCAGCCGTGTGGCCAGGGCGGCCAGGTCCTGCCGGGCGCTGCGCAGAGCGGACTCGCGGCCCCGACCGTCGTCGCCCGCATAGCCCGCAGCGAGGACGTCCACCGCGTCCGCGGTCTCCAGCAACACCTCGGCGATGCTCTGTGTCGCCTCGTCGCTCAGAGCGGTGTGGTTGATGGCACTGGTCAGGCGGCGTGCGAAGACCCGGCAATTGCGGAGGGCCAGGTCAAGGAACTCCACCGCATCACTCAGGCGGGACACCTCCGAACGGTGCCGACGGTACAGCGGTGACATCGTGGTCACCTCGTCCGAGGCCCGGAGAGTCAAGCGGAGGGCATCCAGCTTCGGCTGGCAGTTCCGGGCCCGGACCAGGGCGTGCCAGGCCTGCGTGGAGTCGCTCTCCATGAGGCCCTTGCCGCATTCGCGCAGCACCTCCGCCGTCTGCTGCAGGAGTCCACGGAGTTCCAGTCGCGGTTCCTCGCGCGGATCGCGAGGCGTCAGGAAGGCCACCAGCAAGGCGAAAGTGCCGCCGACGACGGCGTCCAGGCTGCGCGTGAAGGGGCCGCCGGCCGGCGCGGGCAACAGCACCACCAGCAGCGATTGGAGGCCGAGCTGCGTGGCGAAGATGGCGCCTCCGTCGAGGAAGCGCGCCAGAAGGATCGAGAAGAGGAGCACGGCGGCGGCCTGCAGGATGCCGGAGCCGAGCCAGTGCAGCAGCAGTTCGCCCACTGCGATCCCCAGGGTGCAGCCGATGCCCACCTCCAGGACCCGGCGCATCCTGGTGCCGCGGGCGAAGCCGAGGGCGATCAGGGAAGACGTGGCCGCGAACAAGGGACCGACGTGCCCCAGCACGAATTCGGAGAAGGTGTACGCGCCGACTGCGCACAGGGTCATCTGAAGCGCAGGCACCAGCGATTCCCGGGTCCGGATGGCGCCGGTCGTGGCGCGGTCCTTCACTTCCTTCCTGAGGGATGAGAGACGCGCCATGGCCTAAGCCTATGCGGCGAGGGGCCCCGCGCGAGCGAAGCGAGGGTGGGGGAGCGTGCTGGGCGCTATGCGGCGAGGGGCCCCGCGCGAGCGAAGCGAGGGTGGGGGAGCGCGTTCACGTGGGAGTGGACGGCGGTTAAGCAGATGTCTTTACGGCTGACAGGCGGCGAACGCAATGCGACCCGGAACGATGTCACGGAGAGTCCACGGCCGGTTAACCTCTCGTTCACCTTTAACCGCGGATCCCGTTACCTGGGCTCCCTAGTTTCGATGAAGGTACAGAAAAGGTACGCGCCGTCGGCAGCGCCGTCCAGTCAACCCGGGAGGGGGAGGACGAGCAAGTCACAGGCCGACGCGAAATCAGGAACCCTGAAAGGGAACATTGTGAAGGCTCTTCGTTTCGGCCGCCACGCGGCACTCGCCGTTGTCGCAGCAGGCGCCCTGGCGCTGACCGCGTGCGGCTCCGACAACGCCACCGGTGCCAACTCCGCTGCTCCGAGCAGCAACGGCCCCAAGGTCACCGGCACGCTGACCGGCGTGGGCGCCACTTCTCAGAGCGCCGCCATGGACGCCTGGAAGACCGGCTTCTCCGGTGCCAACTCCGGCGCCAATGTGCAGTACTCCCCCGACGGTTCCGGCGCGGGCCGCAAGGCCCTCCTGGACGGCTCCGCTCAGTTCGCCGGCTCGGACGCCTACCTCAAGGATGACGAGTACGCCTCCTCCAAGGCCAAGTGCGGCCCGGACGGCGCCATCAACATCCCGGTGTACATCTCGCCGATCGCGGTCGCCTTCAACGTGCCGAACGTCCAGGAGCTCAAGCTCGACGCCGACACCCTCGCCAAGATCTTCCGCGGCCAGGTGGCCAAGTGGAACGACCCGGCCATCACCGCCCTGAACCCGGGCGTCACGCTGCCCGACCTCAAGGTGACCCCGGTGAACCGCTCGGATGACTCCGGCACCACCACCAACTTCACCCAGTACCTGAGCGCCGTGTCCCCGTCCGTGTGGACTGACAAGGCTGCCGGCGTCTGGCCGTCCTCTCTCAAGGGTGAGAACGCCAAGGGCACCTCCGGCGTCGTCAAGACCGTCACCGACACCCCCGGTGCCGTGACCTACGCCGATGACTCGGCAGTCTCCGGCAAGCTCGGCGTCGCGTCCATCAAGGTGGGCGACACCTTCGTCAAGCCCACCGCCGACGGTGCCGCCAAGGCCGTCGAGTCCGGCAAGCCGGTCGCCGACCGTGCCAAGGGCGATCTGTCCCTGACGATCGACCGCACCAGCAAGGACTCTTCGTCCTACCCGCTGACGCTGGCCTCGTACCACATCGTCTGCAGCACCTACAAGGACCAGGCGACCGTTGACCTGGTGAAGGCGTTCGAAAGCTACGTGGTGAGCGACGCCGGTCAGCAGGCCGCATCCGACGCCGCGAAGTCCGCTCCGCTGAGCAAGGCTCTGCAGGACAAGGCCAAGGCTTCCATCGAGGGCATCAAGGTTCAGGGCTGAAACGCCTGAACTGAGGTGAAAGGTTCCCTGCCCAGCACGTTCCGCCCTGAAGGACGACCCCGGTTCCGGGGGTCCGCAGGGGATGAGGAGGAACGCGCGGGCAGGGAACCTTCCCGTTATCCCGTCCCAGCCGTATTGCGGCGAGGCGGGTCCGAACACTCGACTGGAAGGGCAGTTAAGTGAGCAGCAACACCATGACCAGGTCGACGGCCGCAGGACGGGCCGGCGACAAGGTCTTCTCCGGCACCGCCATGGGCGCCGGAATCCTGATTCTCGTCGTCCTGTTCGGCGTGGCCGCCTTCCTGGTGGTCCAGGCCTTCCCGGCCCTCGTGGCCAAGCCCGAAGACATTCAGGGCGGTGCGGGATTCTGGTCCTACATCTGGCCCATCGTCATCGGCACGCTGATCGCCGCCGCGATCGCTCTGGTGATCGCGACTCCGGTGGCCATCGGCGTCGCACTCTTCATCTCGCACTACGCCCCGCGCCGGCTCGCCTCGGCCCTCGGCTATGTGATCGATCTGCTGGCCGCCATCCCCTCGGTCGTCTACGGCGCCTGGGGGGCGGCCTTCCTGGCCCCGTCGATCGCCCCGGGGTACGCCTGGCTGGCTGAGAACCTCGGCTGGATCCCGATCTTCGCAGGACCCGCGTCCGCGACGGGAAAGACCATCCTGACCGCGGGCATCGTCCTGGCCGTCATGGTCCTGCCGATCATCACCTCGCTCTCCCGCGAGATCTTCCTGCAGACTCCTAAGCTGCACGAAGAAGCCGCACTGGCGCTTGGTGCCACACGCTGGGAGATGGTGCGGATGGCCGTGCTGCCGTTCGGCCGCCCGGGGATCATCAGCGCCATCATGCTGGGTCTGGGCCGTGCATTGGGCGAGACCATGGCGGTGGCCCTGGTGCTCTCCTCCGGAGCGCTCACCGCGAGCCTGATCCAGAGCGGCAACCAGACCATCGCGGCTGAGATCGCACTGAACTTCCCGGAGGCTTCCGGAGTTCAGGTCAACACGCTCATCGCCGCCGGCCTGGTCCTCTTCGTCATCACGCTGGCCGTCAACATGGTGGCCCGTTGGATCATCACCAAGCACAAAGAATTCTCGGGGGCCAACTGACATGTCTGCGACCATGACTCCCACACGCCGTCGTTCCGCCCTCACCAAGGGCCAGCTGCCCAAGTACGCGCCCTGGGCCGTGCTCGGCGTCGCTCTGGTGCTCGGCGCCGCCCTGATCAACCTGATCGGCTTCAATGCCTTCGGCTGGGGCATCTTCACCGCCGTCCTCTTCACCGTGGGCCTGGTGGCCTGGAGCGGTGCCGTGGAGGGCGCGCGCAAGGCCAAGGACAAGCTGGCCACCTGCCTGGTGGTGGGCGCGTTCATCGTGGCCGTGCTCCCGCTGGTCTCGGTCATCTGGACCGCCCTCGTGAACGGCATCCCCGGCCTGGTGACGCCCGGCTTCCTGGGCACCTCGATGAACGGGGTCACCGGCGCCACGGACAACAAGGCCGTGGAGAACGGCACCAAGGTGCTCGGCGGCGTCTACCACGCGCTCATCGGCACTGTGCAGATCACCTTGCTGGCCACGGTCATCTCCGTTCCGGTGGGCCTGCTCACCGCCGTCTACCTGGTGGAGTACGGAAACGACAAGACGCTGGCGAAGGCGATCACCTTCTTCGTCGACGTCATGACGGGCATCCCGTCGATCGTCGCGGGTCTGTTCGCTGCGGCCTTCTTCTTCATCGTGGTGGGTCCCGGCACCAAAACCGGTGCCGTCGCCGCCGTCGCACTCTCCGTGCTGATGATCCCCGTGGTGGTGCGCTCGAGCGAGGAAATGCTCAAGATCGTCCCGAACGAGCTGCGCGAAGCCGCCTACGCGCTCGGTGTCCGCAAGTGGCGCACCATCCTCAAGGTCGTCATCCCGACGGCGATCTCCGGTATCGCCTCCGGCGTCACCTTGGCGATCGCCCGCGTGATCGGTGAAACCGCGCCCATCCTGGTGACCGCCGGCTTTGCCACCGCGATCAACAACAACGTGTTCGGCGGGTGGATGGCTTCGCTGCCCACCTTCATCTACACGCAGATCCTGAACCCCACCTCGCCGTCCAACCCCGGCCCGTCCGACCAGCGCGCCTGGGGCGCAGCCCTGGTGCTGATCATCCTGGTGATGCTGCTGAACCTCATCGCCCGTCTGGTCGCCAGGATCTTCGCTCCCAAGCAGGGTCGCTAGAGACATCCTCAGAATTCCGAAGGAACCACAGCAATGAGCAAGCGCATCGACGTCAAGGACCTGAACGTCTACTACGGCAACTTCCTGGCCGTGGAGGGTGTCAACATCAACATCGAAGCCAAGTCCGTGACGGCCTTCATCGGTCCGTCCGGCTGCGGCAAGTCCACCTTCCTGCGAACCCTGAACCGCATGCACGAGGTGCTGCCCGGCGCCACCGTGGAGGGCGAGGTACTGCTGGACGGTGCGGACATCTACGGTGCCGGGGTGGACCCGGTGACCGTTCGCACCAACATCGGCATGGTGTTCCAGCGTCCGAACCCGTTCCCCACCATGTCCATCCGGGACAATGTCCTGGCCGGCGTGAAGCTGAACAACAAGAAGATCTCCAAGGGCGAGGCGGACGCCCTCGTGGAGAAGTCCCTCAAGGGCGCCAACCTCTGGAACGAGGTCAAGGACCGTCTGGAGAAGCCCGGATCCGGCCTCTCCGGTGGGCAGCAGCAGCGCCTCTGCATCGCCCGCGCCATCGCGGTGGAGCCGGCCGTGCTGCTGATGGACGAGCCGTGCTCGGCCCTGGACCCGATTTCCACCCTGGCGGTGGAGGACCTGATCAACGAGCTCAAGGACTCCTACACCGTGGTGATCGTGACCCACAATATGCAGCAGGCCGCTCGCGTCTCCGACAAGACGGCGTTCTTCAACATCGCCGGGACCGGCAAGCCGGGCAAGCTGATCGAGTTCGCTGAGACCAGCACCATCTTCAACAACCCGAGCCAGAAGGCCACCGAGGACTACGTCTCCGGCCGCTTCGGGTGATCGGCTCCCGCTGGGCCCTTCCCCGGCGGGTTTCCTCCCTCAGGAACGTCTCTGGCCCCCACCGTCGCTGGTGGGGGCCAGAGACGTTAAGGTGTGCCAGGCTCTGCTAGCGTCGGATGCGTGGCACGACCCAATACCCAATCCCAGCGACGCCAGGACCTGATGACGGCCGCCGCGAAGGTCATCAACGAACAGGGTCTCCGTTCCATCTCCCTGGCGGACGTCGCCGAGAAGGTCGGATTGAGCCGTGGCGCCGTGCACTACTACTACGGCGACCTGGACGAGCTCCTCGTGGAAGTGCACCGGGCGGGCACCGAACGGTTCTGCGACGAACGAGACCGCGCCGTGGCCGCCGTCGACGGTCCCCGTGAGCAGTTGGCCGTGGCCATCCGCGCGGGCCTCCCAGAGGGGCCGGAGGACGAACTCATGCGGCTCATCTTCCAGTTCAACATCCTGGCGGCGGGCTCCTCGCTGCATCTGACGCTGGCCGATTCCATGTACCTCCGCCAGGTCGCCACCTACCAGGGGATCATCGAACGCGGCATCGCCACGGGGGACTTCCACCCGGTGCTCCCGCCGGCCACGATCGGCATGCACATGGCCGTCATGGAGGACGCGTACAGCCTCCATATCGTCAACGGGAACCAGAACCTCGACGTCGACGCGGCGGAGGCCGCCATGCACGCCTCCGCCGCGGCTTTGGGAATCCCACCGACGACGGCGGGTCTGGACTCCTAGACCTTCTCCGGAATCGCAGTGGTGTCCGCTTCGTCCAGACGCATCTTCGGCGTGGGCCGCCGGAATCCCCGGGTGAGCCAGAGCAGGTAGACGAAGCCGAGCGCGAGCCAGCACACGCCCGCGGTCAAGGCGATGCCACTGAGCTGAGTCAGCATCCAGACGGTGATCACGGCGCCCAGGGCCGGGAGCGCCACGTGAGTGAACAGGTTCAGAGGGCGCTGACGCCTGGTGCGGACATAGTAGGCGGAGCCTGAATCGGGGTACTGACCGGCCATCCGTGCATAGCTCAGCGCATGGCGAGCAGGAGGGTGAGGGTGGCGATGAGAAATGCGGTGGGAGCTGCTCCGGAGCTTGCCGCGGCGATGATGCCGAAGGCGACTACGGAGGTCAAGGAGAGGCTGCTTTCTTCCGTCCCGGTCGGGCCCGGTGGATGTGTCGGGGAGGCCGGATGCGGTGGCGCCTTGCCGGAAGGGTGAGTCCGGACGCCGTGGACATAAGGAACGGTTTCAACGGGAACTCATGATCTCAGCTCCGCCGAACTCGCGAACTCTGTGCGAGATCGCGCATCCTGAGCGCGAAACGGCAAGGAACCAGCGAGTTCGGCGGGATTGCGGCGTGGTTCGCCCCGTTTCAGAGCAGGGCCGAAAGGGCCATCTGGAAGATGAAGGCAACGGCCGCCGCGGCGAGAGGTGTCACCAGCCAGTAGCCCAGGATCCGCAGCACGACGGGCCGGTTGGTCTCCGGGAAACGCTGGTTGGACCCGGCGCCCCACATGCCCGCCGTCATGGTGTGAGTGGTGGAGATCGGCCAGCTCAGGGCGATGGCTCCGATGAATTGCAGGGCGAAGCCCACGGACTGGGTCACGAAGCCGCGCATCGGATCGACCCGGATCATGCGGTGTCCCAGCGTGTAGGAGATACGCCAGCCGCCGAAGAGGGTTCCGAGGGTCATGGCCGCGGTCACCAGCACGACCAGCATCGGTGCCAGTGGAGCTCCGTCGTCATAACCGGCGGCGACCAGGGCGGCGAGCATGACCAGGAAGGTGCGTTGCCCGTCCTGCAGTCCGTGCCCGAAGGCCACGGCGCCCGCCGTGATCGCCTGCGCCCGGCGGAAACGCCGGTTGACCACATTGGGTTGCAGATTCCGGGCCACCCAGATGGTCGGCCAGACCAGCAGATAGGACAGCAGGAACGCCAGCGCCGGGGACACGAGGAGGGGCAGTGCCACCGAGTTCCACAGTGTGGCAGCTGTTTCGGGGATCTGGTCGCCGCCCTTGAGCAGGGCTGCGCCGCCCGCCCCGAAGAGGCCGCCGAACAGGGCGTGCGTGGAGGAGGACGGCATGCCCTTCCACCAGGTGAAGATATTCCACACGATGCCGGCTGCGAGCCCGGAGATCAGCAGGCTGAGTCCGCCGGTACCTCCTGGGATATGCATCCAGTCCGTCCCGATCGACGCCGCCACCGGATACGCCAGCAGGACTCCGAGCAGGTTGAACAACGCGGCGAGCACGACGGCGACGCTCGCCGTGAGCGCTCGCGAACGGACGGCGAAGGCGATGGCGGAGGAGACGTCGCGGAAGCCGTTGAGGAAGGTGAAGGCGACCGTCAGCAGCACGGCCAGGGTGAGGAAGAGGGGAACCACTCAGGATTCCTTGACGATGATCGCTCCCACCGAGGTGGCGACGCGACGCATGTCCTTGGTGACCTCGACGAGCTGATTGGCCACGTCCCGGTGGCGGGTGTACTGGGCGAACTTCATGTCCTTGAGCATGTCCGCGACCCAGACCCGGTGAGTCCGCTCGGCGCGTTTGGCCAGCCGGAGCACCTCGATCCAGTAGTCCTCCAACTCATCCAGATTGTCGAGCATCCGCATGGCCTCGACCGTGAGTTCGGCCTGGCGGGTGATGATCTCCAATTGGTCCGCTGCGCGCTTGGGCAGCCGTTCGAGCTTGTAGAGGGCGATCAGCTCGGCCGCGCCGTCCAGCTTCTCCATGGCGTCATTGAGGTAACGCGAGAGGGTGAACATGTCCTCGCGGGGGAGGGTGTTGATGAAGCTGGTGCGCATATGGGTCAGCAGCGCGTAGTGCAGATTCATCGATTCGCCCTCGTGCTCGTGCATCTCTTCGACGAGGCGTTCGAAATCGGCTGCGGGGGCACCGAGAAGTTCGGACAGTGTTCCGGTTCCGAGGACCAGCTGGCGGGCCAGCTGGGTGAGGAGCCTGAGTCCGGCAGTCTCCTGGGGGAAGAGGCTGAGTTTCACGTCTTACCGGTGTCCTTGGCTGGCGTAAGGGGATCAGGCGCGCGCGCCAGCAGATTTGATGGTGCCGGACCGGATACGCCTCTCGGCGGTAGGCCGCTCGAAGCGGCGAATTGTTGAAGCCCGGGGGTTTCGCGGCCCGACACCAAGTTCAGTTTTCTACGTCCGGGGCTCCTAGTCAACATTGACAGCAGACGGTTTGAGTGGTTCTCCGGATTCAGTCCAGGTGCCCGTTGCGCCATGCCGCCGCTGCGAACTCGAGGTCGTCCGCAGTGTGGACCAGGCGGTGGGAGTCTTTGGTCAATTTGGTGGCGTGGGCTTCATTGGAGAACTCCGCCGAGTCCGCCAGCCGGGCCTGGCCGAGAGCGATCACGCGGCAGAAAGCCGCGAAACGTTCCAGCGCGACGTCGAATTCGCCGTCGAACGCCCCGGAGAGGATCGCGTCCGACATGTGGCGGATCTCATCCGCGCCGGGGGGCTCCGCCGCACCCGCGACCGCGTGGGAGACCTGAGCGCCTTCCTTGCCGGCGTTGAAGTAGAGGGCCATGCGGTCCGGGTCCTGGACGATGGCTGCGCGGAGGGCGTACAACCGCCAGAGGGCGCCGGGGAGCGAGTGCGCGGGGCTCTCGGCCCAGAGCTCGGCGATGACCTCGATGCCCTGCTTGTCCGCGAGCTTGACCAGGCGCTTGGTGACCTCGGGGTCTTCGTTCGCGCGGCCGTGTTTCACGAGTGCGTGCGCCGCCAGGTGGGCGGCTTCAGACACGCGTGCAGGATCCGCGCCGCCCGCGAAAGGCTCGAAGTCGAGAGGCGCGAAGGGCTTGGGCTTGTGGTGCCGCGGGGCTCCCTGGTTCTCGCTCATGTGCCTACGCTACGCCTGGTGAGGTCGCCGCGGAACAGTCCGGACGGCTCGGTGGAAAGCCGCGACGGCGATGCGGTCGCCTACGGTAGAGTAGTGACGTCCCAGTTGGGACAGGAGGGCCTTTAGCTCAGTTGGTAGAGCAGTGGACTTTTAATCCATAGGTCGAGGGTTCGATCCCCTCAGGGCCCACCGTTGCAAGCCCCCGGAACCGTTTCTGGTTCCGGGGGCTTCGTCGTGTCGGCGCTGCTTTCCTCACGCTTCCCGGCTGCGGACAGCGCCGGACGTAGGGTGGTGCCGAGGGGCGTGCCGCCCACGGAGGGGAGCATCATGAGCGTTGACGGCAAGAGCGCTGCACACGGTCGCCGGGCCGTGCCGTTGCTGTGGTTCGGTGTCTCGATGCTGCTGATCGTGGTGACGACGGTGGTCGGGATGTCCGTCTACGGTTCCCTCCCGCAAACGGTCCCCACGCACTGGGGCGGAGACGGCGTTCCGGACAGGTTCTCGGAGAAGAGCGTGTGGAGCGTCTTCGCCCAGATCATGATCGCCGCGGGTCTCGCCGTCTTCCTCCTCGCCTTGTCTTATCTGATCCGTTCGATGCCCGTGCGGGGCGTGCCCTCGGGGGACCCGGCCTGGGATGAACGCCGGCTCCGCGTCGCCCGTGACGCGGGAACTGCCCTGCTGGGACAGCTCATGTTCTGGATCGTGGCGGTGGTGTGCTGGATCAGTATCGCCTCCTGGCTTCTGCCCGCACGCCCGTGGGCGGTCACGTTCGGAGTGATCGTGCTCCTGGTGGCGATCGCCGTCGTACTGTTCCGTTTCTATCTGCGCTGGCGCCGGCTCATCGCCCAGACGCCTGCCGGAGAGGCTTCCGCGGACGAGGCACGGCACTGGAAGGCCGGCCTGTTCTATGTCGATCCCGAGGACCCCAAGCTCATGGTCCCTCGACGGCTTGGTGTCGGCTGGACGGTGAACTTCGGGCATCCGGCAGGTGCCGCGATCGGGGTGGCGCTGCTGGTGCTTCTGCTGGGAGCGGTGGCCCTGGTGGTCTTGCGTTCACTCTGAGCCGGGCCGCACGTCTTATTGATCACCTGAGAAATTAAATCCGCGCACCTCTTGAGTAAAACATTTTACTTCCTTACGTTTTTGCCATGCCCGCCGGAGTGAGTCGCATCACATCCGGGCTGACGGCACAAGCTGAAGGAAAGCGAGAGCGCGTTGTCATCCGAACTGTATTGGAACGCCAGGTTCTTCACCGCTGACAAGCGGCGTTGGGCCGAGGCGTTGCTCGTGAACGACGGGCGCATCGTCTACACGGGTGAACTGGCCACCGCCCGACGTCTGGCGTCCGAGGGCACGTCCGAGATCGATCTCGACGGGGGCACGGTGCTCCCGGGCTTCGTTGACGGTCACGCCCACGTGGTCGGCACCGGAGAGGCGGCAACCCAGGTCGATCTCTGGGGTGCCGCAGACCTCGCCGAGATCCAGCGCCGCATCGGCGCCTGGGCAGCCGCCCATCCCGAAGCGCCCGTGATCCGGGCCCACGGCTGGAACCACGGCGCGCTCCCCGGCGGTGTCCCGGACCGTAGCCAGCTCGACGCCGTCGTGCCGGACCGCCCCGTGTACGCGCAGGCTTACGACTTCCATTCGATCTGGCTCAACAGCGCCGCCCTGGCCGCCGTCGGCATCGACGAGCACACCGTCTCGCCTCCTGGAGGCACCGTGCATCGCGACGCCGCAGGCCACGCGACCGGCTACGTCGACGAGACCGCCATGCACCGTCTCGTCTGGCCGCAGCTGGACGCCCAGGTGACCGATGAGGCGCGCGATGCCGCCCTGGCGGCCGCGCTGGCCAGCTACCGCGAGATCGGGGTCACCGCCAGCACTGAAATGGCGCTCGACGACGGCGACCTCGCCGCCATGGAGCGAGCCGAGGCCAACGGGACGCTCACCGCACGGATCGCCGCGCACTGGCGAGTGCAGCCCACCGGTGATCTGGAGGAGAACCTGGCTCAGGTGAAGCGTGTGGCCGGATTGGCTGCGGGACATTCCTCCGAATGGCTGCGGATCACCGGCATCAAGGTACTGATCGACGGGACGGTGGACGGCTGCACGGCCGCGCTTGGAGCGCCGTATGCGGACGGCAGCACCGCCACCCCCGTCTGGAGCCTGGATGAGCTCGCCCCGGTGGTCGCGGCAGCCGATGCCGCCGGACTCCAGGTGGCCATGCATGCCATCGGAGACGAGGCCATCCGGATCGCGATCGGCGCCGTCGAGCACGCCATCGCCGAGAACGGGCCGGCTGAGCGGCGGCACAGGATCGAACATCTCGAAGTGACGGATCCCGCCGACATCCAGCGCCTCGCGGCGCTCGGAATCACCGCCAGCATGCAGCCCGTTCATGCCGACCCCGCCATCCAGGGGAACTGGCGCGCCATGCTCGGGGACGAGCGGGCGGAGCGCGGCTACCCCTGGTCGGAGATGAGCGAGGCGGGAGCCCCGCTGGTCTTCGGAACCGACTCGCCCACCTCGCCGCAAGCCCCGCTGCCCAATATGTTCGTCGCGGCCACCCGGCGTTCCGCCCTGGAACCGGGCCTTGAACCGAACCTCGCGAAATACGCCGTCCCGCTCGCCGATGCCGTCGAACACGCCACCCGCGACGCGGCCTGGGCGTGCCGGGCCGAGCATGCCTACGGGCGTCTCGCGGCCGGACTGCACGCCGATTTCGTGGTGCTGGACCGGGACGTCTTCACGTCCCCCGTCGACGAACTGCTGGAAACCCGGGTGATCCGCACCGTCATCGGGGGCCGGACCGTGCACGAGGCCCCGTCCCGCGAAAAGGCGGACGCGTGAGCAGCCCGGACGCAGCGCAGGCATCCCAAGGCACAGCGCCTCAAGCAACTGCGCCTCAAGGAACCGCGCCGAAGCCCGCCGCCGGGGCAGGCTCGGGTTCCGGCTGGGCCCTGGTCCGCTTCATCGGGCAGCGCGTGATCGGCCTGCTGGCGACCCTGTTCGTCGCGAGCCTGGTGGTCTTCGGCTCCCTGTACCTGGCGCCGGGCAACCCCCTGACCTTCCTCACACATGGGCGTTCCATGGCCCCGGACGCGATCGCCCAGCTCAAGGCCCAGTACCACCTGGACGACCCGCTGTGGATGCAGTACCTGCGCTGGCTCGGCGGCGTCCTGCACGGCGACTTCGGCACCTCGATCATCTACAACCAGCCGGTCTCCTCGCTCCTTGCCAGCAGAGCCCAGTCGACCCTGCTGCTGGTGGTCATGGCGGCCGTGATCGTTCTCCTCTTCGGTCTCGCCGTGGGCGTCTTCGCCGGTCTGAAACCGGGCGTCCTGTCCCGGTCCGTCATGGCGCTCGCGACGGCGACCATGGCCGTGCCGACCTTCGTCGCCGCCGTCATCCTGATCCTCGTCTTCGCCGTGAGTCTCGGCTGGTTCCCGGTGTTCGGCGCCGGCACGCCGGGCCTGGACGCGGTCTATCACATGGTGCTGCCCGCCATCGCGCTGGCCCTGGCGTCCGTGGCATTCGTCGCCCGGCTGGCGCAGGCGGCCATCCGGCAGGAACTCGCTGCGGACCACGTCCAGACCGCCATCAGTCGCGGCCTGGCGGGCCGGTTCATCGTGCGCCGGCACGTGATCCGCAACGCGGCCATGCCCGTGCTGACCGTTGCGGGCCTGACCATCGCGGGCTTGATCGCGGGCAGCGTCGTCGTCGAGCAGGTGTTCCAGCTCGGTGGTTTCGGGCAGTTCCTGGTGGCGAGCGTGCAGCAGAAGGACTTCCCCGTTGTCCAGGCGATCTGCATGGTCTACGTCACCGCGTTCATCGTGCTGAACACGCTGATCGACCTCCTCTACTCGCTCCTAGACCCCCGTGTCTCGCTCGGAAGGACCGACTCATGAGCACCGCCGCCGCCGATGGGCGCATGATCGCCCGCACCGCACGACGGATCCGTCGGGCAGGCGCCTTCGGAATCTCCGGCTGGACGGCCGTGGGCGCCCTGGCGCTCATCGTGCTGATCACGGCCATCGGGCCCTTGCTCAGCGGTGTGGACCCCAATGCCGTCAGCCTCTCCGAGGCGTATCAGGATCCGGTGGCCGGGCATCTGCTCGGCACGGACGCCAGCGGCCGGGATCTCTTCGCACGGCTCATGATCGGCTCGCGCACCGCCCTGCTGGGGCCGTTCCTGGTCGTCCTCGTCTCCACTGTTCTCGGCACCGCCCTCGCCCTCGCCGCAGTCTGGTTCGGCGGCTGGTTCGATCAGCTCGTCGTCCGGGTCATGGACGCCGTGTTCGCCTTCCCGGGGCTCCTGCTTGCCATCCTCGCGACCGCGCTCTTCGGGGCCGGCCTGCCCGCGGCGATCGCCGCCCTCTCCATCGCCTACATCCCGTACATCGGGAGGATCGTGCGCAGCGCGGCCCTGCGGGAGCGCAATCTGCCGTACGTCGCGGCGCTGCGTGTGCAGGGTGTGCGGGGCGTGCTGATCTCGCTCAAGCACATCCTGCCGAACATCTCCGGGCTGATCGTCGCCAACGCCACGCTCGCCTTCGGTTTCGCGCTCATGGACCTGGCTGGCCTTTCCTTCATCGGCCTGGGCGTTCAGCCCCCGACGGCGGACTGGGGCGCCATGGTGGGCACCGGCATGTCCGGCATCCTCCAGGGACACCCCGACGAGGCGCTCTTCGCCAGTGCACTCATCGTCATCACGGTCGCCGCCGTCAACGTCCTCGGCGACCGCCTCACCGAACGATCGGAGGCCCTGTCGTGACCGCATCCCAGTCCGCGGCCCAGCCACTCCTGTCCGTCGACTCCCTCACCGTGAAGCTGCCCGTCGCCGGACAGCTGCGGACCGTGCTGAAGGACGTGTCCTTCGAACTGGAGGAGGGTAAGGCGCTCGGCCTGGTCGGGGAGTCCGGCTCAGGCAAGTCCATGACCGTGCGGACCATCGCCCGCCTGCTCCCACCCGGTGCCGACGTCTCCGGCAGCATCCGCTTCGCCGGAACCGAGGTGTTCGATCTGCGGGGCGAAGCCCTGCGGAAGTACCGCGCCGGGGACGTCTCCATGATCTTCCAGGACGCCCGCGCCCACACCAATCCGGTCCGCCGGATCGGCGACTTCCTGACCGAGGCGTTGCGGACCAATCAGAAGGTCCCCCGGAAGACCGCCGAGGCCCGCGCCGTCGACCTCCTCGCCGAAGTGGGCATCCACGACCCGGAGCGCCGCCTGCGCCAGTATCCGCACGAACTCAGCGGCGGGCTGTTGCAACGCGTCATGATCGCCGCTTCGGTGGCGGTGCGGCCCCGGCTCATCCTCGCCGACGAGCCCACCACCGCGCTGGACGTCACCACTCAGGCCGAGGTCATGACGATCCTCAAGCGCATGCAATCCGAATACGGCATGGCGATGCTCTTCATCACCCACGATCTGGAGCTCGCGAGCGCCGTCTGCGACGACACCGTGGTGTTCTACGCCGGCCAGCTGGTGGAACGTCAGTCCGCCGGCCGGCTGCATCACGATCCCCTGCACCCGTACACCGCGGCGCTGGCCCAGGCCCGCCCGGAGATCGGTCACCGGGCGGGGCGTCTTCCCGCCCTGCCCGGCCACCCGACGACGGCGTACGAGGCACCGGACGGCTGTGCCTTCGCACCGCGCTGCGCCTTCGCCCAGGACGCGTGCCGGGTGGAGGTGCCCCCTCTGCTGCGCATCGGTGAGCAGGGTGACAGCCGCTGTGTGCGCATGCCGGAGCTCAAGGGACGGCTCCTGCCCGCCGTCGTCGAAACCGCCGAGGAGGTCACGCCGTGAACCCCACGCCCACTACGACTCCACTGCTCGCCGTCGAGCATCTGGTCAAGCACTTCGGCAAGGGCCGCAACCAGGCCACCGCGGTGAACGACGTCGGCTTCGAACTGCACGACGGCGGCTCGCTCGGCATCGTCGGCGAGTCCGGCTCCGGGAAGACGACCACGGCCCGCATGATCATCGGTCTGGAGCAGCCCAGCGGAGGACGGATCCTCTTCCGAGGGCAGGACCGCACGCAGCCCGCCCGCACCGTCCGGGAACTGAGGGAGCGGGGCCGCAACATCCAGATCGTGTTCCAGGACCCGTACACCTCCCTGGATCGCCGTCAGAGGGTCGGCGACTGTCTCGCCGAGGTGATCGGCGTGCACTTCCGGCTGGACCGCGAGGAGACCAAGCGCCGGGTCCGTGAGCTGGGAGAGCTCGTGGGTCTGGACGATCGTCAGCTCGGTGCACTGCCGAAGGCGCTCTCCGGCGGGCAGCGCCAGCGCGTCGCGATCGCCCGGGCACTCGCGGCCGAGCCGGAGATCCTGATCCTCGATGAGGCGGTCTCAGCCCTCGACGTCTCCATCCAGGCGCAGATCCTCAACCTTCTTTCCGACATCCGTGAGGAGCGTGGTGTGAGCTACCTGTTCATCAGCCACGATCTCGCGGTCATCCGCCAGGTGTGCGACGACACGATCGTCATGCGTCATGGCGCGGTGGTCGAACAAGGCGCCACCGCTGAGGTGCTCGACCGCCCGCAACATCCCTATACCCGCCTGCTGCGCGACAGTGTGCCGCGCGAAGGCTGGAACCCCGCCATCGGCATCGCACGATCCTGAGCCAAGGAGCATCCACCATGCACATCACCACCTCGTCCGGCCTGCGCCGCAGCAGTGTCACGATGGTCGCGGCCGGCCTCATCGCCGTCTCCGTACTGTCGGGCTGCAGCAGCAAGGCCGTCCAGAGCCCGTCTTCCGACGGCGGTGCGCTGACCACGCTCACGCCGGCCGGCACCGGGGAGGTCGACAAGGTCACCTGGAACGTCTTCCAGGGTGAACCCCAGACCGTCGATCCGTACCATGCGGCCGATTACACCCCGAACATGATCAACTCCAACATGTGTGAGAGCCTGCTGCAGCAGACGCCCGATTTCCAGATCAAGCCAGGCCTCGCGTCCTCCTTCAGCAATCCGGACCCGTTGACCTGGGTTTACACGCTGCGGGACGACGTCACCTTCTGGGACGGCTCACCCATGACGGCCGACGACGTCGCGTACAGCCTCAAGCAGAACCTGACCGACAAGACCTCGTTCTACAACTACCTGTACGCGAATGTCGCCTCGGTGGCCAAGACCGGGGCTCACCAGGTGACCGTCAAGCTGTCCAAGCCCGACTATCTCTTCAACGACGAGCTGGCCAGCACGGCCGGCGTCGTCGTCGAGCAGAAGTTCCACGAACAGGCCGGCAAGAAGTTCGGCACTCCCGGCACCGGGTTGATGTGCACCGGCCCGTACAAGTTCACCAAGTGGACTCAGGGGCAGTCGATCACCGCGACGCGCTACGACGGCTACTGGAACAAGGATCTGAAGCCGAAGGTCAAGGAGATCGACTTCACCTTCCTCACCGATGACAATGCGATCACCTCGGGCCTGCTCGCAGGGCAGATCGACGGCACGTACAACGTCCCCACCTCCGGGGCCGCCCAATTGAAGAGCTCGTCCGCGGGCAAGTACTACGTCGGCGCGGCGCCGTTGGAGACCACCCTGGTGGTGGCGAACCCGAAGGGTGCGCTGGCCAACGCGGAGGTACGCAAGGCGCTTCAGCTCGCCATCGATTGGAAGGGCATCGGCGCCACCGTCTATGGCGGCCTCGGCACGCCGAGCAAGCTCCAGACGCCCCCGTCCGTGTACGGCTTCGCGAAGGACGAACTCGACAAACTCGCCGGGACCGTCACCTCGGACGGCACCGCCCAGCTCGACAAGGCCAAGGCCCTGCTGGCGAACGTCCCGGCGGAGGTGAAGAACAAGGAGATCAGCCTGGTGGTACCCGCCCAGGCCGAGACACAGCAGCTCGGCGTCTCCATCAAGGACTCCGCGGACAAGATCGGTCTGAAGTTCAAGCTGAACGTGGTGCCCGCCACCGGCTACTCGAACTATCTGTACGATCCGGCGACGCGCGGCTCCACGGATCTGCTCTACACGCAGTTCTGGCCGGGCATTCCGAACCCGCTCGACTGGCTTGCCACCACGGCCGTCACGGGCGGCACCTTCAATCAGTCCGGGTACAACGGGATCGACACGTTGTTCGCGCAGGCCCGCGGGACCAAGGACCCGGGGGAGCGTGCCAAGGTGGTGGCGCAGGCCGAGAAGAAACTCTATGACGAGATGAATCCGATGTTCCCGGGTGTCGAGCTGCACAACGACCTCTGGATGAACAACCGCATCACCGGGGCGCCGGCGTCCTTCGACTACGTCTACTACCCGTGGGCGGCACATCTGGGCGGCACCAAGTAGCACCGTCCGATGGACCCGGCCGCACTGGGGAGGGCGAGCCGCGGTGACAGGGCCCCGGAACCGTCAGGGTTCCGGGGCCCTGTCGTGGGCGGCCCGGGTCCGTCCTTCCCCTGCTGTCCGTGGGCTTACCGGTCCGTGAGTCCGCTATCGAGGCTACAGGGAAGGGCCGAGTCCGCGATACG
>NZ_JBIVFT010000003.1:462922-500097 GCF_044748305.1 Arthrobacter sp. NPDC090010
CCCCGCCCCGGCGGGGGGGGGCCCCCCCGGGGGGGGGGGGCCCCCCCCCCCCCCGCCCCCCCCCCCCCCCCCCCCCGATAGCGGACTCGGCCGGTGGGTGGCGGTGGAATCCGGATGGGCAGACGTTACGCCGGGCCCAGTCGCACCAGGCCCAGTTACGCCGGGACCGCGGCCGCCCGGAGTGCCGTGTCCAGGCGGGCGGCCGTGTCCGTGCCGATGCGGACTCCGCCGTCCACGTGCATGTACCCGGCGCCCTGGATGTCGGAGCTGGCGAAGAACACCGGGCCCACGGGCTCGTTCTGCAGGTGGCCCCAGCGGCTCAGCCCGCCCAGGTCCCAGCTGCTGGCGTAGGCGCCGCGGGTCCATTCCTCGGAACCCCAGTCGGACAGGTAGAACGCGATCGGTTCGAGCGCCTGCTCGCCGAAGTACGCGGCGAAGGACTCCAGAACGGCGGCACGGCGCTCCTCCTCGGGCAGCGCCCAGGTCTCCTCGGCGCGCTCGCCGACGATGAAGCCCACGATCATCCCGTGTTCGTCTCCTGCCACGGTGTTGTCGTACACCTCGCAGACCCGCTCATGGGACGCGAAGCCGGTGCCCGAGAGCCCGTCCTCGCGCCAGAACGGGGTGGAGTATGCGGCCTGCGCCTTGATGACCAGGCCCATGGACTGGTGCTGGTGTGCCACCTGCCGCGGGCGGGGGAGCGCTGGGACGTATTCAAGGGCGGAGTACAGATTCGGCGGGACGGCGACGACGGCGAAGCGCGCCTTCACGATGAGGCGGTCGCTGTAGGCGGTCGCCGCCCCGGGCTCGCCGTCGGCGTCGGACGCCCATTCCAGGCGTCGCACCGGGGTGGAGAGACGCACGACGTCGTCACCCAGCTCCGCGGCGATCTGCTCCGAGACGGACTGCATGCCGCCCACCACCCGCTCGTCGAGGAGGATGCCCTCGTCGATCAGGTGCTCGAACTTCTCCGCGGAGGCGACCATGAGCATGGCCTGCAGCACAGAGAAGGTGTGCGAGTGCTTGGTCAGCATGCCCGCGGCGATGTAGTGGTCGACGATGCGCGCCGCCTCGTCGTCGTCCGTGAGGGAGCGGAGCCAGGCGTTGAACTGGATGGAGTCCAGTTCGGCGGCGCGGGGGTGCTTCCAGGGGGCTGCGGCGTCGATCTCGGCGGACAGCCCGTCCAGGGCGGCGACCAGTCGGTCGATCTCCTGCAGGGTCGACTCGGAGACCGGGAAGTCGCCTTGGAAGGTCCGGCGTGCGCGGTCCCGGCCGATGTACACGGAGTCCCCTTCGCGGTAACGGGAGAAGGTCTCCTTGCCGAGCTCCTTCAGGAGGGCCTTGAGGGCGTCCTGGTCGGAGGAGACCCATTGCCCGCCGATCTCGAAGAACTCGCCGTCGATCGTCTCGGACCAGGTGCGGCCGCCCACACGGTCGCGGGCCTCCAGCACGGCCACGCTGTGGCCCGCCTCGCTCAGGCGGCGGGCGGTCATGAGGCCGGAGATGCCTGCACCGATGACGACGACGTCGCGCTCAAGCGTCGGAAGGGCGGTCTCCTGGAGGGTGGTTGCGGCGGTCTGAGTCACGGCCGGTCCTTTCGGTCTGGGGCGGCACGACACTGTGCCGGTGATCCGGCTCATAGTGCCGGAGGGTGCCAGACGATGCTAGGGACGGTGCGGAGCGCGCAGCGAGCGATAAGGCCAAGCCGTTCATTTAGTGACCATTCAGTGCTGAAAATTCAGGACTTCCAGTGTTTCAACCGTTCATTTATTGGCATACCATCGGCCTATGACGATCCCCGCAGCCCGTCGCCGGGGCCGTCCGCGCGAGAGGGTGCTGGACGCGGAGGCCATTCTCGACACCACCCTGACCGTGATCCGGGACGCCGGCCTCAAAGGTCTCACCATGCGTGTCCTGGCGCTCCGGCTCGGGGTTTCGGTGAGCGCTCTCTACCATCATGTCCCGTCCCGCGCAGGTCTTCTGGCGAACGTGCAGGAGCGGTTCGCCGAGGGTCTGGACGTCTCAGGCTTCGGGAACATCCCGCTCCGTGAGGCGCTGGCCCGCTGGGCCTGGAGTTACCTGCACCAACTGCGCCGCCAGCCCGAACTGGTGCCGGTGATCGTGGAAGTGCCGCTGGCTCAGGCGCCACGCAGTTCGCTCATGTACCAGCGTGTGATCGCCGGTTTCGCGGTGGCGGGCTGGCCGGAGGAGAGCACTGTCGCTTCGATGAGTGTGCTGGAGACGTTCATCTTCGGTGCGGCCTTGGACTCGCCGTCGCCGGACGACGCTTATGAGCCTCAGGGGGCGGAGCACTCACCCTTGCTGGCGCGTAGCTATGCCGCCTTCTCCCAGGCCGTGGAGGATCAGGAGGCCAGGCCCAGGGACCTGGTCTTCAGTATGGGGCTGGAGGCGATCCTCACCGGCTTGCACTCCCTCTGGGGTTCGGGCCGGGGCTGGGCTCGTGCCGGGGCGGGCATGCGGCCGGACGCCTGACCGCGCGGGATGCAAGACCTTGATCTCACGCAGCCGAGTCCGCTATCCAGGGCGCGAGTCCGCTACCCGGGGCAGCGGACTCGCGCCCTGGATAGCGGACTCGGCGTAGAGAGTGGGTCGGCGTAGAGGTGGGGACTGCCTGACACCGGATTGGGGCGCGGGCGCGACCCGTGTGGATGCCTAGATCCGCACCAGCATCTTGCCCGTGTTGGCGCCCTTCATCATGGCCAGGAAGGCGTCGACGGTGTTCTCGACTCCGTCCACGACGGTCTCGTCAAACGCGATCTTCCCCTCCGAGAACCACGCGTTCATGTGATCGGAGAACTCCTTGCCGAGGTGCAGGTAGGAGCCCAGCGTGAAGCCCTGGAGACGCAGGCCACGGGTGATCATGTTCGACATATTGTCCGGTCCGGGTGCCGCTTCCATCGTGTTGTAGGCCGAGATCGCGCCGCAGAGCGCGGCCCGCCCGCCGTCGTTGAAGGCATCCAGGGCGGCTTCCAGATGGTCGCCTCCGACATTGTCGAAGTAGACGTCGATGCCCTCCGGAGCAGCCTCCGCGAGCTGCGTGCGGACGTCTCCGTCCTTGTAGTTGAAGGCGGCGTCGTAGCCGTACTTCTCGGTCAGCAAGGCCACCTTCTCGGCCGAACCCGCGGATCCGATCACGCGCTTGGCGCCCAGGAGCTTCGCGATCTGACCGGCTGCGGTCCCGACGGCGCCGGCCGCGCCGGAGATGAACACGGTCTCGCCTTCCTTGAGAGCTGCGATCTCGGTGAGGCCCACATAAGCGGTCAGGCCGGTCATGCCGAGGATGTGCAGGCGGAGAGAGAGCGGCAGGCCAGGGATCTCCGGGACCGCGCGGAAGGTCTTCGCAGACTCCTGGACGCCGTCCATCCAGCCATGATGATGCAGCACCACGGTTCCCACCGGCAGTTCTTCCGATGCGGATTCCACCACACGGCCGATTGCGCCGCCCTTGACGGCCTCGCCGAGCGGATACGGGGCGACATAGCTGCGGCCCTCGTTCATGCGGCCGCGCATGTAGGGATCCACGGAGATGAACTCGTTGCGGACGCGGACCTGCCCGGCGGCGAGCTCGGGATGGGCCACGGTGGCGGTGTGGAAGTCTTCCGGGACGGGCCAGCCCTTCGGGCGGCGTGCGAGCTGGATTTCGGTGGTGGTGAAGTCGGTCATGGGGTTCCTTCCGGGGTCAGAGGATGATGCCGAGGAGCAAGGTGATGATGCCGAGTGCGGGGATGACGCCCTGCTTGAGGGCGGCCGATGCCTTGTCCGGGCTGGAGAGCAGCAGAACCAGGCTGGCCGCGACCATGGAGCCGGTGCCGGTGAAGATCAGGGTGGTGCCGACGGCCGTCTGGCCCGTGGCGATGAGGATGATGCCCAGGGCCACCGCGACCGCCAGGAAGAGATTGTAGAAGCCTTGGTTGAAGGCCAGCTCCTTGGTGGCTGTGGCTTCGCTCTCGCTGGTTCCGAACACGGCGCGCGCTTTCGGGGAGGTCCAGGCGATGGATTCCATCCAGAAGATGTAAACGTGAACCAGTGCGGCGATGCCGCTGAGCACGAGACCGATGATGGCGAGGGCGCTCATCTCAGGCCACCGACAGTTCGACGTCGATGTTGCCCCGTGTGGCGTTGGAGTACGGGCACACCTGATGCGCCTTGGCGATCAGCTGCTCGGCGTCGTCGTGCGAGAGGGCGGGAAGCGCGACCTCCAGCCGGACCGAGAGGCCGTACCCGCCGTTCGGCAGCGAGTGCAGCGATACATCCGCCACCACCTCGGACTCGCCGGCGTCGAGCTTCGACTGGGCGGCCACGAGTTTGAGAGCGGAGTGGAAGCAGGCGGCGTAGCCGGCGGCGAAGAGCTGTTCCGGATTGGTCGCTCCACCGGCGCCCCCGAGCTCCTTGGGGGTGCGGACCGGGGTGTCGAGGAGTCCGTCGGACGATTGGACATGGCCGTTGCGACCGTCGCCGTGCGCGACGGCGGTGGCGGTGTACAGTGCAGTGGTTTCCATGTACGAAACTATATTGTGCACAATCTAAATGCGCAAACTAGAATGGATCCATGACCTACGAGCAACTCGACCTCGACGCGCAGCTGTGCTTCCCGCTGCATGCGGCCTCGCGTGCCGTGACGCGGGCCTATGGGGAGCTGCTGGCGGAATCGGGGCTCACCTATCCGCAGTATCTCGTGATGCTCGCGCTCTGGAAAGAGGAGCGCCCGCTCAGTGTCGGCGAACTCGGAGAGCGGCTGCGTCTGGACAGTGGCACGCTCACCCCGTTGCTCAAGCGGTTGGAGGCGGCGGGGCGCCTGAGCCGGCATCGTTCGCCGGAGGATGAGCGCAAGGTCCTCGTTTCGTTGACCCCGGAGGGCCTGACGCTCCGGGATGTCCTCGCCGAGGTGCCGGGACGCCTGGCCGAAATCGTCGGCCTCGGCCTGGAAGATGCAGAGAAGCTCCGCAGCCTGCTCAAGACGGTGATGAGCTCACTCGACGCGCTTCAGTGATCTCCCATGCCCCGGAATTCACCGCGTCATCATTGAAAATCAGTTGTCATTGCTGTCATGACTGACTAATTTTCATGTCATTGAGCCGGCGTACCGGTTGGCTCGCTACGCTACTGGGGACAACGACTGCGGGCGCTGGAAAACGCGCCAATGCGGCGGAGGGAGATGCGTGGGTTCACGGGGTGAGATGATCACCGTCCGCGAACCGTACGACGGCGAATGGGGGCCGCTGGCGAGGGTTGCGGGCTACGCCGGAATGGATGAAGCCGAACTGTCGGCCCTGGGCGTTGGGGATGTGAGGCTCGGCTCGGCGGTGCCTCGACGAGCCCTGGGGGTCAAGGCATTCCGGAAGGCCTTGCTCAAGGATCACGGGACCTTGGGAGTCAGCGGGACGCCCCTCATGCTCTCCAGCACGGTACTGATCGCCGTGACCACCACGAATCGAGTCGCCGGAGTGGGTGTCGTCAGTCCTGATGTGCAGGAGATCCAATCGGTGGCTGCGCGCGGAGGCGCGCAGGAGCCGATCTTCACTTTGAGGGGTCTGGCCAATATCCACCGCTTGCGCGGGGTCGGCGTCGACCCGGACTTCCGGGGGCGAGGCGTGGGGCGGGCTCTGCTGAACGCCCTGGTATGGCACTACCGGCTGTCCGGGATGTCCTTGCTCCAGGGCAGGCTTCCTGCCGGCTCCGGGAAGGAGGTGCGCGGATTCCTGCGCGGATCGGGTTTTCGCGTGACGGCGCCCGGGGTATCGCTGGACATCAGCCGGATCTTCGGGATTCCGGCGGTACTGGCACCCGCGCCCGGTGAGCGGCTGTTCTATCAGGGCCTTCAGAATCCCGGCGCCGATGATTGGGAACTCCCGGGCCTCATGGGCGACGCAGGGGGCGATGCTGGGTCGGCCGCATCGTGATGCCGAGCGCCGACGGGCGGCAAATGTAGGACAACTGGTAGAATGGGCCGTGCGATACGTCGCACTTCTTCATCAGGCCAGGTCCGAAAAGGCAGGTTTCCGTGGAGCCTCACCGAGCCCCGATCGTCGTCCGTGATCCGCGAGAGGCCGATTGGCCCGGACTGCGCCGCCTCCTGGGAAATGACGCCTCCGGCTGGCTGGCCGGCCTTGGCGACGCGCACTGTCTGGGCGCGGCGATCCCAAGAAGGGTACGTGGGCTTCCGGCCTTCCGCCGGGCGATCGGGCACCCGCAAGGTTGGCGGGAGATTCCGTCGGCGGTCGTTGAGAAGACCACCACGATCCTGGTGGCCGTCGACGCCGAGGGGGTTCTCCTGGGCGCGGCTCTGGTGCGTCCCGACGTCCCCTTCGTGCAGCGCATCGCACACGGTTACGCCTCCCGCCGTGAGGAGATCTTCGTGAGCGGACTGGCCGATGTCCCACGGTTGATGGACCTCAGGGTGGTGCCGGAAGCCAGGAGGCGGGGCATTGCGAAGGCGCTGCTGAGCGCTGCCGTCTGGCACTACGAACTGGCCGGTGCCGCCCTCCTCTACGGGAGTGTCCCCCGTGAGCCGGGTCCGGCCGCGTTCGGCCTGTTGCGCGCGGCGAGGATGCATCTCGCCGCTCCCGGGGCGGTCCTGGATCTCAGCCCGGTTTATGGTGTGCCGGTCGTGCTGCCGCCGCAGCCCGGGCAGCGTTTCTTCTTCCGGGACCTGCGGATGCCGGGACAGGCCCACTGGGAGCTGAACGACGACGGGGGCGCGAAGAATACGCCTTTCGGGGGAGTCGCCGGAGCCGGTCGCCAGCGTAAAATGCAAGGGTCGACCTAGCCTTCGAGGAGCTGGAATTTCCGTGCCGAGCCTCACCTCAGTCCATGCCCCCGGTGCGCTCGAACTGGGAGATCGCTTCCGGACTCTGATCCTGGAGGGTGCTTGGCCTGTCGGTTTCAAGGTACCCAACGACGCAGCCCTTTCTCGCGAGTTCAATGCCTCTCTGGGAGCCGTGAAAGAGGCGGTCCGCGGGCTGGTCCACACGGGGCTCCTGGAAGCCCGCTCCGGCCGGGGCACGTTCGTGAAAGCCACGAACGAGCTGGTCTCAGCGGTGGAGGAACGTGCCCGGGATGAATGCACCCTCCATGCCATGGAGGCCCGCGAAGCGCTGGAAAGCCGCGCCGTGGCGTTGGCTGCCGAGCGCATCACGGCAGAGCAGCTGGGCCGGCTGGACGAGGCGCTCCAGGCCCGCGGTGCGGCATCGGACCTGGCCGAGCTGACTCGTGCGGACATCGCGTTCCACCGTCTGATCGTCGAAGCGACCGGAAATCGGCTCCTTGAGGACATGTATGAAGGCTTGGACCAGGCGAGGATCTTCGATCTCAGTGGCCTTCGCGACACCTCCCCTGAAGAGTCGCTTCAGGCCGAACACCAAGCCGTGCTGGACGCCCTTCGCTCCCGTGACCCCGGGCGGGCGACGTCGGCGGCACTGGTTCTTTTGAGCAGGGTCCGGACCAAGGTGCTCGGCCCGGACGCCTAGGGTTTCTTCAGCGTGACACCTCAGAGAAGCTGGTCGGCGAGACGGGCCGCCGCGTCGGCCTGACGGGCCGCGATCGCCGTCAGCAGTTCGCGGCGCGCAAAGGCTGGATCGTCCTGGCTCCGTCCGTCGTCGTCGTGCCCGAGGCTCAGGTTCTCCAGAATGAAGAGCCGCTCGTAAACGCGGAGCATGAAGTCGTTTCCCGAGGCGAGGATCACCTCGCGTTCGAAGGCTCCGGGCCCGCTCAGGGAGACCGGGCCTCGGCTGTCCGTGTCCTCGTGGAGCGCTTCGATCAGCTTGCTCATGTCCTCCGGGGTGGCTCGGGAGGCGGCGAGTCTCGCGCCTTGGCTGAGGAGGGCGCGGCGGGCTTCCACGATGAGAGCTGAGCGCCCCTGCTCATTCCCGAGGTCCCCTGCCGTGTAGCCGGGTCCGGATCCCTGAAGGGCGATCACAAGGCGGCCGTCCTCTGGTCTGATGGTCAGAATGCCGCGCAGGCGGAGACCTTCGATGATTTCGTGGACATCGTCGATCTCCGAGGCGCCGAAGATCCGGATCAGCTCGTCCTTGGTAGGGAGCGGAGTGCCGCTGGGCCATACCCCGGAATCAATCCAGTGTTCCAGGCGGCGTGCGAAATCGGGAGGGTAGAGGGCCGGTCGCTGAGTGATGTGATCGGAACGCACACATCAATTGTACGACAAATGACATTTTTGAACACTGAAAGTTCAAAACGGGTGTTCGGCCGTCCGCCTGTCCGGATTATTCGCCGGGATCGGAGCGATCGGTTCCCGCGAGCAGGCTGAGGGTCGCCTCGACGGCCGCGTCGGGATCGTGCTTGGCGAGCGCGTCGAGGATGGCCTCGTGCTCCTCGCGTAGGAAGTCGAGAGTGTCCAGCCCTGAGTAGTTGCTCGGATCGTGGATGACGGCGGGTTCGAGTCCATGGTGAAGCTCGGTGATGAGCGGGTTTCCGGACGCCGCCACCACGGCCTGGTGGAATTTCACGTCGGATTGGAGCCGTTCCTGGAGGTCCTCACCCTCGTAGCGTCCGCGGAGGAATCCCCGGAGTTCTTCGAGCTGCTCCTCGGTGATCCTCTGGGCTGCGAGCCGGGCTGCCTGGATCTCCAGCGCCTCACGTACCTCGAAGACCTCGTTGATGCGTTCCTCACTGATGCGGCGGCCGAGAACGGCGCCGAGTTCGCTTGTTGAGCGGACGTAGGTGCCGTCTCCTGGGCGGGATTCCAAGAGTCCGAGGTGCACCAGGGCCCTCAGGGCCTCTCTGACCGTGTTCCGGCTGGTCCCGAAGGTCTTCATCAATTCGTGCTCGCCCGGGACTTTGGTGTCGATGGGCCAGGTTCCGTTGACGATCTGCTCGCGCAACTGTGCACCGATCTGAACGGAAAGCGGGACATTGCGGACAGTGGGATGAAGGTGATGCACCCCATAAGCGTAGGACATTTAGCAAGGACTCGTGGGAAAAGGAGGAAATGCCACACATGTTGCAGGGAATTCTGCCCATTTCAGAGGATTTCGGCGCTCCGAATATTTGAGCTCACGTGCCATTCCGCACACTTTCAGTCAAATGTACTACATTAAGCATGATCGAGGTGAACGCGTGCTGGCGGTCCGCTCCTCGGCACGGAACGGAGGAAGGATCGTCGTGGGCAGTATGTTCGGGGCCCGTTTGAGGGAGGAGCGCCTCGCCCGTGGCCTGACGCAGGAGCAGCTGAGCGGGCCCGTGTGCT
This sequence comes from Arthrobacter sp. NPDC090010, assembly GCF_044748305.1. NCBI lineage: Bacteria > Bacillati > Actinomycetota > Actinomycetes > Micrococcales > Micrococcaceae > Arthrobacter > Arthrobacter sp. NPDC090010. The sequence continues at coordinate 472,146 of NZ_JBIVFT010000003.1, forward strand.
CAAGCAGCCACGTTTCGATGCTGGAACGGGGTGCGCGTGAACCGGGGCCTCTCGTGCTGGATGCCCTGGCGGAAGCCCTCGGGCTCCCGCGGGAGGAACTCGAGCATTGGAACACTCAGTCCTCAGCTGCAGCTCTGGAGGGGGCGCAGGCCGCGCTCCAGGCACGCACCGCCTGGGCTCTGGGAGACCATGAGACGGCTGAACGCTTCTCCCGGGCGGCGGCTCATCTGGCGATGGAGACCTCCTCCGAGGGGGTGCTGCATGAAATGAGTCTGATGGGCGTCGAGAGTCTGATCAGATCAGGAAAGTATCGGGAAGCACGCAAGTGCGTGAAGGCCCTTCTGGAGGATCCCCGGAGATCGTGGGGGCCCGGTGCTGCGTCCGAGCTTCATCAAATGGCTGTCAGGGTCGCCCTCACGCGGAAGGCGGTCATCGAAGCGGAATGGCATGCGCGGGAGGCGCTGCAGTGCGCGACCCTTCTCGGACCGGGTTCGCCGATCCGCTTGGCGGCGATGTGTGCGCTGCTCGCCGTCCTGCTGGAGCGCGGCAGAACCGCGGCAGCATGGCGCCTGTGCCTGACTCTTGAGGGCACCGAGTGGCAGCGCTCGCCCGCTCACCTCCTGGGCAGGCTCGCCCGGGCCATGGGGGATGCCGCCTTCGCGCGGAACAGATCGGAGTACGGGGTCAGACGCCACGAAGAGGCTTTGGCGCTACTCTCACCGCTGGTCGATCTCGGAGAATGGCTGGACTTCAACCTCAGCTCGGCGAGATTCAGGCTCGATGCCGGGATGATCGATGACGCCACTGCGCGGTGCCTGGAACGTGCACGGTTCGCGGCGACGGCGTTCAGAGGCCGCGACTCCTCATCCTCCTGGCTCATGTTCCTGGAGGCGCAGTGGCTCCATCTCAAGGGTCGCCACGAGGAGGCGCAGGAACGGCTGGATGACTTTCTGCTGCAGGAAGCGGTTCCCGACGGCGCCGAAGCCCACGCGGCCTTTCTCCGGGCGAAGATCTTCCTGGCCCGGGGCGCCCGGTCCCAGGCGCTTGACCGGCTGACCGAAGCGCAGGACAGGTTCTTCCGTTCAGGGGATGTGGCCGGTGCGCGCCGGGTGACCGAGCAGCTCCTGCTGCTTGCGCGCCTCGGAAGTGCGCGCAGCATCCTGGCGCCTGTGGGTCAGGGATTGAGTGAGCCGCCGGTCTCCGCCAGATAGCAGCTGCCGCACAGCGACTCGTAACCGACGTCCTCGCCGTCGATGGCGACCTGACCGCCGTCGAAGATGAAGCGTCCACCGACGATCCGGGTGTTGAAGACCGCCTTGCGCCCGCAGCGGCAGATGGTCTTGAGCTCCTCGAGCGAGTGAGCGATCTCCAGGAGGCGTGCAGCGCCCGGGAAGGCCTGGGTGCGGAAATCGGTCCGGATGCCGTAAGCCAGGACAGGGATGCCGTCCAGGACCGCGATCCGGAAGAGATCGTCCACCTGCTCCGGGCTGAGGAACTGTGCTTCGTCCACCAGGAGGCGGGCGACGGGTGCCATGTCCACGTGCTCCAGCAGGGCTTCCGGATCGTCTCCGGAGGCCTGTTGCCTGAGCAGAGCCCGCACGTCGCTGCCCTGCGGGATGACGAAGTCCACCTCCCGCGTCACTCCGAGGCGGGACAGGATGGATCCGTCCCCTTTGGTGTCGACCCCGGGCTTGGCCAGCAGGACCCGTTGGCCGCGTTCCTCGTAGTTGAAGGCCACCTGCAGGAGGGCCGTGGACTTGCCGGAGTTCATGGCTCCGTAGCGGAAGTACAGCTTGGCCACGCTCAGCGGTCCTCAGGGCGGAAGGGGATGGGCATGCCTGCCATTCTAGGTGGTCGCATGCCGCGATGCCGAGTGCTCAGAGGCTCAGGTAGACCTTGCGGAGTGTCTCGCGGACCGTCCAGACGGTGTGCTGACCCGCGTGCAGCCGGACCAGGTCGCCCGGTGCGAGCTCGAGGGTGCATTCGACGGCGCCCTCGGCGTCCAGGAACTCCACGCTCGCCGAGCCGCTGAGCACCACGAAGGTTTCCTCCGACTCCACATCGGTGGCGGTGCCGGGCGTCATCTCCCAGACCCCGACGCCGCAGTCGCCGAGGTCTTCCAGCTCCAGGATCGCCGCCGTGGGGGTTCCCGTGCGGACCTGCTCGGCAGGAAGCGGATGGTGGGTGAGGGGCAGGTCCGGGACTCGGTGCAGAGTGGCGTGGCGGGAGCCGGTTTCCATGGATTCTCCTGAGATGGTTGCCGCCCGGGCGGGCGGGTACCGGAATTCTATACCGGGCGGTTCAGTAACGATCCAGTGCCGGCGGGTGGTGGAGAATGGCCGCAGAGGCGACGAGGCACGGCGTCGCCGGGACGGAGGGATCATGAAGATCGCCATTGCCGGCGCCAGCGGTACGGTGGGGCGCCACGTCGTCGAGGCTGCACGGCAGGGTGGCCACGAGGTGGTGGCGCTCACGCGTGGCACCGGCGTCGACGTTCGGGAGCCTGGCACGGTGCGGACCGCGCTGGATGGTGTGGAGGCGGTCATCGACGTCCTGAACCTGATGAGTCCGAGCGGCAGGAAGGCGACGGAGTTCTTCGAGGCCACGTCCAAGGTGCTGCTTGATGCCGGCGCCTCCGTGGGCGTCAGGCACCATGTCACACTCTCGATCGTGGGGATCGACCGCGCCCCGCACGGCTATTACGCCGCGAAGCTGGCCCAGGAACGCGCGGTCGGGTCCGGTCCGGTGCCATGGACGATACAGAGGGCGACTCAGTTTCACGACTTCGCGCGCCAGATGTATGAGCTGCTGCGCCTCGGGCCTCTGAGGCTCGCACCGCGCGGGCGGGTGCAGCCGGTGGACACGGGAGAGCTCGGGCAGCGGCTCGTGGAACTGGCGCAAGGCGATCCGCTCGGTCTGGCCCCGGATTTCGCCGGGCCGCAGGAAGAGAATCTGGTGGAGATGGTCAGGTGCTATGCACGTGCACAGGGGGCGGCTGGAAAGATCCCTGCGATCTCGATTCCCGGAGGTCTCGGGCGGGCTCAACGGGATGGCTCGCTGCTCCCCGGCCCCGGCGCCGTCCTCGGCACCCGAACGTACTCCGATTGGCTTGCAGACCAGGGCGTTCGGCCTCATGGAGAGGCATCCACTGCAACGTGATGAACAACACATAGCCCTCGGAGAAGTGTGGCGCACCAGAGGGGCGTACAGAGATTCGGGTGATGCTTGTACAGATGCACATGGGAGTCCGAGTGGTGTTTTTCTAGGCTTGAAGACAAGCTTTCACGCCACAGCAAGACATTCGAGGGGTTTCAACGATGAAGCGCATCGCCTTGGTCCATGAACGCACCGTTTCCAGTGCGGAGACCGGCACTCACTGCCCGGTCTCCGGCATCTGGGTCCCGGAAGAGGATCCGCAGAACGAGCAGTTCATTCCGGAGGGGAGCATCCTCCCCAGCGTGAACGGGCAGGCCACCGTGTGGCGTCGCCGTTCAGGACGCGCAGTCCGGATTCAGACGGCCTGAACCGCAAGATCACAGGAAGACAAGATCACAGGAAGAGCCGCCGGACGACGTCGTCCGGCGGCTCTTCCGTTTAACGCCTCCTCCGCGAACCGCCCATGGCTGCCCTTGTCCGGCTGGCGGAATGTGGTCAGTCATGGGCGATTCGCGGGGCAGGAGGAGGTTCTCAGTGCCAGAGCCCCAGGGAGAACTCGGCGATCAGCGTCGCGAAGAGGAATGAGGCGGTGATGGCGACGAGGCCCACCGGGACGATCCTCCAGCCGATCTTGCGCAGCAAGCCGATGTCCTTGCCGAGCGACAGCCCGGCCAGGGTCAGAACGACCGTGGTGATGGACAGGAAGTCCACCGCGCCGACAGTGTTGTGCATGAATGCGGCGAGCGGCGGGATGAGGGGGCTGGAGAACAACGCCCCCAGGGTCGTGATCCAGATGACGGGCTGCACCTTCCCGCGGCTCAGCTTCCCCAGGTACTGGCTCAGCGCCACAAGAGCCATGATCACCAGGTAGCCCACCAGCGTACTGACGCTGAAGCCTTTGCCTGCGGAGAGGTCCGCGATGGTCGCGGTGACGAGGCCGAGTACGCCGACTGCGGACAGCGTGACCTTCGATGAGACGGTTTCATGGGCACCTGCCTCGGCGACCTCCGCGCGGAAGGCGGCGTTGCCGGCGTCGTCGGCGGACTGGATGCCGGCCGGCTGGGCGACGATGGCGGGGGTGCGGGTCAGCAGGCGGTAGGCGCGGTCCGCGAGGGGCAAGGCGATGTACATGCCGACGTAGACGCCCAGCATGCTGGTGATCATATTGGACACCGCGGCCATGCCGACGATGGCGGACTTGTCCGCCGGATATGCGGCCGTGATGCTCGCGACGGAGGCGGCCATCATGGAACCGGAACCCACTCCGGAGCCCATGGCCAGGGCGAGCGGGTCGAAGATCTTCCAGTTCGCGACAAGGGACGACACGAGACTGATGTAGATCGCGCCGAACACGGTACCGAAGACGTACATGGCCAGCACGCCGCGGTACTCGTCGGAATTGGGGCCGAACCGGCCGGAGACCATCGCAAAGGCGGGTTCGCGGTCCAGTGAGAAGGTTGCTCCCACAGTTGCGCGGCCCATCTTCAGCAGCACCGCCAGCGGCAGGGCCAGCACGATCGTGCCAAGCAGGTGCCCGACCTCCTGCAACAGGAGAGCGGGTCCGGCCTTCAGCAGCGTGGGGATGTTGGGTCCGATGTCCACCGAGAGGCGCATGCAGAGCACGAGCACGGCCACGCCGGACAGGGCGGCGGCCAGCCGCTGAACCTTGACGGGAAGCGGCTTGATCTTCTGAACGGAAAGAACCAGGCCCATGAGGAGGCCCCAGACCATGGGCAGGACCAGCAGGGTGCCGATGCCGACCGGGATCTTCAGGGGGCCGATGAGCTGCGCGACAACGGCGACGGCGAGAGCCAGGGCTGCAAGGGGGAGCGCCTTGGTCTGGGTGGGGGTGGGTGTTGCGGTGGTGGTCATGCGAGTGCCTCTGCGGACGAGGGGTGGTAGGCGGCGGCCGTGAAGCGCGCCTTCTGTTCGGGGTCGGACGCCGCGTCGGCCACGGTGGAGGCCAGGGAGAAAGCGGCGTCGAACATGGCCTCGTAGGCCTCTGGGGTGTCCGCGGCGGCCGTGAAACCTGCGGAGTGGATGGGGAGCGTGGCCCCCGGGATCGCGAACATGGGATGGATGCTGGGGATCACCTGGCTGATGTTGCCCATGTCCGTGGAGCCGCCACCGGAGGAGTCCGGGGCCGGGGTCACGTCGTGGCCCCGGGCGCCGAAGGCGGCGTTCCAGTGGGCGGAGAGCTGAAGGTCCTGGACCAGCGGCTCGTAGAGGGGTTCGATGTCCTGGATGTCCAGACCGGTGCCCGTCGCGAGGGCTGCGCCCTCGAAGCATGCGCGGACGCGGGTCAGGAGCGCCTCGTACTCGGGGAGAGTGAAGGCCCGGCATTCGAAGTCGACGACGGCGTGATCGGGGATGATGTTCGTGGCCACGCCGGCCTCGCGGACGAAAAGGGCCACGCGGTGGTCGTCCGGGAGCTGCTGACGGAGCAGTCCCACCGCGACTTGGCTCAGCACGGCGCCATCCGCGGCGTTGATGCCGCGGTGCGGCATGGCTGCGGCGTGCGCGGCCTGCCCGCTGAAGGTGGCGCGGAAGCGGCCCACGGCCTGCGAGCTGGTGCCTGCCGGATTGGAGGTGCGGCCTTCCGGCCCGGGGTGCGCCATGAGGGAGAGCCCGACGCCGTCGAAGGCGCCGGCGTCCAGCAGGAGGGACTTGCCGCCACCGTGTTCCTCGGCGGGGGTGCCGATGGCCTTCAGCGTGATGCCGAGCTCATCGACGAGCGGGGCCAGGGCCAGGGCGGCGCCCACCGTGGAGCCGGCGATCAGATTGTGGCCGCAGGCATGGCCCACCTCGGGCAGGCAGTCGTACTCGACACAGATGGCCACCACGAGGTCGCCGGAGCCGATGCTGGCGCTGAAGGCGGTGTCCAGGCCGCCGGTGCCGCGTTCCACTGCGAAGCCGTGCTGCTCCAGAAGGGAGGTGATGGCGGCCGCAGCCTTGACCTCTTCGAAGGAGAGCTCTGGATTGGCGTGGATGTAGCGGGCCATCTCCAGGACGGCGGGGCGGGCGGCGGCGAGGGAAGCGTTCAGCTGGTCGCTGAGTACGGCTGAGGAAGGCATGGTGCTCCTGGGAAAGGGGATGCGGCTGCGGACGCCGGGGCGAGGCAGGGTGAGGGCGTGCGGCGAATCGCCGTCGGCGCGAGGGACCTCAGTTGGTGTAGAGGTCCAGGTCCTCCCAGAACTGGGAGGTTCGTTCGATGCCGGCTTTGACGCGCTCGGGTTCGCGCGTTTCCATGCCGGCGAGCAGGCCGTATGCCACGGATGTCGAGGCGGTGGCCGATTGGAAGGCGTAGACGCCTTCCGAGGGGACGAGCAGGAGGTGGTGGCTCGCCCGGGCGAGGTCGGTGGACTTGAGGTCCGTCACGGCGATCACGGTGGCGCCGGCCTGGTGGGCGAGCTGCGCTGCGATCGTGAGGTGCTTGAGGGGCCGCCAGAGGTGGAACACCACGAGGACATCGCCCGGCCCGAGGGAGCTGGTGAGTGAGGCGAGGTGCACGCCTGCGCGGCCTTCGAAGGTGACGGGATAGCCCATGGTCGCGGCGAGATGGGAGAAGACGACGGCGGCACCGGAGTATGAGCCTTGCGCGACGACGGCGATGCGGCGCGCGGCGCAGAGGGCCGTGACGGCGTCGTCGGCGGCCTGGGGGTCGACACTGTCGAGCGCGAGCCGAAGGTTCTCCATGTCGTGGGTCAGCGAGTCGTGCACGGGGGAGCGCACCTCGACGCGGTGCGTCAGGGGAGCGGTGTTCGAGATGTGCACCAGGTAGCGGGCGCGCAGCTCGCGCTGAAGGTCCGGCCAGCCGCGGTAGCCCAGGGCCTGGGCGGTGCGGACCACGCTGGAGCTGTTGACGCCGGCGCGGGCGGCGAGTTCTGTGACGTCACCGTAGGAGGCGAGCTTGGGGTTCACGACCAGTGCGTCCACCACACGGGACTGGGCCTTGGTGAGCTTGATGTCGGGGAGGGCGTCCCCGAGCCAACGGTCCGTGGAGGGGGTGCCGGTGGGTGCGTTCTCGGCCATGCCGCCTCCTGAGCCTCGTGTCCGGTATCGGTGAAGATCGTGTGATCTGCATCTCTTCTGCAATTCTATGTGCAGTTTTATGGTTCTGCATAGTTTTTTGCAAAACTCGGACGAGCGGCTTGCTTTGCGAGACTGGAGGAAGTGGTGGATGCGCGAGGGCGCCTCTCGCGGTGAGAGGCGCCCTCCGCTGCCGGAATGATCAGCTGGCGGTCTTCCGGGCGCCCTTCAGCGCCAGGAACCAGGCGACGCCGGTGACCAGGTGCATTGCGGCCAGGCCGAGCCCGGTGGCCGGGTCCGGGGCGGAGAGGAGCGAGGCGCAGCTGAGGACCGCGAAGAGCAGGCCGCCCCAGGCGAACCAGCGGCTGGCTCCAGGGCGCTTCCGGACCACGATCCAGGCGATCAGTCCGGCGATGAGAAGGGGGATGAGCGAAGCGACGGCGGGTGCGAACCACGGGATCCGGTTCGGCTGGGGAGTCGCCATGACCATGCTGGCGCCGATGAGGACCGCGAGAGCGTAGAGCGCGGTGTTGACGACGGCGCTCGCCGCCCCCGCCAGCAGGATGCGACGCCACAGGGAGGGGGTCTCCGTCGCCGGACGGCTTGCCTCCTGAGTGCTCGGCCCGAGGGGGGCGGCGGGCTGCTCCATGACCGTCGCGGCCGTCATCGGGGCTTCCTCCGCCTGGTTCTCAAGCCGGGGGTAGTCGAGGTAGCCGCGGTCGTCCCCGCCGAAGAACGACTCCCGAGCCGGGCTGTTGTACGGGCCGTTGGAGGCGAGGCGCTCCGGGAGGTCCGGATTGGCCAGGAAGAGTGCACCGAAGGAGATCAGATCCGCAGTGCCGTCGTTGATCAGCTTGAGGGCGCGGTGATCGGTCGGGGTCTCCGCCCCGGTGTCGGGGTTGAGGATGAACGTGCCGGGCCAGGCGTCCCGCAGCTGGACCGTGAGCTGCCGTCCGGCCTGCTCGATGAGGTGGAGATAAGCGAGTCCGAGTTCGCCGAGCTGCTCCACGAGGGGGAGGTAGGTCTGGAACAGTTCCGGATCGTCCTCGATGTCATTGAAGGAGGCGCCGGGGGAGAGGCGGATGCCCGTCCGTTCCGGGCCGATGGCCTGGGACACGGCCTCGGTGACCCGGAGGGTGAAGCGCAGGCGGTTCTCGACGCTTCCACCCCAGGCGTCCTCGCGCTGGTTGGCGTTGACGGAGAGGAACTGGTGCAAAAGGTAGCCGTTCGCGCCGTGGATCTCGACGCCGTCGAACCCGGCCTCGACGGCGTTTCGCGCCGCCGAGGCGAAGTCTTCGATGGTCCTTTGGATGTCCTCCTCGGTCATCTCACGCGGAACCACCAGATCCTGGAGGCCCTGATGCGTGAACACCTGACCCTTGGCACGGATCGCCGAGGGGCCGAAGGGGGTGCTGCCATCGGGGGAGATGCTGGGATGACCGATCCGCCCGGTGTGCATGAGCTGAACGAAGATCCTGCCTCCGGCGTCGTGCACCGCGTCGGTGACGGTGCGCCACCCGGCGATCTGTTCGGCGCTGTGGAGGCCCGGGGTGTTGGTGTACCCCTGCCCCTCCAGGGAGGGTTGCGTCCCCTCGGTGATGATCAGGCCGGCACCCGCGCGCTGGGCGTAGTACTCGGCCATCGACGGCGACGGGAGCTGTCCGGGCTCCGCGGCCCGGCTTCGGGTCATGGGCGCCATGACGATCCGGTTCTCCAGGGGCAGGCCCTTCAGGGCATAGGACTTGAATGCAGTGTTCACGGACTCTCGTGATTCTCTCGGGTGGCGCGCAGGAGCGGATCGATGTCCGGTCATTAAGGTGTGCAATGCGCCGCGGGTCGGATTTCCAAGCCTTGAATTCAGGCTTCCCGAGCTTCAACCGGCGTCTTTCCGAGAATATTCCTGTCCGGACAAGTAAATGCCGAGGATCTACGGCTGACTAGAATGACGGCCATGGCTGAGGTGGAATCGCAGAGTGTTGATGGTGCGGGTGGATCGCTGGCCGATGGGCTGGCTGACGCAGGACGGGTCGGACACGCCATCGTGCAGGTGGCCCGGCTGCACAAGAGTCTCGCTGCTCAGCTCCTCAAGCCGGTGGGCCTGCATCTCTCCCAGGAGCTCGTCATGATGCAGCTCTGGGATGCCGGGCCGCAGCGGCAGGCGGATCTGGTGCGAATGCTGGGCTCCGACGCCGCCACCATCACCAGGACGATCCGCCGCCTTGAACATGCCGGGTTCGTCCGCACGGCCCCCAGCCCTACCGACGGCCGTTCGGTCATCGTCACCGCGACCACTGCCAGCAAGGGCCTTCGCCCCGGCGTGGAGGCCGCCTGGCGTGAACTGGAAGAGGCGGTCGTGGCGGACCTCGATCCAGGCGAACAGGAGCAGGCGATCGAGCTTCTCGGGCGCATCGCGGCCGGTCTGGAACGAGGGATCGGCCGCCGTCGGGAGGCTTGAGCCCAGCATCGGCCTCAGCGGGTGGCGAGGCGGTGCCAGAGCAGGGCGACGGTGAGGGACGCCCGCGACTCGGCGTCGTCCAGGGAGACCCCGAGGAGCGTTTCCAGCCGTTTGACCTGTGCGTAGAGGGCCTGGCGGCTCACGGACCTGACCCGCGCAAGGGCTGACATATTGCCGCCGTGTTCCAGGTAATCCGTCAGGAGGCCCAGTAGTTCCGGTGCCGAGGGTTCCAGCAGTGGCGCCAGCTCCGCCAGGGCGAAGGACCTCACACGGGGATCCTGGGCGAGCAGCGCCAGTAGGCCGCGGAGCCGGACATCGCTGAAGCGATGGAAGGGGAGTTCCCGCGAACCGAGGGTGGCCGCCGTCTCCGCGACGAGGTCCGCATCGTCGAGCCCCCGTGCTGCGGCGAGCAGTGATCGCTCGGCCTGGCCGACGCCCAGGGTCCAGCTGAGTCCGGCGACCCGCAGGCCCGCCGCCAGCCGGTGCAGCGAGGCGTCCTCAAGCTCCAGGGCCGGGAGGCCGAGCAGGACGGCCACCGAGCCTGCGTGGAGGCTCGCAGCGAGAACGGCCTGGCGGTCCCGCTGCGCCCATTCCTGCAGGCCGTCGAGGAAGGCGCGTTCGCGGAGCTGGACGGCGGTCGCATCGCCCGGGCCGTTGCCGTCCCGTGGTTCGTCGAGCCGTGCCACGACCGGGACGTACCCGGCCCCGGGGGACAGTCCCAGGGAGCGCGCCCGGGCCAGCGCCTCCTCCTCGCTGGGCGGCGTGGCCTGGCGCAGGTCCTGAACCAGGCCGGTGCGAGCCTGGAACAGGAGCTCCCGGCGGTCACGGCCGGCCATTCGTGCCATCGTCAAGGCCTGCCCGGCTCGTTCCAGGACTTGAAGGGCGTCGGTCAGATCCCAGTCCCGGGCTGCATCGGTGTCCGGCCTGGAATGTGATGCCTGCTCTCCGGTGAGCTCAGGGGCCACGAGTCGCCCCCAGCGCTGCCCTTTCAGCCCGACAGGGGTCTGGAGCCACCGCTCGCCGCCATTTCCGAAGCCGGTATGGCTGAGATACCCGACGAAGCGGGAGCGGCCCGTCCAGTCGTCCAGGAGCCGCGAAGGATCCTGTCCGTGGTTTGCATAGCTGAGCACCAGATGGGCCGGGTCTTCGAAGACCACCGGAGTCCCCAGCAGATCCGCCGTGGTGCCGACGATCCGGCTCTCGCCCGCGTTCTCCAGACTCAGTCCGGTGAAGACCTCGTGGACGCGGCGGGCCCGTTCCAAGCGGATCAGCTGCTGGTCCATCAGCGCCCGGTGCGCGTCCTCGGTGACCTGGACGAAGCGTACGCGGTGGCTGAGCAGCACCAACGGGGCTGCCACCGCCGTGGCTGCGGCGCGCAAGGTGCGGATCGCCGCTGAGTCAGGGGCGCCGTCGTCGTCCACTAATTCGACGACGACGGCGGCCGCCCCGGCCACGTGGAAACGCCGCAGGAACTCGGTGGTGAGCTCGGTGGAGTGCCGGAAGGCGAGACCCGTGGTGAGGACGAGCTCGCCGCCTTCCAGGAGGTCGCCGGCTTCCGCCTCTTCGGCGATGTGCACCCAGCGGACGGGGGCGTCCAGCCCTTCCGGGCCCGAGAGGACCTCTGGATTTCCGGCGGCGAGGGCGGGCAGCGAGAGGGCGTCGCGGACCGTCAGGGGGCGCTGAGGTGCCTTGGTCATGGACACAGTGTATGAGTGATGAAAGATTTCGGAACAACATGTCAGGTGCGTGGGCGTGATCAGAAGCACACGATGAGTGCAGAACACTTTCGTGAAAGGACCTCTCCATGCAGACCGTTCAGCACTGGATCAATGGGACCACCACCGAGGGCGACGGCGCCCGTTTCGGCGATGTCACCAACCCCGCCACCGGCAAGGTCACCTCCCGGGTGGCCCTTGCGAGCAAGGCCACCACGGAGGAAGGCATCGCTGCCGCCGCTGCGGCGTTCCCCGCCTGGCGGGACACGTCGCTGGCCCGCCGCGTCCAGATCCTCTTCGCCTTCCGCGAGCTCCTCAACGCCCGCAAGGGTGAGCTCGCCGCCATCATCACGGCCGAACACGGCAAGGTCCTGGAGGACGCACTCGGTGAGATCGCCCGCGGCCAGGAAGTCGTGGAGTTCGCCTGCGGCATCCCGCACCTGATCAAGGGCGGCTACACGGAGAACGCCTCCACCAAGGTGGACGTGCACTCCATCCGTCAGCCGCTCGGGGTCTCCGCCATCATCTCGCCCTTCAACTTCCCGGCCATGGTGCCCATGTGGTTCTTCCCGGTGGCCATCGCCGCCGGCAACACGATCGTGCTCAAGCCCAGCGAGAAGGACCCGACCGCGGCCAACTGGCTCGCGGCGCTGTGGAAGGAAGCCGGTCTGCCGGACGGCGTGTTCAATGTGGTGCACGGTGACAAGGAGTCCGTGGACGCGATCCTGGATTCCCCCCAGGTCTCCTCCGTCTCCTTCGTCGGCTCGACCCCGATCGCCAAGTACGTCTACGAGCGCGGCACGGCGTCCGGCAAGCGTGTCCAGGCCCTGGGCGGTGCCAAGAACCACATGCTGGTGCTTCCCGACGCCGACCTGGATCTGGCCGCCGACGCCGCCGTGAACGCCGGTTTCGGCGCTGCGGGTGAGCGCTGCATGGCGGTGTCCGCCTTGGTCGCCGTCGACTCCATCGCCGACGAACTGATCGCCAAGATCGCCGAGCGCACCCGCACCCTTCGCATCGGCGACGGCACCCGCGGCTGCGACATGGGACCGCTCATCACCGCCGCCCACCGGGACAAGGTCGCCGGATACATCGACGCCGGCGTGGAGGCGGGCGCCACCCTGGTCATCGACGGCCGGAACCCGAGCCCGGACGCCGAAGGCGACGGCTTCTTCCTCAACCCGACCCTGTTCGACCGGGTCACCCCGGAGATGAGCATCTACCAGGACGAGATCTTCGGTCCGGTCCTCTCGGTGGTCCGCGTCGAGAGCTTCGACGACGGCCTGGAGCTGGTCAACTCCAACCCGTACGGCAACGGCACCGCGATCTTCACCAACGACGGCGGAGCAGCGCGCCGTTTCGAGAACGAGGTCACCGTCGGCATGATCGGGATCAATGTGCCCATCCCGGTGCCCATGGCCTACTACTCCTTCGGCGGCTGGAAGAACTCGCTCTTCGGCGATTCACACGCCTACGGCACCGAAGGCGTGCACTTCTTCACCCGCGGCAAGGTGGTCACGACCCGTTGGCAGGATCCCAGCCACGGCGGCCTGAACCTCGGCTTCCCCACCAACGCCTGATTCGGCTTCGCAGAGCAAAGGAACACGCCATGAGCGCTGAAACACTTCCCGGCACGGAGACCCTGCCACCCACGGCCGATGAGATCGAAGCGGGACGCCGCGCCTACGAACTGGACCGTGCGCACGTCTTCCACTCCTGGTCCGCCCAGGACACATTGGCCCCCATGACCATCCTCAAGGCCTCCGGTTCGGAGGTCTGGGACGGTGAAGGCCGTCGCTTGATCGACCTGTCCAGCCAGCTGGTCAATACGAACATCGGTCATCAGCACCCCAGAGTGGTGGCCGCGATCCACGCCCAGGCCGGGAAGCTGTGCACCATCGCCCCGCAACATGTGAACGATGCGCGTTCCGAGGCGGCCCGCCTCATCACCGACCTTGCGCCCGAAGGGCTGAACCACGTGTTCTTCACCAACGGCGGCGCGGACGCAGTGGAACACGCCATCCGGATGGCCCGCCTGCACACCGGCCGTCGCAAGGTCTTCTCCGCCTACCGCAGCTATCACGGCGGCACCGAGCTCGCCGTGAACGTCACGGGAGACCCGCGGCGTTTCCCGAACGACAACGGGGACTCCGGCGTCGTGCATTTCCTGCCCGCTTACCTGTACCGCTCCTACTTCGGGGCCACCACTGAGGCCGAGGAGACCGAGCGGGCGCTCAGGCACCTGGAGGACATGATCGTCCTGGAGGGCGCGGGGAACGTGGCCGCCGTGATCCTGGAGTCGGTGCCCGGTACGGCCGGCATCTACGGCCCGCCCGCGGGGTACCTGGAAGGCGTCCGCGAACTCACCCGAAAGTACGGCATCCTCTACATCGCGGACGAGGTCATGGCGGGCTTCGGACGGACCGGCGAGTGGTTCGCGATCAACCGCTGGGGCGTGACGCCGGACCTGATCACCTTTGCCAAGGGTGTGAACTCCGGGTACGTGCCCCTGGGCGGCGTGATCATCGCGGACCCGGTGTTCGACACCTTCCGCCAGCGCTCCTACCCCGGCGGACTGACCTACTCGGGTCACCCTCTCGCCTGTGCCGCCGCCGTGGCGACCATCGAGACCATGCGGGAGGAAGGCCTGGTGGGGAACGCCAAGAGGCTGGGGGAGGAGATCATCCGTCCGGCGCTGGAGGAGATGAAGGCCAAGCACCCGAGCGTGGGCGATGTGCGTGGATCCGGGGTGTTCTGGGCCATCGAGCTGGTGCGTGACCGTGAGAGCCGTGAACCGCTGGCCGCCTATGGCGGGTCCAGCCCCGAAATGAACGCCGTGATCGCGGAGATCAAGGCCGGTGGGGTGCTGCCCTTCGCCAACTTCAACCGCATCCATGTGGTTCCAGCCCTCAACATCCCGGATGAGCAGCTTCGTGAAGCGCTCGCCGTGATCGACCGGGCCCTGGAACTGGCGGACGCGGCGATCGTTTAGTCGAAGGCCGTGGGCCAGATGGCTGTCAGGCCGGTGCTTGCTGCTCCTCGTCGAGTGGGAGGAGCAGCTGGCCGCCCATCTGTTCACGCCGCTTGCCGGGAGGTGCAGTGGTCAGTCGCTGCAGTTGCCTGACCAGCTCCGAGCCGATCGGTTCTCCTTCATTGGGACGGTGCAGAGAATCCAGTGCCCCGGACTCGGCGAGACGCCGGATGGTGGTGCGGGACAGCTCCGCTCGGGAATGGAGGTCCTCCAGGGAGGCGTATGGCTGCCCTGCGAGTAGTCGTGCCAGCTCGGCGCCGGAGAGTCCTGGGATGTCCGTCAGGCTCCGGCGGATGCCGAATGCTTTCGCACTGGGTTGATCCGCGCTGGGTTGATCCGCACTGGGTACTTCCAAGCTGCGCTCTTCCGCGTTCGCCGGGCCGTCGATGCGCTCCGTCCGGCACCGATCGCTGCTGCGGTTGACGTCGAGCGGCAGGACGGGGACGCCCATTCGCCGAGCCTCGGCCAGCAGGGCGGGACGGGGGTACCTCTCCGGTTCGTGCTCCCAGAGCCCGCTCAGGAATGCCTCCGGATGATGAGCCTTGAGCCAGGCCGCCTGATAGCCGGGGAGGGTGAGGGCCACCCCATTGGCCTTGGAGAAGGTGAGCCCGGCGGTGGAGCGCAGGTCCTTCCAGATTTCGCGCACGACTCCGTCCGGGTATCCCCGTGCCGCGGCCTGCTCGGCGAAGTACCGGGCCACCTTGTCCTGGTGCAATGGGTCCGGGAGGGCGCGGCGGAACTGGTCTGCCAGCGAGAGGCCGCAGCCGGTCATGATGTCGAAGATTCTCAGGACCTGCTCGTGGAAGAGCAGCATGCCGTGCGTCTCCGCGAGGACGGGCTGCAGGTCCGGATGAGAGTCGTCGGGGTTCGTGAAACCATGACGGTGCTCGAACAGCAGGGGGATGGTGGTGCCTCGCACCGGTCCTGGGCGGCAGATCGACGTCGCCGCCACCAACTCCGTGAAATCCCTGGGTGCCATGGCGCCCACGAACTCACGCTGGCCGGGCATCTCGTCCTGGAAGCAGCCCAGGCTGTCGGCAGAGCCTATGAGCGCGAAGGCTGGACCGTCGTCCAGCGGGATGGCGTCGATGTCGATCTCCGCAGCGTCGGGATGGTGACGTCCGATCTCCTGCAGAACGTGAGAGATGAGGCGCTGAGCCGGCGCGCTCCGGATCTCCACCGTCATCAGGCCCAACGCCTCGGCGTCCTGTCGCCCGAACTGACTCAGCGGCAGTCGCAGCGGACCTGGCTGGACCGGGGTGCGGCTGAGAAGGCCTGCATCACCGACGATGATCCCGCACGGGTCCATGGAACGCTGCGGGCCCGGTTGCGGCAGCTCGACGCCCAGTTCTGAGACGTTTCCCGGGGAGATCCCGTCATCCGGGGCCTGGCGGGTCTTCCTGGTGCCGACAAGGACCGTCCGTTCTCTGCCGAAGCGTTTGAACAGCGCCTGGTGGACTTCGCGGCTCCTCTCCGGGTCGACCTCGAATGCGATGTTCGGCAGCGAGTGGTCCAGCTCGGCACTGCGGGCGGGCTCGTCGAGCAGAAACTGCTCGAACAGCAGGCCGTGCCGCAGCGGATTCACCGGAGAGATCCCCAGGAGATGGTTGACCAGGCTGGATACGGCCGTGCCGCGCACGGTGGCACGGACGCCGAGGCCGGAGATGGTGCGGGCGACTTCGGCGACGGTCAGGAAGTACGGTGCAAAGCCGAGGCGCCCGATGATGTCGAGTTCTCGCTGCAGGCGGTCCTGCACGAGCGGGGCCTCCGTGCCGGCCAGGCCCGGGAAGCGGAGTTTCATCCCGGCTTCACACTGGGCGGCGAGCTCGGACTGGGCGTCCTGCCCGACGCCCAGGACTGTGGGTTCGGGCAGGAGGCGTCTGGTCCAGCCGAGGTCCTCAGACGGATCCAGGCGGCAGCGTTCGGCCAGTTTCTCGGTGTCGCCGAGCAGCTGATGCAGATCGCTCGTGCGCAGATCCGCTGCGTACACGATCTCGTGGGCCAGCCGGGTCATCTCGGCAGACGTTTTCAGATACGCCCCGGTGGGAGGGTTCGGACGGTTCGTCGGGAGGTCGTGTTCTTGCTCGGGGCCGAGATGGCGGACGGCGTTGCTGAGGATCGCCGGCACCCGGTGCTCCCGGGCGAGTTTGAGCATGCGGACCGGTGGTTGGTTCGAGGTGCCGCCGGTCTTCGGGGAGGCGGGATGGCTCACCAGCTCTGCGGCCAGGGTCCCGGTGGGCAGTACGGCGAGCCACTCCTTGAACAGGGTGCGAGGTTTCAGGTACCTGCTGCCGTACATGGCGAGGCCGACGTCGGACTCGGGGCCCAGGAGGACTGTCAGTACGGGAAGCCCGCTTTCGGGATCGACGGCTCGTGCTGCGAGTTCCCGGCGGGTCACGCCCACCGGCGTCTTCCCGCCGGACCGTCCGGTGGTGTGAGCATGCGCGTCCGAGACCAGGCGGCACAACGCCCGGTAGCCTGCACCCTGTGGAACGTGGGTTCCTTGGCCTCCGGATCCGCCGCCGTGGGCGAGGATCACCACGCGGCCGCTCACGCGCCGTCGTGGGCCCTCCTCGCTGTCCTCGACGACGGCGAGATTCACTCCGAGGACCGGCTGGAGGCCGTGATGAAGACAGGCTTGGAGGTGTTTGACCGCGCCGTACAGTCCGTCGTGGTCTGTGCAGGCGAGGGAGGTGGCACCGTCGCGGGAGGCGGCTGCCGCCAGTTCCTCGGATGATGACGATCCGATGCCGCTGCTCGTGGCGACGTGAAGATGGGTGAAGCTCATGACTGACCGGAGACTGCCTGCGATTCAGACCCGGTTTCGCGCCTGAAGGCCGTGCGTGAAGTCCGCGTAGTGGACGGTGGCCAGCCCGCCGTCGTCGGCTGGTTCACCCTGATGCAGTGCGGGGGTGTCATGCACTTTGATCAGCCGCCAGCGGTCCGGCTCGGTGTAGTGGGCGAGGTCGAGTGTGAGCTCCTGTCCCGTGAGGTCCCGGACCAGCTGGACCCGCCAGATCTCGTAGTCCACCGGCGCGGCGGCATGCTCCTGCTCTCCGCCGTGTTGCTCTCCGCCGTGTTGTTGTCCGCTGTTTCGCTCCCCGCTGTTCCCGGCCCATTGGGCCCGGCGTGTGTACCACCGGCTCGGCGGTGCGCAGACCCGGTACTCCCGCCCGTCGTAGTGGACGGAGGCCGGGATCTTCAGACGATCGCAGCTGACAGCGAGACCCTGGGTGAAGGCGCCCATGATGAACCTCCGGGAGATACCGTGACCGACGACGTGCCTCTTCGCGAAAGCTCGCCATCGAACATATGTTCGATTGAATCCAGTCTACGACAGAGGGGCTGACAAGAATTCCCGAAGGGCTGTCGCTTCCGTCCGGAACTCAGTGCGGCGGGTCTTCGAAGCCGTCCGGTGCAACGCTGACCTCGGGACCTGCGGCCCGCGACACGCACGGCATCATGTACCGGGATCGTTCGTCCTCGGTGAGTACGAGATCGCGGTGGTCGGCTTCTCCGGAGATGAGGCGGATGCGGCAGCTTCCGCAGGTGCCCGACTCACAGGACGAAGGCACCCGGATTCCGTGGTCACGCAGCGTGTGCAGCAAGGAGCGGCCGGCCGGGACGGTGATCTGTTCCCCCGTCGGTTCCCAGACGGCCTGGAACGGCACCTGACGGCCACCGAGTGCATCGACTCCGGCGAAGTCCTCGACGTGGACCCGGCTGGGCCGCCAGTGCATCGTCAGGGCCAGAAGGTCGTCGATGAGGGGCTGAGGCCCACAGCAGTACACCCGGGTGTCCTCGTCCGGCTCGGCCAGGAGGGGCCACAGATCGAAGCGGCCCTGGACGGCGCTGTGATGGACCACGGCGCCGCTCTGTTCGAACTCCTCGGCGAATGCCGTGTCATCCCGGCTCCTGCTCAGGTAGACGACGTCGACTATTGCGTCCTCATTCCGGCGCAGCTCGTTCGCCATGGACCGGATCGGCGTGACCCCGATCCCTCCGGCGATCAGCAGGTAGCGTCGGGCCGGTTCAAGGCCGAAGGAGTTGTGGGGGCCGGACACGGTCAGAGTGTCACCGATCCTGGCATGCCGGTGCATGCTCAGGGAGCCGCCGCGCCCCTGGTCTTCGCGCCGCACGCAGACCGTGTACTCCGTGGGCTGCTGCTCACCGGCTTCGACCAGACTGTAACTGCGTTTCTCGCCCGAGGGCGTGGTCAGGGTCAGGTGGGCTCCGGCGCTGTAGCCGGGCAGGGTGGCTCCCGTGGGCGAGCGCAGCACGAACCGGGTCACATACGGGGTCAGCTCTTCGCGCTCCGCGAGGATGAGTTCGAGTGTTTCAGCCAACGAGATCTCCTACGGTGAGTTCGGCGCCCGGTTCCAGGAGGCCGTCAGTGACCGTTTCGACGTAGATCCCCATGAATTGATGGCCGTAGCTCTGGGTGAGCAGCTGGGGGACGGGGAGGTCTCGGCGTCCGGTGCCGGGCTGGACTTCGGTGGCGGCGCACCGGCCGGTCGGCTTGGTGCCCCGGAAAGTGATGTCCCCGAGCCGGAATTCGCGCCCGAGCAAGGTGAATTCCTGCCACGGTGCCAGGCCGTCGATGTAGATGTTGGCACGGAACCGGAGCGGGTCGATCTCCTGGCCCACCCGCTCCGAGAAATCGCGGACCGTGGCGAGGTTGATCAGCGAGATGAAGTTCATCTGACGATCTGAGTTGTGGGCGGTGTCGGTGAACCGGCGGCCCTCATCGCGCGCGAACACGGGCTCGACGTCGGCAGGCAGATCGAGCACTCGCGCGTAGAACCGCAGGACGGCGTCGCGGCCTTCCCGGGTGCTGAGGTCGACGTCCAGAACGCGGTTGCCGCGTACCCGGACGATGAGCCGGTCCGTGCCCGGATCCAGATGGGTGCTGAGGCCGGCCAGTCGGGCTTCTGAGACGAGGACGTAGAACTCGGTCTTGGAGATGCCGTGGGCCATGCCCGGCCGGTACCGGCCGGCGGGACGGGCCAGGGCGATTTCGCGGTCGAACGGGAACCCCTGTCCGGTTCGCAGGGGGACTTCGGCGAGAGCCTGCTCAGTCATCCCTTTGATCGGATAGTTGTACAGGGCGGAGACCGTGGTCATGAGAGTTTGCTCCTTCTCGGCCGGATGATCATCGTCGTCGTTCTCCGCCTGGCGCGGATGAGGCCGCCGCGGGGAGCGCGGCGGCCAGGTCATCCGCCAGCGCCGACATGGTGGACGGGTCGAGGTCGTGAATGGTCAGCCGGAGATGCCGCGACGCGTCGTCGTCCGCCCCCAGTGAGAACTCTTCGCCGGTCCGGGCGAGCCAGCCTCGGCGCATCAGGCGTTCCGCCACGCTTCGCGCGCTGCCGTCGACATCGATCCACACGTTCAGGCCGTCCTGGGTCGTCACGGGGATTCCCCGGTCCGTCAGAAGAGCGGAGAACGCCGCGTTACGCCGGGCGTACTCTGCCCGGGCGTGCGAAATCTCCCGCCGCACGGCCGGGTTGGAGAGCTGGTGGAGTGCCAGGCGCTGGAGCAGGTGACTCACCCAGGTGGTGCCGGGGTTCAGTCGCGAAGCCAGGCGGGTGGCTGTTTCAGTGTCGGTGGCGATGAAGGCCAGCCGGAGGTCCGGCCCGAGGAATTTCGAGACCGAACGCACGAGGGCCCACCGGCGGTGCCCTTCGCCGATGATCGTGTTGTAGTCGTGAGTGGAGAGCATGGAGAAGTGGTCGTCCTCGATGACCAGTACGTACGGGTGATCGGCGAGGATTTCCCGGAATTCGGCGGCGCGGGCGGCGGTCATGCTCGTGCCCGTAGGGTTGTGGGCCCGGGGGGTGCAGACGACGGCCCGCACGCCGGCGGCCAACGCCGCACGAAGGCCCGCCGTCGTCATTCCTTCGTCATCCATCGGAATGGGGACCGCCCGGTACCCCGCGATGTGCGCAGTGTGGACGCTGTTCAGGAAGCATGGATCTTCCAGGCCTACCGCGTCGCCGTGCGTGAGTGCCTGGGAGAGTAGACGCTCGACGCCGTCGACGGCTCCGGCCGAGAGCATCAGGCGGAACTCGCGAGGCTGATCCTGCGAGATCCATCGCGTAGCCCACTCGGCCAGCCCGGGTTCGCAGGCGTCCTGCCCGTACAGCACGTGGGCTCCGGATACAGAGGCCAGTGCGCCTGAAAGGTCCGGCAGGAGCTTGGCGTTCGGGTTTCCGTTCCCCACGTCGGACAGGACGGTGTCGGGAGCGAACCCCTCCACTGCGAACGGGGCGGAGCCGGGGATCCAGGTCCCGCCACGGCCCCGGGTAACGGCGATGCCGGCCTGCACCAGCTGGCGGTACGCCGCGATCACCGTATTGCGGTTCACTCCGAGGATTTCGGCAAGCAGCCGGGCCGGCGGCAATTGCGCATCGCCTGTGATCTCCCCGCGTTCGACGAGATCGCGGACGCTCGCCGAAATCTCCCCGGCGGTGGAGCCGGTGATCGGAGACTTCCCGGCTTCCGTCCCACGGTGATGAATGAGCATATTTCAATAGTACATATTGGCCTATGCCAAACAAGGTTGCGGGGAGCCTGCGCCCTTCCGGGGAAGGGCACAGGCTCATATCGCATCCGTCGCGGGCGCGCTCCGCGACGACGCTGTGGATCAGCGGCCGCCCAGCAGGCCCAGATTCTGCGCCTTCAGGACAGCCGACTCTTCGGAGGAGCTCAGCTTTCCGTCCTTGACGGCTTGATCCAGACGGGACTTCAGCTCGGCCGTCCGCTCGGTCTTGGCGTCGGAGCGGACCGCGGTGAGTGCGGCACTGACCTTGGACTCGTCGAGGCCGAGGCTCTTGGCGAGGGAAGCGGTCAGGGCCTTCTCACGGGCCTGTTGATCCGCTTGGCGCTGTTCGGGCGTCTTCGAGGCCTCCTGCTGCTTGGTGTCTGTGGGCTTGTTCGCCTCACGGAACGCCTTGAGAGCATCGGCGACCTTGGTCTCGCTGACCGAAAGTTTCGCGGCGAGCTGCTTTGCCAGCCCGCCCTCGAAACCTCCGCGGTGGTGACCGCCGTCGCTCGTCGTCGCCGTCGTCGTCTCGGATGCGGGGGTCGGAGACGCCGCGTAGGCGGCCGACGCGAACCCGCCGAGCGAGATGACGGTCACGGCGCCGGCGGCGAGTCCGAGCCCGAGTTTCTTCTTCGGGGAGAGGGGTTTCTTTTCGTTCATGTTTTCTCCTTGACTGCATCGCGATGGTCCCTGTTCCGGGACGGTCGATGCACTTCCAGCGTCCCGGAGGGCCGTGGGGTTGGCCTTTGTCCTGGCTGCCAAATCGCTGGACGGGCAGCCGGGTTCGACGTGCCGTGCACCGACACGATCGTTGCCACCAAGCCCCGCGCGGACGGCTGAACAGGGCCGCTTGTCAGCCGGCCAGGCAGCCTGACAGCACGCCGCCGGCGGCTCCCACCAAAACCACCGTCCACGGCGGGAGCTTCCAGGACACCAGGAGCACGAAGCAGAGCAAGGCCAGGCCGAAGGATGCGGGCCCGGTGACGGCGCTCGTGAAAACGGGTGTGTACAGGGCCGCGGTGAGGATGCCGAGCACGGAGGCGTTCGCCCCGCGCATCATGGCCTGAGCCCAGGACCTGCGCTGCACTGCACCCCAGAACGGGAGTACCCCGGTGAGGAGCAGGAAACCGGGCAGGAAGATGCCGAGGAGCGCGACGACGGCACCGAGGACGCCGCCGGGACCGACGCCTGCCAGGGTGCCCAGGTATGCGGCGAAGGTGAACAGCGGACCCGGTACCGCCTGCGCCGCACCGTAGCCGGCGAGGAACTGCTGATCGCTCACCCAGCCCGGGTCCACCACTCCTGCCTGCAAGAGGGGCAGCACCACGTGCCCTCCGCCGAAGACGAACGCCCCGGCGCGGAAGAACGCATCGAACAAGGTCAGCGCTCCGCTGCCCGTTCCCCACGCCAGCAACGGGCCGCCGAGCAGCAGCGCGGCGAAGACGGCCAGACAGATGACGCCGGTCCGCCGTCGTACGGGGAATCGCAGCGCGATGCCCGCCTGTGGGTCCCCGCCGCGGCAGAAGATCACCCCTGCGAGGCCGCCGAGGACGATCGCCCCGATCTGGCCCGGGGAACCGGCGAACAACAGCGCTGCCACGGCGGCGAGCACCGCGATGGCCGCCCGCTGTCGGTCAGGAGCCAAGGTGCGGCCCATGCCCCAGACGGCCTGGGCGACGATGGCCACGGCCACGATCTTCAGTCCTGTCAGGACACCGGCCCCCACCGCCCCGCCGAACCAGGAGGCTCCGTAGGCGAAAGCCACCATGAGAGCCGCGGAGGGCGCGGTGAATGCCGCGAAGGCGGCCAGGGCGCCGCGGAAGCCTGCCCGGTGCAGGCCGATGCCGAACCCCACCTGGCTGGAGGCGGGGCCCGGAAGGAACTGGCAGAGCGTCACGAGCTCCGCGTACTCGCGGTCCGTCAGCCAGCGTCGCCGTTCCACGAACTCGGCACGGAAATATCCCAGATGGGCGACCGGACCGCCGAAGGAGGTGACACCGAGCCGCAGGAACGCCAGAAACACGCCCCTGGCGGAGCCGCGGGGGATCGGCCGCGCGGGCGTTTCGTTCACGGTGGTCCTTCCAGCAGACGGCCAAGTCCAGGCCAGATCCAGAATAGTGGTGCCCGGTTACGGGAGAATGAAGCCGGACGGAGTGGGAGAGGACGTGGCTCATGCGGAATGACGTGCCCCAGGGTGCCGACTACCAGGAGTATCGCCGTTCGGTGGCGAGGATCGGTTACCAGGTGGCGGCGGTGTGCGCGGCGCTGGTGCTCATCGGTGGTCTGCTCGCGATCGCGTACGTGCTCTGGCAGACCCGGCCGGCGAAGCTGAACGAACCCCACAAACCCGAGGACGTCCGGATCTTCCTGGATCCCGTGGATCTGAGCGTCGCCGGGATCATCGTCGGGCTCGGTGCCGTGGTCTGCGCCGGGCTGGCGGCCTGGCTGATCGCCCGCCGTGCGGTCCGTCCGCTGAGTGACGCCTTCCGCATGCAACGCCGTTTCGTTGCGGATGCGAGTCACGAGCTGCGGACTCCGCTCGCGGTCATGAACGCCCGGGCTCAGCAATTGGCTGCAATGCTGCCTGCCGATGACCCTCGCCGGCCTGTCGCGGATGCGCTCCGGGAGGACACCCGGATCATGGCGGGGATCGTCGATGACATGCTGGAGAGTTCGACGGCGGCGGGCCGCGCGACGGCCGCTCCGCCGGCCCGGGCATCTCTCGCCGCTTCGACACGGGAGGTGTTGAGCGATCTGCGCCTGCTGGCCGAGGCACGCGGAGTCACGGTGACCGGCGAGCCGTTGGATGCTGAGGTGGCGCTGCCGGGGCCGTCTGTGCGCCGTTGCCTGCTCGCGTTGGTGGACAACGCCATCGATCATTCTCCGGAGGGCGGCACCGTGACCGTGGAGGCTGAAAGGAGGGGCCGGATGGTCTGTGTGAGCGTCGCCGATCAAGGCGCGGGCATCAGCGGGATCGAAACGGAGCGTGTCTTCGACCGCTTCGCCCATGGGTCGGCTCCCGCTGCCGCTGACGGGACATCGCGCACTCGGCACGGGATCGGTCTGGCCCTGGTTCAGGAGATCGCCGGTCGCCACGGCGGCAGTGTCCGGGTGGCCCGGACGGGTCGCGAGGGCACGGTGTTCGAACTGCTCCTCCCGCTCGCCCCGGAAGGAGGAGGCGCATGAGCGGGCGGTTGCTGCTGGTCGAGGACGATCCCCGGCTCGGCCCCATCATGCAGAGCGTGCTCGCGGTCGACTGGGAGGTGCGATTGTGCCCCACTGCCGAAGAAGCCCGTGAGGCTGCGCTTGCGAGCTACTTCGACGTCATGGTGGTCGACAGGAGGCTTCCTGGCATGAGCGGCGAGGATCTGGTCCGGGAACTGCGGCGCGCGAGGATCAGCACGCCCGTTCTGATGCTGACGGCCCTGGGACAGGTGCATGACAAGGTCGCGGGTCTGGACGCCGGTGCGAACGACTATCTGGTCAAACCCTTCGAGTTCGACGAACTCAATGCGCGGCTCCGGGCTCTGACCAGGGACTATTCGGGGCGTGGTCACGGGGTCGAGATCGGCAGCTGGCTGTTCTTCCCCGGGGACCACTCCATCGAGTCGCCGTACGCGGGGCGCGTGATGCTCACCGAGGCTGAGTCGGCGCTGCTGGAACTGCTGGCGTCGGAGCCGGAACGGACCTTCTCCCGGGAACACCTGCTGACGGCCGTGTTCGCGCAGGGCGAGAGCCCCACGACTGTCGAGACCTACGTGCACTACCTGCGCCGCAAGACGGACCGGGACCTCGTGACGACCGTGCGGGGTGTGGGCTACCGGCTCGGGACACCTGCCTGAGGGCCTGCGAACCTGAACGTCACATCAGGCGGCGCGCCGTCGGCCGGTCTTCCAGAAGCGGGCCAGCACCAGATCCACCACGAGCCAGCGCGCCGTCGGCGCCATCGCCAGCGACCAGAGCACAGAGGCGAGGACGTCGGTGGGGTAGTGGAGGCCATTGGTCATGACGGACAGGCCGACGACGACGGTGGCCAGGATGCCGACGGCGATCACCAGGGGAACCCAACGGGTTCCGCGGAGCAGGAAGCAGAAGGCGACGGTCAGCGCGACGACGAAGGCCGTGTGCCCGCTGGGGTAGGACGCGTCGCTCTGCCATGGCGAGAACGGGTGGCTCAGGGCGCTGAGCTCCGGCCGTGGCCGCTCCACGATCACTTTCAGTGCGGCGGACGGCAGCCACGTCACGGCGACGACGGCGCCGAAGGCCACCGCCGTCCGGAAGGAACGGGAGACCGCCCACACCACAGCGGCCAGCACCGCCACGAGGATCACGGCATAGACGGGCTCGAGGGACTTGTAGACGCCGCTGGTGAGCGCGCCCCACAGGCCCGTGTGATGCCGGTTCAGGGCGACCACCACGGGAAGGTCCGCAGGGTTCGCCTTCATGACGAGCCCGAGCACCAGCAGCACCACGCCGCTTGCCAGGGAGACCAGGACCGCGGTGAGCGGGTGGCGGGCCGGGCGGAAGATTCCTGTGGTCGCGAGGGGCTTCGTCATCGTCGTCCTGTCCGTCATCGGGTGGTCTGCCTTTCGGGGAGTTCTTCGGGGTCAGCGGAGGCCCGGGCGGCGCGGTTCTTGAAGAAACGGCTTGCGGCGGCGATCACCACCGGCAGCAGCGAGACCACGATCACCAGGATCATGAGGGCGTCGATGTTGTTCACCACGAACGGGATGCCCCCGAGCGCCAGCCCGATCCCTGTCATTCCGGCCACCCAGAGCACGGCGCCCGCCACGTTCCAGAGCAGGAAGCGGCGGTAGCTCAGCCGTGCCGTGCCTGCCACCAAGGGGACATAGGTCCGTACGACCGGGATGAAGCGTCCGAGAATCAGGGAGACACCACCGTAGCGGGCGAAGAACCGTTCGGTCTCCTCCAGGCGCGACGTCTTCAGGACCCGTGCGTTCGGGCGGAAGAGCTTCCGCCCGAAGCGTCGGCCGAGCCAATAACCGGCCTGGTCGCCCAGGATGGCCGCAGGGATCCCGACCAGGAGCACTTGCCAGGGCTCGATGCCCAGCTGGCCGGCCAGGATTGCGGCGGAGACCAGCAAGGAGTCCCCCGGAAGAAAGGGGAACAGCACGCCCGATTCGATGAAGATGAGCAGTCCGATGCCCAGGAGGACCCAGGGCCCGAAGGCGTGCAACATGGAACCTGCGTCGGGCAGCAGCCCGGTGGTCACGACGGTGGGCATCATGCGATGCCACCGTTCCCGGAGCGTCCGGCCTCGATCATCGGCTGTTCCTTTCCTGCGGTGTGGTCTCTGGGATCAACAGTGCAGGGCGTCCTCCAAGGAACGGCCAAGAAATGACGGAGGGCTCAGCCTTCCGGAAGGCGCAAGGAGGAGATCAGCGCCTCCACCCGGGTCCTGATCTCGTCGCGGATCGGCCGGACCGCTTCGAGCCCCTGGCCCGCCGGGTCGTCCAGCACCCAGTCTTCGTAACGCTTGCCTGGGAAGTAAGGGCACGCGTCTCCGCACCCCATGGTGACCACGACGTCGGAGGATTGCACGGCCTCGGCGGTGAGAATCTTGGGGGTCTGGGCTGAGAGATCGATTCCGAGCTCGGCCATGGCGGCAACGGCCGGCGGATTGACCTGGTCGGCGGGCTGTGACCCGGCGGATCTGACCTCGATGCGACCTTCTCCGAGCACTGCCACGAAAGCAGCAGCCATCTGGGAACGCCCCGCATTGTGGACACAGACGAAAAGAACCGAGGGCTTGCGGTGTCCGGGAGTCCGGCGGTCGGGGAGGGAGTCCATATGTCCATGAGAGCAGACGGGGCTGGGTGTCACCTTCTTCAGAAGAGATTGCCCGACTCCTGGAGCAACTCCGGCGAGTTGTTCCTGACGTTGCCGACGGCGGGATCGGCGCGGTTCAGGGTCCAGCCGCTCGCTTCACGATGTCCTTGAGCACGGATCATCTCCAGGAGTCCGGCTCCGTTCTTCTCCCGGGGATTGAGCCAGGCCTTCAGCGCTTCGCGGCCCAGGGCGATGGGCAGACGGTCGTGGAGGCGCCCGAGCTCTGCGAGCACGGGGTCCTCGTGGTCGGGCGCCGGCGCGGGCATGGTCAGGATGGTGGTGGAGAGCAGCCAGGCGTCCGGGGCATCCGGCTCCTTGCTCAGATCACGCCACCACTCATAGAGCCCCGCGAATGTGAGCGTCCGGGTCGTCGTCGGGCGCACATAGAAAGGCTGCTTGGCTGTCCCGGTGCCCTTGAGCCATTCGAAGTAGCCCTCAGCGGGAACGGCGCAGCGCCGGGCGGTGAGTGCTTCCCGGAATGTCGGCTTCTCGGCCGCGGTCTCGCTACGCGCATTGAACGCACGGATGCCGACGCCCTGGTCCTTGGCCCAGCGGGGGACCAGTCCCCAATGGGCGATATGCAACTGACGGGTGAGCGCGCCGTCGATCAGCCGCTCCAGCAGAATCGGGACGTCCGTGGTGGGCGGGATGTTCCAGGACGCAGGGAGCCGGCGGTCCTCGGGGAAGTAATCCACCTCGTATTCGGCGGCGAGGTCCTCGATGTCCATCGCCATCACATAGCGTCCGCACATGGGCCCAGCTTACGAGGTGACCATCGTCTTGCCGGCGGGTGAAAATGCACGACGACGCGGCGTGGCGGCATGTGCCGGGGGTCACACCGGATATAGGCTCCTCCGATTTGTGCGGACGGCGCACTCCGTGTAAAGTTGATCAGGTCGCCGCGACGGGGGCGGGAGGGACTGAGAGGTTCTTTTCGTCGGGAGTTGGGTGGCTTTGAATCCTTCGATGATCGCCATGTTTGTGGTGTGTTTGTTGTGATGTCTGTTGTTTGAGAACTCAATAGTGTGTCATGTTTTTTTGATACCAATGTTTTTTGGTAATCACTGGCTATCACCTCCGTGGTGGTTGGTGTTTGCTGGGTTTTGAATTTCTTTTTGGAGAGTTTGATCCTGGCTCAGGATGAACGCTGGCGGCGTGCTTAACACATGCAA
>NZ_JBIVFT010000004.1:0-305905 GCF_044748305.1 Arthrobacter sp. NPDC090010
GCCTCTCCACCCCCTCGATGCCCCCCCCCCGCATCACCCCCCCCCCCCCGGGGGCGCCCCCCCCCCCCCCGGGGCGGGGGGGGGGGGGCGCCCCCCCCCCCCGGGGGCCCCCCCCCCCCCCCCCGGCACAGCGGACTCGGCGGGGAGAGTGGTTCACATTCGATGCTGCGCCGGGCCGGGCAAGCGGGGCAGGCGCCCGGCTCAGCGGAACAAGGTCTTGGACAGCAGCGCGCCCAATTGGCCGGCCTCCGTCAGGAACCCGTCGTGACCGATCGGAGAGACGATCCGGTGCACCGGGACCTCTCCCGGGAGGGCCTCCGCCAGCGCCTCCGACTGAACGGGCAGGTAGAGCCTGTCACTTTCGACCGCGGCCAGGAAGAACTCCACCGGGCTCCCCGCGAATGCTCCGCTCGCTCCCCCGCGACCCCGGCCGACGTCGTGACTCATGAGCGCTTCGGTCAGGGCGATGTAGCTGTTCGCGTCGAAGCGCTGAACCAGTTTCCCGCCCTGATGATCCAGGTAGCTCTCCACCTGATAACGGCCGCGTTCGGCCAGCGCGGACGCGCTCAGCGGTTCCTCCCCGTCCTGAGGCTTCCGGCTGAAACGCGCCTCCAGCTCGGCCTCGCTGCGGTAGGAGATGTGCGCGATCCGGCGGGCCAGGGCCAAACCGGCGTCCGGGGCCGCAGCACCGTAGTAGTCACCGCCGCGGAACTCCGGGTCCTGCCGGATGGCGAGCGTCTGGGCCTGTGCGAGGGCGATCTGTTCGGCGGTGCTGTGGCCGCCGACGGCGATCACTGCGCACTTGCGGACGCGCTCTGGGAAACCCGCGGCCCATTCCAGGGCCCGAGCACCTCCCATGGACCCGCCCACGACGGCGAACCACTGGCCGATGCCGAGCCGGTCAGCGAGCCGGGCCTCGGCCGCGGCCGCGTCCCGCAGGGTCACGAAGGGGAAGCGGGATCCCCACGGCTTTCCGTCCGGGGCAGGACTCCCCGGGCCGGTGCTGCCGTTGCAGCCTCCGAGGATGTTCACCGCCACCACGAAGTAGCGGTCCGTGTCGATGGCCCGGCCGGGACCGACGAGCCCGTCCCACCAGCCCTCTTCCTCGGAGTCCCCCTGAGCGACATGAGTGCTGCCCGTCAAGGCGTGCTGGATCAGGACGGCGTTGCCGCCGTCGGCGTCGAGTGTCCCCCACGTCTCGTACGCGAGCGTCACATCAGGCAGCTTGCCCCCGGCTTCGAGACCCAGCGGACCGACCGAAAGGGCACGGACGACGCCGTCGTGGCCCGTCGTGGGGCTGGCCGGCGCCTGCGTGGCGCGCTGAGCGGCAGGGTGCGGGCGGGATGCAGCGATGGTCATGAAGCCTCTATTCCTTGCGCTTGCCCAGGCCGGACGGCGAGGGCCGAGTCTTCACCCGGGGCACCCCACCGCAGGATGGAGGGTTGCCGGCCAGCAAACCGGGGTTTGACGCTGACACTCGTGACTCTTCGTCCAGTCTAAAGGACACGAAACGGCACATTGCGAAGATGACGCTTCATGAGGAGTCATCTTCGGAACAATGTTCCAGCGGAATGCCGAACAGCCCGCCGATCCCGAAGAATCGGCGGGCCGCTCCCGGCGGGAGAGGTGATCAACGAGCGCCCTTCGCGGCGCGGAAGCCGGCGTCGAGGTCGGCGAGGATGTCGTCGATGTGCTCGATACCCACGGCCAGGCGCACCAGGCCCGGCGTGACCCCGGCCGCCAGCTGCTCGGCTTCCCCGAGCTGCGCGTGCGTCGTGGAGGCCGGGTGGATCACGAGCGAGCGGACATCCCCGAGGTTCGCCACATGCGAGTGCAACTCCAGCGCGTCCACGAAAGCCTTGCCCGCCTCCAGGCCACCCGCGATTTCGAACGCGACCACCGCGCCGATGCCATTGGGCCCGTACTTCCGTCCGCGCTCGAACCACGGGCTGCTCGGAAGCCCGGCGAACGCGACGCGCTCGACGTCGTCGCGGGCCTCAAGGAACTCGGCCACCTTCTGAGCGTTCTCCACGTGCCGCTCCACGCGGAGGCTGAGCGTCTCCAGCCCCTGGGCGATGAGGAAGGCATTGAAGGGGCTGACAGCCGAACCGAGATCGCGCAGGAGCTGAACGCGGGCTTTGAGGATGTAGCTGAGGTTGGCGCCCAATGCGCCGTCCGCGCCGAGGTCCCGGGCATAGACCAGACCGTTGTAGCTCGGGTCCGGGGTGTTGAAGCCCGGGAAACGCTCGGGGTCGGCAGCGAAGTCGAACTTGCCGGAGTCCACGATGACGCCCGCGATGGCCGCACCGTGCCCGCCGAGGTACTTCGTGGCGGAGTGGACCACGATGTCGGCGCCCCACTCCAACGGGCGGATCAGATACGGAGTGGCCAGAGTGTTGTCCACGACGAGCGGGACTCCGGACTCGTGAGCCACTGCCGAGACGCCTTCGATGTCCAGCACGTCCTGGCGTGGGTTGGAGACGACCTCCGCGAAGAACAGCTTGGTGTTCGGCTGAACTGCGGCACGCCACTGTTCCAGGTCGTCCGGGTCCTCCACGAAGGTCACCTGGATGCCGAACTTCTTCAGGGTGTTGGCGAGCAGATTGTAGGTTCCGCCATAGAGGCTGGGGCTCGCGACGACATGGTCGCCCGCCTCAGCGATGTTGAGGATCGCGAACGTCTCCGCGGCCTGACCGGAGCTCAGCAGAAGGGCGGCCAGGCCACCTTCCAGACTCGCGATCCGCTGCTCGACGGCGTCCTGCGTCGGGTTGCCGATCCGGGTGTAGATCGGTGCGAGTTCGGCGAGGGCGAAGCGGTTCGCGGCACTCTCGGCACTCGGGAAGACGAAGGAGGTGGTCTGGTAGATCGGCAGCGCCCGTGCCCCGGTGGCGGCGTCCGGTTCCTGACCGATGTGGATCTGGCGTGTTTCGAAGGACCAGTTGTTGCTCATGGCTTTCCTTAGATTTCAAGGGCCAGGTACGGTCTCCCCCACCATCGCTGGCGTCAGCCTGCCCGGAGGAAGGTAGACGGCGCCCACGGCCCGCGCTTGCGCACCGGCCTTGGCGCCGGTCCGCCTGGTCCTCACCCGGGGCACCCCGCCGCGGACGGAGGGTTGCCGGCCAGCAAGCCGGGGCTCAATGCTGGCACTCATGACCTGGAACCCAGAGTAGGGCGCGGCCCGTCGACGCGAAAAGGACGGCGTCACAATACGTCGCGGCGCCATGCCTCCGATCACCGGATGGGCACCTCTCCCCATTCCCACTTCAGCAATTCGGTGGGTAAATGTAGTACATCTGCAAGACATGCAGATGCACCCATTCAAGGAGTTTGATCATGAGCACCCGAATGAACCCCACTCCGAAACTGATCCGCCGGGCAACCGCCGCACTGGCGACCGCAGGCCTCGCCTTCGCGGGCCTCCTGGCCGCCAGCGCTCCGGCCGAAGCCGCGACCTACGGCAAGGCCGGCACGGTCGTCAAGCAGTGCACTGGGATCAAGAAACAGAGCTGGACCTTGCCGGGCACCAAGGCGACCCTGCAGTACTGGTACTCCACCAAGAACGGTGGCACCTCTTGCGCCATGGTGTACGACAACGTCTCCGGCAAAAACACCATGTACGTCAGCCTCAGGCCGAAGACGGGCCAGGGATCCTTCGACTACGGCCTGTACGAGTACTACGCCGGCGGCGCACAGCTCACCAATACAAAGGGCAAGTGCGTGTATGTCTACGCCGACATTTCGAAGACGAGATACTCGAAGGTCCTGGGCTTCAAGAGCGCCACCATCTGCAACAAGTGATCCGCAGGGTCTGCAACTGACCCGGACAACAACTCTAAGAGGGCTTCGGTGGCACGAAACAACGCCGCCGGAGCCCTCGGCGCATTCCACTCGACCGCACAGAAAACCAGGCGTTCACAGCCTCCAGAGCTAGTTAGGCAACCCTAAGCTGAGTGCCACGTCACAAAGTGCAAGGATGAAGCCATGCGGATGGACCACGTTTCTTACGCCTGTGAAAGTGACGGCCTGGAGGCCACTGCAGAGCGCATTTCTGCCGCTCTAGGACTGCACGCGGTGCGCGGCGGGGTGCACCCCCGATTCGGCACGCGCAACATGATCTTCCCCCTGGCCGACCACAAGTACCTTGAGGTCGTGGAGGTCCTGAATCACCCCGCATCGGATAAGGCTCCCTTCGGCCAGGCCGTGCGCGCCCGCTCTGAAATGGGCGGTGGGTGGATGGGCTGGTGCGTCGCCGTGGACGACCTGGCCCCCTTCGAATCCCGGCTCGGCCGAGAGGCCGTACCCGGCAATCGCAAGTTCCCGGACGGCCGGGAACTGATCTGGAAGCAGATCGGCATCCTGGGCCTCATCGCCGATCCCCAGGTCCCGTACATGCTCAAGTGGGACGGCGATCCCAGCCTGCACCCGTCCCTCGTCTACACCAGTGACGTCAAGGTCTCCAGCCTGACCATCGCCGGGTCCGCCCAGCGCGTCACGGAATGGCTCGGAGAGGAAGTCGGACATCCTCTCGAAGACGTCGCCGTCGAGTGGGTCGCCCCGCACGGCACCCCGGGCATCATGTCCGTGACCTTCGAGACAGCTCAGGGGCCGGTCACTCTCTGACCTCAGTCACCGCCGGAAAGGCCGGGAGAGCACGCCATCGGATCACTCCGGAGGGCGTGGTCTCCCGGCCTTTCTCATCACTGCGCCCGGCGGTCTGAATCCGCCTCACCGGAAGCGGACGCGCCCGATTCGGAGACATCGGCCTCAAGCAAGGCCGCCACCGCCTGGGCCAGTCCTCTGAGAAGCCCCGGCCCCTCGGGCACCACCGCATCCACCAGACCGGCCTCCGCGAGCGCCGCAGCCGTGATGCCTTGGGATGCAGCCAGCCGCGAAGCACCCTCGAGGTCTCCTTGGACGATCAGACTGGCACCTTCGGGAGGAAGTGGTGCGAGCCACGCATCGGCTGCCGCGACGATCCGGTGGGTGGCGGCCAAGGCGAGCGCTCCCCCTCCGGTCCCCTCCCCCAGGAGGATCGCCACACTGGGCACCGTGAGCATCGTGAGCTCGGCGATGCAGTCCGCGATGGCCCCGGCGATGGCGTCCTCCTCCGCCCGGACCGACAGCTCAGCCCCCGGGGTGTCCACGACGGTCACCAACGGCAGGCCGAGTGCCTCCGCGAGCGCGATCCCGCGCCTCACCTGAGCCAGCCCTGCGACGTCGAGCACTGCACCATCGCGCTGTGCGGCACGGTCTTGAGCGACCACCACGACGGGACGTCCGTACAGTTCAGCGAGGAGGGTCACCGTGCTGGCGGAGCGTCGCCCCCGCCCGGTCCCGTGCAGACGGACGGTGCGCCCGAAGCCCGCGGCAAGCAGTTCGTCCAGCCCGGGCCGCTCCGGGTCACGGCTTCGGAGCACGCTGTCCCAGGGAGCCGATTCACCCGCGCGCTCCCTGCCGGGTGATGCGACGCTCTTGGCGACGTCAGAACCGCGCCGGACACCTTGTCCCGCCAGGACGGTGAGGACGTCGCCCGCCAGGCGGCGGAATCCCGGGAGGTCAAGGACGGCGTCGACCGTCCCATGGTGCAGGAGATGTTCCGCGGTCTGGATCCCCGGCGGCATGGCTTCGCCTCGCAGCCCCTCGTAGACTTTCGGGCCGAGGAACCCGACCAAAGCCGCAGGCTCGGCCGCCGTGACGTGCCCCAGCGAACCCCAGGAGGCGAACACGCCTCCCGTGGTGGGATTCCGCAGGTACACCAGGTACGGCAGTCTCCTTTTCTTGTAACGGCTCAACGCGCGCGTGATGCGGGCCATCTGGAGGAACGCGGGGGTGCCTTCCTGCATGCGGGTGCCGCCCGACGCGGGGGCCGCGATGAGCGGCAGCCCTCGTCGTCCAGCGGAATCGATCGCGGCGACGATCCGATCGGCGGTGCGCTCACCGATGGAGCCCCCGAGAAAGGCGAACTCACTGACGACGACGGCGACGGGATGGCCGCCGATGGCCCCCTCACCGGTGAGCACCGCCTCGTCCGAGCCGCTGCGTTCGCGGGCACGCTCCAAGGTGGCCGCGTAGGCCGCATCGTCGACTCCGCGCGGCGTGACATCCCAGCTGACATGGCTGCCCGGGTCGAGCAGGGCGTCGATCAGCTCACGGGCACCCGGCCGTGGAGTCTGCGGCCGCTCGCGGGTCCCCTGCACGGTGAGAACTCCCGCGGCCCCGACGTCGTCCGTCATCCGCGTCCCACCAACAGCTGGTCCAGCCAGGCCCTGACGCCCTCATCGTGTTCTCCGAGGCGCGGAGGCGCCGTGTGCTGGAGTCTGGTGGTCTCCGTGCCGTCCGGCTGGAAGTAACGCAGTGGCCCGCCGGGGACCTCAAGGTGTCCCAGAGTCGGGTGTTCCATGCCCAGCAGGAGGTGCTGGCTACGGGTCTGTTCCCAGGCGAAGACCTCGTCCAGCGTGCGGACCTTTCCGGCCGGTACGCCTGCCTCCTCCAAGCGGCCGAGCAGTTCCTCGGAACCGTAAGCGGAGAAGGCGTCCTCGATCACGGCGATGAGCTCGTTCCGGTGTTCCACGCGTTGCGCATTGCCGTCCCAGCGCGGATCGTCGCGGTCAAGACCGAACGCATCCGCGAAACGCTTCCACAGTCCTTCCGAGCCGACGGCGATCTGCACGGCGCCGTCGGCGCAGCGGAAGAGTCCGTACGGTGCGATGGAGGGATGGTGATTTCCCTGGGCCTGCGGAACCTGTCCGCCGACCGTCCAGCGGGTCCCCTGGAAAGCGAGGACGCTCACGATCGAGGAGAGCAGCGAGGTCCTGACCACTTGTCCGCGTCCGGTCTGTTCCCGTTGCAGAAGCGCCGCCAGGACACCGTAGGCTCCGTGGATACCAGCAAGAACATCGCCGATCGGGACGCCGACCCGCTGCGGGTCATCGGGACCGGAGCCGGTGAGCGACATGAGGCCGGCCTCCCCCTGGGCGATCTGGTCGTAGCCGGCTCGTTGCCCTTCCGGGCCGTCATGCCCGAATCCACTGATGGACAGGATCACCAGCCGAGGATTCAGCTCTTCCAGGGTGACCGGATCGAAACCGAGCCGGTCGAGGGTTCCCGGACGGAAGTTCTCCACCAGCACATCCGCGCGGCGCAGCAGTTCGCGGAGCACACCCTTGTCGTCCTCGTCCTTCAGGTCCAGGGTGATGGATTCCTTGTTCCGGTTGCAGGACAGGAAGTAGGTCGACTCCCGGCCTCCCGCTGTGTCGATGAACGGGGGTCCCCAACCACGGGTGTCGTCTCCACCGGATGGATTCTCCACCTTGATCACCCGGGCGCCGAGGTCACCCAGCATCATGCCGGCGTGAGGCCCAGCGAGGGCGCGGGACAGATCCACGACGAGGGTTCCCGTGAGCGGCCCCGGCTGCCCGTCAGAGGTCTGGGCCGGATTCGTCCCGCTCATGCGGCGGCTCCTTCGACAGTGCCGCGGGCAGGACTCGCGGGGTGCGCCTGCGTTTCCGCAGGGACCGGGGGCTGACCTTTGAAGAACACCCGGCGCAGACCCTCGGCGATGGCCAGGACCACGAGGTTCGGGAGCAGCGAGACGAGGCCCGAGTCGATCCCGCCGGTCTTGATGTTGCCGAAGGTGATGATGGCCACCGAGAGGACGCCCGCCAGGATGCCCAGCACCACCGGGATGCCGTGGACCCGGACTCGCTTGGCATTGGCGAAAGCGACGGCGGGGGCCATCTGGGTGAGACCGCCGTAGGTCAGGAGCAGCAGTGCACCGATGTCGGACTTGGCCAGACCGAAGGCGAGCGCAAGGCCCACCGCCACCGCAACGATCAGGTGGTTGAGACGGAAGCGGAGCCGCTGATTCTTGACCGGGAGCAGATTGTTGGAGACGAGCATCGAGATGCCCATCGCGATCGCCCCCGCGGGCACCATGGCCGCAGCTGCGCCACCGATGGCGATGACGGCCAGGAGCGGATCAGGCAGGGTCTGCTGCGCGACGCTGAGCAACACGGTGTTGCCGGTCGTCTTCGGCTTGAGGATGAGGATCCCGGCCAGG
Organism: Arthrobacter sp. NPDC090010; assembly: GCF_044748305.1. NCBI lineage: Bacteria > Bacillati > Actinomycetota > Actinomycetes > Micrococcales > Micrococcaceae > Arthrobacter > Arthrobacter sp. NPDC090010. The sequence goes on from NZ_JBIVFT010000004.1 coordinate 8,060, forward strand.
CCTGCGAAGATCGGGATGAACAGGCTCAGCTGGTAGAGGGCGAGCCAGCTGTTGTTGCGCCGCAGGATCGCGCCGCTCTTCGCAGCCAGAACCGGTGGCCACAGGTGAGGGAAGGTGTTGAATCCCGCGCCGAGGCCGGTCACGATGACGGAGCTGACCCAGAAGGTCGCGTCCAGGCCGGGGCGGGAGATGGTGAAGTACCCGGAAGAGATCGCGTTGACCTTGGCCACCACGTCCGGAACAGCTCCGACGCCGGCGATGACCCCGGCCAGGACGATCACCAGGGCCGCGACCATGATGAAGTCCTTGAAGATCGCCACACGGGCCAGCCCTCGCAGACCGGCCCAGATGACGAAGACCACCACGAGGACGCTGGCCACGATCATGCTGTAACCGCTCGCGTCGGAGCTTCCGGTGGCGAGCTGCACGATGAGTCCCAGCCCGGTGATCTGCAGCTGGAGGTACGGGATGAGGAACACGGCGCCGACCAGCGCGACGGTCTTGCCCAGTGTGCGGCTGCCGAAGCGGTCCTGGAAGAAGTCCGCCATGGTCAGGTACCCACGGTTGGCTCCGAGCTGCCGCTGACGCGGCAGGATGAAGTACTGCAGTACGCAGGCGATCGTCAGATAGCCGACCGCGAAGAGGGCGCTCATACCGCCTCCGAAGGCGATGCCTGCGAGCCCGAGGAAACTGAAAGTGGTCAGCGATTCACCGGCCTGGAGGAACCAGGTGGTCCAGCGAGGGAGGTCGCGCTTGCCCACCGACCAGCCGGACAGTGAGGTCTGCCGGGCGCGGGACCAGACGCCGATGGCGCCGATCAGGACGATGCCGAGAATGATCAAGACGGTGAGCATCAGCGGGCCTCACTCTCGGAGAGCGCCGCAAGACGTTCGGCGTCGACGGCGGCTTCCGCAGCGTCGAGCACATCCCCGCCGTCTCGGAGATAGCTCCGCTCGACGATCTGCAGCGCCGCGACAGCCCCGATGACCATGCCGGTCATCCAGACGGCGGCGGCGGGGATCCCGAACCAGAAGGTGGGAGTCGAGACGAAAGGCAGGAACGGGGTGATGATGATGCCGACGACGGGTGTCAGCGCGATGGTCAGTCGTTTCGGGGATGCCAGGGCAGTGCTCACAGGACTGCAACTCCTTGAGGACGAATGGTCGAGCAGAGAGAGATCTTCTCGAAGGCGGCGGCGAGACGGAGCAGCCTGGCGTCGCTGCCACGTGCTCCGATCATCTGGAGGCCGACGGGAAGACCGGCGGGCGTGAAACCAGCCGGGACCGACAGGGCGGGGAGGCCCAGCGGGGTGAAGAGGTAGGGTGCGCGCATCCAGTCCAGGTAGGTCTCGAGCTGCTCGCCCTCGATCTCGGTGGGGTATTCGAGATCGGCGTTGAAGGGTGCCACCTGGGAGGCGGGTGCGATCACCAGGTCGTAGCGGGTGAAGAACTCGCCGGCGTTGCGGATCAGACGGGTCATCGTCTCTTCCGCCCGGTAGACGTCGCGACCGCTGAGCCGGGAGCCTTCCCGGATGTTCCAGGCGAGGAAGTGATTGAACAGCCCAGGGTCGGCTGCCAGGTCGTCACCCCACGCAGCGTCCATGGACGCCGCACGGAGCGTACGGAAGACCTCATCCGAGCCGTCGAGATCGGGGCACGCGATCTCCACGGTCGCGCCCGCTGCTGCGAGTGCCGCGGCCTGCGCCTCGACGACGTCGAGCACCTGGCGCTCCACCGGAACGCGGCCGCCGAGGGTTGGGGCGAAAGCGATGCGCAGACCGGCGAAGTCCTCGGGCCGGGGCTCCGTGGACCAGTCCGCCGCATTCAGTGGGAAGTCTGAGAACGGGTCGCTGTCGTGCCGGCCCGTCATCGCCGAGAACAAGAGCGCGGTGTCCGCCGCGTTCCTGCCCATGGGGCCCGCGATGCCCAGCGGGAAGAAGACGTTGCTGTTCTCCGCGTTGGGCACCATGCCCGGCGTCGGCCGGAGTCCGACGACATTGCAGAACGACGCCGGGTTCCTCAACGAGCCGCCCATGTCGCTGCCGTCGGCGATCGGCTGGAATCCGGCAGCGAGCGCGGCCGCCGCACCGCCGCTGCTGCCTCCGGCGGACTTGCTGAGGGCGTAGGGGTTCCGGGTGACGCCGAAGACGCGATTGAAGGTGTGGGACCCGGCGGCGTACTCGGGCACGTTCGTCTTGCCCAAGCGGATGGCGCCGGCGTCCAGGATCCGCTGGACGTGCAGATCGTTGGTTTCGGGGACGAAGTCCCGGGTCCGCGGGTGACCGAAGGTGGTTCGCAGACCGGCGGTGGACGCGGTGTCCTTGAAGCTGATCGGCAGGCCATGCAGGGGGCCGAGTGCCTCGCCTGCGGACTGTCTGCGGTCGGCATCCACGGCGGCGGCACGTGCGCCCTCTTCATCGAGGGTCACCACGGCGTTCACCAGCGGGTTGGCTGCCCGGATCTGCTCGAGGTGAGCTTCAAGCACCTCGACGGCGGAGACCTCTCCGCTGCGGATCATGGTGGCAAGCTCCACAGCACCGGTGTACACCAACTCGTTCGTCATGAGTCACTTACCTTTGGAATAGTTTTATTTTGAGCCACATAATCGCGAACTCAAGAGCGATGTGGACCACACTAGTGGTGTAGATCACTTTTGACCAGAGGCTTGCCTCAGACAATTCATCGCCGAGAGTCCGCAGCGGAGCGCCCGGGCATCGCACGGAGAGGACCATCCGGGCATGGACGATGAGAGCCGGCCCCTCGAGGGGCCGGCTCTCATCACACCGGGGATGCGGCAGAAAAGCCGCGCTGAACTGCGAGAAGAGCGTCAGGCCCTGGCGCGCACGCCGCCTCGCTTATAGGCACGGACCACGACCGAAGTGCGCATCGCATGAGCACGCGAGGCCCACTCGGACTCGGTGATGAAGGCCCGGAGCTCCGGGAGGCCGGAGAGCGTCACATTCACCATGAGCTGGAACTCACCCATGGTCATGGCGGCGTAACGCACGCCCGGCTCGGCCGAAACCAGGCGCCCGACGGCGGCCACATCATTGGGGGCCGTGCGGATCCAGATGACCGCTTCGATGGGGAGCCCGATGTCCGCCGGCTCCACGATCGCCCGCACACTGAGCTTGCCTTCCTCCAGAAGCGCCGTCATGCGCCGACGGACGGCCGGAGCGGACAGGCCGACCGCTTCGCACAACTCCGAGGTGGGCACCCGGCCATCGGCCACCAGGAGACTGACGAGAATCTGGTCCGTCTCATCAAGGGCTGCGGCGATCGGGCCTCTGCTCGGGGGCGGGCGCGTATCCAGCAGGGCTTCGATCTCCGGCTGGGCGATGAGGCCGGGATGCCAGTCGGCGACGGTGCGGAAGTACTCCAGCACCGGAGAGGCGTCCACCTGGGTGACCCCCTCCACGGCCGGAAGCTCGTCCAGCACCAGGGCCGACAAGCGTCCGGGGCTCTCCTGGACCTCCATGATGATGCGCGTCGGGCCGGTCAGCGCATACAGGAAGGTCACATCCGGCCCGTCGGCGAGCGTTCCCGCGATCTCAACGAGGCAGGCCGGTGCGCACTGAACCTCCACCAGATGCGTGGCCGCCACGGAGACCAGCCCCGCGATGCGAACGGCGCCGGAGTCCAGCAGGGCGATCCCCCGGCGGGTCACGGTGCGGAACGGCTCACCCAGGACCTCCGCGATCCGACGCCACGAAGCGCGCCCATTGACCTGAAGTGCGGTGACGATGCGCCGGTCCAGTTCATCGAGCTCATGTGCGGGTGTGAGCATGACCATCCCCCCATTATGCCGGGGGCGCTCCTCCGCCCCCGAAGGCGCCGCCGGCCGCTTCCGAGAGCTTGTCGCACCAGATCGTTCCGATTACGATACTTTCCGTGTCGTATCTAAAAGAAGAGTCCCGCCCTCCGGGTCGGCCCCGCGATCCTCACCGCGAGGCGGCGATTCTGGCCGTCGTGACGGAACTCCTCGCCGACGTCGGCTATGAGGGGCTCACCTTCGAGCTCGTGGCCCGCCGCGCGGGGGCGTCGAAGCCCACGCTGTACCGGCGCTGGAGCACCAAACGCGACATGGTGGTCGCAGCGATCCGCGCCATGCCCGCAACGGGAAACGGCCGGACCATCGACACCGGATCGCTCCGCGGTGATCTGCTGGAGCTGCTGGGAATTCTCGCGGAGACCCTCGCCTCGAGCGATACCGCGTTGGTGTCGACGCTCCTGCAGGCGGGACTGTCGGATCCGGAACTCTGCGAACATCTCGAAGTCTCCACCGGCCCGAGCGGCGCCCGACTGCCCGCCGAGGTCCTCCGGCATGCGGCGGAACGCGGGGAACTCCCCCGCGACGCCGGCTCGTTCGCCTACGACGAAGTCGTCGGGGCCACGATGGTCACCCGCGCGCTCAACGCCCTCCCCTACGACGAGGGGTACCGGGAACAACTGGTGGACTCGGTTCTGCTTCCCGCGCTCCGCACCGCCGCAACCCCCACCCACTACGCCGGGATCTTCTCCGGCCGCATCCACTGAGGAGTCAGAAGTGTCACCCGTCATTCCCGGTTTCCGGTACGCGACAATCCCCGGGCACGAAGGCATCGGAATCAAGGCGGCCGTCGGAGGTTCCGGCTCACCGGTCGTCCTGCTGCACGGCTTCCCGCAGACCCATCTGATGTGGCGTCACGTCGCCGCCGGACTCGCCACCGCCCACACCGTAATCGTCCCCGATCTGCGCGGATATGGGGACAGCGGCAAACCCCCCGCAGCAGCGGCCGAAACCTATTCCAAACGCACCATGGCGTCCGACGTCGTCGCCGTGGCCAAAGCCCTGGGGCACGAACGCTTCGCCCTGATCGGCCACGACCGCGGGGCCCTTGTCGCCGTCCGTGCCGGGCTCGACCACCCGGACACCGTCACTCACCTGGGCATCCTCGACGTACTTCCCACCCTCGACATGTGGGAGGTGCTGCACGGCGTCGACGCGGCCGTCGCCTGGCATCTCTACCTGATGGCCCAGCCGGCCGGTCTGCCGGAACGGATGATCACGGCCACGGCGGATGAGTTCTTCGGCTCATTCCTCTCGGCGTGGGGAGCCGATGAAGCCGCCATGTCGCCCGAGATCCGAGAGGCCTATCTGGATGCCTCCCGGAACGCGGTCCCGTCGATCGTGGCCGACTACCGGGCATCGGCCGGCATCGACCTCGAACATGACCGCGTGGACCGCTCCTCGGGCCGGACGCTGGCCATGCCGGTCGCCTCGATCGCCCAGGACTGGGGCGGACAGCTCGGCTTCGACCCCGAAGCACTCTGGCGGGTCTGGGCCCCGGACTTCGAATTCACTCCCGTCACGGCGGGGCACTTCATGGCCGAGTCCCACCCCCAGGAGGTCATCGCCTTCGTCCGACGCCTCCTGAAAAGGTGACCGGCGCCTTCTGAGAAGGTGACCGGGACGTCGTCGCCGCGGGCTAGCCGAGGCCTGTGGCCTTCCCCAGCAGGTCATAGCCCACGAAGGCTCCGACATCCAGGAGCGCGTGGGCGATGACCAGCGGCATCACCCGGCCCCAGCGCAAGTACACCCAGCCGAACACCAGCCCCATGACCACGTTTCCCAGGAACGGCCCGAACCCCTGGTACAGGTGGTAACTGCCCCGCAGCACCGCACTGATGAGCAGGATCCATCCCGGCCGGACCCCCAGCTGGCCCAGCCTGCGGAACAAGTAGCCCACCACCAGGGTCTCCTCCAGGATTCCGTGACGGATGCCGGAGAGCACGAGCACGGGAACCGTCCACCAGTAGGCGTCGAGCGCCGCCGGAATGATCGCCGTCGTGATCCCCAAAGCACGGCCCACCGCATAGAGACCAAGCGTCCCCGCACCGATCCCCACCGCAAGCGCAAGTCCAGCACCTCCGTCGCGCACCGGGCGTCGCCAGTCGAGGCCCATGCCCCGCCAGGGACGCAGCCGCGCCGCGCCGGCCCACGGCAGGAAGGTCATGAGCAGGTAGAAACCAAGCAAGACCGGGACCAGGGAGAACACGATGTCGAGCAGCTGATAGATCAGATCGAACACTTCGCGCGTGCTCTGCGGGGCGTTGAGCGTCGAGGTCGCGGACACGAGCGGGCCACGGCTGAGTTTGTCGGCGAGCTGCACCACCGAGTACACCGCCGACTGCCCCAGCGAGAGGGCGAACAGGAGGCCGATCTCCCAGCCGAGCCGCTTGCGCTGAGCCCCAAGAGCGAGCGGTTCCACGTCAAGGGACGACGACGGCGTGAGCGACTTCAGGCGGGCCATGTCACCACTGTAGTTTCGGCACCTGTGTCCCGCGCGCCGCGGCGGGCCGGGGACCTAGGCTGTACCCATGAGCGCGCCGCAGCAAATCATCATGATCAGGCACGGCCAATCGGCGGCCAATGTGGACACCGGCATCTACAACCGTGTGCCGGACTACCGCATCCCGCTCACCGAACAGGGTTTCGCCCAGGCCCGGGAGGCCGGCGAACGCATCCGGCGTCAGCTGGACGGCCAGCAGGTCTGCGTCTACGTCTCCCCGTACCTCCGCGCATACCAGACGCTGGAGGCGCTGGCTCTGGGCGACCTCACCGAGCGGGTCATCGAAGAGCCTCGCCTGCGGGAACAGGACTGGGCCAATTTCCAGATCGCCGGGGACATCGCGGATCAGAAGGAACTGCGCAATGCCTACGGTCATTTCTTCTACCGTTTCCGGGAGGGGGAATCAGGCTCGGACGTCTACGACCGCATCTCCAGTTTCATGGAGACGCTGTACCGCCATTGGTCCAAGCCCAGCTACGCACCCAACACCCTGCTGGTGACGCACGGCCTGACCATGCGCCTGTTCTGCATGCGCTGGTTCCACTGGTCGGTGGAGTACTTCGAATCCCTCAACAACCCCGGTAACGCGGAGATCCGGACCCTCATGCGCCAGGGCGATGGCAAGTACCGCCTGGACACACCGTTCAGCCAATGGACCGACTGCCGCGAGACGGCGACCGTTCTGGACGCACCTCAGCTGCGCTTCTGAACGGCGCCTCCCAGACGCGATCGGACCCTCGACGCTACTCCCCCCGGCAGTGCCTCGGGCCGGGCCGCTCAACCCATCAGGACGAAAACGACCCAGCCGAGCACGGGGACGATCAGAACCATGACGAGGGCCCAAGCGAGCAGCATGCGGAAGAACAAGCGCTCGTCTTGTTGTTTGGCGCTGGCCATGAGGAGCGCTCCGGTCGTCGACATGGGGCTCACGTCGACGACCGACGAGGAGATCGAGATCGCCGTGACCACTCCGAGAGCAGACAAGGAGCCACCGGCGAGAATCGATGCGACCAACGGACTGATTGCGCTCAAGGTGCCGGTCGTCGAGGCGAAGGCCGAGACCACTGCGACGATGTAGCTCGTCAGCAAGGCGGCTACCGACCCCTGCTCTGCCCCGGCCACGAGTTCTTCCAGTTTTCCGACCGCTCCCATCGCCTCAAGCAGGCCGACGTACATGACGATTCCGGACACCAGAAGGATCGCCGACCAAGGCAGCTCCGCAAGCGCCTGCTTCTGGACCGAAGGCTTCACCACGATGAGCACCAAGGAGATGCCCAGCGAGGCCACGGCCACATTGAGCCCGAAACCGAGCGTCAGGATCAACAGAGCGAGGATCCCCGTCAAGGACAGGATCCTCATGGGGCTGAACCCGACCGTCTTCACCTCGTCCGTCTCACTGAGGGCGGGATCCTCGATCCTCCCCCGACGTCGTGCCCACCACTGCACGACGAGGTAGCCGGCCAGACCGAGCACGGCATTCGCGGCAAGACACTGAAGGTACAGCTGCAGGCTCGCCCCCGCGGCACCGGCGTCGGCCAGCATGCGGTTGGCCACCACGCCGAACGGGTTGACCGGCGAGAAAGCTCCTGCGTTGGCTCCCTCCACGATGACCAGGCCCATCGCCAATGGATGGACCCTGAATCGGCGGGCCAACGGAAGCGCGACCGGCGCCACGATCGCCACGGCTGCCGGCGTGAAGGCACCGAACGAAGCCAATGCCGCTGTGAGCAGGAACATCAGCACCGGCACAAGCCCCCGACGGCCGCGGGCAAGCCGTTCGGCCCCTTGAGCCAGCAGATCGATGGTCTGAGTGGCACGGACGATCCCGAACAGCAGCGTCGTCCCGACGAGCGTGAAGAACAACTCAGCGGGGAAGAGCGCGAACAATTGCTTGCCGTTCAGCTCAGACACCGTGAGGCCGACGGCAAACGTCGCGACAATGGCGACAAGACCGGCATTGATACTCGTCAGCGACCCGATCGCGAAGGCCAGTATCAAGATCCCGAACGCACAGACCGTGATCATGCCGTCGTCCCCGACAGAAGCCGGCCCGCACCGGTGATCTGCGGTGTCTGTCCGAGCGCGAGGAGAATTTCGTGAGCCGTGGCGGTTGCCGCCGTGATCACAGGCAACCCCAAGGCATCCTCGATCGGCTGCACCGCAGCCAACGACGGCATCTGCACGCAGGCGGACAGGACCAGCGCGTCGGCCCCCTCGTGCCGGAGCCTGCTCACGATCCCGGGCAGAGCAGCCGGGTCCAGTCGGCCCACTTCCAGATTGTCCGCGACCTCCAGGGCGACGGCGTCCATCACCTCAATGCCTTCCGCCTCGATATAGGCGCGGACCAGATCCGTCAACGGCTGCATGTACGGCGTCACCATGGCGATTCGCCGTGCTCCGAGCCTCCGGAGGGTACGAACCAGGGCGCCCGCACTGCTCACCACCTCCGCCGGGTGCCCGTTGCCGGCGGCGGCCTCCGAAATCACCCGTTCGGATTCCGCATGAGCACCCCGCCCCTGAGCCATCACCGCAACCAGACAGGCGTAGCCGATCACGTCCACCGCAGCATCGGAGACGGCAACGGCGCAGTCGTGCGCCTTGTCCACCATGGCCGCAAGTTCAGCCTGGTTGACGGTCTTCATCACCGCCCGGGCGGAATGGAAGGTGAACCGATGACCGGTCGCTTCGCTCTGACGCCTGAAGAGTTCCGGGAGTTCGGTCTCCATCGTCGTATTCGAGCTGGGCACGATCAGTCCGATCCTGGACAGGTCCGCAGCACGGGCGGAGGGGACGGAACACATTGCGGCGAGATCTGGCATCGGGGCTCCTTCGAGGTGGTCTTCTCGCGTCTTTGCGGTCGACAGTGAAACTCACATTGTGATTGTCAAAATCATAATGTGAGTTTTATATACTGATCGCCGGCATGCGTCAATCCCCTCGACCCCGGCGGATTCCATGGGGCCGATCTCGAAGGAGCACTATGACTGAGCGACCCGGTGGCACCCCGCCGCTGCTCGTCCTCGGCAAGATCAAAAGCATTCTGGGATGCTTTTCCGTCGAGAGACCGGAACTGACGCTCAGCGAGATCGCGAGAATGTCAGGCGTCCAGAGCAGCACGTGCCAACGGCTCGTTCACAACCTCGTCAGGGAAGGTTTCCTGGACCGAACGGGCGACAAACATCGGATCGGCCTGGCTTTCGTCCGGTGGGCCGCACCGGGCACCCTGGGTCTGGACCTGGTGACGCAAACCCGCCCGGCACTGGTGAGTCTCAGCGAGGAGAGCGGAGAGACCGCCTGCCTCTACGTCCGGGACCGCGGCCTCCGCACGGTGGTCGGGGTCGCTCAGAGCAGGCACGTCGTCGTGCGGCTCTTCCGCGTGGGCATGGTGATGCCACTGCACGCCGGCGCTCCCGGGAAGATCTTTCTCGCCTTCGATCAGGGCGCCCGGGCCGACGCCCTGGCGGCAGGTCTGCACCCCTACACGACGTCCACGCCCACGGACGTCGACATGCTGGACTCCCAGGTGGCGAAGGCGAAACAAGACGGATACGCCGTGGCGCTCGACGAGCGGGACGATGGGGCCGGGTCAGTGAGCGCGCCGGTCTTCGATCATGAGGGTGAACTTGCCGCCGTGATCGGCATCGGGGCGCCGACGCAACGCCTCGCTCCGGAGGACATCACACGCCTTGTGCCGTTGGTCCGGCAGGCGGCTACACGCGCCAGCCGGGCACTGGGTCTGTAGATCGTCGCCGTCGTTCCATCGCCAGAACCGCTGCTCGTTGCAAAGAACCGGTCCGGACAGCCAGCCGAGTCCGCTACCGAGGGCGTGAATCCGCTGTCCCGGGTAGCGGACTCGCGCCCTCGGTAGCGGACTCGGCGAACTGGGCGGGTCAGTCCCCCAGCAGTGCGTCGACCGGCTCCACGGCAGCGGCCTGCTCCACGGAGCCCGCCTGGGCCACGAGCACCTGAGTCCCGCGGTCCTGGAACGCCTTGAGATCCTTGGGCGCGATGCCCTCGTCCGTGATCAGATTACGCATCTGGAAACCATGCATGGTGGCGAAGGCCCGCTTGCCGACCTTGGACGAGTCGGCCAGGATGTAGGCCTCCAGGGCACGTTTGGCCATGAGCGAGTTGACCTGCGCTTCACCTTCGTCGTTGATGGTGGGACCGAGCACCGGGTCCACCCCGTTGACGCCGATGAATGCGATGTCCAGGGCCACCTTCTGCATGATGGTGTCCGTGAACGGGCCCACCAGTTCGTAGGACCGCGGATTCAGGATCCCGCCGGTCACCATGATCTTGATGTTCGGGCGCACCGCCAGCTGCGTGGCGATGTTGATGGCGTTGGTGACCACGGTGAGCGTGGGACGGTTCGACGGCGCGTTCAGATCGTCCCGGGTGGCGAGGACCTGAGCGAGGGCCGTACTGGTGGTCCCACCGCCGAGGCCGACCACCATGTAGGGCTGGACGAGTGCCGAGGCCGCCAGCGCGATCTGCTGTTTGGCTTCGGCATTGTCGTCACGGTTGTACCGGCCCGGCAGATCGTAGGAGACGGCTCCCGTGGTGGCACCGCCCCGGGTACGGCTGAGAAGACGCTGTTTGGCCAGCGAATCGAGGTCGCGCCGCGCGGTGGCAGGCGAGACGCCGAGCTGGGTGACTATGTCCTCCACCTCGATCTGGCCGTGTTCGGCCAGAAGGTCGAGAATGGCTGTCAGACGGTCTGTCCGGTTCATCAAGCACGCTCCGCAGTGTCGAAGAGAGTCAGGAGTCGGGCCACCTCAGGAATCAGTGCAGCTCGACCCGCCCCCAGGTACTTCCGGGAATCCACGATATCCGGATGTGATCCAAGGTACTCGCGCACGGCCCGGGTGAAGAAACCATTAAGGTGCGTCGAGACGTTGATCTTGGTCATACCGGCCCGGATCGCCGCCTGGATGTTCTCGTCTGAAACCCCGGACGAGCCGTGCAGCACGAGCGGAACCTCCAATGCAGCGTGCAGCTCGGCGATCCGCTCCAGATTCAGCCGGGCATCCCTGCTGGTCATGGCATGCGAGGAACCGACGGCGACGGCGAGTGCGTCCACCCCGGTGGCGGCGACGAAGTCCCGCGCCTCCTGAGGATCGGTCAACACTCCCGGTGCATGCGCCCCGTCCTTGCCGCCCACTTTGCCGAGCTCCGCCTCGACGTAGACGCCCGCGGCGTGTGCGTACTCCCGGACCCGGGCTGTCGAGGCGACGTTCTCCTCATACTCGAGGTGCGCGCCGTCGTACATGATCGAGCCGAAGCCGAGGTCCACCGCCTGGCGGGCCAAGTCCTCGCTCTCGGCATGATCGAGGTGCAGCGCGATGTCCACGCCCGCCGCACGCGCGGCGGAGAGGGAGGCCAGGGCCAGAGGTTCAAGTCCGCCGTGATACGTGGCGCAGTTCTCCGAGATCTGCAGGATCAACGGCAGTCCGGCCATCTCAGCCCCCGCGATCAGTCCTTCCGCGGTCTCCAGATGGATCACGTTGAAAGCGCCCTGTCCGCTGCCCCGCCCGACGGCGCGCTCCATGATGCTTCGAGTGCTGACCAGGCTCATGCGGTTTCCTCCAGGGTGACGATCAGGCGTTGTTCGATTTCGGTGTGGCTCGGTGAGATCTCGCCGGCGGCGGGCATCAGAACGGCGGCGGCAGACCAGGACGCGGCACGCCTCAGCAGCTGTTCAGGATCCTCGATCCCTTCGGCCAGACACGTGGCCAGCGCGGAGACGCCGGCGTCACCGGCACCGGTCGGGTTGCCCCACAATGCTTCGGGGAGCCGCGCGGACCAGCTGCTCCCGGGATGCCCGGCTGAGTAGAGTCGCATGCCCTCGCTTCCGGAGCTGACGACCACCATGCGGGCGCCGAGCTCCAGGAGTTTGCGCGCCGCGGCACCCGTGTCGTTTCCGCCGAAAGCCTCCAGGAGTTCGTGATGGTTCGGCTTCAGCAGGTCCGCTCCTGCGCGAGCGGCGGCGAGGATCGCCGGTCCAGAGGTGTCGATGATGGCGGGCACCCCGTGCTGATGCGCCAGCGTCACGAGCGCCGGATAGAAGTCGGCGGGCGCTCCCGGCGGCAGACTGCCGGAACCGACCAGGACAGCCGCGTCCTGAAGGCCGTCGACGACGGCGGCTGCGAGCCGCTGCCATTCACCGGCGTCGAGCGGCTGGCCGCCCTCGTTGAAGATGGTGGTGTCGCCCAGTTCTTCTTCGACGAAGGCCATGCTGCGCCGGGTTTCAGCGGCCACGGGAACCAGAGCGTACGGGACTCCGCTGCTCTTCAGCTCTGCACGGAACGCTTCGCCCGCAGCCCCGCCCACCGGCGCCACGGCGAGCGTCGCGTACCCCTGCTGGTGGGCGACCCTGGAGACGTTGAGACCCTTGCCTCCGGCCCGGATCACCGGCGCCTGGACCCGATGGCTTGCACCGTGTTCGATCTTCGGCAGGAAGTAGCTGGTGTCAATGGCCGGGTTCGGTGTCACGGTGAGGACTCTGCCTGGCCTCCCCACGGGGAGGCTCTCCCTCTCGACCGGCTCCGGTGCCGTCATGGAAGCCTCGCTTCCAGTAGCCTCGCCCTCGCCCGGAGGGCGGAGCCGAGCATTCCGGCGTCCTGTCCCAGGCTGGCCGCACGGATGACGGGCCTGCGCTGAAAGTCCAGCGCGTCGTCGACGGCGTGACGCAGGGGATCCAGCAGGGCCTCGCCCGCTGCGGAGAGTCCTCCGCCGATCACCACGGCCTCGGTGCCGAGGATCGAGACGCACTGGCAGATGCTGAAGGCGAGCGCCTCCACCGCCTGATTCCAGATTTTCAGCGCTTCCGGTTCGCCGGTGAGCGCACGTTCCAGCACCTCGCGCGCGCCATCCACCTCGGTCCCCGTGTGTCGCCGGTACCGCTTGGCGATGGCCCCGGCGCTGCCCACCGATTCGAGGATCACGGCACCGCTCCCGTCCGGGTCCGGCACCATGGCATGGCCGATCTCCCCGGCGAACCCTCCCGCGCTCACCGCCTGTCCCGAGGTGAAGATGGCGGCCGCGATCCCGGTGCCGACCACCATGATCATGGCGTCCTGAAACTCCTGAGCGGCGCCGAGTTCCATCTCCGCGGCACCGGCGCTGGCGACGTCATGGCCGAAGGCGACCGGAAGGCCCAGGAGCTGTTCGGCCCGCTCGCGGAAGGGGAAGTCCCTCCAACCGAGGTTGGCCGAGTAAATTCCGATGCCGTTGGCCTCGTCCACCAGCCCGGGCACCGTGATCCCGACGGCTTCGAAAGTTCCCGCCGGATACTGCCGGCTGTACTCCGCGAAGAGTTCGGCGATCCGCTCGAGGATGGCCTCGCCGGGTCGAGCCGGGTCCAGAGGGGTTTTATGCCGTTTCAGACCCAGCACCGAACCGTCCGCCGTGACCACCCCGGACTTCATGTCCGTTCCGCCCACGTCGAAGGCGAGTACTCCCGCGTCCGCGAATCCCAGTGCCATGCTGTCCTGTTCTGTCCGTGCCATGTTCTGCGCCGGCATCTCGCCGGAGATCATCGCGTCCGGCGGAGACCGGACGCGATGAGGTTTCAGGCCTCGTCGAGGATGACCGATCGGGTCAGGTTGCGCGGAAGATCCGGATTCAGGCCGCGGACGCGGGCCCGTTCCAGGGTGACCCGGTGAACACGGGCAAGGTCCGCCAGCGGGTGCAGCCCGGAATTGATGTAACGGGCTCCGGTCTTGGCGACATCGCCGGAGAGCCCCTCGGGCTCCTCACCGAACAGCCAGGTGACCCGGTTGGGAGCAGCGATGGAGATGGGGCCGTGACGGTACTCCATCGCAGGGTACGACTCCGTCCAGCCCTGGACCGCTTCCCTCATCTTCAGGCCCGCTTCGTGAGCCAGGCCGACGGTCCAGCCGCGGCCGAGGAAGGTGAACTGCTCGGCGTCCAGCAGTTCCTGATCCACAGGCTCGCTGACGGCCGTCTTGGCCTGTTCGATCGCGAGATCGAAACTCTCGCCGAGGCTGCTGAGGAGATAGACCAGGGCCGTGGTGGCGAAGCGGGTCTGCACGACGGAACGCTCATCGGCATAGGGCAGGCCGATGACGACGTCCGCCAGCTCCACGATCGGGGAGTTGATGTCGCCGATCAAAGCGATGGTCCTGACCTTGCCCTTGAGCTGGGTCAGAACGTCCAGCACCTCCGTGGTGGTGCCGGAGCGGGTGATGGCGATGACCGCGTCGTACCCCCGTTCCGGGCTGTTGTGCGCCAGGAAGGACTCCGAGGCCGCGAAGGCATCCGTCACTCCATGGCCCGCCGCTTCGCGGGCGGTCGCATAACTCTGCGCCATGAACCAGGACGTTCCACAGCCGATGACGGCGATCTTCTGCCCCTTGGCGGGAAGAAGCTCCTCCTCGCGGCTCTGCGCCTGCGCCTGCGCCCAGACCTGGGGCTGAGAGCTGAGTTCCTCGTCCATGTAGGCGCCGAGAACGGACTCCGTCATCGTGTGACTCCTTGTTAGTGCGTGTCGTCTGAGTATTCGATCCCGGGGCTGAGCGGTAATCACGAAACTCGTGATCAAACATGCTTGGACTCGGACCAAATCAATCAGTTTTACGCTACTGCATCCCCGGCGAAACGTCTACATCCGCAGCCCCGTTTTCGCGGTCCGGACGCTCGCGAACACCCGGATCGGCTTGACGGCGGGGCGTCGCCACCCCTGGACACCTCTCGCCGGGAGTCCTTCACGCGCGGTTCGGCGCTCAGCCCGCCCGCCTGTCGGCATGCCCACTTCTGAGCGCGAAGCGTCACTTCGATCAAAAAGGATCGGATTCTCCTTGTGATCCACGCCACTTTGAACAATAGTAATCATTACCGCACTTTTTCGCTCAGAGAGGAGCATCCTTTGAGGATTCACGCACCCACGCGACGCGGGGTTGCCCTAGGCATGGCAGGGGCACTCGCACTCCCCCTTGCCGGAATGGTGGGCACCGTGCCCGCCTGGGGTTCCACACCGACGTCGGACATCGCCGCGGTCCAGCCCACCACCACCCGGCCACCAGTCCCCAAGCCAGGCGAGGAAGTCCTGGTCAGCGGGGCCCTGGCGGTCACCGTCGCCAAGGACTTCCCCCGTGTCGTGTCCTATCTCGACCGGGCCACCGGAGCCCGGCTGGCAGGAAACGATCAGGCCGTCAGCAGTCTCAAGATCAACGGGACCCAGCAGGCCGTCATCGTCAGTTCCAGGAAGATCAACGGTTCCAGCATCACCTACACTCTCCGCCCCACAGCGCTTCCCGGGGTCTCCCTCGACGCGGTTCTCAGCGTCCAGAAGAATCAGCTGAGCTTCCGTGTCACGGCCATCCGGGACACAGCCGCCAACCGGGTCGCAAGCCTGGAGATCCCGGGGCTGAGCCTGGTCAGCGTCACGTCCGCCGAACCGGGCGCGCAATTGATCACCACCAGGCTGTCCACCAACCGGAACGGCAACGGCGACAGCTTCACACCCATCACCTCCACCACCCCGGTGGACGCCGCCCCGAAGGGTTCGGCCTACGCGCTCGCCACCACCGACTCCCTGGCGGCGGCCGTGGAGAGCAATTCGCTCTACGACGCTTCCTCCGGTCCCGCGAATCTGGATGGCAACCGCTTCCTCAGCCAGGTCACGGCCGCCGCGGACGGAAGCCGTCGCGCCTCCATCACCAGCGGATCCTGGCTCTACCGGGCTCAGGGCTCCAGCACCACGGAGGAGCTGCCCTGGGCCAAGGTCGCCATCACCGCCGACGCGAACGCTGACGCCAAAGTCGACTGGCAGGATGCCGCCGTCGCCCTGCGGTCCATCGCCGTGCGGCCCAACAAGGGCGAGCAGACAGCCGACAATGTGATCACGCACATCCCGTTCAACTTCGCCTCCCAGGCCACGCACCCGTTCCTGCGCACCTTGGACGACGTCAAGCGCATCTCCCTGGCCACCGATGGCCTAGGTCAGGTGGCCATGCTCAAGGGCTACACCTCCGAAGGACACGACTCCGCGAACACCGACTACGGGGACAATTTCAACCAGCGCGCCGGAGGCCTGAAAGACCTCAACACCCTGGCCTCGGAAGGGGCGAAGTGGAACGCCCGTCTCGGGGTCCATGTCAACGCCACAGAGATCTATCCCGAGGCGAAGTCCTTCACCGACGAGCTGCTCACCGCAGGCAAGAGCAAGGGATGGAACTGGCTCGACCAGTCGTACGGGATCGACCAGCGGGCCGACATCAACAGCGGCAAACTGGCCGCCAGGATCAAGGAACTCCGCAAGGCCACGGACAAGAACCTCGATTTCGTCTACGTCGACGTCTACTACTCCTATGGCTGGGTGGCGCAGAAGATCCAGGACGAGCTGGTCAAGAACGGCTTCCGTGTGGGTTCGGAATGGGCATACTCCCTGAACCGGAACAACACCTGGTCCCACTGGGCCAATGACGAGAACTACGGCGGCACCGATAACAAGGGCATCAACTCCCAGGTGCTGCGCTTCGTCAACAACAGCCAGGCCGATGTCTGGAATCCGGATGTCCGGCTGGGCGGAAGCCACATCGTGGAGTTCGAGGGATGGACCGGTCAGAACGACTACAACGCCTTCAGCAAGAACATCTGGGAGGCCGATCTGCCCACCAAGTTCCTGCAGCACCACGAGATCATGCGCTGGACCCCCGAGGCCATCGACCTCAGCGACGGCGTGACCGTCACCGGCAGCAGCGCGGACACCCGCAAGATCATGGCCGGCGGCGTCACCGTCCTGAACGGCGGCAGCTACCTGCTGCCCTGGTCCTCGAAGGCCAATGGCCACGATGACAAGCTCTACCACTACAACCCGGCCGGTGGCAGCAGCACGTGGCAGCTCGGAAAGGGCTTCGCGAATGCCAAGGAGCTGACGGTCTACAAGCTCGGCGACAACGGGCGCACCCGCGTCGCCACGGTCCCCGTGGTCAACGGTTCGGTGACCCTCAGCGCCGACGCCGGACAGCCCTATGTCCTGGTGCCCCGCGGCAAGGCCACCTCGCTGCCCGCCACGGCATCCTTCGGCACCGGCACCCCGTTCACGGATCCCGGCTTCAACGGCTCTGATCTCACCGCCTGGCACCCCCAGGGGGCCGTCCAGCAGATCCGCGATGCCAAGGGACGCCGCTACGCCGAACTCGGCAGCGGCACGTCTTCGATCTCTCAGCGTCTCGGCTCGCTGGAGCCCGGCAGCTATTCCGTCAGTGCCTGGGTGGAGGTCGAACCAGGCAAGCAGCGCCCGGCGAAGCTGTCCGTGGATCTCGGCAACGGGACCGTCCGTGACTACGTGATCGAACGCTCCACGGCCCGCAACTATGTGGGCGCAGACGAGAAGCGGGACAGCTACTTCCAGCGTGTCTCCGTTCCCGTGGACGTTCCTGCAGGGGTTCGTCCCACGGTCCGCCTCAGTGCCGGAGCCGGGGATGCGAAGATCCGGGTGGACGACTTCCGGGTCGTCCGCACCGCTGCCGTCCCGGCAGACGTCGTGAACGGGAAGGCACTGGTCAGCGAGGACTTCGAACACGTGGACCAGGGCTGGGGACCGTTCGTCAAAGGTGCTGCGGGCGGTGCCAATGACCCTCGCACGCACCTGAGCATCCGCAACGCTCCCTACACTCAGAAGGGCTGGTACCAGAATGTGGTGGACAAGACCCTGAACGGTGATTTCTCCCTGGTGGCCCACGAGGAGAACAGCGGGCTGGTGTACCGCACGAGCGACTCCACGGTGAAACTGAGTCCCGGCCATAACTACCGGGTCTCCTTCGACTACCAGAACTCCAAGGCCGGCGAATACGCCTGGGTCTGGGGCTACGATGCCGCCTCACCCGTCACCTCGAACAGCGTGCCGCTGCCGTCCAGGACCAGCACCACCCGATTCAGCCAGGACTTCGCCACGGGCTCATGCGGCAGTTACTTCACGGGTCTGAATCGCACCGGTTCCGCCGACGGCGCCGACTTCGTGCTGGACGACTTCCGGATCGAGGACCTCGGACCGGCTCAGGACGTCCCGGCCTGCGCGACCGTCTCGGGCAAGCTCGGCGGCGACGTGTTCCAGCAGGGGAAGCCCAGCGAGTTCACCACGGTGCTGAACAACAACGAGCCCGCAGCGATCAGTGATGTGACCGTGTCACTGAAACTGCCGGCCGGCTGGACCGCGGAGGCCAAGACCCCCGCCACGGCCGCCACCGTCGCTGCCGGTGGCAAGCTCACCACCACCTGGTCGGTCACGGCCCCGCTCGACGCCGACGGGAGTTACACGATCGGCGTCACCGGAGGCTACCGGACCACTGTGGACCCGGTGGGTGCACGGGCGGCGAGCGCCGACGTCGGCGTCAAAACGCTGCCCAAGCCCCCACAGGGTGACGTCTACGCGAGTGGCCACGACTGGGTGAGCGCGAGCAACGGCTGGGGACCGGTGGAGAAGGATCTGTCCAATGGCGAGCAGGGCGCGGGCGACGGCACGCCGATCACGCTCAACGGCGTCGTCTACCCCAAAGGCCTGGGTTCGCACGCACCGTCCACCATCAAGTACTTCCTCGGTGGCCAGTGCACCCGTTTCACAGCGGATGTCGGCATCGACGACGTGCAGAAGAGCCGTGGCTCGGTGATCTTCAGCGTGGTGGCCGACGGCCAGAGCAAGGTGAGCACCCCGGTCATGCGTCCGGATTCGGCCACCGTTCACCTGGATGTGGATCTGAGCGGAGCGCAGTACGTCGAACTCGTGGCAGATCCCACGGCCGACGGCAACGGTAACGACCACGCCGATTGGGGTGGGGCGCGCTTCAGCTGCTGACCCCCCGCGAAGTAACAGCTGACGCCCCAAAAACCTGGTTTTTGGGGCGTCAGCTGTTACTTCGCGGGGAGGGTGGGCGGCTCAGACCACCTTCACGCCGGCTTGCCAGACGGCGTGGGTCAGGGGCATGCCCGGGCGGTAGGCCAGGTGGGTGGCGCTCGGGGCGTTGAGCAGGTGTAGATCGGCACGGTGCCCGACGGCGATGGAACCGACCGCGCGGCGGCCATCCACATCCTCACCCACCTCACGGTGCAGGGCGAGAGCGCCGCCGAAGGTCGCGGCGCGCACGGCCTCGTGCACACTCAGACCCATCTGGAGCACGGCCGTTGTGACGCAGTAGTTCATGGCGCTCGTGTAGCTGGTGCCTGGGTTCAGGTTCGAGGCGATGGCCACCTGGACCCCGGCGTCGAGCAGGCGACGGCCCGGCGCGAGCGGTTCGCGCGTCGAGAGATCGCAGGCGGGCAGACAGGTGGCGACGGTGCCACGGGGGCCGCGGCCGCCGTCGTACGCATCCCAGCTCTCCGCGAGCGCCAGCACATCGGCGTCCTCAAGGTAGTTCACGTGGTCGACGCTCGCGGCGCCGAGCTCGACGGCGAGGCGCACGCCGGCGCCCGGGCCCAGCTGGTTGCCGTGCACGCGCAGTTTGAGCCCGGCCGCGGCACAGGCCTCCAGCACGCGGCGGGACTGAGCCTCGTCGAAGGCGCCGCGCTCGCAGAAGACATCGGCCCATTGCGCGTACGGCGCGACGGCGGCCAGCATCGGCCCGACCACCTCGTTCACATAGGCTTCCGGTTCAGTGCCCTTCGGGACCAGATGCGCGCCGAGGAAGGTGACTTCGTCGGCCACCTGCGCGGTCACGCGGGCGAGCGCTTCCTCGTGCTCGGTGGACAGGCCGTAGCCGGTCTTGGCCTCCAGATAGGTGGTGCCGCCTTGCAGGGCCTCGGCACGGCGGGCCCGGGCAAGCTCGAGGAGCTCCTCATCCGAAGCGGCCCGGGTGGCGTTCATGGTGACGCCGATGCCGCCGGCGCTGTAGCTCTCCCCTGCCATGCGGGCTTCGAACTCGGCGGTCCGGTCCCCGGCGAAGACCAGGTGGGTGTGGGAGTCGACCCAGCCAGGGAGCAGAGCGCGTCCCTGGGCATCGTGAACGGTGTCCGCGGCGGGGGCCTCAGAGGCCTGTCCGATCCAGGAGATGCGCTCGCCCTCGATGACGACGGCGGCGTCCTTCAGGACCCGGCGCTCGGCGTCCTGGGTCATGAGTTCGGCGATGTTGGTGATCAGGAGGCTCATGCTTCCCATTCTTCCGGTGAAGCCGTGTCCACCGCTCCACCTCCGTGCCGAGCCGTGTCCGGGATCCCGGACCTAACGCGGCCCTTAACCATCGACTGCTCCGTAGGTGTCGTTCTGACCCCTCAAAACGACACTTACGGAGCAGTCGATCCTGGCCAGGCCTCAGGCGGACTCGGCGCGGGCGGCGACGAACGCCTGAACGCAGGCCTCCACGTCCTCCGGGGTGTGCCGGGCGGAAAGCTGGACCCGGATGCGGGCCGCGCCGCGAGGCACCACGGGGAAGCTGAACGCGGTCACGAAGACACCGTGCTCCAGCATCGACGCGGCGACCTTGGCAGCCAGCACCGCGTCGTGGAACATCACTGGGATGATCGCGTGCTCACCGTCCAGCAGCTCGAAACCCTCCTCCGTCATCCGGCGGCGGAACAACGCCGCATTCTCGAAGAGGCGCTCCCGCAGCTCCGCGGAGTCCTGGACCAACTCCAGCGCCTTGAGGGTCGCGGCGACGATGGCCGGGGCGAGAGAGTTGGAGAAGAGGTACGGCCGGGCCTTCTGCCGCAGCATGGCCACGATCTCGGAGCGGCCCGAGACGTAGCCGCCGGACGCTCCGCCGAGGGCCTTGCCGAAGGTTCCGGTGTAGATGTCCACGCGGTCACTCACACCGGCATGCTCCGGAGTGCCTGCGCCGGTGGCGCCCATGAAACCGACCGCGTGCGAATCGTCCACCATCACCAGCGCGCCGTACTTGTCCGCCAGATCGCAGATCTCGCGCAGCGGTGCAAGGTATCCGTCCATGGAGAACACGCCGTCGGTCACAACGACCACGCGGCGGGCGGCGGCCTGGGAGTCCGTGGCGGTGGTCGCCTCGCGGAGCTTGGCTTCCAGATCCGTCATGTCCTGGTTCGCATAGCGGAAGCGGCGGGCCTTGGAAAGCCGGATGCCGTCGATGATCGAGGCGTGGTTCAGGGCGTCCGAGACGATCGCATCCTCGGGGCCGAAGAGGGACTCGAACACACCACCGTTGGCGTCGAAGCAGCTGGAGAAGAGGATCGTGTCCTCGGTGCCGAGAAACGCGGAGACCTTGCGTTCCAGCTCGAGGTGCAGGTCCTGCGTGCCACAGATGAACCGGACGCTCGCCATGCCGAAGCCGTGGCTGTCCATGGCGTCTTTGGCGGCCGCGATGATCTCCGGGTGATCGGCCAGGCCCAGATAGTTGTTGGCGCAGAAGTTCAGGACCTCGCGCACGGGCGCTCCCAGAGGGCCCGCGGTGATGCGGTTGGACTGTGCCGAGGTGATGTTGCGCTCTTCCTTGAAGAGCCCGGCGCCGCGGATCTCGTCGAGTTCGGTGGCGAGCTGGTCCTTGATGAGACCGTACATAGTGGTCCTTTCGTCAGGCAGGAGGATCGAGTCGACGGCCGACGACGGCGCGCTCAGCCGCGCCGCCGTCGTCGTCCGCGAAGAAGCCGGCGGTCAGATGTTCCGCCAGTCGAGCACGACCTTGCCGCCGTGTCCACCACGGGCGGCTTCGAAGCCCTTCTCCCAGTCGGTGGCGGGCAGCACGTCGGTGATGACGGCGGAGATGTTGCGGTGCAGCGTGGGGTTGGAGGAGAGCATGGCGCTCATGGCGTACCAGGTCTCGAACATCTCCCGGCCGTAGATGCCCTTGAGGGTCAGCATGTGGGTGACCACTTTGCCCCAGTCGATGTCGATGGACTGGCTGGGCAGGCCGAGCATGGCGATGCGCCCGCCGTGGTTCATGTTCTCGATCATCTCCGGCAGGGCCGTGGGGTGGCCGGACATCTCCAGGCCGATGTCGAAGCCCTCCCGCATGCCGAGCTCACGCTGCGCGTCGCGGATGCGCATCTTGGAGACGTCGACGGCGAGATCGACGCCCATGTCACGGGCCAGTTGCAGACGGCTCTCCGAGACATCGGTGATGGCGATCTTGCGAGCACCCGCATGGCGGGCCACCGAGATGGCCATCAGACCAATGGGGCCGGCGCCGGTGATGAGGACGTCCTCTCCCACCAAGGGGAAGCTGAGCGCGGTGTGCACGGCGTTGCCGAAGGGGTCGAAGACGGCGCCGAGTTCGGCGGTCACACTGGGGTCCTGATGGACCCAGACGTTCTCCTCCGGGATCACCACGTACTCGGCGAAGGCGCCGTCGCGCTGTACACCCACGCTGGAGGTGTGGATGCACATCTGGCGGCGGCCGGCGCGACAGTTACGGCAGATGCCGCAGACCACGTGGCCTTCGCCGGAAATCCGGTCTCCGACCTTGACGTCGCGCACGTCTTCGCCGACCTCCACGACCTCACCGTAGAACTCGTGTCCGGCGATCAGGGGCGCGTTGATCGTGCTGGCCGCCCAGGCGTCCCAGGACTGGATGTGCAGATCGGTGCCGCAGATGCCGGTGGTGTGGACGCGGATCTTCACGTCGCCGGCGCCGGTGCCGGGTTCGGGACGATCCACCAGTTCGAAGCCGGGCTGCGCGCCGGACTTGTAGAGAGCCTTCATGAGTCCCATTACATGCCCTCTGAAGGCTTAGAACAAGCTCAAGTGTCTCACTCAACAATTAAGGATCGCTTCATCATTAGAGCGAGACGCGTCACATTGCCGCGTGACTTGATTCTCATTTGGTATCCCAAATATGGTGTCTTCATTTCCCCGAATTCCCCAGCCACACAGGAGAGACCATGTGCACCCATGACCACGACAGCGGACCGGCACTTCCGTCCGGGCTCCCCCGACGAGGCATCCTCGCAGGAGCCGCAGCCCTGGCCGGCATCTCCGCCGCGACCGTCGCTTCCCAGCTGGCACTGGCACCAGGAGCCCAGGCTTCAGAAGCAAGCGCCGTTCCGTCCTATCCCGGAAGGCGCCGGACCGCGGGCGCGGTCATCATTGAAGGCGGCACCATCGTCGATCCGCTCACGGGCCACGCCCTGGAGGACGGCGTCCTGGTGCTCGACGGCGGCAGTGTCACCGCCGTCGGAAGCCGGGATACCACCCGCAGGGCGGTAGCCGCGGTCGCAAAGCGCGCCACGGTGCTGAACGCGCACGGCCGCTGGGTGGTGCCTGGCCTGGTGGATGCGCATGTGCACGCCAACGGGCTGGAGGACGTCCGGCTGCACCTGCAGAACGGCACCACCAGCATGCGGAGCGGGACCAGCACCTTCTACCAGGACATCACCCTGGCAGCACTCCCGGACTGGGCACCTGGACTGTCGCCGCGGATGCGGGCGGCGGGACTCTTCATCTCACCGGATCAGGGCGACTCGATCCTCGCCGATCCGGACCTCGCTCCCCTGGCCTCGCTCAGGAACGGCATCCGGGACCCCCAGGACCTGGCTTACTTCACACGGATCAACCTGGCCCGTGGCGCCAAGGTCATCAAGACCCGGGCGAACCCGCGGGCCGGGATCCCGGAACAGGATCCGCGCGAACTGGTCTACGGCCGGGAACAGATCGGCTCGATCGTCAAGGCCGCGCGTGGCGCAGGGGTTCTGTGCCACGCCTACAGTGCGGAGGGCATCGACGGGGCCGTCCGGGCCGGGGTGCGCAGCATCGAGCACGGCGTCTTCGTCACGGAACGGACCATCGCGGAGATGTCCCGGCGGGGAACCTACTTCACCCCGACCCTGGAGGCCGTGGACAGCATGGCTTCCGACAGCAACCCGATCCTTGCCGCCCGGGGCAAGGAATACACGCCCGTCCACCAGGCCGCGGTGCGTGCCGCCCACGAAGCCGGGGTGACGATCGTGGCGGGCACCGACTCCTTCGGAACGGACGTCGTCCCGCTGGGCCGCGAGGTCAGGCGCCTTCACGAGGCAGGGCTCTCCGCACTCGAGTCCCTGCGTGCGGCGACCACGTACTCCGCGCGACTGCTCGGATTCGAGGGCAAGGCCGGGCGCTTCGTCCCCGGCGGGTTCGCCGACGCCGTCGTCGTGGATGCCGATCCCCTGAGCGATGGCACGGCCCTGGAGAAAGTCCGAGCCGTCGTCGCGCAGGGCGTCGTGGTCCGCAACGGCCTCTGAGACGAGGTGCGGGGCAGGCCCCGGCGCGTCCGGGCCCTCCCCGCACCCCCGCCCTCCCATCGCCGGCGCCCTCCCATCACCGGCGCCGAGTCCGCTATCCAAGGTTCTGCACCGGGCCGAGTCCGCTATTGGGGGGGGGGGGGGGGGGCCCCCCGGGGGGGGGGGGCGGCCCCCCCCCCCCCCCCGGGCGCGGGGGGGTGGGAAAGAAAGGCCCCCCCCACGCACCCCCCGAAAGAGCGCCCGCCCGCCCCCCCCCCCCGGCGGCCCCCCCCCCCCCCGGGGGCGGGGGGGGGGGCCCCCCCCCCCCGGGGGCCCCCCCCCCCCCCCCCCCAATAGCGGACTCGGCTACCCCTGGACCCGGCAGTAGCGGACTCGGCGGGAAGACGGGCCCGGCACCAGTAGCGGACTCGGCGCCGGTGAAACCCAGGCTCAATCACGATGCCGAACCCGTCCACGCTTCAGGAATACTTCATCGAAACCCGGAACGATTTAGGATGAGCCGATGGATATCCGTCAGCTCGAAGTCCTGCGCGAACTCGGCGAACTCGGCAGCGTCAAGGCCGTCGCAGAGGCCATGATGGTCACGCCCTCGGCCGTGTCCCAGCAGCTCACCCTGCTGCAGCGCAGTGTCCGAGTGCCCCTGACCCGCAAGGACGGCCGCAATCTCGTCCTGACAGAGGCCGGTGAGGTGCTCGCGGACGCGGGTGCCGCCGTCGTCGCCGCCATGGCACAGGCCCGTGCGTCGATCGACGCGTTTCAGGACGCCCCCGACGCCGCTGTGACGGTCAGCGGATTCCACTCCGCCGGGCAGGCGTTGTTCGCCCCGCTCAGCCGCGCATTGTCCGGACCGGGCCAGCCGATGGTCCAGTTCACCGACGAGGACGTTGCGCAACAGGATTTCCCGGCGCTGACCGCGCGCCATGACCTGGTCCTTGCCCATCGCATGGAGCACAGCCCACCCTGGCCGAAAGACCGGGTCGCCGTCATCGAGCTGACCAGGGAACCCTTGGATGTCGCACTTCCATCCGGCCACCCTCTGGCCGGGCAGCGGGAACTGACGGCCGCCGACGTCGCCACAGAACCCTGGGTGACCAGCCGGCCGGGTTACTCCCCGGACGACGTCCTCACCGCCGTCGCGGCTCTCGCCAGCACCCCCCTGCGAATCGTGCACCGCATCAATGATTACTCGACCGTCGCCGCCCTCGTCGCGGGCGGCGGGGTGCTCGGCCTTCTCCCCCGCTACACCTCGCGGGCCGCCCTCAGCCAGCAACTGCCCGACGGCGTCGTCCTCCGCCCCCTGGCGGGCTTCGACACGCGCCGCTGCATCGACCTCCTCGCACGCCCCGAAGCGCTCGAACGACGCAGCGTGCGCCGGGTCGCCGAGGCGTTCCAGGATGTCATGGCCGCGCTGGTCGACTAGTCCCGGGATAGCTCCGAGGCCAAAGCTTCCGCAACGACGACGGCGGAGGCCGCCGACCACGCCTGCGGCCGGCACGCCGCGGGGTACGGAAGCGCACGATCGGACTCATCCAGGCCCACCCCGGAGTGCAATTCCGGCATCCGGTAGTCGAAGGACTCGGCCGCCCGCAGCAGCCCCTCAGCCAGCGTCCGGGCTTCCTCACGCCGACCGGCCAACAGCAGACCTCGGATCGCGATCGCGGTGTCATGAGCCCAGACGCTCCCGCCGTGGTACTTCAGCGGCCAGTAGCCGGCGCTCTCCACCGCAAGCGTCCGCAGCCCGAAACCGGAGTCCATTCCCGGGTGCACCAGGCGTCGGGCCACGGCCCGCTCCTCCTCCCGGCCCAGCAGCCCGGTGCCCAGCAGGTGCCCCATGTTCGATGTCACGCTGTCCACCGGATTCCCCGCAGCATCCAGAGCGATGGCCACGTAGGGGCCGCGTTCGTCCTCCAGCCAGAAGGCCTCCCGGAACCGCCGGGCGAGGGCACGCGCATTCTCCCGCCAGCGCCCTGCCTCCTCCCCGCTCACCAGTTCTTCCTCCGGGAAGGCCTCCAGGAGGGTCGCGCCCTTCAGCAGCGCCTCATGGGCGTAGGCCTGAACCTCGGAGAGGGCGATGGGCGCTTCCGCCAGGCGGCCATCGCGGAATTGCACGGAGTCCCCGGAGTCCTTCCAGCCCTGGTTGGCCAGGCCGTGACCCGTGGTGTCCTCATAGCTGAGGAACCCGTCGCCCAGCCCGGCCTCCACCCAGCGCACGGCCGCCACGGCGGCCGGAAGCAGCTCCCGGATCCCCGCCTGGTCCGCCCCGGCCTCCCAGGCGTCGTGCAGCAGGGAGATCCACAGCGGCGTCGCATCCACCGTCCCGTAGTAGACCGGCGGCAGACTCACGGCACCGTCATGCAGCGTCAGGCCGGCGCGGCGGAGTTCATGCATGATCTTCCCCGGCTCCTCTTGGGAAGCGGGGTCCTGGCGGGTTCCCTGGAAGGCCGCGAGCGTACGGAGGGTGCCCAGCGCGACTTCGTGGTCCACCGGCAGTAGGAAGCGTGCCGCCCAGAGCGAGTCGCGTCCGAAGAGCGTGAAGAACCAGGGCGCTCCGGCCGCCAGGAAGTGACATTCGGGCCGTCCGGGAAGCTGCAGATGCAGCCCGTCCAGGTCTGCCAAGGAGCGGCGCAGGTACCGGCCGAGCCGCGGGTCGGGGACCGTCCGGGACAATCGTTCCTCGGCCTTCGCCCAGGAGATCCGGCGTTCGGCGCCGCTCACCGCCTGCTGGGCGTCCTCCGCGTCGAGGCTCCATCGCACGACGGCGGGGTGGCCGTGCCGGGCACTCAGCGTCCAGCTCAGCGCGGGGGCCGCGGGGTCGGAGAGGTCGACGTCGGCGCCGGCAGCCTGAACGCCGACCTCCACCACGCCGTCACCCCAGCTCAGCACGTTCGGGGCCGCCCCCTCGCGGGCCGGAAGCGGCGGGTGTCGTCGTCCGGCTTTGATCTCCTCCATGGTGGCGAGATCGGCCGCCAATTCAAGCCGCAGCCGCACGGTGACGGGCTGTGCGGTGGCGCTGCTGAGCTCCAGCTCCTCCGTCATCCTGCCTGCGGAGACGGCCCGGATGCGACGCAGCCGGACCACGGGGTCGGCCGTCCCATCGCCCAAAGCCGCACTCCGCAGAAGAGCGACGGACACGAACGCTCCGTCGGCACGCCGGTGGCTTCCGGCCGGTTCCAGGACGGCGTCGCGAGCCGTGAGCCGTGCCCGGCTGAGCACGCGGACATCGGAGTGCAGCACACCGTCCATGGTTCCTTCGCGGGTCTGCCGTTCGTCGTCCGGGGCGCCGATCTGGCCGTCTGGATCGGACCAGGCCTGGGTGGGGGCACTGAACACCGCCTCCAGTCCGGACAGGAAGGGCTGCAGGGTCTCGGGCATGTCCTCGGTTCCTCTCGGCAGTCTTGACAGGGTGGGCGTCACTGGACAATTCTTGTCTCACCGCGCAATTTGATCAATCAAATCACATCTCGACTTCTCCTGTTTGATCGTTCAAAGGAGACGTTGAGATTCGACAGCAAGGAGGCTCACGTGGCACAGGGCAAGGATGCGATCCCGGCGGGACGTCCCACCGTCTCCAGCGTCGCCGCCTACGCGGGTGTCTCCCGGCAGACCGTCTCCAATGCGCTCAACAACCCCGAGCGGCTGCAGCCGGAAACTCTGGAACGTGTACTCACAGCCATCCGGGACACCGGCTACGTCCGTAGCGCGGCCGCTCGCCAGATGCGTACCTCGCGCTCCCGCACCCTGGGTTTCCGCCTGGAACCTGTCCGGGATGGCATCGGCGGGGCCGTGCTGGACAGCTTCCTGCACTCCCTCGCCCAGCAGGCCGAGGAACATCAGTACCGGATCACCCTCTACACCGCGGACTCCGACGCGTCGGAACGCCGCCAGTTCGAACGCCTCACCCGGGAAGGCGCCAGCGACGGTTTCGTGCTCTTCGGCACCCATGCCTCCGACTCCCGCTACGAATGGCTTGCCGAGCGTGGCATCCCCTACGCCGTGTTCGGCCGTCCCTGGGATCTGCCCGAGGCCGGTGTCCAACACCCCTGGGTGGACGTCGACGGAGCCGCCGGAACCGCCGCAGCAACCCGTCATCTGTTGGAGCTGGGGCACCGGCGAATCGGCTTCATCGGCTGGCCCGAAGGCTCGGGCACGGGCGCGGACCGGCAACGCGGCTGGCAGGAGACGCTCAGCGCGACCGGTCTGGGAGCATCCGACGTCCAGAACCTCGTGACCCGGGATTCCGACGGCATCCTGGAAGGCGGCCGTGCGGCCCGTGCTCTGAGCGAGCGCGGCGCCACCGCCTTCGTCTGCGCCTCCGATTCGCTGGCCATCGGCGCGTACCAGGCCTCCGGTGCCGCCGTCGTCGGCTTCGACGACTCCCCCACGGCGGCCGCCATCGGACTGAGCTCGGTGAGCCAGCCCGTCCAGGACTGCGCGAGCCGGGTGCTCGACGCCGTCTTCACCCAGCTCGACGGCGGTGGGCCCGGCGCCCCCGCGGTCCTGCAACCCACCCTCGTGGTCCGCGACAGTTCGCGGGCCCTCGACTGAATCACCACCCTTGAGCAGCAAAGGAAAGCCAGTGGACATCACACGACGCTCAGCCCTCAGCGGGCTGGCCATGACAGCCCTGTTCGGGCTGGCCGCCTGCAGCGGCGGCACCGACAGCTCCGCCTCCTCCTCTCCCTCGTCAGGAGGACTCGGTTCGGACAACCACCAGGACCTGACCGTGCTGATCGGCTCATCCGGGGACGCGGAGACCACCGCCGTCAAGGCCGCCGTGGAGGCGTGGAGCAAGAAGTCCGGCACCATGGCCAAAGTGGTGGTGGCCTCGGATCTCAACCAGCAGCTGGCCCAGGGGTTCTCCGGCGGCAGCCCTGCCGACGTGTTCTACCTGACCAACGACTCCGTGGCAGGGTATGCCGGCAATGGCTCCCTCGAGCCGTATGTCGACTCCCTGAAGAGCAAGGACGCCTTCTACCCCTCACTGATCTCCGCCTTCACGGTGGACGGCAAGGCCTACGCCGCGCCGAAGGACTTCTCCACCCTGGCTCTGATCATCAACACGGATCTCTGGAAGGCCGCCGGCCTGGGCGAGGCCGATGAGCCCAAGAGCTGGGACCAGCTCGAAGCCGTGGCCAAGAAGCTGACCAGCGGCGGGAAGGTGGGGCTGAGCACCTCCTCCGAATTCCAGCGCCTCGGCGTCTTCATGGCACAGGCCGGAGGCTGGCTCACCGACGAGCAGGGCAAAGCCGCGGCGGACAGCGATGCCAACGCAGCAGGCCTGGACTTCGCCAAGAAGCTGCTGAACGAGGGCTCCTACAAGTTCGCCGCACAATTGGGCACCGGCTGGGGCGGCGAGGCCTTCGGCACCGGCAAAGCCGCCATGACGATCGAGGGCAATTGGATCACGGGCGCCATGGACAAGAACTACCCCGGCATCAAATACAAGGTCATCCCGCTGCCCTCCGGCCCCAAGAGCGCCTCCACCATCCAGTACGACGGTGGCTGGGGCATGGCGGCCCAGTCCAAGAACAAGGGCGGAGCACTTGACCTGATCGACTTCCTCACCCAGCCCGATCAGCAGATGGGCTTCGCGAAGGCCTTCGGTGTCATGCCCTCGCTGAAGGACCTCACGGACACCTGGAAGAAGCAGTTCCCGCAGGACGCCGCCTTCATGGACGCAGTGAACGACTCCAAGTCCATCCCCTCCGTGAGCGGCCTGAGCGACATCCTCAAGGATTTCAACTCCCAGCTGGAGTCCCTGGCCAGCGGTGATCCGAAGGCCATCCTCTCCTCCGTCCAGAACAACCTGAAGGCCCTGCCCGGCCTCTCCTGAGCCGGGCTGACGCCTTCCCGGCGTCCGATCCCGCTCGCCCGGTCCCCGTGTGCCGCACTCCCGGGGCCGGGCAGACGGGATCGGGCGCCCTAGCCGAAAGACCGATCATGTCCTCCACGCGAAGCACCTCTGTGCCCGGCCGCCGAACGCGCCGCGGTCCGGGGATCCGTGGCCGGGACGGGCTCGTGGCCTGGTTGTTCACCGCGCCCGCCATCCTGGTCCTCGTCCTTTTCCTGGTCCTGCCGATCCTCATGGCGGCCTGGGTGTCCGTCTCCAACTGGAATGGGCTCGGCAGCCCGTTCTCCTCCAAGGTCGGCTTCGTCGGGGACGCCAACTACCGCTCGCTGCTGGGACAGCCGGGGCTGGCCCAGACCGACTTCGCCCGTTCCTTGCGCAACAACGCCTGGTACGTGCTGCTGGTGGTGCCGGTCCAGACGGTGGTGGCCATGGTCCTGGCGGTGCTGGTCAACCAGGCCTGGCTCAAGGGCCGCGGCTTCTTCCGCACCTCCTTCTACTTCCCTTCGGTGACGTCCTCCGTGGCGATCACGGTGATCTTCCTGTTCCTGTTCTCCACTTCAGGAGTGGTGAACAGCGTGCTCGGCTGGATGGGCTCCTCGGGGATCGGCTGGTTCACCGAGACACGCGGGGTCCTGCAGATCGGGCTGGAAGGCCTAGGGATCAAGGGCGGCGATGGAGGCCGTTTCATGGGCCTGAACTGGACGGACTGGCTGGCCGGCCCGAGTCCGGCGATGCTGGTGTTCATCATCATGGCCGTCTTCACCACCTCCGGGACGTTCATGCTGATCTACCTTTCGGCCTTGCAGCAGATCGCCCGCGATGTGGATGAGGCGGGGACCATGGACGGGGCCAGCGCATGGCAGCGCTTCCGGTTCATCACCGCTCCCCTGCTGAAGCAGACCACGGCCACCGTGGTGACCCTCGGCCTGATCGGCACCTGGCAGGTCTTCGACCAGATCTACGTGGGGTCCAAGGGCGGCCCGGGGAAGACGACCATGACGCCCGCCTTCCTCTCCTACTCCCAGTCATTCCTCAACAACGCCTGGGGCCGGGGCGCTGCGATAGCCTTCCTGCTCTTCGCGATCATCGTGGCATTCACCCTGGTGCAGGCCCTGGTCACCCGTGACCGCAAGCCCCGGCGGCGGAAGGAGAAGCATGTCTGAGACCCTCTCCCCCGCAGCGCACCGCGCCGGCGCTCCCCGCGGCCGGCGGCGTTGGGGCCGGGGAACGTCCTATCTGGCCCTCGGTCTGCTGGCGGCGCTGTACATCTTCCCGTTCCTGCTCTCTCTGGCGAACTCGTTCAAATCGGACGCCGAGGCCGCCAACAGTCCCATGTCGCTGATCCCCCAGAACTTCACGACGGCGGCCTACGAACGGCTCTTCCAGTCGGACATGCCCCTCTGGCTGGGCAACACCGTGCTGATCACGGTGCTGGTGACGCTGGGCCGGATGCTCTTCGACTGCCTGGCCGGCTATGCCCTGGCCTGCCTTCCGCTGAAGGGCCGCGGCCTGGTCTACGCGGGCTTCGTGGCCGTGATCGCCGTGCCTCCCGTGGTGCTGCTGATTCCCAAATTCCTGGTGTTGAAGGAACTGGGCATGTACGACAGTTATGCGGGCCTGATCATTCCTCTGTTGGCCGACGCCGCCGGCGTGATGATCATGCGCAACTTCTTCCTCGGCCTGCCGCCCTCGATCGACGAAGCGGCCAGGATCGACGGGGCCGGTGTCGTCCGGCGTTTCTGGCAGATCTCCCTGCCCATGGCGCGTTCCGCCGTGATCACCCTGCTGATCCTCTCGTTCCAGGCTTCCTGGAACGAGCTGCCCCACATGATCGTGGCGGCGCAGGACCCCAATCTGTTCACCCTGACCAAGGGTACGGCGCAGCTGGCCTCCGGAGCGCTCAGCGCCGGCTCGCAGTTCCCCATCAAGCTGGCCGCGGCCACTCTGATGACCATCCCGGTCGCCGTGCTGTTCTTCATCTTCCAGCGCCGCATCATGAACACCACCGATGGCGGGGCGAAGGAGTAGTTCCAGGCGTCCACCCGCCTTGGTGTTGCGTGCTCAGTTGTGGCGAATGTTCTCCTCGAACACTCGCCACAACTGAGCACGCAGCACCAGGAAAAGGAGGGAGTTAGGCGCTCTGGCCTCGCTCGAAGTATGCGACCAGCTCCGGGTCCAGCTCGGGCACCGTGAGCGCCGAGCCGTCGCCCCGCAGCGACTCCGCTGCGAGGATGCCCGCAGCCACCGCCTGGCGTGCCGCGACCGGGGAGGTCTGGGTCTGCCCCCCGTCACGCACGAAACGCAGGAACTCCCCGATCAGCAACGGATCGGCTCCGCCATGCCCGCCGTCGCCGTCCTGGATCTCGACCTCCAGATCCGGTTCGGCGAAGCCATAGCTTGAGCGGGTGTTCCAGACCTTGATGGTCTCGCCCGGCCCGTCACCGAAGTTCTCCATGCGTCCTTCGGTGCCGATCACCGTGTAGTTCCGCCAGTAGTCGGGAGTGAAGTGGCACTGCTCGTAAGACGCGAGCACGCCATTGTCCAGGACCATGTTCATCATGGAGATGTCCTCGACGTCGATCTCCTCCGCCAGGTCCGTCTGGGAGGCCGGGGGCCAGTTGTCCACCGAGAACCATTCGCCCATCCGGCGATCCGAATTGTCCCTGCGGCTGGTCACCTCGCCATAGACCGCCAGGGCGCCGACGGCGGAGACCCGCTTGGTGTAGCCGCCGGCGAGCCAGTGGATGACGTCCAGATCGTGCGCACCCTTCTGCAGCAGCAGGGTGTTCACATTTCGGCGCTGGGCGTGCCAGTCCTTGAAGTAGTAGT
Organism: Arthrobacter sp. NPDC090010; assembly: GCF_044748305.1. NCBI lineage: Bacteria > Bacillati > Actinomycetota > Actinomycetes > Micrococcales > Micrococcaceae > Arthrobacter > Arthrobacter sp. NPDC090010. Next base: position 41,212 of record NZ_JBIVFT010000004.1, read on the forward strand.
CACCCCCATTGCCCACGAAGTGACGGCACCACACGGCCTTGACCTCGCCGATCAGGCCCTGCTTGATGAGGTCCCGCATCTGGGTGACCACCGGCATGTGGCGCATATTGTGGCCGACGTAGAGCCTGGTGCCGCTCTCACGGGCAGTGCTGAGAATCGAGTCGGCGGCTTCCAGCGTGACGTCCAGCGGCTTCTCGCAGAAGGTCGCGATCCCCGCTTTCAGCGTCTGAACGGCGACGGCGGCATGCTGGTTGTCCGGGGTGAGGACGAGCACGGCGTCGACGCCGGACGCCAGGACATCCCCCAGTTCACCGGTGATGGTGGCGTCCGGGAGCGCTTTGGCAGCGTCGGCACGGCCGCGCTCGCTCGTGTCGCAGACGATGGTGACGCGCGATCCTTCACCCGGCTTGTGGGCGTGACGCCACAACCCGGAGCGCAGGCCGAAGCCGACGACGGCTACGGAGAGATCCATGGGACATATTCCTTTGTTCGTGTCTGTGTGCCCCGCCATCAGCGGGGGCGCTGTTGAGGTGCCCGGCCCTCAGGCCGGGCCATGCGTTGAGGCGCGCTCCCAGACTTCCCAGGGGAAGTCGTGCAGAGCGCCGACGGGCTTGTCACCCGTGGCGACGTCCACCATGATCGAAGCCACCGTGCCGAGGAGCTCACGGGGGCCCACGCTGGTCAGCGACGGCTGGAGCCGCTCCCCCGCCAGGGTGTTGCCCACTCCGGCGATGGCCACGTCCCGGCCCACCACCAGTCCGAGGCTCTGGGCCGCGTGCACCGCATTGATGGCGATGTAGTCGCTGCTCGCGTAGACGGCCCGGGGACGGTCCTCCTGATCGAGGAGACGCAGGGCGCCGGCATAGGCGGAACCCGGGGAGCCGACGATGTCGGCCACCCTGTTCCCTGCCGCCGTCCTGCCGCGTTCGGCAAGCGCCGCGTGGAACACGCCGGCTCGTCCGCGGCGCGGATCGGTGGCTCCGGGACCCAGCAGTGCGACGTCGTCCCATTCGTCAATCAGGTGATCCACCAGGGTGCGGCAGCCGCCCAGATCGTCGGAGCGGACGACGTCGAAGCCGTCGGGTTCCACCGTGCTGTCGAAGACCACCAGGCGCACACCGCGGCGAGCGAGTTTGGTCAGCGCCGGACGCTGTTCCGGGCGGACCGAGTCGATGAACACGGCGTCGGCCTGGGTTCGTTCCAGGGCAATCGTCCAGTCGTCGTCGGCCATGATGAGCGGTGTCAGATCGTGGCTTCGCGCTGCGGTGCTGACCGCCTCCACCACCTCGAGGCTCCAGGGGTCCTGAAGCATGGTCACGGAGAGCAGCACGGTCTGCGTCTTGCCGGTGCGGACCGCGCGAGCGGCCTGGTTGGGCCGGTACCCGAGTTCCTCCGCGGCTTCCCGCACCCTCCGGGTGGTTTCCGCCTTCACACCGGGGCCTTTGGTTCCCGGCCCTCGCCCGGACAGGACGTAGGACACGGTGGCCGTGGAGACTCCCGCGCGTTCGGCGACCATCCGGATGGTGGGCCGGACGACGGCCGCCTGTACGGACCCCTTGGCTGACGTTTCGCTTACTGATCGTTCGCTCATGACCTGACCTCTTCCCCTGGACGCCTCGATCGTGGTGGCTGGCTCCATGCTGTGGACCTGCGGCAACTCTAGTCATATCCAGTCACAGGAGCCACAGCACGGAGCCTCGTCATGTTCTTACTTCCGGAAGACCGGGACGTCGGACGGCAGCTGCGACTGGTACTCACTGCGGATCTTGTCACCGCCGTCGTTCTTCCATCGGGTGACCGCGCCCTTGAGTTCGTCCATCTTGGCGCGGCCGGTGATGATGTCCACCACCTTGTCGCGGAACTGCTTGGTGATCTTGGCGCCGAGCTTCGAGTTGGTGTCCGAGTACGTCCCGTTGACGGGGCTGCGCCAGGCCAGTTCGAGCAGTTTCTTCTCCTGCTCGTAGATGTACTTCGTGTCCTGGTCGAAACCGGGGTTGAAAAGCACGTTCTCCGGGCTGGACATGATGTTCAGCGCCGAAGCCAGGCCCGGGATGTTGCTCGACCCGGACTGGGTGAGCGCCGGGTTGCCCTCGCCGTCCACGGTGTAGTCCTCGCCGACCGTGCCGAAGTTCTTCTGCATGTACTCCGCCGTGCCGAACGGCGCGGAGAGGTAGTTGATGAGGGCGAGAAGCTCACGGATCTTGCCCTCATCGGCCTTCTTGAACGGGGTGAAACCGACGGTGCCGTAGCCCATGTCATAGGTGGGCTTGACCTTGCCGTCAGCGCTGAACGGCACCAGGATGTCGAAGCTCTGATCCTTGTTGAAGGCACGATAGGCCTTGAGGTCGTGCGGACCCACCACGACCTGGGCCCCGACGGTGCCGTTGGCTACGCGGTTGCGGATGTCCGGAGCGTTGGTGTCCGGGTAGAAGACCCCCGCTGCGAACATCTTGGTCATGAACTCGACTCCGGCGGCGTACTCGTCCGTCTCGAAGATGTAGGTGAGGCTGCGGTCCTTGTTCACCGCCCAGCTGTTGGGGGCGCCGTACCACTCGGTGACCATGTGGAGCATGTTCACGTAGGCCGGTTCCAGGGCGTACTGCTTGTCGGCAGGGCGCGTGAGCTCCTTGGCCTTGGAGAGGAACTCCTCGGCATTGGCGGCGGTCAGGCCGCCGACCTTCTCCCAGACGTCGCGACGGCCGGTCATGACCTGCCCGAACGGGGTGCTCGGGATGGGTGCGCCCCAGATCTTGCCGTTGACCACCGCCGTCTTCCAGGAGTCCGGCTTCAGGGCGGCAAGGTTCGGGTACTCGAGGACGGCGTCCCCGGACAGGTACTTGGTCAGGTCCTGGAACTTGGCCTCCAGCATGGGGCCGATGTTCGGGATGCCCTGGTTCGGCGGGACCCACATCATGTCCGGCAGATCGTCGCTGGCCAGCACGGTGGCGAACTTCGCCGGATACCCGTCGCCGATATCCTCGGCGATCTGGAGATTGAGTTCACCGCCCAGCGCCTGGTTCAGACGCTGCCAGAAGGCGTTGTCCTTCATGCCCGGGCTCATGGTCTCGAAGGTCTCGGTCAGACCGGTGACCTTGCCGGAGAGCGGCTTGTCCTTCACCGACACCACGGACTTGGGGAGTTTGAAGAACGCGGCCTGCAGGCCCTTGGCATCACCGGCAAGGTCGGCGGTGACCCCGGTGAACTCCTTGTAGGTGGGGAGCTTGACGTCCGCGGAGGCGGCAGCGCCGCCGCTCCCGCTGGTCCCGCCGCCACCACAGGCCGAAAGGCCCACTGTCGCGACCGCCAGGCCCGCCAGGCCCAGGAAGCCCCGGCGGCTGACGCCGGAGGATGAGAGTGTGCTCATAGGGTTGCCTTTCATTGACTGCTACAGCTGAGTAGTGAGTGAAAACTTCTGAACGGAGGATCAGCCCTTCACCGCGCCGGTGAGGACGCCCTTGGTGAAGTGCTTCTGGAGGAACGGGTAGACCATCAGGATCGGCACCAGGGCGACCACGACGACGGCCATCTGGATGGACTGGCTGGGCGGCACCGAGGAGACGCCCAGGCTGTCCGCCGCACCGGAGCCTTGGACGACGAAGTTGCGCAGCAGAAGCTGGATGGGCCACTTGGAATGGTCGTTGATGTAAAGCAAGGCATTGAAGAAGGAGTTCCAGAAGCCGACGGCGTAGAACAGGCCGACCACGGCGATCACGGCCTTGGAGAGAGGCATGACGATCCGCCAGAGGATCTGCCAGTCGCTCGCGCCGTCGATCCTGGCGCTTTCGATCAGCTCCGCCGGGATGTTCATGAAGAAGGAGCGCATCACCACGAAGTTGAACGCCCCGAAAATGCCCGGCAGGATCAGCGACCACAGAGAGTCCAGAAGACCGAGCTGACGGATCATGAGGAAGCTGGGGATCAGGCCCGGAGCGAACAGCAGGGTGAACAGCACGCCGAGGATCACCGGACGGCCCAGCAGTACGGGCCGGCTGGTGGCGTAGGCCATCGTGATGGTGACGAAGAGCGCCAGCAGTGTTCCGACGATGGTGATGAAGGCACTGACACCGAGGGAGTTCAGCACCATCGGACCGGCGAAGATCGTCTCATAGGCCTTCAGGGTCGGCCGTTCGGGCCAGAGGACGAAGCCACCGGCCTTGGCGAGCTGCTGATCGTCGGCCAGGGAGGTGGCGACCACCAGCAGGATCGGGACCAGGATGGACGCCGCGAAGAGGACCAGCACCACCGCCTTCACGGTCTGATACAGGGCCGACGGCCGCTCCTTCCATGCGGGACGCTTGCCGTCGCGGACGAGTGCGGCCTTGCTGCGTGCCGCCCGCCGGGCGGCGAGACTGCCGGAAGGGATCCCGGTGTCGGGAGTCTCTGTGTTCTGAGAGGTGAGGGTGGTCATCAGCCGACCTTCCTGGCGAAGATGCCATCTTCACCGAACTTGTGAGCCAGGGAGTTGGCGGCCCAGATGAGCAGGAGGCTGACCACGCCCTTGGCGAGGCCCGCGGCGGCACCGGAACTCCAGCCGCCACCCACCACACCGGTGTAGTAGGTGAAGGTGTCGAGGACTTCGGCCGCACCCGCGCCAACGGCGTCGCGCTGGAGGATGAACTGTTCGAAGCCGACCGTGAGGATGTCGCCGATGCGGAGGATGAGCAGCAGGACGATCACGGGACGCAGGCCCGGCAGCGTGATATGCCACATGCGGCGCCAGCGTCCCGCGCCGTCGGCGGCCGCCGCCTCGTAGAGGGAGACATCGATGCTGGCCAGAGCGGCCAGGAAGATGATCATGGCCCAGCCGGCGTCCTTCCAGATCATCTGGACCACGACCAGGACCGGGAAGGACTCGGGATTGGTCATGAAAGGGATGGCGTCGAGGCCGAACTGGCGCAGGGTGTTGTTGATGAAGCCGGCCCCGCCGAGCATCTGCTGGAAGAGCGCGATCACCAGGACCCAGGAGAGGAAGTGCGGAAGGTACGCGATGCTCTGGAAGATCCGCCGCACCCGCATGCTCATCAGGGAGTCCACGATCAAGGCCAGGACCAGCGGCACCGGGAACAGGAACACCAACTGCCAGGCGGCGAGGTAGAGCGTGTTCCAGAGAGCGTGGAGGAAGTCCGGGTTGTTGAACAGGTCGATGAAGTTCTGCCAGCCGACCCAGTCGCTGTCCTGGATGCCGAGGTAGGGCTGGTAGTCCTGGAAGGCGATCACATTGCCGAGGATCGGAATGTAGAAGAACAGCAGCAGGAAGACGATGCCGGGCACCATCATCAGCAGCATCTGACGGTCCTGCTTCAAGCGGACACGGAATGGCTTCTTGGCTCCGCGCTGCGGGTCCGACGACTTCGGCGGTCCCTTCCGCTGGGCTGCGAGTGTCATGGGGCTCCTCATGAGTCCACGGCTGCGGCAGCAGCCTTCGCTCTCTTAGACGATCGTTAATCGATTAAATTCTTAATCGATTAACAGATCGTATGTGACGCGGGTCTCATCCGCAAGAGCATCTTGTTGCGTGCTCAGTTGTGGCGGGATGCGGCACCGAACATCCCGCAAATAGTTGAGCATGCAAGCGGCACAAGGAGCTGACGAGCCGCCGTCGTCAGAGCCGCGCGGCCAGATCCCGGCCGGCGCTCAGACCGGTGAAGAGGCAGCCTCCAAGGAACGTCCCCTCCAAGGCGTTGTAGCCATGGGCACCACCGCCGCCGAAGCCGGCCGCCTCCCCCACCGCATACAAGCCGGAGACGGGATGGCCGTCCAGGCCCAGGACCCGCGATGCCAGGTCCGTCTGCAGCCCGCCCAGCGATTTGCGCGTGAGGGTGTGCAGTTTCACCGCCACGAGCCCGTCCTCAGGATGACCGGCCGTGTCGAGGAGGCGACGCGGCTTCGCCACACGGACCAGGCGGTCACCGAGGTACCGTCGCGCATTGTGGACGCTCTGGGCCTGCGCGTCCTTGGAGAACGGGTTGCGGAACTCGGCGTCGCGCTGCCGGATCGCCTCCAGGACGGTCCCCTCTTCCAACACGGCCTCAGGAGCCACCCGGTTCATGCCCCGGACCAGGGCGGACACCGAATCCGCTGAGACGAAGTCCGCACCATGGTCCACGAATGCCTGCACCGGGCCGGGGATCCCGCCACCGAGGCGCGTCTTCAAGAGGAGTCTCCTGTCCCGGTTGGTGATGTCGGGGTTCTGCTCCGAACCGGACAAGGCGAACTCCTTGGCCAGGATCGAGCGATTGACCACGAACCAGGAGTGGTCGAACTCCGCAAGCTCAGGCGTGGTCCGCAACAGTTTCAGCGTTCCCAGGGTGTCATGTCCGGGAAGTCCGGGTACTGGGAGCCTGCGCCCGAGGGCATCAAGCCACAGCGGGGACGGGCCGGGCAGGATCCTGATGCCATGACCGGGCCAGACCGGGTCCCAGTTCCGCACCCCTTCCGTGTAATGCCACATGCGGTCACGGTTCACCAGACGGGCACCGGCCGCCTCGGCAGGCGCCAGCATGCTGCCGTCCACATACGCCGGCACTCCGGTCACCATCTCACGCGGCGGGGCACCCAGCCGCGCCGGCCAGAACCGCCGGACCAGCTCGTGATTCCCACCGATCCCCCCGCTGGCGAGCACCACCGCTTCGGCGCGCAGTTCAAAGGTTCCCACCGCCTCGTGGCCAGTGGCGGCACCACGCGGCGCGACGTCGTCGGCCAGAACATCGCCATGCACACCGACGACGACGCCGGCCTCAGTCAGCAGGCCACGCACCGCCCGGCGGTGCAGAAAGGTGAGCAAGCCGTCGTCGGCGGCCGCCCGGGCAGCCCGCGCGAAGGGAGCGACGACGCCGGTGCCGGTCCCCCAGGCGATGTGGAAGCGGGGCACCGAGTTGCCGTGCCCGCCCAGGCGCCCGTCACCGCGCTCGGCCCAGCCGACCACCGGCGTCAGCCCGACCCCGGCCTCCCGCAGCCAGGCATGCTTCTCCCCGGTGGCGAACTCGACATAGGCCCGGCCCCAGCGGTGCGCCCAGGCATCCTGATCCCCTGGGCCGTCCAGACGGTCCCACCCGGCGCTGCCCTGCCAATCGCTCCAGGCGAGATCGAAGGAGTCTTTGACCCGCAGCCTGCGCTGCTCCGGACTGTCCACCAGGAACAGTCCGCCGAAGGACCACCAGGCCTGCCCGCCGAGGTCCTGAGGGCCTTGCTGGTCCACGACGATCACGCGCTTGCCGGCCTTGGTGAGTTCCCGTGCCGTGACGAGCCCGGAGAGTCCGTGCCCCACGACGATGACGTCAGCGTCCATGTCGGCAGTCTACGCCGGGCCTTTCCTCTCAGTTCTTTTCCCGCGAAGTAACACCTGACGACCTAAAAACCACGGGATTCGGGCGCGAAGTGCTCTTTCGCGCCGCGCTCAGCCCGCCGTCAGGGGACGCAGCACGAGGATCGTGGCGTCGTCGGCCGTCTCGCCGATCCGGGCCTGTTCGTCACGCAGCTCGGTCAGCAGTGCGAGCGCACCCTGCGGCGTCGATGCCCGGTCCAGGAACTCCTCGGCGGATGCCACCAGGCCCAGATCAACAGCACGCCATGCCCCATCGCTCAGCAGCGCCACGAGCCGGGGTCGGGACACGCGGGTCAGGTGCGCCCCCGCCACCGCCTCGGGTTCGCGTCGTGCCACCCAGAGGTTCCCCGGGGTGTTCCGCAGCTCGCGGTCCCGGCGTTGCGCCTGCCGCTTCTCCTCCGGAGAGACCTCCCGACCCTCCCAGGCCGCACTCACCTTGCGGTCCGCCAGCTCGGCCAGGACCTCAGTGGTCACACCATCCGCGTCGCGGATCAGAACCCGGCAATCCGCCAGGGAGGCGACCTCCAGCTCGTCACCGTCCAGATGAACCAAGGAGACGGCCGCGCTCGGGAACCGGATGCGTTCGGCACCCACCAGAGGCTGCGCGACGGCGTCGATCCTCCGCAGCGCCGCAGCCAGCCGCTCCCGGGCGCCGAGTGATCCGGACACTTCGCTGGTGGCCACTCTCGCCAGCGCGGTCGACAGGGCCTGAGCCAGCCACTGCGGATCGGACGCCGCGGGCAGATCGAGTGGCTCCAGGAGAGCCGTGGCGCCGTCGATGATCCAAGCGTCCGGGCCGCCGAAACCGCAGCTGTCCTCCTGGGGATGGGCATCACCCTCCGATTGGACACGGGCAACGGTCTCCCAGCGATGAGTCATGGCTTCATTAAATCGGATGCCGATCCGGTGCGGTACGGTCGTTCTCATGCCCCAGCCGCTTTCCGAGTCCATGCTGACCGCCGCCCTGGTTCTGCCTCTGGGTCTTCTCGTCGCGTACGTCATCGGACAGATCGCCCGATCCATCGCCCGGAACTGGGTGACCATCAACACCCCCAGCACCGTGGTCCTCTCCGTGGCGGGCATGTCACTGGGAATGCTGCTCAGCACGGTGATCTTCCCCCGCTCCAAGCCGTGGAGCCTCGAGGTGCTGCTCCTCTCCATCGCCTTGACCGTGCTGCTCCTGTCCCTCTTCGCCTTGGTGGCCAAGCGTTTCCAGCCCTCGAAGACGGTCGAAGAGGTCGACTCCCTGATCAGCCAGGGCGAGAGCCAGCGGGTCGAGTTCAAGTCATCGGCCCGGTACAACCTGCACAGCAAAGTCCGGGACGAGAAGATCGAACTGGTCATCGCCAAGACCGTTGCCGGCTTCCTCAACGCCGACGGCGGTGTCCTCCTCATCGGGGTCAACGACGACGGGGACGTGGTGGGGCTGGCACGCGACTTCAGCCTGATCAAACAAGCCGATCCGGACCGCTACGAGCTGTGGCTGCGAGACTTTCTCTCGACGGTCCTCGGGCAGACCGCCGCCGCCCTGGCTCGCGTCGATTTCACCCCGTACGAAGTGGACGGCGAACGGACCTTCGTGTGCCGGGTGACATGCCCACGTTCACCCAGGCCTGTATTCCTGGCGCCGGGCAAAGGCAAGAACGACGAATTCTGGGTCCGCAGCGGCAATTCCACCCGCCAGCTGGGCGTCAAGGACGCCTCGGACTACGTCATGTTCCAATGGCCCCTCGGAGCGGGCCGGGCACTGGCCTCCCAGCTCCGCTCCGCCGCGCGCGGCTCCGGCTGGTGATCCCAGGGTGGGCCGCTCAGCCTGCGAGAAGATCCGGGTGCTGTGCCGCGACCACGTTCGGATGAGCCCGCAGCCGGTAGCGCAACGCGTTGTCGCCGTAGGTCTCAAGGATCGGGCTGTTGTTCGGATCCACCGAAAGGCCCCGGGCCTTCTCCTGGAATTCCGGGCTGACCGCCAGCTGGGGCATCGTCGCATCGAGGGCGGGGTTGTAGAAGAACGGCACCGAGATCCGGTCCGTGCCTCGCAACGGTGAGATGACCCGGTGCAGCGTCGCTTTGAGATAGCCGTTGGTGGCCAGCTCAAGCATCTCCCCGATGTTCACCACGAACGCTCCCGGCACCTGCGGCGCATCGATCCACGCGCCGTCGTGCTCCACTTGCAAACCGCCCTTGCCCGGCTCGACCAGGAGCAGCGTGATGACGCCGCCGTCGCGATGCTGGCCCACGCCCTGCTTGGGATCCGGGTCCGACTCCCCCGGATAGCGGACGATCTTCAGCACCGGGAAAGCCTTGTCGCCGAATGCTGCGTCGAAGGCGTTCTCAGGCGCCCCCAGAGAAACCGCCAGGGCTCGCAGGAGTTCCATCGAGATCTCGCTCAGCCGTTCCATCCATTCGGTGACGACCTCGCGCATCTCCGGCAGAGCCTCGGGCCAGAGATTCGGGCCCTCCAGACGCCAGTAGTCAGCCACCCCGGTACCGCGCGGGACAGACTCCCGTTCGGCCCCGACGTCGATCTGCTCGCGCCAGTCGACCTCGCCTGCGGTCAGCTCGCCGCCCATCCGGGTGTATCCGCGGAACTGCGGGCTGTGAGTGTTCTCCAGGGCGAGCTTCTGCTCCTCCGGCAGTTCGAAGAAGCGCCGGGAGACCTCAAGGATCGCGTCCGTCAGCTCTTGCGGCACTCCATGGCCGGACAAGTAGAGAAAGCCGACCTCATGCATGGCGTCCCGCAGATCGGCGCGGAAGCCGGCAGCTTCCTCCGGACCCGCGCTCAGCCGGGAGAAATCGAGAACGGGCAAGGTTTCAAGAGCCACCACATAATCCTTTTCACAAGACATTGCAAGCCGAAGCCTGTATTGGCTCCAATGTTACGCGCGAGCCCCTGCGACACCCACCCGTGCGTCATTGAAGGACATGAAGTTGCCAGCGTTCACTCAGGATGCCGTCGCGACCTTTTTGTTAAACGATTGACAAGCGTGCGAAGGCCATGACGATAATTCCTCCGTCGGGTCGGAACCGATCCGCATCACGCAGAGCACACAGGAGAAGACATGCGGTTCACCATCCATAAACGTCTCAGTGCAGTGATCGCGCTCGGCCTCGCGGCCGTGGCGTGGGGGCCGGGCATCCCGGCTCATGCTCAGACCTTCGGCGGCAACGAGCTGCTGTCCTGGTCCGTCAGCGGAGCGCCGAGCAGCGGGCTGAGCTCCACCACATTCCCCATCACGGTCGCCCCGGCCACAGCGCGCCGGGCGGGCACCTACTTCGCCATGCAGTTCGGTTTCACCGGCCAGACCGAACTCGGCTACACCGGTCTTCAGCCGCGGCCGGACGCCAACGGATCCGGTCGCCTCCGCGGAGTATTCTCCTCATTCATCCCCGGCACCACCTCGAGTGACCGCAACTGCACTCCGGGTGCCGACGGCGGCCCGGGCGTCAGCTGCGGACTGGAATTCAATGCGGTGTACGGCCACACCTACAACATGGTCGTGAGCCAGACCGGCACCAATACCTGGAGCGGCAGCGCGGTGGACACGGTCACGGGAACCAGCACCCACATCGGCAGCTACACCCTGCCTGCCGGTTCAGGGAACCTCAAACCGAGCCAATCGGGGTTCATCGAGTACTACGACGTGCCGAGCTGCAGCCAGCAACAGAAGTACGACGTGACCTTCGGGGCTCCGTCCTCCGGCAGCCTCACGGGCGCCGTCAGCTGGGTCAAGGAATACGGTGACTGCCTCGGCCAAGGCGGAACCACCGTCACCCCGGTCGGCACCGGAGTACGGATCACCCGCGGCACAGTCGGCTGACCACTCTCCGACCGCGGGAAGAGCCCTGGAATGACGACAGCCGGTGTGGGGAGAGATCTCTCCGCACACCGGCTGTCGGCTTCTGAATCCGGAGGTCTAGCCCTCCACACCCAGCTTCTGCAGAATCAGCTCACGGACGCGGCCGGCGTCGGCCTGGCCACGGGTGGCCTTCATGACGCCGCCGACGATCGCGCCGATCGCCTGCACCTTGCCGCCACGGATCTTCTCCGCGACGTCCGGCTGAGCCTCAAGTGCCGTGTCGATCGCCTCGAGGAGAGGACCGTCATCGGAGACGACCGCAAGGCCACGGGCCGCCACGATCTCCTCCGGGGTGCCTTCAGCGGCCAAGACGCCATCGAGCACCTGCGAGGCCATCTTGTTGTTGATCTTGCCGGCCTCCACCAGAGCGTTGACCTCCGCGATCACGGCGGGGCTGATGCCGAGTTCACCCGGCTCCACCTCGGCGACCTTGGCACGGCCCACCACCTCGCCCATCCACCACTTACGGGCGGCGGCGGGCTTCAGGCCGGCGGCGACGGTCTCCTCGATCTGGTCCATGACGCCTGCGTTGACGACATCGCGGAACTCCAGGTCCGAGTAACCCCAGGCGGTCTTGAGGCGCTTACGGCGCTCGGCGGGCGGCTCGGGCAGCGTGGCACGCAGTTCTTCCACCCACTCGCGAGAAGCGACGACGGGCACCAGATCCGGCTCCGGGAAGTAGCGGTAGTCGTCCGCGTCGCTCTTGGGCCGGCCCGACGTCGTCGTGCGCGTGTCCTCGTGCCAGTGGCGCGTCTCCTGGACGATCTTCTCGCCCGACTCCAGGACGGCGGCGTGGCGCTGGATCTCGAAACGCACGGCGTGCTCGACGGCGCGCAGCGAGTTCACGTTCTTCGTCTCGGAGCGCGTGCCGAACTTCTCCTGGCCGATCGGCTTGAGGGATACGTTGGCGTCACAGCGGACGTTGCCGCGCTCCATCCTGGCGTCGGAAACGCCGAGGTTCTTCACGATCTCGCGGACCGCGGCCACATAGGCCTTGGCCAGCTCCGGAGCGCGCTTGCCGGCACCGACGATCGGCTTGGTGACGATCTCCACGAGCGGCACGCCGGAACGGTTGTAGTCCACCAGGGAGTAATCGGCACCCTGGATGCGACCCGCGGCACCACCCATGTGGGTGAGCTTGCCGGCGTCCTCCTCCATATGTGCACGCTCGATCTCCACGCGGAACACCTCGCCGTCCTCCAGCTCGATGTCGAGGTAGCCGTCGAAGGCGATCGGCTCATCGTACTGGGAGGTCTGGAAGTTCTTGGGGGTGTCCGGGTAGAAGTAGTTCTTCCGGGCGAAGCGGCAGGACTCGGCGATCTGGCAGTTCAGCGCCAGGCCGATCTTGATGGAGGACTCGATGGCGGCCTTGTTCACCACGGGCAGGACGCCGGGCAGCCCGAGGTCCACCTCGTTGACGTTGGTGTTGGGCTCGTCACCGAACTCATTCGGTGCGGAGGAGAACATCTTGGTCTTGGTGTTCAGCTCGACGTGCACCTCGAATCCGAGGACGGGCTCGTACTTCTCGAAGGCGGAATCGTAGTCCAGGATCTCGTCTGCGGACATTACTTGGCACCTCCCGGAACCGTTGAATTCAGGGCCGTCGAACCCAGTACCGGGGCCTGCGCCAGCAGCGGGCCGCCCCACTTCTCTTCCAACAGCGTCTCCAGCGCACCCGCGGCGCGGTAGAGGCGGGCATCCTGCCGGGCCGGGGCCAGGAACTGGATGCCGACCGGCAGCCCGTCCTCATCCGCCAAGCCGCCGGGGATGGAGATTCCCGGAACACCGGCCATGTTGGCAGGGATGGTGGCCACGTCATTGAGGTACATGGCCAGCGGGTCGTCGAGCTTCTCCCCCAGCTTGAACGCCGTGGTGGGCGCGGTCGGGGAGATCAGCACATCGGCCTGAGCGAACGCGGCGTCGAAGTCACGCTGGATGAGCGTGCGCACCTTCTGCGCCGAGCCGTAGTAGGCGTCGTAGTAGCCCGCGGAGAGGGCGTAGGTGCCCAGGATGATGCGGCGCTTGACCTCGTCGCCGAAGCCCGCCGCGCGGGTGGCGGCCATGACGCGTTCGATGGTCATGGGCCCGTCCTCCGGAAGGGCACGCAGGCCGAAGCGCACACCGTCGAACTTGGCCAGGTTGGAGGAGGCCTCGGACGGCATGATCAGGTAGTAGGCGCCCAGGGCGTACTGGAAGTTGGGGCAGGAGACCTCGACGATCTCGGCGCCCGCGGCCTTCAACAGCTCCAGCGACTCGTTGAAACGGTTCTCGACGCCCGCCTGGTAACCCTCGCCGTGCAGTTCCTTGATGATGCCGACCTTCAGGCCCTTGGCATCACCGTTGCGAGCGGCCTCCGCGAGACCCGCCCACGATTCCTGCAAAGAGGTGGAATCGAACGGATCGTGCCCGCCGATCACCTCGTGCAGCAAGGCGGAGTCCAGCACCGTGCGGGACACGGGGCCGATCTGGTCCAGGGACGATGCCATTGCGATGGCGCCGTAGCGGGACACCCCGCCATAGGTGGGCTTCACGCCCACCGAACCGGTCACGGACGCAGGCTGGCGGATGGAACCGCCGGTGTCGGTGCCGAGGGCCAGGGGCGCCTCGAAGGCGGCGACGGCAGCCGCCGAGCCACCGCCGGAACCGCCCGGGATGCGGTCCAGATCCCATGGGTTGTGGGTGGGCCCGTAAGCCGAGTGCTCCGTGGAGGAGCCCATGGCGAATTCGTCCAGGTTGGTCTTGCCGAGGATCGGCATCTTCGCGGCACGCAGCTTCTTGATGACGGTGGCGTCATACGGGCTGTTCCAGCCTTCGAGGATCTTTGAGCCGGCCGTGGTCGGCTGGCCGACCGTGACGATGAGGTCCTTGACGGCGATCGGCACACCGGCCAGAGCGTGCAGCTCCTCGCCGGCGGCGCGAGCAGCGTCGACCTCGGCAGCGACGCCGAGCGCCTCCTGCGTGTTGACATGCAGGAAGGCGTTCACCTCGCCGTCGACCTCGGCGATGCGGTCCAGGTGCGCCTGGGTGACCTCGACGGCGGACAGTTCCTTGGCCGCCAGCTTCTCGGCCAGCTGGGCCGCGGAGGAACGGATGATCTCCTGGCTCATGGCTTACTCCTCATCCAGGATCGCAGGGACCTTGAAGCGGTTCTCTGCGGCGTCAGGTGCGCCGGAAAGAGCCTGCTCCGCGGTGAGGACATGACCCACGACGTCCTCGCGGAACACATTGCTCAGCGGGATCGGGTGGGACGTGGCGGGAACGTCGTCCCCGGCTGCCTCACTGACGGACTTCACGGAGTCGACGATCACGGCCAGTTCCCCGGCCATGCGGTCAAGCTCCTCATTGCTCATCTCAATGTGAGCGAGGCGCGCCAGATGCGCGACGTCGTCACGATTGATTGCAGCCATGGATCTCCCCTGCAATTGGTGAAAGGTTTCCCGTTTAGTTTATGTCAATTTGTCGCACCGCCTCCCGTCCCACCACACACCCGCCGAACTCGCTAGTTGCACCCGGTTCTCCTGCCGAAATCGCGAGTTCCGTGCGAAATCGCTCCAGGACCGCGCGGGTTCGCACTGAATCAGCGAGCTCGGCGGACGGGACCGGACGGGACCGGCCAAGGCCTGGCGGCGATCGCTACGATGGGCTCGTGCTGCCGCTGATCGATGACGCCGTGCTCCGACGCCCCACTCCCGAGGATGTTCCGCTCCTCCACGAGATTTACAGCGACCCCGAGGTCTGGCGGCACGCTCCACAGGGCCGTCACACCTCGCCCGAAGCCACACAGGCTCTCGTGGAATTCTTCCTCAGCTGCTGGGAAGAGAGCGGCCTGGGACCGTGGCTGGTGCAGGACCGCGAGACGGGTGGCCTTCTGGGGAACTGCGGTTGCTCCCTGCGGAATGATGCTCATTGGAATCTGGGTTACCGGTTCGCGCCCGCCGCGCAGGGTCGCGGGCTGGCCACCCGGATCTCGCGCCTGGCCATCGACGCTGTACGTGCCCTCGACGACGACCGTCCGGTCATCGCATCCATCCTGGAACACAACACGGCTTCCGTCCGGGTGGCGGAGAGAGTCGGTCTCACGCTCGAATACCGCGGTCCCGACGTCGGCAATCCCGATCCGGGCGCGGTGCGGCTCCTCTTCGCCGACCGCCGCCTCGATCCGGCGATGGTCGGCCTCATCCTGGGGCGGTGACCGCGGGACCGCCCGGCACAACAAACGCGGGGTCACTTGGGGCCGGATTTCACCAGGAAATCCGGCCCCAAGTGACCCCGCGTTGAGAGACGGATGCGTGCCGGAATCAGGCCGCGTCCGGACTCAGGTCAGTGGCCGATGCCGATGGCCCCCGTCAGGACACCCACCAGCAGCATCACCAGGGACACGACGGCGGAACGCCACAGCACCTTCTTGTGATGGTCGCCCAGTTCGACCTTCGCCAGGGAGACCAGCAGGAGGATCGCCGGGACCAGCGGGGACTGCATGTGGAACGGCTGCCCGGTGATGGAGGCACGTGCCATGTCCGCGGCGGTCAGGCCATAATGCCCGGCAGTCTCACTCAGGATCGGCAGCACCCCGAAGTAGAAGGCGTCATTGCTCATGAAGAACGTCATGGGGATGCTGAGCAGGCCGGTGATGATCGCCATGAACGGGCCCATGCTGGCGGGGATGATCGCCACGAGCCACTCGGACATGGCCTTGACCATGCCGGTGCCGTTGAGCACACCGGTCAGGACGGCCGCCGCCATGACCATGCTGACCACGGCCACGATCGACTGACCATGCGCCACCAGAGCCTTCGCCTGGTCCTTGACGTGCGGGAAGTTCACCAGCAAGGCGATGCCGGCGCCGACCATGAAGATGTACGGCAGGGGAAGGACATCCATGACGAGCAGGACCATGATGGCCAGGGTCAGCGCGAAGTTGAACCAGATCAGCTTCGGCCGCAGGGTCTCGCGGGTCGGGTCCAGCGCGGTCTCGGCCAGGGTGCCTGCACCATCGGAGGAGCCGCCGCCCGGCGTGATCTTCTGCAGCAGAGCGGTGCGGGTGCCGATGCGGCCGCCGCTCGCCTTGGACAGGGCCGAACCGTTCTTGACGTCGGCGACGTCGAGCGCGGTGCCTCCGTCGTAGGACGCCGCGGCACCCCAGCGCTCCGGTTCGGCGACCATGAGGCGCTTGCGTTCCATCAGACCCAGGCTCCAGGAGAAGACGAGGACCACCACGAGGCCTGCAATCAGGCCCGGGACCATCGGAACGAAGACCTCGGAGACGTTCAGCTTCAGGGCCGAGGCCGCCCGAGCGGTCGGACCGCCCCACGGCAGGATGTTCATGGTTCCGTTGGCCAGACCGGCGACACAGGTCAGGACCACGGGGCTCATCTTCAAGCGCAGGTACACGGGCAGCATGGCCGCCGTGGTGAGGATGAAGGTGGTGGACCCGTCACCGTCCAGAGACACCGCCATGGCCAGCAGCGCGGTGCCGAGCACCACCTTGGCCGGGTCGTTGCCGAGCTTGCGCAGAATGAACCGGACCAGCGGGTCGAAGAGACCGACGTCGATCATGGTGCCGAAGTAGATGATGGCGAACATGAGCAGGGCGGCCGTGGAGGTCATGGACGCCATGGACTTCATGACCATGTCGCCGATTCCCAGACCCGCTCCTGCGAACAGTCCGAAGATGGTGGGGACCAGGATGAGCGCCAGCACCGGCGTCATCTTCTTGGTCATGATCAGAACCATGAATACTGCGATCATGGCGAAGCCGAGCAGGACTAGCATCCTTGCGCTCCTTTGCTGGAATCCTGTGGTGCATCACGCCGATGTGACGCTCGCCATAGACGTTAGAGTGGCGTGCGTCACGTCCAGGGCTTTTGCCCCCTTGATGCTTCTTGTGCTTGTTGAGCGCGTTCTGCTCATTTAGCTCAAGGATTTTTTCCGGTAGGCTTCCCGTGCCGAGAAGGGGGTGCCATGCGAACGCCGAAGTTCTCCACTCAGACCCTGCTGCTGCAGATGTCCGTGGTGCTCCTGGTCGTGCTCCTCTTCGCCCTGGCATTCGGTTTCATCATGGTGGAACGCATCACCCAGGAAGCGGAACAACGGGCCCTGACCCTCGCACGGACCATCGCATCCCAGCCGGAGCTGCGGTCCCAGGTGGCCGGCATCAGCGCGCAGGAGGGCACTCCCCCGGCCGCGGACCTGGACCACGGGCCACTTGAAGCTCTCGCCGAATCCGCCCGGCAACGCACCGACGCCCTCTTCGTGGTCATCACCGACGAGACCGGCGTCCGCCTTGCCCACCCGGATCCGCAGCGCCTCGCCGAGAAAGTCAGCACCGACCCCTCCGAAGCCCTCGGCGGCAAAGAGGTCGTGACCCGCAACACGGGCACCCTCGGCCCCTCGGCCGGGGCGAAGGTCCCCGTCTATGCGCCCGGGAGCGGTCCCACCGGTGCGGCCGGCGTCGTCGGCGTGGTGAGCGTCGGCTTCGAACGCGAACCTCTCGGCCAGGCGCTGGTGGAGGCCAGCGGGCCGGTGATCCTGACGGCCTGCGGCGCCTTCGCCGCCGGTGTCGGGGCCTCGATGCTGCTGCGCAAGCGATTGCGGCGGCTGACTCTCGGCCTGGAACCGGAGGAGCTCACCACCCTGGTGCAGGACCAGGTGGCCGTCCTGGAGACCACGCACGAAGGCGTGATCGGCATCAGCCGCGGCGGGCGCGTGACGGTGGTCAATGCAACCGCCCAGGAGCTTCTCGGGCAGACGGGGCTGCAGGGCACCGAGTGGAGCGAAGCGCCGGTACCGGACGCCCTGCGCGTTCTCACCCGTCCCGGAGCAGCCGAGGACGAAGTCTTGGAGCTCGTGGCGGGAGCACGGGTGCTGCTTGCGACGGCGCGGGCCGCAGTGCACGACGGCGAGGACCTGGGCTGGGTGGTCTTCCTCCGGGACCGCACGGAGCTGGCTCAGCTCACGCGCCAGTTGGAGTCTGTCAGCACCATGAGTTCGGCACTGCGGGCGCAACGTCATGAGTTCGCCAATCAGCTGCACACGATCTCCGGCCTGCTGGGTCTCGGGGAGACCTCGCGGGCGTCCGAATACGTTCACCGGCTTGTCGAAACCGGGCCTCTGGAGTTCCCCGTGGAAGGTCTGGAACGCCTCTCCGAGCCTTATCTCCAGGCGTTCATCGGGGCCAAGGGAATCCGGGCCCGCGAGCGCGGGGTGACCCTGCGCGTCGGCGAGGACACCTACATCAGAGGGTCCGTGAAGGCTCCTCAGGATGTGACGACGGTCCTGGGCAACCTGATCGACAACGCCATCAACGCGGCGGTCTCCGCCTCCCGTGGCGGAGAGGACCTGGACCGCTGGGTGCGGATCGACCTCCTGGACGAGCCGTCGGCCCCCGGTGGCGGTGCCGATGGCTCCGCCCGCTTGGGCACCCTGCACGCCGTCGTCGCCGATTCCGGGGACGGCGTGACGGAACCGGACCGCCTGTTCGAGGAGGGTTACACCGCTTCGGCCGTCCCCGGACAGGGGCTGGGTCTGAAACTCGCGCGTGAGCTCGCCCTGCGGCGCAGCGGCGACATCACGCTGCTGGATGCCGGCGGGCCAGGGACCGGGACCGGCGCGGTGTTCGCGGTCCGTCTGCCCACCGCCATGATCTTCGAGCTTCCCGAGGAGGACGCATGAGCCAGGAGCTCTCGGTGCTCATCGTGGACGACGACTTCCACGTCGCCACGCTGCACTCCAACTATGTCCAGGCAGTGCCCGGCTTCCGGGTCGCGGGCCACGCCGGGAACGCGCAGCAGGCCTTGCAGGCCTTCCATTCGCTGCGGCCGGATCTGGTCCTGCTGGACGTGTACCTGCCGGACGGTTCGGGACTCGATGTGCTTCGGCAGCTCGATTGCGATGTCATGATGCTCAGCGCCGCCGCCGACACCACCTCGCTGAGGATGGCCTTCCGCCGGGGCGCGCTGGCCTATCTGCTCAAACCGTTCGGCCAGGAGGAGCTCGAACAGCGGTTGCGTTCCTATGCGCGGTATCGCCGGATGCTTGAGAAGACGACCCACTTGGACCAGGAGGCGGTGGAGCGGGCGCGGCGTCTGCTGTTCGCGTCGGATGGTTCGACGTCGCCGTCGCCGGCCCGGACCCGGAGCGCGACCGAGCAGTCGATCATGGATGCCCTCACCGCTCAGGACGCGCTGTCCGCCCTCGAGGTGGCAGAGCGGGTGGGCGTCTCCCGGGCCACCGCCCAGCGGTATCTCTCCTCATTGGCCGACGACGGCGCGGTGGAGATCCAGCTGCGTTACGGAACCACGGGCCGCCCCGAGCACCGTTACGCCCGGCGAGGCTGAACGTCCGGGCCTGAACCTTCGAGTCTGAACGTCCGGGTCTATGTCCGAATCCGGCGGCGGAGTCTGCCGCCGAGCTCGCTGGTTCTGTGCCGATTCGCGCACTCTATGAGCGAGTCGGCACACAACGAGCGGGCTCAGCAGTGCCGGTGGGTGCCGAGTTCGCAGAGGGGCCGGGGCTGAAACGCTGCCCGACCCGTCAGAGTCAGAGGGAGGCGGGGGCACTCGGCCGGGGCGCGTCCGCGGGGACGTCCATGCGGTACACGAGCAGTTTCGCCTCACCGTTGGGGGTCCACCAATCGCGCGCGGGGACGCGTTCGAATCCGATCGCACGGTACAGGGCGTGGGCGCTCTCCCAGGTCTCACCCGTGGTGAGGGAGACGGCGGAGATACCAGGACGACGCCGGGCCTCCTCCAGGATGGCTTCCACGAGCGCGCGACCGGCGCCACTGCGCTGGATCGCGGGGTCCACCACGAGCAGTCGGAACTCCAGCTCGCCGGTCTGGGCGATGTCGGCCCACGGCTCACCTTCGACGGCGAGGGTCACGGAGCCGATCACGGCCCCGTCCCGCTCGGCCACCCAGATCTCCGCCTCCCGGGCGCGCTCATCCACCTTGCGGATGCGCTGCAGATAAGGGAACTCCGGATCCGTGAAATGTCCGGCCGCGAGATAGGCATCCTGCGTGATCCGGGCGATCTCCGGATAGTCTGCGGGCACGGCGGGGCGGATCAGGATCTCAGATGGCACCTGTCAATGATAGTCGCCTCTCGCCGCTATCATGAGGCCATGGTGCCGCCCGTCACACTCCGCTCCCCCGTCCCGTCCGACGCCGATGCCCTGGCATCTCTTCACGTGCGGTGCTGGCACGAGGCGTACGGCGCGCTCCTGCCGGACGACTTCTTCACCGAGGAAGTCCTGGAAAGCCGCCGCAGACTCTGGACGAGGCTCTGCGCCGCGCCCCAGCCGGGACGAACGGTCCGGGTCGCGGAGGCGGGCGGCGAGCTGGTGGGCTTCTCCGCGGGTGGCACTCCCCTGGATCCTTCCGACGGTGCTCTCGGCCAGGAACTCTCCTCGCTGTATCTGCTGCAGGACTTCCACGGCAGCGGCGCCGGCCAAGCACTCTTCGACGCAGTCCTGATGGACGGCCCGGCCTTCCTCTGGGTCGCCGCACGAAACCCTCGGGCACAGGCCTTCTACCGGCGCAACGGTTTCACGCCGGACGGCGCCACCGACACGGATGCCCACTTCGGGGGCATGGAGGAACTGAGAATGACCCGCAGCTGACGCGGCACCGGCTCAGAGCGGGAAGCGCGCAGCGTCCTCCAGGGCTCCGGCGCAGGTCCAGCTCGCCAAGCGGTCCTCATCCTGCGGTCCGCCATCGAGGGGGCTGCGCAAGCGAGGCCGTCGTACCCAGCAACCTGATTCCTCCGCGATGAGCGCTCCGGCTGCCCAATCGTGTTCGTTCAGGCCGCGTTCGCCGTAGCAGTCGTGAGTGCCATCGGCCACCAGGCACAAATCCAGTGCCGCCGAACCCAGCCGACGAAGGTCCGCGAGCCCGTCCAGGAGGGCCGGGACGAAAGCCGCCTGCTCAACCCTGACGGCGGCGTCGTACGAGAATCCGGTGGCGACGATGCGGCCGCGTGCGGCCGACGGCGGCCCGGAAAGCCGCCGTGGCTCCCCGGCACCACTCGCGACGTCCCGAAGCCACGCTCCCCCGCCGCGGGTCGCCCAGTACACCCGCCGCAAAGCGGGCGCATCGACGACACCTGCCAGCCAGACCTCCGCCGCTTCGGCAGTCGTCACCTCCGGCGAGGGCCCGGCAACGGCGACGCTCGTGCCGAAGTACACGATGTTGCGGATGAAATTGGTGGTCCCGTCAAGGGGGTCGATCGACCAGCGGTACCCGCTCGGTGCTGCGGGGGCCGTGGTGCCGTACTCCTCCCCTGTGATCGCGTCATGCGGCCGCAGCCGGGTGATGACGGCGCGCACCGCTTCCTCCGCTTCGCGGTCGAACGCCGTGACCCAGTCATTGTCGCTGGACTTGTTGTCCGCCTGGCCGGTCACGTCTTCCTGACTGAGCGAGGCCCGGCGGGCCAGGACGGCAGCACCCGCAGCGGCGGCCTCCCGGGCCACCTCCAGGAGTTCCTGCGTGGATGAACCGGCGGGAATCAGCGCGTCGTTCATGCCTTGGAGCCTTCCTCGGCGTCGTCGGCAGCTTCCGTCTCATCAGCCGAGGCGAACGCGGTGGGACCCTTCTCCAGGAGCAGCCGGAACCCGTCCTCATCCAGCACCGGAACCCCGAGCTGCTCGGCTTTCTCCCGTTTGCTGCCGGCGGCCTCACCCGCGACGACGTAGGAGGTGTTCTTGGAGACGGAACCGGCGGCCTTGCCACCCCGGATGATGATGGCCTCCTTCGCCTGATCGCGGCTGAAGGTGGGCAGAGTGCCGGTGACGACGACGGTCAGGCCCTCCAGCGTGCGCGGCATGGATTCGTCGACCTCGTCGGCCATCCGGACCCCGGCCGCAGCCCAGGCCTCGACGATGGCGACATGCCAATCCTCTGCGAACCATTCCTTGACCGCCGCAGCGATGGTCGGGCCCACCCCGTCCACATCGGCGAGCTGTTCCTCCGAGGCGGCCCTGATCGCGTCCATCGATCCGAACGCCGTTGCCAGTGCACGGGACGCCGTCGGACCGACATGCCGGATGGACAGTGCGACGAGCACACGCCAGAGCGGCTGGGCCTTGGCCTTCTCCAGCTCCGTGAAGAGCTTCTTGGTGTTCGCCGTGGGTTCTGACGGCTTCTTGGCGGTGCCCTGAGTCCAGAAATACGGCTTGAGCTCCCATTCACCGGTCCCCGCGCCCTTGGACCGCTTCTCCCGCCAGACCCGGACCTCTCCGAGCGCCGCCCTCAGATCCGCTCCGGCGGACTCCGACGCCAGATCGAAGACCCTCGCTTCATCCACCAGGACGCCCGGCCCGGTGGGCTGGACAAGGCCCCCTGTCGCCGCAGGGTCCGGACCCGGCCCCGCGGTCAGGGCGAGTGCGGCCTCGTCGCCGAGCGCCTCGACGTCGAACGCCCCACGGCCCGCCAGATGGGCGACCCGCTGGCGGAGCTGCGCCGGGCAGGAGCGGGCGTTGGGACACCGCAGATCGACATCACCCTCCTTGCCCGGAGCGAGCACCGTCCCGCAGGACGGGCAGGTCTCAGGCATCACGAAGGCCCACTCGGTGCCGTCCCTCAGGGTCAGGACCGGGCCCACGATCTCGGGAATGACGTCGCCGGCCTTCCGCAAGACCACGGTGTCCCCGATCAGGACCCCTTTCGCCTTGACGACGTCCTGATTGTGCAGCGTGGCACGGGCGACGGTCGAACCGGCCACCTTGACCGGTTCCATGACGCCGAACGGAGTCACGCGGCCCGTGCGCCCCACATCGACCTGGATGTCCAGCAGCTTGGTGTGGACCTCTTCCGGCGGGTACTTGTACGCCACGGCCCAGCGCGGCACCCGGGAGGTGTGACCCAGTTGCCGCTGTTCATCCAGCTGGTCCACCTTCACCACGATCCCGTCGATCTCGTGGATCAGGCTGTGGCGCTTCTCGCCGTACTCGGCGATGAAGGCCAGGACCTCGTCGAGCGAGTCCAGGACCTTGAAATACGGGCTGGTCGGCAATCCCCATTCCTGAAGCAGGGCGTAGAAGTCCGACTGGGCGGCGAGGTCCAGCCCCTCATGCCGTCCCAGGCCATGCACGAACATGGAGAGCGGGCGTTTGGCGGTCTCGGCCGGGTCCTTCTGCCTCAGCGAACCAGCCGCGGCATTGCGGGGATTCGCAAGGGGCGCCTTGCCCTGCGCGATGAGAGCCTCGTTGAACTCGGCGAACGCTTGGGAAGGGAAGAAGACCTCGCCACGGATCTCGACCTCGGCCGGGTACCCAGTGCCCGAGAGCTCGCGCGGGATCTCCTTGATGGTGAGGATGTTGTGGGTGATGTCCTCACCCGTGGTGCCGTCTCCACGGGTGGCGGCCCGGACCAGTTTCCCGTTCCGGTACAGCAGGTTGACGGCCAAGCCGTCGATCTTCAGCTCGGTCAGCCAGCGCGGCTGCGCGAGCCCCAGGTTCTGGGTGCTGGCGAGGGCCTTCTCCACCCAGGCGGTCAGCTCGTCGAGGGAGAACACGTCCTCAAGGCTGTACATACGGCTCAGATGCTCGACGGCGGCGAAAGCGGAGGACACTTCCCCGCCCACCTCTTGCGTGGGAGAGTCGTTGCTCACCAGTTCGGGGTGCAGTGCTTCGATCTCTTCCAGGCGCCGGTACAGCTCGTCGAACTCCGCGTCGCTGATGAGGGGTTCATCCTGCTGGTAGTACGCATACCGGTAACGGCGGACCTCGTCCGCCAGATGCTGATACTCCTCGCGGAGGGCCTCCGCCGGAGTGCCTCCGGAAGGTTCCACGACGTCGTCATTCAGCACGGGTGCCTCGGGGTTCTCGCTCACCCCTCCATCCTGCCACGCGGGACTGACATCGGAGGAGGGTGAATTGCGGGAGGGGTGGGAGACCCTGAAAGCGCCGTTGTCGCGTGAAAACGCCCGCCCGGCACTTCTGTCAGGGATGAACAGAATGCCGGGCGGGCGTTGGAGCGCAGGCGCCGAGAGGTCTCCCACCCCGGCCGCCCGCCCACGGCTCCGGGATCAGGCCTCCGGCGGCAGTGCCACCTGAACCTTCCTGGCCTTGCCACGCGCGATGACATAGCCGCGTCCCGGGATGAACTGGTCCTTGATCCGTCCGAGTCCCGTGCTGAGAAGGCTGTCGCCATCCATGTCGCCGGGGTTGAGCAAGATGCCGCGCCGTCCGGACTTGAACGGCTGGGCCAGCTGCCAGGCCGACGACCAGGTCGACGTCTCGGACTCGGCCACGACCCACTGCCCGGACTTGACCGACTCGGTGACCAGACGCGCCACACCGGGCTCCGCCATCGAGTCCGTGAACTCGGTCAGGCCTTCGACGAAGACGGCGACGCCGCCCTGCCGCGCCTGTACGAACTCCACGAGCTCGTCCACGTTCATCTCGACGTCGTCAGGACCGGCGAACGCCTTGTCCCACACCTTGAGCGCGGCGACGGCGGATCGCCGGGCCCCCAGGTACACGGCCGTGCCGTTCGGGTTGGCCTTCTTGTACGCGTAAGCCATGGTGACCAGCGCCGTCGTACGCCCGGAACCGGGAGGGCCCGCGATCATGAGCGCACCCTCGCACGGCACCTGGGCCGCCGTGAGGGTCTCGTTGTCGACGCCGAACGCCGCCATCCCGGGACCCGCCACGGGCAGGATCCCCAGTTCCACGGATTCCGGCAGGCGCTGGATCCCCGGCGCCTGGGCGATGCCGCGGCGCAGCATGGACTCCCGCAGCTTCTGCAGACCACGTGCCTGAAGCGCCAGGTTGGGGGTGCCACCCAGCACCGCCAGCTGGACTTCGAGTCCGTCGATGATGCCGCGCCCGGGGGGCGAGGAGGAATCCAGGACGTCCTTGGCCACGTCCAGGGCGATGTAGTCGTCGATCGCGGACAGCCGCAGCACGAGGCGCTTCTGGATGGAGGCGAGAAGCGCCGTCGGCACCGAGCCCGGACGGTCACCGGTGACCACCAGGTGGATGCCGAGCGGGCGCCCATCCGTGGCCAGCTGGAGGAAGATCTCCCAGATCCCGGCATTGGCCGAGTACTCGTACGACTCGCGGAAGGCGCTGATGCCATCCACCATCACGAAGATCCGCGGTTCCTCCGGCCGGTTGGCCAGCTGGCGGTACTCCACGATCGTCGAGGCCTTCACCTCTGCGTAACGGCGCGCCCGGTCCTCCGAGACGTCCCGGAGCCAGCGCAGCAGACGCCCGACGCGCTCCTCGTCGTCGCCGTCGATCACGGCCCCGACGTGCGGCAGGATCTCCAGCATGGTCAGGCCCGCCGAGCCGCAATCGATGCCGTAGACGTTCACCGGACCACCCGCGGGGGTGACCGCGGCGGCCACGGCGATGCTGCGCAGCGCGGCCGACTTGCCCGAGCCGCCGGTGCCGAAGATGGCCATGTTGCCGTCCCGGTCCGGACGGTAGAAGACCAGAGGCTGATCCTGGTGGGCTGCGTCGTCACCCACACCGAGCAGCAGTTCCTCATCGGTGAGCGGGCCCTGCAACTCGGAGAAGTCGTAGGCCGAGGCGAGCACCGGCAGCCACGGCTTGCGGGGCGGCTCGATCTCCAGCAGCGCCGCCGCTGAACGGATCGCCTCGGTCATCCGGGCGATGTCGTTGGGGCCGGTGGGTTCGGGTTCCGGCTCGCGGAGACTGCTGTCGACCTGCCAGGTGGAACCGGTTCCGAAGCCCATCTCCACGATGTCCATCTGCGGCCGCGGCGGCCTGTCCGTCGTCCATCCACCGGCGTAGCCGGTCTGGAAGCCCTGCAGCCGGCCAGGACCGGTCTTCGCCGCCGCACGTCCCGGGATCGCCGGGTCGAAGTAGGCCGCCATCGGCGAGCCGATCACGTCCGTGGCGTCGTCCACATCGGCCATGCGCAACGCCACGCGAAGGTTGGTGTTGGCCCTCAGGCTGCCACGGATCACACCGGATGGCTGCTGGGTCGCCAGAATGAGGTGCACGCCGAGCGAACGGCCACGGGCGGCCACATCCACGACGCCGTCCACGAACTCCGGCATCTCATTGGCCAGTGCCGCGAACTCGTCCACGATGATCACCAGGTACGGCGGAGCCTCGGGATCCGCTTCCCGCTGCATGGCCAGGAGGTCCTTGGCCTTCTTGCGGTTCAGCAGATGTTCCCGGTAGTGCAGCTCCGCTCGCAGCGAGGTCAGTGCGCGTCGCACGAGGTGGGGCGAGAGGTCGGTCACCAGACCCACCGTGTGCGGCAATTGCACACAGTCGGCGAAGGCGCTGCCGCCCTTGTAGTCCACCAGCAGGAAGCTGAGACGATCCGGGCTGTAGGCGCTCGCCATGCCCATGATCCAGGACTGCAGGAACTCGGACTTTCCAGCGCCGGTGGTACCGCCCACCAGAGCGTGCGGTCCCTCGTTCTTCAGGTCCAGGTACATGGGCTCGGAGCCCTTCGAACCGACCAGCGCACGGAGCGTTCCGTTGTCCTTGCGATTCGGGATGGCGGTGCTGTGGACGGAGTTGTTCTCCTTCCAGCGCTCTCCCAGCGCCGAAGCCGAATCGAGCAGTTCCTTGCCCACGAGGTTGGCGAAACTGATGCTGCGCGGCAGGTTCGAGTCGTCTTCCAAGGGACGTCCGACGTCGACGACGGGAGTCAGCATGCGGGCCAGCTGGGTCGCGAGCTGCTCATCGACGCTCTCGCAGCTGACGGGATAGCTGTGCCGTCCCAGGCGGACCTGGCCGGTGGTCGCGCCCTGGGTGCCGTCGACCACCATGAAGTCGCGGCAGGCAGCCGGGAGGGACTGCACATCGGCTGCAAGCCACATGAGATGCACTCCGGTGTCCGCGCCGCGCTCGGCCAGTCGGGTGAGCCGGCCGCGGTCGACGGGGGCGTCGTCCTCGACGATCACGAGGACTTCCGGGACCACGGGGGCGGGCGGGGTCTCAAGATCGTCCTTGAGTTCGCCGCGAGGAGTCGGAATCGGCTCGCGGCGCCCGGCAGCCCGTTCATCGACGAGTGCTTCGAGCCGTTCCAGAAGTGCGGTGCCCGCAGCCTGTCCGGCGGCCAGGTGGTCACCGGCGAGGGGGCTGTGGCCCGAGCCGACATGGGGAAGCCACTTCAGCCAGCTCCAGCGGTCCTTGGACCGTGCCGAAGTCATGGCGGAGACCACCAGTTCGGCCGGCGAATGCAGGCCCACGAGCTGGATCACCAGTCCACGGGCGACGTCGTCCATGACCCCGCGTTCACCGGCCACACCGAAGGAACCGGAGTGCCGGAGCTGGGAGACCAGGGGCACGCCGTCGATCGTGGAGTAGTACTTGATCGCTTCCTGGATCTCCCGGGCGAACACCGCTTCGGTGTCCCGTTCGCCGGGCTCTTCGATCTGGATACGGGAAGGCGCCGTGCCGAGGCCCAGGCGGAGGGACAGGAAGCCACGATGCTCGGTGCGGTGGGTCCAGAGCAGCGGGCCCAGGCGGTAGATGGCATCCACAGTGTCCGCGACGGCTGGCGTCTCCTGGAGCCGCACCGAACGCTCCACCTTCTGGAGTTCCGCCAGTTCCTCGCGGAACTGTTCCATGCCCTCACGGAACTGGCGGTGCTGCTCCTTGAAACGACGGGTTCCCTGACGCTTCTGTTCCCACCAGTGGCCGATCGCGAACAGCGGCATGAGCGCCATGAAGATCACACTGGTGACGTTCTGCGTCACGGCGAACAGGGCCGCGCCCATCATGAGGGGCAGAAGCATCATGAGCAGAGGGAAGGGTTCCTTCTCCCTCGGCTGCGGACCCTTGGGAGGGACTTTCTTGCGCACCGGGAACCGTGCCACCACGCGCGGCGAACGGTTGAAATCCACGGTGGGCTGAGTCGAGACGGCCGCCTGGTTGCGCTGAAGGGTGATCACCGAGATCGTGGTGTCGCCCAGCGCGATGGTGTCGGAGGAACCGAGGACGGCCCGGGTGACGGGCAAGCCGTCCATGAGGAGGCCGTTGGCAGAGTTCGTGTCGACGATCTCCACGCTCTCGCCCACCAGGATCCTGGCGTGCCGCTTGGAGGTCAGCGGATCACTGAGCCGGATGTCGCTGTCCCGGCCGCGTCCGATGTAGCTGGTTCCGGACGGCAAGGGGAACTCCCGGCCCGCGTCGGGCCCGGACAGTACCCGCAGGGTCGCCACCGCCGGGCCGGAGGCCTGCTGATGGGTGGCGAACGCCTGGCTGACCTGGGAGATGGAAATCGCCGAGCCGGGCCGAAGCCCGGATTCCAGCAGCTTCGCCTCCGGGTCCAGAAGCTGGCCCCGCATGGCACCGCCGACATAGGACTCCTCGACCAGCAGGCTGAGCGGGCCCGGCTCGGCGGCGCCGTTCCGGTCGGGGTCGGCGAGCCAGAGTTCGCGGGCGATATCGGCGACAGCCGCTGAGCCGTCGACGGTGACGGCGATGTCCTTGCTGTCCAGGTCTCCTCGGCGGAGTGTCAGGCGGAGTTTCACTCGCCGGCCTCACCTTTCATCTTTTCCAATAGGGGCAGGTCTGCGGCGGTGACCATGTGCGAGGTCACCGCGTGTTCCACGAGCCGGGCCCGGCGGTTCATGGCCAGCTTGCCCCCACCGCCTCGCAGTCCGGACACTCCCACCCTGTCGAGCTTGTCGCAGACGTTGTCGAGCTTCCGGTTGAAGCGTGTCAGTGCCCAGCCGAGCCGGCGGGCGGCCTCCGCAGAACTCGGGATCGCGCTGAAACCGGTGCCCTCACGTCGCAGCATGGGCTCCGCCAAGGCCACGATGAGCGCCTTCTGGGAATCGGTGAAGACCACCGGCCCGATGGTCGTATCGCCGTCCGCGTCCTTGTCCTGGGACTGTTGCTTGAACGCCGGTGTCCGCAGATGTACTGAGAACTCGTAAGTGGTGGGCCCCGCGGTGAAGACCACCGTGGTCAGCCCGAAGACGAGCGGAATCCTCGCTCCGGGGGCCAGCCAGGCCTGCATGCCTCCGGAGGAATCGGCGATGGTGGCCGAGATCATCGATCCGACGTTGCTCAGCCACCAGATGCCGTCGTACTGGGCCACCTCCAGGAAACGCCTGTGCAAGTAGGGGTTCTCGTCGATCGCCAGATCGCCCTCGCGGCCGATGACGAAGACCGACTCGTGCACAGGTTCAAACCACTCACCGCAGAAATCAATGGCGAGTTCATTCATGGCTGCCTCCTCGTATCCCCCGTACTCGTGTCCCCCATGATCTTCGTGCCGGACCATCACCCATAACAGGCCTTGGCGGAATCCGATTCGCCCGTCGAGGCACCGCCATCGCTGCGGACCACGATGACCTTGATGCAGGTCTTCCCCGTCGCCTTGATCTTGACGTTGTTCTGATCGACGTCCTGCCACGGGCCTTCGGATGTCGCAGTCAGAGTGCGCCACTTGTACTTGTCCCCGGGGCGCGGATCCGGATTGGTCCAGGAGAAGAACACGACACCCGGACCGGAGCGGGAACCGCTGAGGTTCTTCACATCGGGCACCGTGCCTTCGGCCAGTGGGTCCAATGGCTTGCCATTCTGCCCAAGGCCTGTGGTCGGCCCGTTCCCGCCGCTCTCCCGGGCTCTCGGTGCTCCCGCATTGCTTTGCAGCACGATCACGAGGACCACCGCCAGACCGAGCAGCAAGGCACCCGCGACGGCGGCGATCCAGATCCGCGTCTTGCCGCCCCGGCGTGCTGAGGATTCTTCCTCCCCGCCACGTCCGTCGGTACCGGGCCCGGTCCACGGCTGACCTGTGGTCTGATGCGGCCCGGTGTTCTGATGCGAGCCGGTGTTCTGGCTCTGCCCCGTGTCCTGGCCGCCACCCATCCCCCGCAGCACGGTGGCACTGGTGACGTCGTCCTCCTGGTTCGTCCAAGCGGAAGGCGCCGGCCATGAACTTCTCTGAGCGGTCCCGCTCGTACCGTTCCCATATCCCGTGTCCGGATACCCGGTCGCCGGTCCGGTGGACCGAAGCATCGTCGGGTCCTCCGGCAGGGTGCGGCCCGGGCCGGTGTACTGGGGCGCGGTGTTGTTCGGCGCGGTGACGGTGCCGCCGGTGTTCGGGTTGCCAGTGCGATTTCCTGAATTCTCAGGGTCGATCACGGCGACGCCACGCAGACGGGTCGCCTCCACATCCTCGTCTTCGTCCCCGTCATCCTGCATGGGGTCACCCATGACCTCGAAGGGCGTGACGGACAGGCTCAGCTCCGCCTGGATACGCTGCAGTGCCAGGCCGAAGGTGTACGCGGACGGGTAACGGGACGCCGGATTCTTCGCCATGGCAGTGGCGAGCGCCAATTGAAGGGCCTCCGGGACATCCGCCCGGCCCAGGCGCGGCAGCGGCGTGTTGCTGATCCTGTTGATCATCTCCGCATTGGAGTTGTCAGCTCCCGGAACGGCGAAGGGCGAGTGCCCGGCCAGCAGCGTGTAGACGGTGGCACCGAGCGCCCAGACGTCCACCAGGACGCCGTCGGGACTGCCGGACCGGAAACTCTCCGGAGGGGACCACGGCACCGACATGGCGCCGTCGTTGCCGTCCTCCTCAGGATCCCCGCCGATCACACCGGAGATGCCGAAGTCCGTCAGCGCCGGCCGGTTGTAGTCGGTGACCAGGATGTTCGCCGGTTTGATGTCACGGTGTGCGATGCCGGCACGGTGAGCCGTCTCGACCGCCGAAGCGACCTGAATGCCGATGGCCAGGGCCTCCTGAAGCCGGAAGCGCTCCTTGCGGTAGCGCAGGTCCAGGCTCGGGCGCGAGCAGTACTCCATGGCCAGATAGGAGTGCCCGTCCGGCGTGATGTTCGCTTCGTAGATCGTGACGATGTAAGGGTGCGTCGAGAGTTGCGCCATGAGGTTGGCCTCGGACTCGAAGGCGCGACGAGCGCCCTCCGTCTTCAGACCGGCATGAAGCACCTTGACCGCTACCTGTCGCCGCGGCCGGTCCTGCTGGTACAGGTACACATCGGCGAAGCCGCCCGAGCCGAGAACCCGGACATAGTTGAAGCCGTCGATCCGGGGCGGAGGGGCGGCGGGACGTTTGCGGCTCACGGGAGTTCCTCGAAACTGACATACACCTGGTCACCGAGCTCGGCGACATCCCCGGACAGCACCAGGGCGGTCTCGGCCTGGCCGAGGCGTCGGGGAGCCTGGCCTTCCCGGAGCAGGACGGTCCCATTGCTGGAGTTCAGATCACACAGCACCACGTTCCAGCCTTCCAGCCTGATCTCGGCGTGCGAACGCGAAATGTCCCGCTTGGGGCTGTCCAGCTGGATCAGGTGCGGCATATCGCCTCCGGAGACCCGAGAGACCGACGGCTGGCGGCCCAGGACGACATTCCTGTCCAGCAGTACGCTTTCCCCGCTGGGCAGCCGCAGACGCCCCAGTGCCGGACGCGGCACGCTCACGGCGTCGCCCGAGATGGCCGCACCGCAGCTGAGACAGTCACTGCGGGTGGGAGGGTTCGCATGGCCCACGGGGCAGAGCCGTGCCAGCACCTGCGGCCCATCGGCCGCCGGGGCAGGAGCACCGGCCGGAGCCGGCTGATCTCCGACACCGGGAAGCTCGCTCCGGAACACGGTATGCCCGTCGTGATCCGGGTCGCTCGCGCCGCCTCCCGAGGTGACCGGCCCGGACGATGACGCAGGGACCGGAGGGTACGACGGCGGGGCCGGAGGCCTCGGCGGCAGGGCGTCGGCCTGGGCAGCCGGGGACGGACCACCCGATGCCCGGGATGCCCAGGGAACCTCGTCGATGAGGCCCGCGGAGAAGTTCTCCGCGGGCGGGAGCGCGGTGCTGCCAGAACTCACGGCTGAGGAGGCTTCAGTGCCAGGAACCATCTGAGGCGTCGGCGCCTCGTACCCCGGCGTGGAGTACGCAGAGTCCTCGTCCTCCTCCTCGGCGGGTGGAAGCACGGTGTCCTCGTCGGTTCCGTCGGCATCCTCAAGCTGCGCGCCGTCGCCCGGACCGTCCTCGTGCCCGGGCTCAGCGGCGATCTCCTCTTCGGCCGGCGGAGTCCGGTCCCAGAGGTGGTCGTACGTGGTGGTCTGGTCGTTGGGAAGCTCCTGGATGCCGGCCGGGGCTTCCGGCTCCGGACGGTCTCCGGCAGCAGTCTCATCCGGCCCGGAACCCGGTTCCTCTTCGGCGTCGGCGTCGCGGGCACCGAGCAGCTGGGTGGCCAGACTGTCCGTCTGGCCGTCCATGGTGCCTTCCATGACAGGGCCGGAATCGCCGGATTCCTCGTCCCGTGCCGGAGTGTCCTCCACCGCTCCCCGATGGGCTTCGGTATCGGCTGCCAGCACCGATGCCGCGGTGAGCTCCGGAGCAAGGCCTTCTTCAGGGCCCGGGACCACGGGTTCCCCGGGGGTGGGCTCCGGCGCGGCGTCCCCTTCGGTTGCGGATTCCGGCTCAGCGGACTGCTGTCCCGTTCCCGGCAGCTCTCCGATCACCAGCGCGGAAGCGGGTACCGTCCCGGCTTCGAGCGGCAGCCAGGGCGAGTCTTCCTCCGATTCCTCTCCCGCACTCAATTCGAAGTTCTCGCTGCGCGGCAGGGTCCGTTCATTCCAGGTGGTGACCTCGCGGCCGTCCACCGTGGAACCGTCGGCGTCCAGGACCTTCACGTGGAAGGGCCCACGCAGGAACAGGCGCAACGGCCCGCGGTGATCCACCACGGCGAAATCAGGCAGCCCGGTGACGGAGGTGCCGAAGGAACCGGTCACCTCGTTCAACAATTGGTCGACGCTGGGATTGCGGCCCAGCAACTCCCAGAGCTCGTGAATCCGCTCCGCTCCGGCGTCCGGGTCCACTGCCACGGCGATGCCGTTGCGGAGCACGAACAACCAGTTTCCCTGCCGATAGTGCTTGAGCGTCATCGTTCTTCTCCTGCCGTCCCCTGCTCCGCGTCCGCCTCCGTGTCATCTTCCCCGGCGGGAGCAAGCATCTCCCGGGGCAGCGTGTCCTCGGTTTCCGACTCGATCCGTGGAGAAGTGGTCAGCTCGCCGTCCCCGGCGGACGCGTCCACCACCACCACTGTCACATTGTCCCGTCCGCCATTGCGCAGCGCCGCCTGCACCAGCGCATCTGCCGCGTCCTGCGGGTTGAAGACGCTCTTCAGTGTCTGATGCAGGAACTCGTCGGAGACTTCACCGGTCAGCCCGTCCGAGCAGACCATGATGCGGTCGCCGTCTTCAATGGGCAGCAGCCAATAATCCGGCACGCCGCCGTCGCCACTTCCCAGCGCCCGGGTCACGACATGCCTCCGGGGGTGCCGCAGCGCCTGGCTGGGCGAGATGGACCCACTGTCGATCAGTTCCTGGACCTCGGAATGATCCACCGTGATGCGCTCGAAGCCGGTCCGGTTCAACCGGTAGGTCCGGGCATCTCCCACGTTGAAGACCAGCCAGTACGGCCGATGCCCCTGTTCCACCACCACGACACCACTGAGCGTGGTGCCTGCGCGGCCTCCCGCCTGCTGACGGATGGCCACATCCGCCTCGTGGAGAGCCTGCTGCAGGAGATCGGCGTCGACGTCACGGTTGCCCTCCGGGGTGGCAAGCCGGTGGGCCAGGGTGCGAACGCAAATGCCACTGGCGATCTCACCCGCTTCGTGGCCGCCCATGCCGTCTGCGACGGCGAATACCGGGTCCTGGGCGATGAGCGAATCCTCGTTCAGCTCGCGGCGCAGGCCCCGGTCCGTGCCGAAACCGGAACTCAGGGTGAGGGGCCCGGCGTCCGGGACGGGGGCGAAATCAGAGGGGACTTCAGAGATCATGGTGTGCTCAGCCTAAAAGTCCTGTCCCCGAATTTCACGCTGGAACCCGTTCGGACAAATCGTGCCTCGCCGGGAATCAGCCGGACGACGCTGCCGTCGGACAGCAATTCACCACTGCCATTGGTGGACTGGCGGTCCGTGACCCAGGCTCCTCCCGTGGCCGGAAGCACCAGGAGATGGGTCTTGGAGATCGATCTCCCCGGGTCTTCGAGCGCGAGCAGGAGCAACTGCTCCTCCCCCGCCCGGCCGGACGGATTGCGCCCGATCAGCACGCCGCCGTTCAGCGGGACCTGTCCGCCGTCGTCGAAATGAAGTACGACGCCGCCCGCGGACGCACCACCGGCCGGCAGATGAGAGCGCAACAGGGTCTCGCCGTTGTCGCCCGACGCCTGCGGCGGCGCGAAAGGCTCCGCGGCGGGCTGGAAGGCCTGCGGCTGGAACGGTGCAGGCTGGAACGGCATCTGCTGCGCGGGGCCGCCGAACTGCTGCTGAGCGGGCTGGGCCACCGGGTAAGGGGCCTGCGGGACCGGAGGAACAGCCGACGGCGCGGGAGCAGCCTGGGTCCCAGGGCCGGCCGTCTGCTGCGGAGCCACGGGCTGCTGGAGCCCGCCGGGCGGAACCGCCAGCGGAGACGCCACGGGCCGGACCGCCGGAAGATCCATGGTCGGATAGCTATGGGCCCCGTTGAGGCCTTGGGTCGTCACCGGATTGCGTCCTGCGCGGACGTCGAACACCAGCGTCCGGGCGGCCTTGTCATGCCAGCCTTGTCTGCGGTCCTGAGGATCCCAGCCGTTGGAGAGGCCCACCACCACGAACCAGGCGAAGGAGATGAACGAACCGATCGAACTGACCAGCTGCGTCACTCCGAGCGGAGCGAAGAACCCGAGGATGACGCCCAGCACCGTGAAGAGGACGTTCGGCGCCACCAGCACCAGCCAGCGCAGGAAGACGGCTCCGGCGCCCGGGGCGTACCCCTCAAGCTCCGTGGTGCGGATTCCGAAGAGTGCGTTGCCCACCGAGTTGCCGCGGCGAGCCTCCCAGATCCACTGGCTGATGACATAGATCAAGGCGAGAAGCACACCGACACCCATCACGATGATGGCGAAGACCACGTCCTCCTGGCTCGGCCCCAGATTCGTCGCTCCGGGCAGACCGTTCCGGAGCAGCGCCGCCAGACCGACCGAGGCGAGGACGCCCAGGATGATCCCTGGGATCGCCGCATCGATGACCTTGGCGAAGAGGCGCTTGACCGCACCGGCCCGGACCACTGCCTGCTGCTCCGGACGCTGGTCCGGATGCTGTGCCACGGTCCCGGGCCTGGTGGACTGCCATGATGCGGTTGCGGCAGGTGCCTGCTGAGACGGATCCGCACCCTGCCGGAGAGCGGCCCGGTTGCTCAACGAGGTGCCGCAGGACAGGCAGAAACTGGCCCCCGGGTTGAGCTGTTGCTGACACTGTGGGCAGCGCTCGGCCTCAATGCTCATCGCGCTTCTCCTTGCCGCGTCGTACTTTCTCCAGAAGGCCGCGAGGCCCCGATTCCAAGAGCGTCCTGGTCTCCACCAGGAGGGACCGCGGCGAGAACCTGGCCCGTTGGCGGCGCCAGAAACCAAGGTCCTTGGTCAGGCCGGCCAGCGATTCGTCGACGCTCGCCCAGTAGGCCTTCACGTCCTCTTCCCCCGGCTGTCCCGCGCCGAACACGGCGGCGTCCGCCCGCCGGGCGAGCATCACCGTGCCTGAGGCCGCCGATGGGAACGCCTCGCCGACGACGCTGGACGTCTCTTTCCGCGTCGCCCGTGGGTCCACGGGCGTGCCGAGGTCGGTGGCCAGACTGACCACTTCGCTCCAGCCTCCCGAGAACCGCTGGGCCGGTGCGCCCTCGGTGGACCGCTTCTTGCGACGACGGCTCTTGAGGAACGCGACCAGGATCAGCGGCAAGGCCAGGATGGCCAGTGGCAGTGCGATCAGACCGATGGTGACCAGGATCGGACCCAGGATGGACCACAGGTCGTTCTTCTTCTGATCAGCATCCGCGGCCTGCGGCTGCGAGTCCGGCGGCAATTCGGCCGGCTCCTGCGGCGGAGGCGGCGGCTGAAGCACCTGCGGCTTGGGCTTGGAATTCTTCTCCGGGTCGGGCGGAATCGGCACATTGTCCTTGGGCGGGGTCGGGTCGAAGGGGACCCAGCCGACCCGGTCGAAGTTGACCTCCACCCAGGCGTGCACGTCCTTGCCCTTGATGGGCACGGTCCCTGCGCCGTTCTGCGGGCTCTTGGGATCAGGGTAGAAACCCATCACCACCCGGGCCGGAATGTCCAGCTCCCGGCACACCAGCGCCATGGCGGTGGCGTACTGCTCATCGTCGCCGAGCATCTGCTTGGCCGTGAACAGGCTCGAGATCCTGGCAGCACCGTGACCGGAGAGACTCGGCACCTGTCCTTCGGTGACCAGACCGTTGCTGAAGGCGCCCTTCGTCTTGAAATAGGACTCGATCTGGCGGACCCGGTCGATCGACGTAGGGGCGTCCCCTGCGATGCTGTCCGCGTGCTGCTTCAGAGCCTGAGGAACCGATTCGGTGTCAGGCATCGTGTTCGGTCCGAAACCGTACTGGGTCAGCTGACCGTGCCCCAGCACCGGCGGTGCCTGCACCTGGACGGTGTAGTGGTCGCCCTGTGACAGACCCTGGGTGCTGATCGCCGTGTCCGAACCGGAATTGAAGTAGAGACCGGCCCCGGCCGCACTGGAGTCCGGGAAGCCGAACCCGACGTCTTTGGTGCCTCCCGGAACGAAGTAGCCCTGGTAGTCCTGCACGGTGACGTCGATCGTGTAGTCGGTGCTGCCGGAACCCGGATCCTGTGCCAGAGGGTTCAGCGCCCGCGCATCACCCACCTTGCTGAAATCGCCCGTCCCATTGGGATCCACGTTGTAGACGGTCCCGTTGTAATAGTCGAGCGCGGCCAGACGGACGCGGCCGTCCTTGGGCAGTCCCTTGACCTCGAAGAGGGTCTTGTCCTTCTCGTCCTTGACCATGGTGCGGAAGCTGGCCAGCGGTGTGATGTAGTTCCGCGGATCGAACGGCGGCACGACGACGTTGCGCAGCACCTTCCGCTCATCGCTGGCGCTGATCGCCGGGGCCGCGACGGCGGTGATGCCCACCGCGCCGGCCAGGACCGCGGCACCGAGTGCCAGGCGGTTGAGCTGGGCACGCCGGACGGCACCGGCGTCGTGCGAGGTGTTGCCTGACAGCACCCGCGCATCCGCGCCCCGCAGCCGGTTACGGCGCCACGAGGTCCAGACCAGCGCCAGAACACCCAGTGCGGCGCCACGCGGCACGGTCAGGAAGTTCGCGCTCGTGCTGAATGCGACGCCCACCACGAAGAGCACGACCACCGGCAGCAGCGGCCAGAGGGCGCTGCGCGCACGCCAGGTGAGCAGGCCTGCGGCGACCGAGCAGATCAGAGCGGCCAGGAACGGGACCACGAGCATGCCGTCCGAGACGCCCACGGGGACGCCTACGGTGAGCATGTCTTTCCAGGAGAAGACGATGCCCAGCAGGAGCGTCCGCAGGGAGTCCAGGCTCGGCAGGAAACCGAAAAGGGCCTGCGTAGGGGTCGCAAGGGCGTTGCCGAACAGGAAGTACACCAGGACGCCGGCGCCGGCCGTGGCCAGGACACCCAGCTTGAGGCGGTGGCTGAGCGCGGCGACGCCGAGGCCCAGCACCACCCCGCCCAGCCCGGCCAGGAGGTACCGGAGGTCTCCTCCGTAGCTCAGGTGCAAGCCCAGGACACCGAGGCCGAGCAGCACGAAGAGAGCGAGCGCGTCGAGAGTGCTGGTCCAGACGACGCTGCCGGGATCTTTCAGAACCCGCGTGGTCGATGAGGTGCTCATGCGGCCGCCTTTCGCAGGACGAGGGCCAGCTCATCCAGACCGCCGAGCGTCAGCACGGTCAGTTCGGCGATGCTGGCCCGGGAGGGTGCCGCTCCGGGCTGCACCCGGATGGCCAAGGCACGGACCCCCGGCGCTACGGAGGCGGAGCAGGAACGCAGCTGGGCAGGGCTGACGTGGCTTCCCACGATAAAGAAGACCACGGAGGCGTTCGGGACCCGGTCGGCGAGCGCGCGGGCCAGATGGACCGCATCCTTCCGCCCGCTCATGCCGTTCAGCCGTGTCGCGTCGTCCAGCATGGTGCGGCCGGTGGCGCAGCGGAAAGGACCTCGCTGGGTGAGCACGTCCAGTTCGCGCTGCTCCACCAAGGCCTGGCGCCCGATGGAGCAGGCCACGGAGATCGCCAGCTCGAACTCGTCCTCACTGGAGTACTCGTCCAGATTGGCGGACAGGGCGATGGCCAGGTGCGCCCGCCGGGTCTCCTCGAACTGGCGGACCATGAGTTCCCCGACGCGTGCCACGGTCTTCCAGTGGATGTGGCGCCGGTCGTCCCCGGGGGCGTATTCCCTCAGGGCGTGGAAGGAGACGTCGGTGTTGGACAACTCGCGGGTGGACAGACCCTCCAGGTCCTTGATGAAGCCCGCAGCCGGGCTGCCCAGTGCCACCGTCCGGGGGTGCACGAAGAGTTCCACCGGATCGGTCCAGCGGATCTGTCGCTTCAGCAATTGCAATGGATCGGCCCGGACGGAGACGACCGGTCCGACCATGATCACCTGGCGGCGCGCGGTCGGAATGGTGAAGAGGTCTTCGTGAAGCTCAGCCGGGCGGAGCCTCGGGATGGAGAAGCTGGCGACGGCGCGTCCCACCGGCAGTTCCAGGGTGGAATGCATGACCGGCCGCGTGGCGGTGTTCACCACGGAGATCCCGCCGACCGCGTTGTCCCCGACGGAGACGCGAGTCCGTGTCAGGTCCAGAGTGACGCGGTAGGAAGTCCGGCCCAGGATGAAGGCACAGGCGGCCACCAGGAGCAGCACCAGCAGGAGCCCGAGCGCCGTCGCCTCCTGCCAGCCGTAAAACATGGCGAAGCAGAGCATGACGAGTGCCACGGCCAGGGAGACCCAGCCCAGTGGTGTCACCACGCCCAGCACGGGCGCGGCCCACCGGGTGAAGAGCCGGCGGATCACGCGGGTCGCAGGAGCGCAGAGGTCCACCAGGACAGCCCAGGCCTGGCGGATCATGGACACAGGACGGGCCGTGACGTTCCGGATTCCGTTCAGGGCCGTCACAGCCCCGCCCTGGACCGCCGTGGCCCGCTGTCCGCGACTCCGGCCGGAAGCCGGTGACGCTCCGGCGGGCTTGGCCGCCGTCGTCCGCTTGCCGCCGGACGGTTTGCGGGCTGGACGCGGCTTCGACCCGCGCGCGGCTTTCCCGGCCGCCTTCCCGGAGGCACCCCCCGGTGCGTCGGTCGGCTCCGGCTGGCGCCGGACGGTCCGGTCGTCCACCGCCTGGTCCTCGGGAGGTGGTGACTGCTGCGCTGCGGCCTGGCGGGCCTCCCGCGCGGCCCGCCGTGAGGCTGGGGCGTTCTCGCTCATCTGTGCTGTGCTTTCGGCTCCGTGGTGATGTGAGTCCGGCGTGCGTGGCGCCGGTTCAGGCCCGTTGCTGATTCAGGCCTGCGCTGATTCAGGCCCTCTGCTGCGGCGCGGCGATATCGCTGAGCACGCGCGTGATGATCTGTTCCGGGGTGGCTCCGGAGAACTCGGCCTCGGGGTCCATGACCAGGCGGTGGGTCCAGACCACGGCCGCGAGTTCCTTCACATCGTCCGGAAGCACGTAGTTGCGCCCCTGGGCGGCTGCCCAGACCTTGGCGGCGCGCACCATGGCCAGGGCTCCACGGACCGACACACCGAGGCGGGTCTGCGGGGCGTTCCGGGTCTCCTCCGTCAGCCGGGAGACGTAGCCGAGCACGGCGGGGTCGACATGGTTGGTCGAGGCCAGGTCCGCCATGTCCGCGATCGCCTTGGTGGTGATGATGGGAGTCAGGTTCTTCGACCGGTCCCGGACCGTGGCTCCGCCGAGGAGTTCGACGGTGGAGTTGTGGTCCGGGTAGCCGATGCTCGTCTTGATCAGGAAGCGGTCCAGCTGGGCCTCCGGCAGACGGTAGGTGCCCGCCTGCTCGATGGGGTTCTGGGTTGCGAGCACCATGAAGGGCCGCTTGGCATCGTAAGTGACGCCGTCGACGGTCACGCGGGACTCCTCCATGACCTCCAGAAGAGCCGACTGCGTCTTCGGGGACGCACGGTTGATCTCGTCGGCGAGCACGATGTTCGCGAAGACCGGGCCCTCGTGGAACGTGAACTGCTGCGTCTTCTGGTCGTAGATGTTCACGCCCGTGACGTCCGAGGGAAGCAGGTCCGGAGTGAACTGGATGCGGTTGTGGGAACCCTGGACACTCGCGGCCAGGGCTCGGGCGAGCGAGGTCTTGCCCGTGCCGGGCGCGTCCTCGAACAGTACGTGGCCTTCCGCGAGCATGGTCATGACGGTCAGCCGGATGACGTGCTGTTTACCCAGCACGGCCTGGCCGACATTGGCCACGAGTTTCTCGAACGTCCCTGCGAACCAGGTGGCCTGCTCTGCGGTCATGGTCATTGCTGTGTGTTCCTTCGTCTCGAGTGAATGGTGTGGAGTCTAGCGCTCAGCGGCCGGGGCCGGGGCCGGGGTTCGTGGTCAGCATCCGGGCGGCGCACCACCGTACACGTCCACAGTGGTGGACTTGACGTACCAACCGGCCTTCGGAGACTCCGTCAGGCGATACCACATGGTGCCGTTGTTGTAGATGGGCTTGGAGCAGTCCACGTTCAGCTTGCCCCAGGTGCGTTCCACCCAGCCGGCACCGCAGCTCGGGCCACTGGGATTGAAGGTGTCCGGCACACCGGGCTTGCCCGGGCAGGTGCGGTTGTCACCGGCCTTGACCTGGATCTGGTGACTCGGCGGTGGCGTCGGATCGGCTCCGGAGGTGGCCCCTGCGCTGCCCCAGTTGCCGCAGTCGTTGTTGCCATCGGTGCCATTGCAGGCGAGGACGTCCAAAGTCCGCGAGCGGCCGTAACCGCCGGTGTCGATCTTATAGCTGGTGTTCATCCCGACGCTCGTCCAGGCGCCCCCGTTGACCCGCACTTCGAAGCGATTGATGGCCCGGCCGTTGTTGGCAGGGGTGCTCCACGTCCAGTGCACGGAGGTGTCGCCCTTGGCGGACGTGCCGCCGTTGACATTGGGCTGCCCCGGCGGGCCGTACGGCACGGCATGCCCGACGTTCTGGGCATCGCCTGCGACGGCGCTCTTCGAGGAGTGCGCCACGATCTGCACCGTGACGTCCTTGCCCGCGGGTTGGCCCCTGATGACCCCGCCACCGGCCGGAATCGGACCGTTGCCGTAGGCCGTCCGCCATTCGTAACTGATCTCAGATGCCGAGGAACCGTTGCGGGCCGCCGCGGTCAGCGGTGTGAAGACCACCTTGAGGTCGTCTCCGTTGCCCGGTGCCGTGACGGAACCACCCGTCACCATGCCCGGCTTGCCGGCAGCCCGGACGGCATTGGACTGCGCGCTGGCCGCGCTCTTGCCGGCCTTGTTCGTGGCCGCCACGGTGAAGCTGTAGTCGGTCTCCGAATTGCCCATGGTGACGTTGGCGCTGGTCGCATTGCCCGGCACCGTCAGGGACTTGACGACGCTTCCGCCGTGATAAGTGGTGAGGGTGTAGGAGCTGATGTCCGCACCGTTGGAGTCAGGGGCCGACCAATTGACGCTGATCTGGCTCTGGGTGCCGACCGAATCGGTGGCGCTCGCCTGCGGTGCCTGCGGCTGGACCGGGACGCCTGCGGGCGTCTCCGCCGGAGAGTAGGCACTCCAATCACTCGGCTCCGGTGCCCGGTTCGAGGCCCGGACCCGGAACTTGTAGGCGACGCCGTTCTTGAGCCCGGTCCATACGACAGCAGGGGCTTTCAGACCCTGCTTCGACGAAACTCCGCTGGGAGCCGGAGGGGAGATCTCCAGTTCGTACGAGCTGACCGGAGACCCCTTCGTCAGGGGTGGCTGCCAGGACACGCTGATCTGCTTGTCGCCGAACTTGGTGGCAGGCGGGTTCGGCTGCTCAGGACGCGTGTCGGGGCGGACTTCTGCGGACGGCGGCGATGGCTGCGACTCCCCCACCTCGTTGGTCGCCGTCACGGTGAAGTGGTACTTCACATCGTTCGTCAGGCCCGTCAGTGTGCAGGTGTTGACCGGGCACTGCTGGGTGAACCCTTCGCCCTTCACCGTGTAGTACTTGATCGCTGTGCCCCGGTCGGCAGGCGGACGCCACGTCAGCAGTGCCGTACGGTCGCCGACATTGCTCGCGCTCGGGATACCCGGCACGTCCGGCTTGTCACGAACGGTGAGACGGATCCTTGCGGTGGCGGAACGGCTCGGGTCGTTCTTCTTGTCCAGTACCGTGTAGGCCACCACCATGGTGCCGCTGAATCCCTTGTCCGGTGTGACCACGACCTTGTCACCGTCGATGACCGAGGTGCCGGCTCCTGTTTCGACCGACGCGGTGGAGATCTTGAGCGGCGTCTCAGGATACGGGTTCACGTCGTTGGCGAGCACTGGAACGGACTCGGGCCGTCCCGCATTCGCGTCATCCACAGAGTCGTCATTGGCCACGGGCAACGGACGCACCGAGGCCTTCGCCACCAAGGTGAAGTCCGCCTCGGCGCTCCCGCCGCGTCCGTCGTCGGCCTTGAGCCGGACGGTGGCGCGCGTGCCCGGTTTCGTATCGCCCTTCAGCGAAGTCTTCAGGGTGTTCCCGTCCACGCTGGCATCGAAGCCCGCCGGCGGGTTGCCGACCACGGAGTAGCGGAGCTGATCCTGGCTGTCGGGATCACTGCCGAGCTTGGCGAGGTCCGTGCTGGCTCCGCCGTCCTCGGCCACCTCAACGGTGCTGCCGAGCAGGCGTGGCGGGTGATTCCGGTCAGGGTCTGCGGTGACCTTGACCTTGATGGTCAAGGTGGCCTTCAGACCGGCGGGATCGTCCGGTCCGGTGCCGTCGGTGACCTCGAAGCTCAGAGAACCCGGGCCGACGTAATCGGGGTCGGCGTGATAGCGCAGCGCCGTGCCGTTGCCCTGGATCGCGTCCTGGGCCATGCCGCCGATCAGCGTGACACGGTCCGCCTGAGTGAGACGGGGACTGCGGCCGTCCCGGACCTTCACCCACTCGTTCAGATTGAAGTCGAGGCTGGACCCCGCCTTCACCTCAAGGACGTCGTCCTTGGCCAGGACCGGGATCTGCTCGCCGATGCCCGGGACCCAGACGATGGCGGTGGCCTTGAGGCCGTCGACGTCCTCCACGGTGTACGGCACCAGCTGCGGGTCCTTCAAGAGGTTCACGATCAGCTTGCCCTTGCCGTCCGGGTGCGCGCTGGCCGACTCGGTGGCGACCTTGAGCTTCTCCCCGACGCCGTCCGGGTCCTCGTCATTGTCCAGGACAGGAACTTCGACGCTGGTCTTGCCCAAGGTCTGAGCCTGAGTGACACGGTCGTCCCGGGCGATGGGTGCCTTGAGCGGTACGTTCTTCTTGGCGATCACACGGACCGAGGCGTCCGCGGTCGCGCCGCGGGAATCCGCGATCGTGTAGCGCAGGCTCGACGTCCCTTCCTCGGACGGCGCGGTGACCAGGATCCGGTGGCTGACCTCACTGACGGAGGCTTTCAGCTCCGCCTTGGCGTCCAGCTTGTCCTTCAGGATGGAGATGCTGTCGCCGTCGGGATCCGAGTCGTTGCTGAGTGCGGCGACGGCGACCTCCCGTCCGGGACGGACCGTCACGGTGTCGTCCACGGCCGACGGGTTCTGGTTCACGGCTGGAAGAGGAGCGATGCCCACCGTCACCAAGGCGGTTGCCACGGCTCCCTGGCGGTCCTGGATGCGGTACTGGAAGGTGTCCGTTCCGAACGATCCGGTCGCTGCGGTGTAGTCGATGTAGTTGCTGCCGAGCTCGGCGGTCCCCTTCTTGGGGGCGCTCCCGAGTCCTACGAGCTGCACGGAGTCTCCGTCCGGGTCCACTCCGTCCAGGGGAATGGCGATCCTCACGGTGCCACCGGCG
Organism: Arthrobacter sp. NPDC090010; assembly: GCF_044748305.1. Classification (NCBI taxonomy): domain Bacteria; kingdom Bacillati; phylum Actinomycetota; class Actinomycetes; order Micrococcales; family Micrococcaceae; genus Arthrobacter; species Arthrobacter sp. NPDC090010. The sequence continues at coordinate 85,149 of NZ_JBIVFT010000004.1, forward strand.
ATGACACGGCTCGTGACGGGTTTCGGCTCCGGCCGGGTGTTCTCACGGCCTTCGAGAGGCAGGATGTGGATGGTGATCGGGGCCGCGCTCTTCTGCCCTTGCGGATCGACGGCCTGGTAGATGACCCGGAGGGTCTTCGGGGTCGGTCCGGCCAGGAAACGGACGGTCTTCTCCGAGACCCAGGCCTTGCCGTCGGCGGGGTCGGGCAACTGTTCCAGCTTCGGATCAACGCTGAGTTCAGCACCCTGAGGATGAGTGTCGTTCTCCAGCACCGGAATGGTCACCACGTCGTTGACGCGGACGTTCACCTCGTCCGCCTTGGGTTCGGGCGCCTGGATGACCGCCGGGGCCGGCACCGGGATGACCGAGATGGTCCCGGTGGCTGACTTCTTGCCATTGGAGATCGTGTACCGGATGGTGCTCGGCGCGTTGGCGCCACGCACATCGGTGATCCGCAGGACCTCGTGGTTGAGGATGGTCGCGGCGACTCCCGACTCGGGGTCCACCGAGATCGACTGGAGCACCAGCACTCCCCCGGCCGGATCGTCGTCGTTGGCCAGCGGCGCGAGGAGCGTCTGCCCGCCGGTGGGGAGCAGCGCGACATCGTGCACCGCCGACGGCGCACCGTCTTCGCTGCCGGAGACGACATCGACGCGGATCAGTCCGACATTGCTCTGGGGGCCGTTGCTGACCACGTAGCTGACGTAATAGGTTCCCTCGGCTTTGGCGAGGAAAGTGAAGGTCCCGGCGTCCGTGACCGGTCCCAGTTGTGCCCGCCCCTGTGCGTCCACACTGGCCAGCCTGAGATTGCCGCCGTTCGGATCCACATCGTTCTTCAACGGGGAGATGGTGGCCGGCTGGCCCGCGACCGCGCTCACATGGTCGGCGTTGACCTGCGGAACCAGGGCGCCGTTCGGGCGGACATCCACCGTCACCCGGCCCGTGGTGCTCTCCCGGCCGTCCCAGACAGTGATGCTGACGGTCTTGCGACCCGGGCCCACGCCCGAGTCCTGGAAGCTCAGAAGGCCGTCACGGCGCACCTTGACCTGGTCCTGAGGGTTCTCGGTCTTGGCGTCCAGGAGAACGAGCTCATCACCGTCCGGATCCATCCAGTCGGTGAGCACGTTCTGGCTCACCTGTTTGCCGTTCTCCACGACCATGGTGGTGGCTCGGTCAGGCTTGAGCCTCGGCGGAGTGTTCTCCTTGTTGCCCACCACCCTCAGGGTCACCGTGGCGTCCTTGGACCCACCGCGGCCGTCCTCGGCGAGATATTTGAACGTCTCCGTGCCGGGTGAGGCGGAGGCTGGAACCGCGATCTGGAAAGCGGTGCGTCCGTAGATGGGCTCCACAGTGCCTGCCTTCGGCCCATCACCCTCGACCCGGGCGGTCAGCACGTCGCCGTCAGGATCGCTGTCGTTCTCCAGGACGGGAAGGATCGTGGTCTGGCCCGGACGCACTCCGAAGTTGTCCGGCTTCGGCTGCGGCGGTCTATTGGGTTTGGTCCGGTCCGGGAGGACGTTCTTGGCGGTCGTGTCGGAGGAGTTGTCGTCCTGTTCCGAGTTGTGGTTCTTCGGTGGGATGACGTCATCCCAGTTGTCCACCAGGAGCATGTCCTGGTTGACGAGCCACACCGTTCCGGAGTTCACGTCGTTCAGGACCACGTTGTCCCGGTTCACCCGGAACACGAACTGGGGGTTCCTGCTGGATTTCGGTACGTCCTGACGACGGTCGTCCTGAGGGTTCTGGCAGATCCGCAGGTACTTGCCCGAGCCGCCCCACGCGCTGTATGTGCAGCCGTTCAGCTGCACGGGCGCCGCGGGGACCCCGGTGCCATCGACGGGAAACTTCTTCGCTTCCCCGCCGCCCAGCGGGATCTTCCACAGCGCGCCGGCGCTGGCCAGAGCGACGGCGTCGGCATCCCCGCCGGGCTGCTGCAGCAGAGCCCCACGGGAATCCGGGATGGAGATGCTGGAGCCGTCGTCACGGATCACTCTCCCGCTCGTGGGCTCGAAGACCACCAGATGATCGCCCACAGCGGTGAGCTGGATGTCACCCAGCCCCTTGTAGGCGGCCACGGAACGAGTCTGCTTCTGCCCGGGACGGCCGTTCGCATCGACCGGCAGTTCGGTCAGTTCCCCTTTCCCGCGGTCAATGCTGTACACGGTGCCGTCCTGGCCCGTGACCGTGTTCTGTCCCTCGGAGCCCTGCAGCGCCACCGGGGAGTTCTCGGGGTTGAAGCCCGGCAACTCGTCCGGGGTGGTCACCCAGACTTTGCCGGTGGCGGCATCGGTCACCGAAACGACTGAGCCTCCCAGGGACACCTCTGCCGTGGGAGGAAGCTTGTAGTCGGGACCCAGCTTCACCGTGGCCGGGTCGACCGTGTTCAGATTGCCCGCCACACCGTCGTCGACGATGATCCGGCCGGCATTCTGCTGGATGTCAAAACTGGTGCTCGCGGGTGTCACGGCACCGTCGAGCACCTTGGATGCGTAGTTGAGCCGCCCCACCGCATTGCGCGCCTTCGAGGTCACCCACACCCCGCCGTCGTTCAAGTCCACCTCAGCGGTCTTGAACCCCGGATACGCCAGCGCAGCAGCCGCCAACGACAACGACACCACCGTCACCGAGGTGACGGCTATTGCGCGGCGTGCCTTCTTGCCAAGTCTGCGGACTTTTCCGGCAGGGCTCACGATGTGCGGCTCCTTGTGCGTGACGAGTGAAGCGGTATGCAGGAGGCCTTCCCCGGTGGCCTGTCATATGTGTCGAGTGTCGCACGGCGGCACTCTGACTCAAAAGTAACTTTGTCTGAATAACCCAGGCAAGCGGCGGCCATGGGGAGGGCTCCCCATGGCCGCCGTACTACAGCGTGTTATGCCTGTTCAGCAATGCGGAACGTCGTTGCCACCCGGCTCTCCGAGCTTGGTGTGACCGGTGATCACATACCGCCCGCCGTTCTTGGACCCGTTCGTGACCAAGTACCAGTTGAAGTTGCCCTTGCTACCGACAGTGCCACTTGTCGTCCAGTACTTGTTCTCAAATGTCACCCAACACTTGACCGAGAATGAATCACCCGGTCCGAACCACGGAGCATCGTAGTTGCTGGCCCCGTCGCACTCGTGGGTGGCATCGCTCCAGTTGACGCCACCGTAGGTGTAGGTGCAGCTGCGGGTCACGACCCCCGTATTCAGCGAGGTGGGCCATTCTGTCTTCTGGGCCCCCGATGTTGCCGTGCTGGACGCCTTCGCGCCGCCCTTACCGAGTGAGTTGAAGGTCTGCACACTGATGGTGGCCTGCTTGCCGTAGCCGCCCGTGTCATAGCTGCGGCTTCCGCTGGCCGGAACGCTCTGCCATCCTCCGCCATTGATGCTGATCTTCGTGTCGGCGACATCATTGCTGGCGGACGACGGCGAGTTCCAACTGAAGCTCACGGACGTACTGTTCAGGGCGCCATCCTGATGGGAAGCACTCGGAGTACCCGGCGACCCGTACGGGGTCGCCTGTGCAGGGGCGCTGGCATCCGAGCTCGGAGCCACCGAGGAATCGGCCACCACGGTGATCGACTGGGCCTGACCATTGGGGAAACCTCCCACGGTTCCACCCGGGTTGATCGAACCGCTCCGGCCCGAAGGACTCGCCAGGTAGCGGTAGCTGACCTCGGAAGCCCCCGAGCCGTTCCGCTGGGCGGCGCTCAGCTGGGAGAAGTTGACCGTAATCTGCTGCCCGTTGCCACCCGTGTTCGTCGGGCTTGCCGTCACATTCTGCGGAGTGCCCAGCTTGCCGGTGGCGCGCCGCGGGTCACTGGCAGCCGAGACCGGCCCCTTGCCGGCCTTGTTTTCGGCCTGAACCGTGAAGGTGTAGGCGGCCTCCGAGTTGCTCACGGTGAAGTTGGTGGTCTGGCTCGTGCCCGGCACCGTGACGGTGACCGATGCCTGCCCGCCGCCGCTGCGCGTGACGTAGTAGTTCTTGACCGGGTCACCATTGAGGACCGGCTGCGTCCAGTCGACCGCGATCTGATTCTGGCTGCCCACGCTCGACACCACACGGGTGGTCGGAGCCTGAGGCTGCCCCGGAGGCGCCGCAGGATGATCGGCGATCGAGTACGCGCTCCAGTCCGACGGCGTCGGAGCGTCATTCACCGCCTGGATGCGGAAGGTGTAGTCAGTCCCGTTCGTGAGCCCCTTCCAGGTGTAGCTGCCACCCGTGAGACCGGTCTTCTGCGTGACGCCCCCGGCTGCCGGAGAGACTTCCAGGGTGTAACTCTTCACCGGTGAACCAGTGCTGACCGCCGGGGTCCAGTTCACCGTCATGCTGGAGTCGCCGGCCTTCACCGTGGGGGCGCCCATCTGCTGAGGCTTCACGTCCGGACGGACATCACCGGACTGGGCCGAGGGCTTGGAATCCCCGACCTCGTTGGTGGCGATCACCGTGAAGTGGTACGTGACGTTATTGCTCAGACCCGTCAAGGTACAGGTCGTAGCAGGGCAGTTCTGGTTGAAGCCATTGCTCGACTGCACCTTGTAGTTGGTGATGGGAGCCCCGTTGTCGGAGGGCGGGGCCCAGTGCAGAACCGCGGTGCGGTCCCGGATGTCGGAGGCCGTCGGAGCCGACGGTGTGTCCGGCGCGGCACGCACGGTCAGCCGAAGCCGGCCGGTCGCCCGTCGGCTCGGATCCCCGGTCTTGTCCTCGATGCTGTATCGCACCACCAGGACGCCCTTGAAGTCGGCGGCCGGCGTGACCGTGACATTCCCACCGTTCACCGTGGGCGCGCCTGCCGTGGAACCGGTCTCCACCTGAACGTCGACGACCTTCAGCGGCGTGTCCGGGAACGGGTTCACGTCGTTGGCCGTCACGTCGGTGGTGCTCGGCTTCCCGGCGTCGGCCTTGTCCACGACGTCGTCGTTCGCAACGGGCTTCGCACGATCCGAGGCCACCAATTGGACGGTCACCTCGGCCGAGACAGGATCGGAACGCCCGTCCGTCACACTCAGACCGATCTTCGCCGTCGAATCGACCGGCGTCTCCTTGGGTGCCGAAACCGACAACGTCGATCCGTCCAGTTTCGCCTCGAAGCGGGAGGGCTTGTTCTCCAGCGTGAACTTGAGCTTCTCCTGGTCCCCGGGATCCACGTCCTTGGCCAGCTTGCTGAGATCAAGCGTCGCGGTCTCGCCCATCGGCACGTCCAGCGGAGAACCGAGGAACGTGGGTGGATGGTTGGCATTCGGATCCGGCTTGACCAGGGTCAGGATGGTCAAGGTCGAGGTCAGGCCGTTCGGGTCGTCAGGCCCGCTTCCGTCCGTGACTTCGAAGGTGATGGAGCCGGGCCCGACGAAGTCCTTGAGCGCCGCGTAATGCAGGCTCGTCCCGTCCGAACCGATGACCTTGTCACTCGCGCCGCCCATGACCTTGATCTTGTCCGCCACGGTGACGCGCGGAGAGTGCCCGGCTCGTACTGCGACGTAGTCGGAGAGCTTGAGGTCCACGCTCTGGCCCGCAGTCACCTCGACCACCTGGCTGTTTTTCAGGGCTGGCGGCATGTCTCCCTGACCGGGTACGTGGATGATGGCCGTGGCGCTCAGCCCGTCCATGTCGGTGACCGTGTACGGAATCAGCTGCGGAGCGGACGTCAGGGTGACGCGGACCGACCCCTTGGCGCTGACGACGGCATTGGGCGTACCGTCCGGGAAAGTGATCTTCAGATCCTCGGTGACCCCGTCCGGATCCGAATCGTTCTTCAGCACCGGCACGTCAACGGCGGTCTTCCCCAAAGTCTGGGACAGCGAGACGTGATCGTCATTGGCCACCGGGGCCTCGGGCAGGTGCTTCGGCGTCACCTTCAGGACGATCACCGCGCTGCCCTGGGCGCCCTTGTCGTCCTGAATGGTGTACCGGACATTGTGCGTCCCCGTGGCGTCAGGTGCCGTCAGCAGGACTCGGCCGTTCTCGGTCGCGGAGGCCTGCAGCGCCGCTTCCGCGTCGAAGCGGTCCTTCACGAGGCTGATCGGATCTCCATCGGGGTCCGAGTCGTTGGCCAGTGCGTCGACGGCGACCTTGCGGCCGGGCTTGACCTCGGCGACGTCGTCCACGGCGATCGGCTTCTGGTTCACGGTCGGGGCGGGAGCCACGCCGACGATCACGGTGCCGGTGTTCTCGGCACCGATACGGTCCCGGACACGATAGGTGAAAGTGTCCGTCCCGGCCGAAGCGCTTCCGGCGATGTAATCGATGCTGCCATCGCCCACCACTGCGGTGCCCAGAGCCGGTGCCTTGTCGATCCCGACCAGTTCCACGGAGTCGCCGTCCGGATCGATGCCGTCCAGAGGGATGACGATCTTCGTCTTCATACCGGCCAGGACCCGCGCCGTGACGTTCTTCGGCTCGGGCCTGGAATTCCGGGCGTCATCGCGCGCCTTGATCCGGATGACGAGCTGCGCGGAGTCCTCCTGTCCGGATTCGTTCTTCACCGTGTACGTGGCATAGACCGTCTTCGGAGTATTGCCTGCGAGGAAGCGGACGTTGTTCCCCGACGTGAAGATCCGCCCATCGGCCACGTCTGGGACCTCGGTCAGTTTCGGGCTCAGCGTCAGCTTTCCGCCGTTCGGGTCGACGTCGTTGGCGAGGACCGGGATCGTCACGACGTCCCCCACGCGGACCGTCGCCTCATCGTCTTTCGCCTGCGGCGCGGCCAGCTTCGCCGGCGGCGGGATGACCACCACCGAGATCTCCCCTGTGGCGGAGGCCTTGCCGTTGGAAATCGTGTATTTCAGGGTGACGGTCCCCTGCGCGTGCAGATCCGTCACCCGCACCACGCTGTGGTCGAGCACGGAGACGCTCACCGGGGCGCCGTTCGGCACGGTCACCGACTGCACCACGAGCACCCCGCCCGCCGGGTCGAAGTCGTTCCCCAGCACGTCCACCAGGGCGCTGCCGCCGCTGGGGAGCTGTGCCACATCGCGCACCGCGATCGGGGCCTCCCCCGTGTTCGCTGGGACCACGTCCACGCGGACCAGCTGCTGGGCGGCGGCCGGACCGTTCGTCACCATGTAGGTGATGTAGTGCGGCCCCTCGGTCCGGGAGCTGAACTGGAAGGTCTGCTGATCGGCTCCGATGGTCGCGCTGGACTGACCATCCGCAGTCACCTGCGCCAGGCGGAGCTGCCCGCCCAGCGGGTCGACGTCGTTCTTCAGGGGCGCGATGGTGATGCTCTGCCCGGCCATCGCCACGACGGAGTCGGCGTTCGCGATAGGGGCCAGGGCCCCGCTCGGACGCACGTCGAGGGTCACCGGGATCTCCGCGGTCTCCCGCCCGTCGGAGATCTTCAGCGTCACGGTGCGCTTGCCCGGAACACTGCCGGCGTCCTTGAGGGAGAGCTGGCCGTCGGGACGGGTCTGCACGATGTCCTGGTCATTGCTGCTGCTGGCGCCGACCAGATACATGTCATCGCCGTCGGGATCCATGAAGTCGGACAGCACGTTCTGGACCAGCTGTTTGCCCTGCATGAGGGTCAGACTGGGCACGCGGCCCGGTTTGAGCTGAGGCTTGTGGTTGACCTCGGGCGGAACCACCGTCAGCGACACCACGGCCGCGTTCGAGCCGCCCCGGCCGTCATTGGCCGTGTACTTGAACTGAGTGTTCCCCTTCGCATCCCCCGGCACGCTGATCTGGAAACCGGTCGCCCCGTAGATGCCTTCCACGTGGCCGAACGCCGGCTGGGTGTCGGCGTGAACGCGCAGGACATCACCGTCCGCGTCCGAGTCGTTGTCCAGCACAGGCAGAACGGTGGTCCTGCCGGCCCGCACCCCATAGCTGTCCGGTTTGACCACGGGCGGGGTGTTGGGCTTGGTCCGGTCCGGAAGGGTGGTTCTCTGCACCTCGTCCGCCGACTCCTGGTCCGCGTCCTGCGAGGTGTGCTTGGGAGGGATCACGTCGTCCCAGTTGTTGACCAGCAGCATGTTCTGATTCACCAACCAGACGTTGCCGGCGTTCACATCGTTCAGGACCACCAGATCGCGGTTGACGCGGAAGACGAACGACGGCGTGTTGCTCGCCTTGGGCACATCTCGCTGCTGATCGTTCGCGGGATCCGTGCACTTGCGGACATAACGATTGCTGCCGCTCCAGGCGCTGTAGACGCAGCCGCCCAGTTGCACGGGAGCCGCCGCCACCCCGGTGCCGCCGGCATCCACGGTGCTCGCCTGTCCTCCGTCGAGGGGCTGCAGGATCAATTGGGTCCCGGTGGCGATCGCCACCTGGTCGCTGGCCGGTCCACTCTGCTGAAGCTTGGCGTTCCGGGCGTCCGGAACCGTCACGCTGCCGCCGCCCGGCAGCAGCAGTTTGCCCCGTGCGCCGTCCAGGACGACAGTCTTGTCACCCAGCACCGCCATCTGAAGTTCGCCGGCACCCTTGAGGTCGGACCGCTCCTGTGTCTTGTGATCCGTGACGGTCCCGGCATCATCCAGGGAGAACTCCGTCAGCACGCCCTTCTCAGGATCGGCCACTCCGACATGACCGTCGGCACCGACCGCGGCCAGCGTCCCTTGTCCGCCGACCACACTGGGTTCCACCGAATCAGGGGCGAAGCCTCCGATCGCGTCGGACTTCATGGCCCAGACCCGGCCCTTGACCGGGTCAGCCACCGCCACGACACCGCCGCCGATCAAAGTGGACGACGCCGCGGGAGCTTTTTCCTCACCGCTGAGCCGCACGGTGGACGGGTCGAGCTGATTGAGCCCGCCGCTCTCGGAGTCGCGCACCAGCACGGTCTGTTTCGATTGCAGAACATCGAAGCTGCTGCTGGCCGGGGTGGCCGCGCCGTCGAGCACCTTGGATGCGTAGTTGAGCCGCCCCACCGCATTGCGCGCCTTCGAGGTCACCCACACCCCGCCGTCGTTCAAGTCCACCTCAGCGGTTTTGAACCCCGGATACGCCAGCGCAGCAGCCGCCAACGACAACGACACCACTGTCACCGAAGCGATGGCCACCGCACGGCGGGTCTTGCGGCCAAGGGACGAAAAAGGCCGTACACGGCTCATCGTGGTCAATCCTTCGGGTCTTGTTCGGAACCGGAGCCGGCGGGCGAAGCCTACCGGGGTCCTTGTACACAGTTTTTCACGACAGTGTGCAAACCCGAAAGTAACTTTGCAGGATTAATTCCTGAAAGTCGTCAGTCGACCACCAATCCGCGCCCGACGCCCCGCTCCAGCAGCACCGGGGAGATCTCCCCGAAGCCGCGGACGTTCTCAGATTCCTGAGGTGTCAGGACATAGCGCTGGTCCCCTTTCAGCACACTGGCCGTCAGCGAATCCACCAGGACCGTACCCGGTTCGGCAAGGGCGGTGAGTCGAGCCGCCAGATTCACCGTAGGTCCGTAGATGTCGCCCATTCGCGACAGAATCCGGCCCCACACCAAGGCGACGCGCGTCTTCGGCAGGATCTCATCCGCTTCGAAGGCCTCCGAGAGGGCGAGTGAGATCTCGGCTCCCGCCGTCGGCGTCTCAGCGACATAGAGGACTTCGTCCCCGATGGTCTTCACCAGCCGGCCACCGCCCACCGAAATGATCTCCGCGCACTTGTTCTCGAACCGCTGCACCAGCTGAGCCAGCGTCCGCTCGTTCATCCGGCGCGACAGGCTCGTGTAAGAGACCAGGTCGGCGAACCCGACGGCGCGCGCGAGCGGCAACGGAGCGTCGTCCTCGTCCCCCTCGCGCCCCTCCTCGCTGGCTTCCAGCCCGGACGCGGCCCGAACGGACAGCCGCTGCACTGCGGCGTTGAGCTGGCGGCGCCACGAGTAACGCAGCACGTCTTCAAGAGGGTCGATCAGAGCGGGCAGGATCTCCACGATGTCCTGGCGGGCCTCCGCATCGGAGATCCCCTGATTCGCCATGAGGTCCTCGACGAGGGCTTCGACCTGCCAGACCACCATGCGGTCCGTCATCTGGCCGATGGACCGGGCGATGGAGATCGCGGTCTCCTCGGTCAGAAGGCCCTGCCGCACCAGACCGATGATCTCGCCCAGGGCGTCCTGGTCGGCGGCGGTGAAGGCGATGTCCTCGTCACCCCAATTGGGGAAGCCGAGCGCCCGCCAGATCTTGCGCGCGGAGTGCAGCGAGACGCCGACGCCCGAAGCCACCTGGCGGCGCTTGAGCGTCCGGTCACCGCCCAGCAGACGGCGCTGCAGCTCGCGGACCGATCCGATCTGGGGAAGTGAGGTGGTCGGCACGGGAACCACCGGCAGCTGACCGGATTCCACCACGGGCAACGACCTCGTGACGGGGGTGCTGTCCTCCGTCACGGCGTTCTCCTCGCTCACTCTCCACCTTCTCTCAGTTCCCAGGGCAATGCAGGGTCTTGGAAATCGTCCACCGTGTCATCCGGATAGATGACCCCCGGCGGCAGCTTGTCGATGGCCTCCTGGACGAAGCCGCGGAACTTCTCCACCTCGGGCACATCGTTCAGCACTCCGTACCCCGTATGGCGCAGTTCCAAGGTTATAGTCCCGGAACGCAGGGGACGCTGGAGAAGTTCCTGCCGCACCGCCATGTCCTGAACGCTGGCCAGGAAGTACTGCCGTGTCACCTTGCCCAGTACGCCTGTCTGGATCATGAGCCGCTGGCTGGTGAGGACGTAACGGGTGCCGTTCCAGGCCAGAATCCTGGGCAGGGTGTGGAACAGCACCAAGGCGACGGCGGCGAGTCCGCACGCCAGCGCAAGGTACGGTTCGCTCTGCTGCGGTACCCAGGACCACAGTCTGCTGAGATTCCCCCGCAGGAGCCAGCTCGCGGCGAAAGAGGCCGCCGCCAGGCAGAGGAGGCAGAGGATCACCGGCCAGATGAGGGCACGGGCTTGCGGTCTGGTGGTGCAGATGAGTTGTTCACCCGGCAGGAGTGTCTTACGCATGACCGTCCGGACGGTGTGGGCGCAGATGGATCACATCGCCCGCCGTCACGGTGTGGACGGTGCCGCCCTCGTCACGGACCACCAGGGAACCGTCGTGATCGAGCCGTTCCGCCACACCGATCACCTCACGGTCACCCGGCAGCTGGGCCCGGACGGTGCGGCCCAGGGTGACGGTGGCCTGGGTGAGCCGGTGAAGGACCGAGCCGTCGCCCGCGAGGCCGGCCTCCGGATCGCCGTCCGCATTGCAGTAGTCCCGGTACAAGGCCGTGAAGCGCCGCAGATAGCCGGCCACCAGTGTATTCCGGTCCAGCGACCCGGCGCCCAGAAGCCGCAGGGACGTCGCAGTGGGGACGGGCAGCTCGTCCTCGTCCAGACTCACGTTCACCCCGGTGCCGAGCACGACGACGGGCGGGGCGCCGTCCGAGGGGAAGTACAGCTGCGCCAGGATGCCTGCCAGCTTCTTCTCACCCGACATCAGGTCGTTGGGCCACTTCACCTGCACGCGAAGGCCGCAGACGTCCACGAGCGCCTCACGCCAGGCTTCGGCGGCAAGCAAGGAGAACCAGGAGTAGCGGTCGCTCGCCAAAGGGAGCCCTTGCGCGTTGACCGGTCGGAGCACCAGGGAGATCGCCAGGGCGGCCCTGGGAGGCGCCTGCCACTGCCGGTCCAGACGGCCGCGACCCGCGTCCTGGTGATCGGCGATGAGGACGCTCAGATCCGGATGACTCGTGGCCGGCTCAGCGGCCAGAGCCGCCAGGAGGTCGGTGTTGGTGGATCCGGTGCTCTCCACGAAATCCATGCGGGACAGACCGAGGGAGCTGACGAGCCCGTTCCGGGCCATCGCGACGTCGAACGGCTCCCTGCCTTCGTCCGGATGTCCCTGTGCGTTCTCCATGCCTCAATCCTAGCCACGGGGCCGAGGAGGTCCGGGCGCCCGTCCCACCTGCTTTCACTGATTCGTGCGGCACCGGACCGCGCTGGGCGGGGAATCGTCCGGTTCCACGAGGGACCCTCAGACGACACCCAAGAGCTCCGGGTCCGAATTTGTAGGTTTTCTACAGAGGTTCCAGGCATCGACGTGGCTAAACTGGCTCTCAGGCTTGTCGAGTGTGCACAAGCCGCCCAGAAGCGTTACAGGCAGCGATGCCGGGACCGGAAGTGAGGACCATGAGCCACGACCTTGCCACCACTGCAGGGAAGATCGCCGACTTCCGGGACCGCCAGGCGCGGTCCCTGGCCCCGTCCGGGGAAGAAGCCATCGAGAAGCAGCACGCCCGAGGCAAGAACACGGCCCGCGAGCGCATCGACCTGCTCGTGGACGAGGGCTCGTTCGTGGAGTTCGATGCTCTGGCCACGCACCGCTCCACCGCCTTCGGAATGGAGAAGAAGAAGCCTCTGGGTGACGGCGTGGTGTCCGGCTACGCCACCGTGGACGGCCGCCTCGTGGCCCTCTACAGCCAGGACTTCAGCGTCTACGGCGGTTCGCTGAGCCAGGTCAACGGCGAGAAGATCGTCAAAGTGCAGGAGTTCGCCCTGCGCAACGGCTGCCCCGTGATCGGTATCAACGACGGCGGGGGCGCCCGCATCCAGGAGGGCGTCGCCTCCCTGGCCATGTTCGCCGACATCTTCCGCAACAACGTGCACGCCTCGGGCGTGGTCCCGCAGATCTCTCTCATCATGGGCCCCTGCGCGGGCGGCGCGGCTTACTCCCCCGCCCTGACCGACTACGTGGTCATGGTCGACAAGACCAGCCACATGTTCATCACCGGCCCGGACGTCATCAAGACCGTCACCGGCGAGGACGTGGACATGGAGACCCTGGGCGGCGCCCGCCAGCACAACACCACCACCGGCACCTCCACCTACCTGGCCAGCGACGAGGCCGACGCCATCGAGTTCGTCCGCGAGCTGCTGGACTTCCTGCCGAGCAACAATCTGGCCGAAGCCCCCCTCCTGGAGCACGAGCAGGAGTTGGAGGTGAACGAGGACGATCTGGCCCTGGACGCCCTCATCCCGGACTCGGCCAACCACCCCTATGACATGCGCCGGGTCATCGAGAACCTCGTGGACGACGGCCACTTCCTGGAGATGCAGGCCCTCTACGCACCGAACGTGATCATCGGCTACGGCCGGGTCGAGGGCCACACCGTGGGCATCGTGGCCAACCAGCCGATGCAGTTCGCCGGCACGCTGGACATCTCCGCTTCGGAGAAGGCGGCCCGCTTCGTCCGTCATTGCGACGCCTTCAACATCCCGATCGTCACCCTGGTGGACGTGCCGGGCTTCCTGCCCGGCAAGGACCAGGAGTTCCAGGGCATCATCCGGCGTGGTGCCAAGCTGCTCTACGCCTACGCTGAGGCGACCGTGCCGAAGCTGACCGTCATCACGCGCAAGGCCTACGGCGGCGCGTACATCGTGATGGGCTCGAAGAAACTCGGAGCGGATCTGAACCTGGCGTGGCCCACCGCCCAGATCGGCGTCATGGGCGCCCAGGGCGCAGTGAACATCCTGTACCGCCGCGATCTGGCCGCCGTTCAGGCTGAGGGCGGCGACGTCGAGGCCAAGCGCGCCGAGGTCATCCGGCAGTACGAGGATGAGCTGCTCAACCCCTACCAGGCAGCGGAACTGGGCTACATCGATGCCGTCATCGCGCCGAGCGAGACACGCGTGCAGCTCATCCGCGGTCTGCGGGCCCTGCGGGACAAACGCGCCGCTCTGCCCGCCAAGAAGCACGGCAACATTCCGCTCTAAGGACACATCATGGCAACGAACAGCACCGGCGACGCCGGTCCGGAGACCTCCGCCGCCCAGCCGTTCCTGACGGTGACCAAGGGCGATCCGACGGCCGAGGAGCTCGCCGCTCTGTCCGCCGTCGTCGGCGCCCTCGCAACGACGGCGGACGCGGAATCCGCGGACGCACCGCGCCACTCGGAGCGCTTCTGGCGCCGCCGGGCTCAGTTCAACGTCCCGTTGAAGGCCGGCCCCGGCGCCTGGCGCCGCTCGGGCCGCTGATCCGCCGATCGGGGCGAGGCGTCCGTCTCAGTATTCGCGCAGATCTCCTGCACGCACACTGAACCACAGCGTTGCCCCGGGGGCGGTGTCCAGTCCCGAGATCAACTGCGCATCGACCTCCGCGTCCAGCTCGACGCCGGCTGCCGGACCACCCGTTCCGACCGCCCGGAGCAGCGCATGTTCGCCGCGCGGCTCCAGCGCGAGCACGCGTACCGGATAACGGACTCCCTCGGCCGCACCGTCCGGCTCGCCGGCCGATACCGCGACGTCGGCGGCACGGAAGGCGAGCGACTCCGGACCGGACCGGATCAGGTTGAGCCCGGCCAGGCGAGCGGCGAAGACGTTGGGAGGCCGGGTGAAAAGCTCGCGGGTCGGGCCGGAGGCGACCACACGCCCTTCATGCAGGATCGCGGTGTGGTCTGCGAGGGTGAGGGCGTCGAGGATCTCATGCGTGATCAGAATCGAACTCTGCTCCGCCAGCAACGTCCGGAGACTGCTGCGCATCCGGGTGGAGGCCGTCACGTCGAGCGCGTTGAGCGGTTCATCCAGGATCAGCAAGCGGGGCTCGGTGGCCAGCGCGCGTGCGAGTGCGACCGTCTGGGCCTGCCCTCCGGAGAGCTGCCAGGGGCGACTTGCCGAGAACTGCTCCGCGCCGACCTTCGACAACCAGACGCGAGCGGTCTCGCGGGCCTGCGTTCGTCGTTCTCCTTGCGCCTTCCGTCCGAAGGCGACGTTCTCCAGCGCGGTCAGGTGGGGGAAGAGCAAGGGAGCCTGCGCCATGAGCGCCACCGATCTGCGGTGGGCGGGGACCCGGACTCCCGCCGAGCTGTCCAGCAGGGTCCGCCCGCCCAGCTCGACCCGGCCGGTGACTCCGCCCGGCACCCTTCCGAGGGTCCCGGCCAGCGCCGCGGCCAGCGAGGATTTCCCGGCGCCGTTGGGTCCCATGAGTGCCAGTGTCCGGCCATGTTCGAGGCCCAGCGACACGTCGAGGCCGCGCGAGGCGACGGAGATCTCCACCGTGAGAAAGTCTTGCGTGGTCATGCCGTTCTCCCCTGCCGCCTGAACCAAGGGCCGTGGGCAAAGCCGACGACGAGGATCGCCACCGCGACCAGCAGCAGTGACAACGCGGCCGCGGCGTCGGGGTCGCTTTCCCGCGTGAGGTAGATCTGCAAAGGCAGTGTCCGGGTCACACCCTCCAGGTTCCCCGCGAAGGTCAGCGTCGCACCGAACTCCCCGAGGCACCGGGCGAACGCGAGGACCGTGCCCGACAGGAGGCCCGGAAGGACCAGCGGAAGGGTCACTCGCCACCAGGTCATGGCGGGACCCGCTCCGAGCGTGGCGGCCACCCGTTCGTAGCCCGTCTCGGTGCTGGAGAGGGCGCCTTCAACGCTCAGGACGAGATACGGCAGCGAGACGAAAGCCTGAGCGAGGACCACGGCGGTGGTGCTGAAGGAGATCTCCAGCCCGAGGGCCCGCAGCGGCTGTCCGAGGAGTCCGTAGCGGCCGAAGGCGTACAGCAAGGCGAGGCCGCCGACGACGGGAGGCACCACGAGCGGCAGGAGCACCAAGGACCTCAGGATGCGCTTGCCGGGGAATTCCGCGCGAGAGAGCAAAGCGGCGAGCGGCACGCCGAGAAGGAGACAGAGGCCCGTGCTCAGACACGCCGTACGGAGGCTGAGTCCCAACGCCTCCAGGGACTCCTCGCTGGTGACGAGCGGGATGAAGTGCGCCCAGTCCACTTTCAGCGCCATCGCGAAGGGCGGCACCAGGATGAACGCCAGACCCGCCAAAGCCAGCAGCACCATCCACGATGGCACGCCGTTCAGACGGAAGCCCGCTCGGCCTCCAGAAGAACTCACGGCTTGCCGAAACCTGCCTTGCTCAGGACGGACTGCCCCGCCGCGGAGGTCACCTGATCGAGGAAGAGCTTGCCGCCCTCCGGATCGGGAGAGCCCTGCACCTTGGCGATGGCGTAGACGTTCACGGCGGAGGAGCTCTGAGGGAAGTCGATTCCCGTCACCTTGCCCTTGGCGCCCTGGACATCCGTGCGGTAGACGAGTCCGGCATCGGCTTCACCCGAGGACACCTTGCCCAGCACATCACTGACGGAGAGCTCCTCGCTGACCGCTTTGATGCTCAGCCCGGCGGCCTTCTCCACCTTCTGGCTCGCGGCTCCACAAGGAACCTGCGGAGCACAGAGCACCGTCTTGGTCCCGGATTTGGCGAGGTCGCTCAGCTGGGTGATGTGTGCCGGGTTCGACGGCGGCACGGCGATGGTCAAGGTGTTGCTGGCGAAGTTCTGTGCCGCCCCGTCCAGGGATCCCGCACTGCTGAGCTTCTCCATCGTCGGCAAGTCAGCAGTCGCCACGACATCGGCTTTGGCCCCGGCCTTGATCTGTGCCACCAGGTCCTGGGAACCCGCGAAGTTGAGTTTGACGTCCAGTTCAGGGTGTTCCGCCTTGAGCTGGTCCGCGAGGGCTGTGAAAGTCCCCTTGAGGGAGGCCGCTGCGAAGACCACCACGGTCTTCTTCTCCGCAGGGCTCTGCGACGCAGTGGCGCCAGTGCCCGGTGAGGAGCATGCTGCCAGCGCAAGAACCGCGCCGGCGGTCAGCACCGCTTTGCCGCCGGCGCTACGGATTGCCTTATTTCCCATCGGGGACCTCCACGATCACATTCGTTGCCTTGACGACCGCCACGGCCACCTTGCCTTCCCGGATGCCGAGTTCGGTGACGGCTTCCGTGCTCATGAGCGAAACCACCCGGTGCGGTCCGCACTGCATCTCGACCTGGGACATCACGGTGTCGGAGATGACCTTGGTGACCAGCCCGACCATCCGGTTGCGGGCCGAGCGCCCGACATTGGTGGGGTCTGCCGGCTGAGCCGCCTGTTCCCTGGCCAGTGCGGCGAGAGACAGGGCGTCCACTTCGGTGACCCCTTCTCCGCCTGCGGTCTTCAGCAGCCCGCTGCCCAGCCAGCGCCGGACGGTGTCATCGCTGACGCCGAGGAAGGCCGCCGCGTCTTTGATCCGGATTCCACTCATGGGCCGAGCATAGCCAAGAAGCCGGATTTTGCGGAGTTTTGATCATCATTCACGCGCAAATGCGACTACGCGAAGGATTGCGTCGGTACGGACCGCACCTTTCCGCCCGATACTTCAAGCACTTCTTTCACACAGGCCCTACGCTATGAGTGTGACTGAGACCACCACGCGCACCAAGTCAGCCATCGACTCCGTAGCAGACGAGTACACCGCCCGCCTGCTGGAGCTCGATCCCAACACGGCCACCAGCCTGGGGCTGCCCGGCCACGAGAGTGAATATCCCGACTACTCCCCCGCCGGGCATGAGGCCTTCGCCCGGCTGGACCGGGAAACCCTGGACCAGCTCGAGTCCCTTCAGGCGGACGACTCCGTCGACCAGGTCACCCTGGATGCGATGCGGGAGCGGCTCGGGCTCGCTCTGGAACACCATGCGAGTGGCTGGCGGCTCGCGGAACTGAACAACATCGCCTCCCCGGTGCAGGACATCCGCGCCGTCTTCGACCTGATGCCGACGGACACCGAAGAGCAGTGGAAGCACATCGCCGCCCGCACCCACAACGTTCCCGCCGCCGTCGAGGGATACATCGAGTCGCTGCGCACCGCGCAAGCGCAGGACCTCGTCTCGGCCGTACGCCAGGTATGGATCGCGATCGAACAGGCCACCTCATACGCGTCGGAGGACGGATTCTTCGCCAAGCTGGCCGCCGACGCCACGACGGCGAAGGGCCCGCTCACGGAGGATCTGCGGGCGGAGCTGAACGACGGCGTCCGGCTCGCCCGGGGCGCGTACCTCGCCCTGGTCGAGTTCCTCCGGGACGAGCTCCTGCCGACCGCCCCCGAGAAGGACGCCGTGGGCCGGGAGCGCTACGCGCTCGCCAGCCGGACGTTCCTCGGCGCGACGATCGACCTCGAGGAGAGCTACGCCTGGGGTGTCGGCGAACTGGAACGGCTGATCACCGAGCAGGAGAAGGTCGCCGAGGCCATCAAGCCGGGTGCCACGATCGAGGAGGCCAAGGCGATCCTCAACGCGGATCCGGAACGGCAGCTGAAGGGCACGGATGCACTGCGAGCCTGGATGCAGCGGCTTTCAGACGAAGCCGTGGCCGCCCTGGCGGGAACCCACTTCGAGATCCCCGAACAGATGCGCACCCTGGAGTGCATGATCGCCCCCACGCAGGACGGGGGCATCTACTACACCGGACCGAGCGACGATTTCAGCCGCGCCGGGCGCATGTGGTGGTCCGTCCCGCCGGGCGAGGACGAGTTCACCACCTGGTCCGAGACCACCACCGTCTACCACGAGGGCGTCCCGGGCCACCACCTTCAGGTCGCGACCGCCGTCTACCGCAAGGAACTGCTCAACGACTGGCGCCGTAACATCTGCTGGGTCTCCGGGCACGGCGAAGGATGGGCCCTTTACGCGGAGAAGCTCATGCACGAACTCGGCTTCCTCTCCGACCCCGGGGACCTCATGGGCATGCTCGACATGCAGCGCATGCGAGCCGCTCGCGTCGTCTTCGACATCGGCGTCCACCTCGAACTGGAGGTGCCGGAACGCTGGGGAACCGGAACCTGGACGGCGGAGAAGGGCTACGAGTTCCTCAAAGCCAATCTCCCCATCAGCGAAGGCCAGCTGAAGTTCGAATTCACCCGCTACCTCGGCTGGCCGGGGCAGGCCCCGAGCTACAAGATCGGGCAGCGGCTGTGGGAACAGATCCGGCAGGAACGGCAGCAGCGTGAAGGCGATGCCTTCGACGTGAAGGCGTTCCACTCCCAGGCGCTGAACATCGGTTCGGTGGGCATGGACGTGCTCCGCAAGGCGCTGCTGGACTGACATCAGACAGGGTGGGGCGCGGCACGAGTCGCGCCCTACCCGGTGGTTTCGGGGCCGTGTTTATTCCCGATGTTGAGGAAACTCTCAGTTTTCGAGCGGAAAAGTAACACTGCTCAACGCAAAGTGGAATATTGTTACGCGCATTTCTATTGTCCTGTGGGTGAGTACAGAGACCATCGCACCCAAGGCTCCGAGCCGCTTCCCCCGCTGGGCGAAGAACTTCGGCGTCCAGATCATCGCCGCATTGGTGCTCGGCGTCATCCTCGGCCTCGTGGCCAGGAACCTCGGCGGCACCCATGACGCCCCGAACGGGCTGACCATCACCCTTCAGACCATCGGGTCGAGCTACGTCGCCCTGTTGAAGACGGCCGTCGTGCCGCTCATCTTCACCGCCGTCGTGAGTTCCATCGCCAATCTGCGCGCCGTGACCAACGCGGCCCGCCTCGCCTGGAACACCCTGCTCTGGTTCGCCATCACGGCTCTCATCGCCGTGCTGATCGGCATCGGCCTGGGCGTCCTCTTCCAGCCCGGCGCCGGCACCGGGCTCAGCCAGGACGGCGCCAGCTACAGCGGCAGCTCTGGCAGCTGGTGGGCCTTCCTCCAGGGCCTGATCCCCAAGAACGTCCTCGGCCTGGAAGTCAGCACCAAGATCACCGACGGCGTGGCCTCCACGAGCGTCAACTTCAACGTCCTGCAGATCCTGGTCCTCGCGATCGCCGTCGGCGTCGCAGCGCTCAAGGCCGGCAAGAAGGCGGACAAGTTCCTGGACTTCAACGCCTCCGCCCTGGCCGTGATCCAGAAGGTCCTCTGGTGGATCATCCGCATCGCCCCGATCGGCACCATCGGCCTGATCGGCAACGCGGTGGCCAGCTACGGCTGGGACACCATCGGCGCTCTCGGCAAGTTCACCGTCGCCATCTACGTCGGCCTCGCACTGGTCCTGTTCGTGGTCTACCCGATCCTGGTCCGCAGCCACGGCCTGTCGATCAAGCAGTACTTCTCCGGTGTCTGGCCGGCCGTCCAGCTGGCCTTCGTCTCCCGGTCCTCCGTCGGCACCATGCCGCTCACGCAGCGAGTGACCGAGCGCAACCTCGGCGTACCCAGCGGTTACGCCTCCTTCGCAGTGCCGCTCGGCTCCACCACCAAGATGGACGGCTGCGCCGCGATCTACCCTGCGGTCGCCGCGATCTTCGTCGCCCAGTTCTTCGGCATCAACCTGGACTTCAGCCAGTACCTGCTGATCGTCCTCGTCTCCGTCCTGGGCTCCGCGGCCACCGCTGGCACCACGGGCGCCGTCGTCATGCTGACCCTGACCCTCTCCACCCTCGGACTGCCGCTCGCCGGCGTCGGCCTGCTCCTGGCGATCGACCCGATCCTGGACATGGGCCGCACTGCGGTCAACGTGGCCGGTCAGGCCCTGATCCCGACCATCGTCGCCAAGCGTCAGGGGATCCTGGATCTGGATCTCTACAACGCACCGCGCCAGGGCGTCGCCTTCTCCGATGAGGTGTCCGAGGACGCCGAGGAAGGTTCCGAGAAGGAGCTCGTCCACGCCGGCTGAGACCGGCAACAGGTTCTCCGTACCACGCGGCCCGCAGGGGCCGGGATGGCCCGTCGGCAGCTCGCCGGCGGGCCATCGGTGTTCCCGGACCTCATCCCTTCCCCGCGAGGGAACACTTCGCGCCCTTAAAACCCCGGCATAAGGGCACGAAGTGTTCCCTCGCGGGGAGGCGATCTCGTACTACGCTCTAAACATGCTGATCGTCACCACCAACGAAGTCCCCGGGCACCGCATCGACGCCGTCTTCGGCGAGGTGATGGGCCTGACCGTCCGCTCCCGCGACATCGGATCCCAGATGCTCGCCGGGTTCCGTTCCCTCGGCGGCGGTGAGCTGCCGGAGATGACCAAGGCCCTCTACGAGAGCCGCCAGGAGGTCATGGGCCGCATGGTCAACGAGGCCCAGCAGCGCGGCGCCAACGCGATCGTCGCCATGCGCTTCGACACCTCCGAGATGGGCGGCAACTGGACCGAGGTCTGCGCCTACGGCACGGCCGTCTACATCATCCCGCTCAAGGAGGGCGAAGAGGGCGCCACCGGCCAGTCCACCTACCTCACCCAGCAGGGCCAGCAGCCGAACAACCAGCCCGGCAACACCCAGCTGTGAGCGCCACGCCGCGCCTGATCCTCGCATCCCAGTCTCCGGCCCGGGCAAAGCTGCTCGGCGAGGCAGGGATCCGTTTCGAGACGATCGTGTCCCACGTGGATGAGGACGCGGTCACCGCGGCGGCAGGGTCTCCGACGCCGTCCGAGACCGCCTTGCTGCTGGCCAAGGCGAAGGCCGAGGTGGTCGCTGCGCTCCCCGGCGCCCAGGGTGCTTTCGTGCTGGGTTGCGATTCGGTCTTCGAGTTCGACGGCGAGGCCCACGGCAAGCCGTACGAACCCGCCGTCGCCATCGAGCGCATCACCCGCATGAGCGGCCGCGAAGGCGTGCTGCACACCGGCCACTGGCTCATCAGCCCCTCACCGGACACCCACGACGGCGCCACGACGCTCGCCTGCGCGGGCCTCGGTGAGGTGAACAGCGCAACGGTCCGCTTTGCCGAGCTGTCCGCGGAAGAGATCCGGGCCTACGTCGCCACGGGAGAGCCGCTCCACTGCGCGGGTTCTTTCACGATCGACGGACTGGGAGGGGCCTTCGTGGAGTCCGTCAGCGGTGATCCTCACACCGTGGTGGGGCTGTCCGTCTCCACCGTCCGCAGACTGCTGGCAGACTGTGACGAAAACATCACCTCCTTCTGGGGATCGTGAGCCTGATTTTGTAGACCTCCTACAAAGGATGGCGGGTTCACGCGCGGAATTCGCCAGTAATCTCAGGGGAACTCGCCAAGAGGTACTAAGGTCGATCTGAGTTGCCAATTTCAAGGAGTTCCCTGCCATGACTCAGCTGAGCAAGGTGCTGATCGCCAACCGTGGCGAGATCGCAGTCCGCGTCATTCGAGCCGCCCGCGACGAGGGCATCCAGTCCGTCGCCGTTTACGCCGATCCGGACCGTGACGCCCTGCACGTCAAGCTCGCCGACGAGGCGTACGCGCTGGGCGGGAACACCGCCGCCGAGTCCTATCTGGTGATCGACAAACTCCTGGACGTGGCCCGCCGCGCCGGGGCGGACGCGGTCCACCCGGGTTATGGGTTCCTGGCTGAGAACGCCGAGTTCGCAGCCCGCGTGATCGACGCCGGACTGACCTGGATCGGCCCCTCCCCCGAGGCCATCGACGCCCTGGGTGACAAGGCCAAGGCCAAGCAGATCGCGCTGCGGGCCGGGGCACCGCTGGCCCCGGGCCTCAAGGACCCGGTGAAGGACGCGGACGAGATCATCGCCTTCGCTCAGGAGAGTGGTCTCCCGGTGGCCATCAAGGCCGTCTTCGGCGGCGGCGGACGCGGTCTGAAGGTCGCCCGCACGCTGGAAGAGATCCCGGAGCTCTACGAGTCCGCCGTGCGCGAGGCCGTGACCGCCTTCGGCCGTGGCGAATGCCTGGTGGAAAAGTTCCTGGACTCCCCCCGCCACGTCGAGACCCAGTGCCTCGCGGACGCCCACGGCAACGTCGTGGTCGTCTCCACCCGCGATTGCTCGCTGCAGCGCCGCAACCAGAAGCTCGTGGAGGAGGCCCCCGCCCCCTTCCTCAGCGAAGAGCAGAACCGCCGCCTCTACGAGTCCTCCAAGGCCATCCTGAAGGAGGCCGGATACCAGGGCGCCGGAACCTGCGAGTTCCTGGTGGGCCAGGACGGCACCATCAGCTTCCTCGAGGTCAACACGCGCCTCCAGGTGGAGCACTGCGTCTCCGAGGAGGTCACCGGCCTGGACCTGGTGCGCGAGCAGTTCCGTCTCGCCCGCGGCGAGGAGCTCGGTTACGACGACCCCGAGGTCCGCGGACACTCCTTCGAGTTCCGGATCAACGGCGAGGACGCCGGCCGCAACTTCATGCCCGCTCCGGGCACCGTGGAGACCCTGCAGTACCCCACCGGACCTGGCGTCCGGGTCGATTCCGGCATCCAGGCCGGCGAAGTCATCAGCGGGAATTTCGACTCCATGCTGGCCAAGCTGATCGTGACCGGTTCGAGCCGCAAGCAGGCACTGGAACGCTCCCGCCGCGCTCTGGCCGAGCTCGAGATCACGGGCATGCCGACTGTGACCCCCTTCCACCGCGCCGTGGTCTCGGACCCCGCCTTCGCCCCCGAAGAGGGTCCTTTCCAGGTCCACACCCGCTGGATTGAGACCGCGTTCGTCAATGACATTGCACCGTTCGCGGGACTCCCCGGAGCCGAGGACGACGTCGAGCCGCGCCAGAACGTCGTCGTCGAGGTGGGCGGGAAGCGCCTCGAGGTCAGCCTGCCGGCGTCGTTCGCCTCCTTCTCCGCCGCTCCGGCCAAGAACGGCAAGACCCGCAAAGCCAAGAAGAGCCCGCGCGGCTCGGCAACGGGAGGCGTGGCCGGCGGCGACGACCTGACCTCTCCGATGCAGGGCACCATCGTGAAGGTGGCAGTCGCCGACGGAGACGTGGTCGCCGAGGGTGATCTGGTGGTCGTGCTGGAGGCCATGAAGATGGAACAGCCCCTCACCGCTCACAAGGCCGGCACGATCACCGGTCTGAGCGCGCAGCCGGGCGAGACGGTGTCCGCGGGAGCCGTGCTCGCCACGATCGCCGACTGACAGCGAGCGCTGACACGACAGAAGAACGGCCCGGCCCACTGGAGTGGGGCCGGGCCGTTCTTCTGTCTCCGGAGCCGTCAGGACCTGTTCAGGTGACGCCGGTTGAGCTCGTCGAGTTCCTCATCACTGAGCTCGTCAATGGCGCGAGCGTCCTCGCGGTCCGTGCGGTGGAAACGAACCATCATGAGGATGATGAGCGGCAGATCCACGATCTCCGCGACGAACCACAGGAGATCTCCGGCGAGCTGCTGGTCCCGCAGTGGGGCGGGGAACCAGGGAAGCGCCCCGGGGCCGAGCGCGGTCACTCCATCCAGCACGGTGCCGGACAGCCTGAGCAGAATCCCCGGGACCGCGTCGGCCAGCAATTCGATGAACACGTAGATGAACGCGACGACCATGACGGCGCTGCTCGCACCGCCCTCTTCCCCCTCGATGGCGGGGAGGACCATGAGCAATCCGACGAGCGGGGCCAGAACGGTCAGCAGCAAGGTCGCCACGGGATCGCTGCGGAGAAGATGCAGCCCCGGGCCCAGGAGGGAGGCGAAGACCGCCAGCCCGAGCAGTGGTGCGACCACGGGATGTGAGAGGAAACGCACGGCCCGGCTGCCCATGAAGGCGTTCACCCGGCGTCGGCCCCGGTCCCCCAGGCCTTCCCGGGCCAACGCCAGAGGGCGGCCCGCGCCGATCAACAGCGGCACGACGAAGATGTACCCGGTCAATTGGATGATGAAGACCCAGCGCAGCTGTGGCCCGTAGACGCCCGGGAAGCCGCACGCCAGATAGAGGAACGTCAGGCAGCCCAGCAGAAACGCGACGGTGCGCAAGGGCCGCCAGCCGCTGCCCGCGCGATGCAAGGCTCTCAGGCCCCGCAGATACAGGACCAGGGCGACGGCGGAAAGCAGCAGTGCGGGCACGTTCAGTCCCCAGGCGGTGACAAGCGTGCTGAACGGTGGCATGGCTCAGGTGGGACCTTCCTCGGCGGCCCCACCCCCAGGGCCGGAATGTTCTCCGAGTGACATTCCAGCTTAGACCCGAAAGGCCGGGCCCAGGCACAGCACCCGCAGGTGTCAGCGCCCGGCCCGGCCTCTGCGTCTGAGACGGAGACGGTCGGGACCGTCAGGCGACGTTGTTCTCGAAATCCGTATTCGCCGTTTCACGGGTCAGGAGCAAGGCGACCAGCGTCAGCACAGCGGCCAGGGCCAGATAGAGGCCCACCATCCACGTGCTGCCGTGTCCGGCCTGCCAGAGGGCGATGGCGACGAACGAAGCGGGAGCCGCACCGATCACGCTGGAGAGGTTGTAAGCCACCGCGGAGCCCGTGTAGCGGACATTGGAGGGGAACAGCTCCGGAAGATAGGCCGCCATCGGGCCGAAGGTGAGCCCCATCAGGGTGAAGCCGATGATCAGACCCACCATGGCCGCACCGGCACCGGGCCCGAACATGAGCGTCCAGGCCAGGCCGAAGACGAGGATTCCCGAGGTGACCCACAAGAGGAACTTGCGGCGCCCGTACTTCTCGGCCAATGGCCCGGAGACCACCGTGAAGATGCCGAAGAACACGACACCGAGGATGAGCATCCACTGGAACAGGGTCTTGTCGACGCCCAGCCCCGGAACGAAGGCCGCAGGGTCGAAGGACTTACCGGCCTTGGTGGCAGCGGCGGCTGCCTTGGCGGCCGTATCCGGAGCCGTTCCGTAGGTGAGGGTGAAGCTGGTCATCAGGTAGAACAGCACATAGGTGGCCAGCATGATGAAGGTGCCTGCGAGCACGGGCCTCCAGTGGTACTTGAAGGTGTCCACCAGGGGAACCCGTGCCACCTTGTCCTCGGCCAGGACCTTCTGGAACGACAGTGATTCCTCCAGCTTCAGACGGACGTACAGGCCGACGGCCACGATCACGGCCGAGAGGATGAACGGCACGCGCCAGCCGAAGTCGAGGAACTGCTGCGGGGTCAGCCAGGTCTGCAGGGCGACGAAGATCAGATTCGACAGGATGAAGCCGATGGGGGCGCCCAGCTGCGGGAACGTTCCCCAGATGGCCCGCTTGCCCGCGGGTGCGTTCTCCGTGGCCAGCAGCGCGGCACCGGACCATTCCCCGCCCAGGGCGATTCCCTGGGCGAAACGGAGAATGACCAGCGCCAGCGGGGCGAGGACCATCCAGCCGCCCGCTGCGGGTGGGAGGAAACCGATGAGGAAGGTCGCGATGCCCATGGTCAGCAGCGAGGCGACCAGGGTGCCCTTGCGGCCCAGACGGTCACCGAAGTGGCCGAAGAGGACTGAACCGATGGGACGCGCCACGAAGGCCACGCCGAAAATCGCGAACGCACTCAGGATCGCATTGATGTCCGTGGCGTTCGGGAAGAACAGCTTGGGGAACACCAGGACGGAGGCCGTCGCGTAGGCGTAGAAGTCGTAGAACTCGATGGTGGTGCCGATGAGGCTTGCGAAGATGACCCGGCCTCGCGTGTTCGCGGCTGGCGCCGCGTTCGGAGACCCCGTACTGGCAGGTGTGGTTGACATGGTCCGGCTTTCCTTGCAGATGTCCTGTGCCGTCGACCGGCGCCCCCGGGCCGGTCAGATGGTATGTTCGGGCGTTCATGGTAACCACCGGAGTCCACCCTATGGACAATCATGTCCAAAATATGGAACTCCGTTCATGAGACCGCTCAGTGGCCGGCCGCTTCGGCAAGCAACCCGGCCAGACGCCCCGGCATGGAGAACTGCGGCCAGTGGCCCGAACCCAGCTTCACGACCTCGAGCGACACGATCGCCTCCGCCTCCGCGGCGAACGGCCCCCAGTTCCTCAAGGCTTCCCGCAGTTCGGTCGCGTCCATGCCGGCGGAAAGCACGGTGACAGGCACGCGATGACGTGCGGTTCCGGAGAGCTCGATCGGCGAGGAAGGCACCAGGGCCGGGACGCTGAGGGTCCGCGCCGCCTCGCGGACCTTCACCTCGGCGGGAATGTCCTCGACCTCCTCGGCGTCGAAGAACTCCCAGCCGGGGAACGGGATCACCCCGTCCACCACGTCGAAGTCATTGATGCTCGCGCCGGGAGGCGGAGGCACCGAGTCCACGAAGATGACCCTCGCCACCTTGTCTGGACGGGCTTCCGCGGCACCCCAGACGACGTTCCCGCCGCCGCTGTGACCCACCAGGACCACAGGTCCGGCGAATTCGTCGAGCTTCGCCACCACGGCCGCGACCCAATCGGTGATCGTGACGCCAGCGGACTCCGGTGCGGGGACCCCCAGACCGGGCAGGGCCACGGTATGGGGGCGGTGTCCGGCGGAGACGAGCCCCGGCAGTACGGCGTCCCACGATGAGGCATCCAGCCAGAGTCCGGGAATGAGAAGGAGATCCATGGGCCCAGACTACGCCGGGCCTCAGACGCTATTCGAGGCATCCACCGGCACCCGGGCCACCGTCTCCACGAGACGGCTGCGGCGTCGCTACTGGTGCACGTGCAGCCGGCGGGCGGCCTCGCCGATCGACCCTGTGAGCGAGGGGAACACCGTGAAGGTCGCGGCGACGTCGTCCACGTGCAGCTTCTTGGTCACCGCGAGCGCGATGGGGAAGATCAGCTCGGAGGCGTTGGGGCCCACCACGACCCCGCCGATCACGGTGCCCGAGCCCTTGCGGGAGATGATCTTGACGAAACCGTCCTTGGAGTTGCGCATCTTGGCGCGCGGGTTCGCCTTCAGCGGCAGCAGCACCACGTCGCCCTGGTAGCGACCGGTGGCCAGGTCCTTCTCCGAGACGCCCACGGAGGCGATCTCCGGGGACGTGAAGATGTTCGAGGCCACTTCATTGAGCTTGAGCGGCTTCACGCCGTCGCCCATGATGTGCGCGACGGCGATTCGTCCCTGCATGGCGGCGACCGATGCGAGGGCGAAGACGCCGGTGCAGTCGCCCGCCGCGTAGATGTTGGGGGCGGTGGTCCGGGAGACGCCGTCGACCTTGATATGCCCCGAGTCGGTCAGTGCGACACCGGCATTCTCCAGGCCGATGCCCTCGGTGTTCGGGATGGACCCGACGCACATCAGGCAGTGGCTTCCGGTGACCTTGCTGCCGTCGCCCAGGGTGACGATCACGCCGTCGTCCGTACGTTCCACCTTCTCGGCGCGGGAACGGGAGAGCACGCGAACGCCGCGGCGTTCGAAGACCTCTTCCAGAACGTCGGCGGCGTCGCTGTCCTCGCCCGGCAACACCTGATCACGGCTCGAGATCAACGTGACCTTGGAGCCCAGACCGTTGTAGGCGGAGGCGAACTCGGCGCCGGTGACGCCCGAGCCCACCACGATGAGCTCTTCCGGCAGGGTCGTGAGGTTGTAGAGCTGGGTCCAGTTGAGGATGCGCTCACCGTCCGGCTTGGCGCTCGGCAGTTCGCGAGGATGGGCACCCACGGCCAGGATGATGGCGTCCGCGTCCACGGTGCGGATCGAGCCCGACTTCGTGGTGACCTTGATGGTGCGGCCGTCCTGCAGCACGCCCTCTCCGATCAGGACCTTGACCCCGGCGTCCTCCAGGCTGTGCCGGATGTCCTCGGACTGCTCCTGCGCGAGCTCCATGACACGGCGGTCGATGTGTTCCAGATCCGCGACCATGGTGGGTGCACCGGAGTCGACCTCGAAGCGGACCCCCAGGGAATGCGCTTCGGAGACCCGCGCCATGAGGTCCGCCGTGGCGATGAGCGTCTTGGACGGCACCACATCGGTCAGGACCGCAGCACCACCGAGGCCCTTGCGCTCGATGACGGTGACCTTGGCACCCAGGGAGGCGGCCACCGCGGCGGCCTCGTAACCACCGGGACCACCGCCCAGGACGGCGATACGGGGCGCGGCGAAATCAGGATGGGTGCTCACGTCCCCCATTCTGTCGTATGACGGCACACCGCGGCCAGCCGCGGCACCGTCACACGGGCGGCGGGAGCCCGAAAGTGACGGACGCCACGCCCCGGGGCCCTCCGGGCTCCTGCTGGGCAAGAACGCGGCGCTACGAGTACGGTTTTCCCGTGACTACCTTGGACTTGAACACGATGGACCCCTTCGAGGCCGCGAAGCTCGCCGCAGAGCACATCGCGCGCGAAACGGGGATCGAGCAGCACGACGTCGCCCTGGTGCTGGGCTCCGGTTGGGGCGGCGCAGCCGATCTGATCGGCGAGACCACCCACACCCTCGACGCGGCGACCGTGCCCGGCTTCCACGCCCCCGCCGTCGTGGGCCACACCGGCACCATCCGCTCCGTGCTCACGAAGGACGGCAAGCGGGCCCTGGTCCTCGGAGCCCGCACGCACTTCTACGAGCGCAAGGGCGTCCGCGCCGTTGCGCACGGCGTCCGCACCGCCGCGGCCGCCGGTTGCAAGACCCTGGTGCTGACCAACGGCTGCGGTGGTCTCAACGAGAACTGGAAGCCGGGCACACCCGTCCTGATCAGCGACCACATCAATCTCACGGCCGCCTCCCCGCTGGAGGGCGCCACCTTCGTGGACCTCACGGACCTGTACTCCTCCCGCATCCGCGGCCTCGCCCGCGAAGTGGATCCGAGCCTGGACGAAGGCGTCTACGCCCAGTTCACCGGGCCGCACTACGAGACCCCCGCCGAAGTTCAGATGGCCAAGATCGTCGGCGCCAGCCTCGTGGGCATGTCCACCGCGCTGGAGGCCATCGCCGGCCGTCAGGCAGGCATGGAGGTCTTCGGCATCTCCCTGGTCACCAACCTCGCCGCCGGGATCAGCCCGGAACCCCTCAGCCACGCCGAGGTGCTGGAAGCCGGCCAGGCGGCCGGGCCGCGCATCTCCGCGCTGCTCGCCGAGATCATCGGCAAGCTCTGAACCATGACGGCAAACAGCACGGCGCACGACGACGCATCCGTACCCCCGCTGTCCGCTGAACTTGCGCGTCAGGCGCGGGCCTGGGCGGCCGGCGACCCCGATCAGGCCACGGCCGCGCGACTCCTGGAACTCCTGGACGAGGCGGAGCGTGGATCCGCCGAGGCGCGTGCCGAAGTGCAGGACGCCTTCTCCGGGACGCTCCAGTTCGGCACCGCGGGACTCCGCGCCGCACTCGGCCCGGGCCCCATGCGCATGAACCGTGTGGTGG
Source organism: Arthrobacter sp. NPDC090010 (assembly GCF_044748305.1). Classification (NCBI taxonomy): domain Bacteria; kingdom Bacillati; phylum Actinomycetota; class Actinomycetes; order Micrococcales; family Micrococcaceae; genus Arthrobacter; species Arthrobacter sp. NPDC090010. The sequence goes on from NZ_JBIVFT010000004.1 coordinate 114,736, forward strand.
TGCGCCGTGCCGCCGCAGGCTTCGCCGCTTTCCTCAGCGAAGCCCTCGGACAGGGCAGCCGCCCGCGCGTCGTCGTCGGCTTCGACGCCCGGCACAACTCCGACGTGTTCGCGCGCGACTCGGCGGCGGTGTTCACCGCGGCCGGCCTCGAGGTCTTCCTCATGCCGTCCGCGCTGCCCACTCCCCTGCTGGCCTACGCTGTGCGGGCGCTGAACGCGGACGGCGGCGTCATGGTGACCGCGAGCCACAACCCGCCCCAGGACAACGGCTACAAGGTGTATCTCGGAGGCCGGGCCGTCCCCGAGGGCGCCCGCGGCTCACAGATCGTGGAGCCGTACGATGCCAGGATCGCTGCGGCCATCGCCGCTGTCGGTCCCTCCGAGGACATCGTGCTGGCCGAGGCCGGCTGGGAGGTCCTCCCGGAAACGATCGAGGCCGAGTACCGCAATGCCGTGGTCGCACTCGCACAGCCCGGCCGCTTCCCGGCCCGTGAACTGGACATCGTGCTGACACCGATGCACGGGGTCGGCGGCCGGACCACCGAGGCGGTCCTCCGGGAGGCCGGTTTCGGCCAGGTCACACAGGTGTCCGAGCAGGCACAGCCGGATCCGGACTTCCCCACGGTCAGCTTCCCCAACCCGGAGGAGCCGGGAGCGCTGGACCTCGCACTCGCCCTCGCCGCCGAGCGCGGGGCAGACCTCGTCCTGGCCAACGACCCCGACGCCGACCGGGCCGCCGTGGCCGCGTTCGATCCCTCCGCGGCCGAAGGCGCGGGCGGCTGGCGGATGCTGCGCGGCGACGAGGTGGGCGCCCTGCTGGGCGCCCACATGGTGCGTCGGCTCGACGGCGATACCAGCGGCCTGTTCGCGAACTCGATCGTCTCTTCCCGGCTCCTCGCCCGGATCGCCTCCTCTGCGGGATACCGCCACCAGGAGACCCTGACAGGGTTCAAGTGGATCTCACGCGTGCCGGGGCTCGTCTACGGCTACGAGGAGGCCCTGGGCTACTGTGTGGCACCGGAATTGGCCAGGGACAAGGACGGGATCTCAGCCGCCCTGCTGCTTGCCGAGCTCGCCGCCGACGCGAAGGCCCACGGCCGCACGCTGTTCGATCTCCTGGACGGGCTGGCCCTTGAACACGGCCTGCACGCCAGTGATCAGTTGAGCGTCCGCGTCGCCGATCTGGCCCTGCTCGGCACCATGATGGCCGGGCTGCGTGCCACGCCGCCACAGCTGCTGGGCGAATCCGCCATCGTGGCCGCCGTCGATCTGGCGGAGGGCAGTGACGAGCTTCCCGGCACTGACGGTCTGAAGTACCTCAGCGAAGACGGCACCCGGGTGATCGTGCGGCCCAGTGGCACCGAGCCCAAGCTCAAGTGCTATCTGGAGGTCGTCGTCCCGGTCGCGGGCGCCGAAGCACTTCCCGAGGCCAAGCAGGAGGCACGACGCCGCCTGGATTCCGTGCTGGGGGGCCTGCACGGCGCATTGAACATCACCACACCCGAATCCCACAACGACTGACGAGGAGCTCAGCACACCATGAGCGCGAACATCGCTTCCTACATCGACCACACCCTGTTGAAGCCGGATGCCGGCCGGGAGGACGTCCTGCGGATCTGCGCGGAGGCCGTCGAGTACGGTTTCAAGTCGGTCTGCGTGAACCCTGTCTGGGTGAAGACCGCGGTCCAGGCGCTCAAGGGCACGCCGGTGCTGTGCTGCGCCGTGGTCGGATTCCCCCTGGGGGCCACGCCCACCGACGTGAAGGTCTTCGAGGCCCAGGGCGCCGTGGAGGACGGGGCGGAAGAGATCGACATGGTCATCAACATCGCCGCCGCCAAGGCCGGGGAGTCCGAGGCTCTCGTCACGGATATCGCCGCGGTGGCCGCCGCAGTGCACGAGGGTGAGGCGCTGTTGAAGGTCATCATCGAGACCGCGCTGCTCAGTGACGAGCAGAAGGTCCTGGCCTGCCAGGCGTCCGTGGAGGCCGGTGCCGACTTCGTCAAGACCTCCACAGGGTTCAACGGCGGGGGTGCGACGGTTGAGGATGTGAAGCTCATGCGGGCCACGGTCGGGCCCGAGCTGGGCGTCAAGGCCTCCGGCGGCGTGCGGTCCCTGGCCGACGCACAGGCTATGATTGCTGCTGGTGCCACCCGTATCGGGGCCAGTTCCGGCATCGCGATCGTCAAGGGCGAACAGGGTCAGAGCGACTACTGAGAACCCGTCCGCTCCTCGCGGAGGTCCATCGCGTCCGGTGGCCTCCTGCGGACGACGAAGGACGCCGTGAGGCGTAGAGACAAAGAAAGTTGGGAGACCATGTCCCGTCCGATCGGCAAAGAGAACAACACCGTGCAGTCCCTGGTGCTGTTCATCATCTGCTTCGCGCTCTTCTGTGGCGCGGTGTACTCGCTGTCCTTCCTGAGCCTGGACAACGCCTGGCCGGCCGCCATCACCCTGGTCCTCTTCGCCCTCGCGTTCGCGATCCCGCAGCACGTGCTGGGCCGCTCGGACACCCTTGCCGAGCTGGAGCGCGTGAAGCAGGAGAACAAGTAGTCCCCAGCGGCTCCCAGACATCGACGAAGGCCCCCGGAGGTTCGACCTCCGGGGGCCTTCGTCGTTTCCCCGCCTCGGCGCCCTCGCCCTTCCACGAGTCGCCACTTGAGCACAGTGTTGCCCCGCAGGACTGTGCTCAACTGGCTTCTCGCGAGAGGCTGCTAGCCCTCGAACAGGGCGTTGAGCACGTTCCTCGCCCACTCCAGGACCTGGGCGTCCGCCAGGTCGCGACCGCCCACCCGGGCCGTCTTGGGCTTCGGGATCAGGATGGCGTTGTTCATGGCCGGCTTCAGCTGCGAGCCGGGGTACATGCGGTTCAGACGCATGATCTTGGACTCGGGAAGCGCAGCTGGAGCGAACTTGATGAAGTTGCCCTGCGTGGCGACGTCGCTGAGTCCGACGGCGCGTGCCGCCACCCGGAAGCGGGCCACGTCCAGGAGGTTCACCACCGGGGCCGGCGGCTCGCCGTAGCGGTCCACCAATTCGGCGCGGACCTCCTCGATGGCCTCCTCCGTGTGGGCCGCGGCGAGCTTGCGATAGGCCTCTAGACGGAGCCGCTCCCCCGGCACGTAGTCGTGCGGAAGGTGGGCGTTGATCGGCAGCTCGATCTTCATCTCGGCCGTCGCCTCCTCCTTGTCCCCCCGGTACTCGGCCACGGCCTCGCCGACCAGCCGGATGTAGAGGTCGAAGCCCACGCCCTGGATGTGCCCGGACTGCTCTCCGCCCAGGAGGTTGCCCGCGCCGCGGATCTCCAGGTCCTTCATGGCCAGCTGCATGCCCGCACCGAGTTCGTTGTGCGCGGCCACGGCTTTCAGCCGCTCCAGCGCCACCTCGCCGAGCGGCTTCTCCGACGGGTACAGGAAGTAGGCGTAGGCGCGTTCGCGACCACGGCCCACGCGACCGCGGAGCTGGTGCAGCTGCGAGAGGCCGTAGTTGTTGGCGCCGTCGACGATGAGCGTGTTCGCGTTGGAGATGTCCAGCCCGGTTTCGATGATGGTGGTGCAGACCAGGACGTCGAAACGCTTCTCCCAGAAGTCCACGATGATCTGCTCCAGCCGGGACTCGCTCATCTGTCCGTGCGCCACCTCGACCCGGGCTTCCGGGACCAGCTCCCGGATGGAGGCTGCCACGCGCTCGATCGAGGCGACCCGGTTGTGCACGAAGAACACCTGGCCCTCACGCATGAGCTCACGGCGCACGGCCGCCGAGACCTGCTTGTCCGTGTAGGGCCCGACGTACGTCAGCACGGGGTGCCGCTCCTCCGGCGGCGTGGCCAGTGTGGACGTCTCCCGGATGCCCGTCAGGGACATTTCGAGGGTGCGCGGGATCGGCGTGGCGGACATGGCCAGCACGTCCACGTTGGTGCGCATCTTCTTCAGCGCTTCCTTGTGCTCGACGCCGAACCGCTGCTCCTCATCGATGATCACCAGGCCCAGATCCCTGAACTGGACCTCCTTGGACAGGATGCGGTGCGTGCCGATCACGAGATCGACGCTGCCGTTCTTCACGCCCTCCATGGTGTCCTTGGACTCCTTGGCCGTCTGGAAGCGGGACAGCACCCGGACACGCACCGGGAAGCCGGAGAAACGTTCACTGAACGTCTCGAAGTGCTGCTGGGCCAGCAGTGTGGTCGGCACCAGGACCGCCACCTGTTTGCCGTCCTGAATGGCCTTGAATGCGGCACGCACGGCGATCTCGGTCTTGCCGTAGCCGACGTCGCCGGAGACCAGGCGGTCCATGGGGATCTCCTTCTCCATGTCGGCCTTGACCTCGTTGATGGTGGTCAGCTGATCCGGAGTCTCCACATAGGGGAACGCCTGCTCCAGCTCCCGCTGCCACGGGGTGTCCGGCCCGAAGGAGTGTCCCCGGGACGCCATGCGCGCCGAGTAGAGCCTGATGAGCTCCCCGGCGATCTCCTTGACCGCGCGCCGCGCCTTCGATTTGGTCGAGGCCCAGTCGGAGCCGCCCATCTTGCTGAGCGTCGGAGTGTCCCCGCCGACGTAACGGGTCACCTGGTCCAGCTGGTCCGTGGGGACGAAGAGCCGGTCCCCGGGTGCTCCGCGCTTGGACGGCGCGTACTCCAGGACCAGATACTCACGCACGCCGTCGGCGCCGGCCGTCTTGCGCTGGACGAGTTCCACGAACTTGCCGATGCCGTGCTGTTCATGCACGACGAAGTCGCCCGCGTGCAGGGAGAGAGGGTCGACGGCGTTGCGGCGCCGGGACGGCATCTTCCGCATGTCCTTGGTGCCGCCACGGGCACTGGACCGGCCCAGCAGATCGGCCTCGGTCAGGAGCCCGAACTTCAGTCCGTCCAGCACGAAGCCGTGGCCCGCCTCCGCCGTCGTGATCTCGATGATGCCCGGCGCAGGGGAATCGGAGAGGCCGTCCACGCGGGCACAGGGCACGTCGGCGTCGTGGAAGAGCTCTGCGAGGCGCTGGGCAGGGCCTGGACCGTCGGTGACGACCACCAGACGCCAGGAATCCTTGATCCGGGAGCCGATGAAGTCCAGCATCTCCCCCACGTCGCCGCGGTACCCCCGGGGTTCGCGGGCCCGCAAAGCCAGCACGTCGACGTCGTGTTCGAGTTCCTCATCCACTCCCAGGGTGGAGACGTCCCACCAGGAGACCCCGGCCGCGTGAGCATCGCCTCGCGTGTCCCCGATGGAACGGAAGCTCGCCTCGTGCAGGAGGGCCTCCGGGTCCAGGCCGAGGTCCAGCGGGGCCGCACCGCCGTCGGACGCCGTGGACCAGGCCGCGGCCAGGAACTCCTCGTTGGTGGCGATCAGATCGTGGGCTCGCAGCCGGACCTTCTCCGGCTCGATCATGAGCGCGATGGAACCCTGTGGAAGCACCGAGACGAACGGGGACATCGAATCGACCAGGACCGGCGCGAGTGATTCCATGCCCTCCACGGCGACGCCGCCGGCGATCTTCTCCAGCATGTCCGCCGCGCCCGGCATGCTCTTGCCGAGCTTCGCCGCCCGGGACATGACCGACGGGGTGATGAGCAACTCACGGCAGGGTGGGGCCCATAGGGAGGTCGGGTGCACGGCTCCGTCGTGCAGACTCAGGGAACGCTGATCCGCGACGGCGAAGTAGCGCATCTGTTCCACCTCGTCGCCGAAGAATTCGATGCGGATCGGGTGGTCCTCGGTGGGCGGGAAGACGTCCAGGATGCCGCCGCGCACGGCGAATTCACCCCGGTGCGTGACCATGTCCACCCGCGAGTACGCCGCGGCGGCGAGGCGCCTCACCAGGTCCTCGAAAGGCTCCTGGGTGCCGACCCGCACCAGCACGGGCTCCAGGTCTCCGAGCCCGGTCACGAGCGGCTGCACGACGGCGCGCACCGGCGCCACGACCACGCGCAGGGGCGTGGGGAACGCCTCGGGGTGGGCCAGTCGGCGCAGTACGGTCAGGCGGCGGCCCACGGTGTCGGAGCGGGGCGAGAGCCGTTCATGGGGCAGGGTCTCCCAGCTGGGGAACTCCGCGACCTCCTCCTCGGGGAGATAGGCGCGCAGTGCCGCGGCCAGATCCTCCGCCTCGCGTCCGGTGGCCGTCACGGCGAGTACGACGGCGGGCGCCGTCGTCGTGCCATCCTGCGGCGGTGCGGTCGTGTCGTCGGATTCCAGCTCTCGCAGGCCGTCCACCAGTTCGGCGATGATCACCGGATTCAGTCCGCTGGGTGCTCCCAGGTGGAAATCGTCGCTGCGGCGCGTCCCCTGGGCCGCAGAGACCCGCAGATTGCCGAAGGCGGGGTCCTCCGAGAGAACGGTGCGCACACCGGCCAGACGGGCCTGGTGTTCCACGGGGGTGCTGGCGGATGCGGTGCGAGGACTCATGCTGGCGTGCTGCTTTCCTGGCGGGATTCATGGGAGGTGCCGCCGGGGACCCCGGGCAACACGAACACCCGGGACTTCGAAAAGTACCGGGTGTTCTCAGTGTAATCCGCAACGCGGGGTCACTGAGGGCCCATGTTCCGGCTGAACATGGGCCCTCAGTGACCCCGCGTTGCGGGGGACGCTGCTTACTCCGCGGGGAGCTGCAGCACCTGACCGGGGAAGATCAGGTTCGGATCGGAGATGGTGCTGGCATTGGCGTCGGCCAGAAGCTCCCAGCCGCTCTTGATGCCCAGCTTCTGAGCGATGGTGTTGAGGGTGTCGCCGGCCTTGACCGTGTAGGTCTTGCCCGAGAGCGCCACCTGGGCGAGGTGCTGGGGCTGGGCCTGCACAGGAGCAGGGGCCTGCTCAACCGGGGCCTGCTCGGCGGGCATCTGCTGAACAGGAGCCTGCTGGACGGGCGCCTGCTGAACGGGAGTCTGAGCCTGCGTCTGCGTGCTCTGAGCGGCGACGGACGCTCCGCCACCGGTGCCGGAGAGTCCCAGCTGCGCGGAGCAGGACGGCCAGGCGCCCCAGCCCTGGTTCGCCTGGACCTTTTCGGCGATGGCGATCTGCTGGGCCTTGGAGGCCTGGCTCGCCGAGCCGGTTCCGCCGTAGGCCTGCCAGGTGCTCTGATCGAACTGGAGGCCACCGTAGTAGCCGTTGCCGGTGTTGATGCCCCAGTTGCCACCGGACTCGCACTGTGCGAGGGAATCCCAGGTGGAGTTGTCGGCGGCGTTGGCCGCCGGTGCGGCAAGAGCCGCGCCTCCGAGCAGCGCGCCGGAAGCGGCGAGCACGGAGAGGGAACGGCGGGAAAGCAGGGAGAAGGTGTTCTTCGTCATGAATTTTAGATGCACGGGGCTCCACCGGTACTCATTCCGTCCCCGGAAATCCTCGTACGCCGCCGGCCCCTGACGATTGAGGTCAGGACGTGGTCACTGCACAGACGACGGCGGTCGGTGGATGGCAGTACCCGGCATATCGGGCCAATGACGATCATTGGTCACTGCACCGCTCAGGAAATGGCCACTGGCGGCGAGGTTCGTTATCAAACCTTTATCTAGATTAGGGCATCCGAGGGAAGACTCCAACTTTCTGCGCCTGTGAATCTGCTGTGCGGCCGCGTCGGCGGATCTCCCCCACTACCATGGTGGGTGGTCCCGCACTCCGCGGCAGCCCATCAGACATCTGGAGGATCCATGGCCCTGAACGCTTCCACCACCGTCCCCTTCGGCCTGCCTGACGTGGCCGCCGTCCTGGTGAACGAAGACTTCGTCCGCCACGTCAGCGAACTCGTCGGAGGCAGCCTCCAGGAGTTCACTGTGGAAGGCGACACCTCTTCGGTCTTCACGGCCACGATCGTCCGCACGGTACCCACCACACGCCTGCCGGAGATCGCCCGGAAGGTGGTCGGAGAGTCCCTCACGGTGACCCAGAAGGAAGCGTGGACCGCCCCGCAGGCCGATGGAAGCCGCCAGGCCGACATCCAGGTATCCATCGCCGGTGCCCCGGTCAGCGCCACGGCCGTGCAGAAGCTCGTGCCCGTGGACGGTCAGACCCGTATCGACGTTGACGGCGAAGTCACCTCGTCCATCCCGTTCCTCGGCGGTAAGATCGCCGGCGCGGCCGAGCCCATGGTCGGCAAGGCCCTGAACCTTCAGGCCCAGCAGGTTCAGTCCTGGCTCGAAAGCCGCTGATCCGGCCTCGCTGACACGGTGAGCTTCCGGTGAACTCGCGAGTTCCGTGCGACATCGTCCCCTTTGTGAGCGGTGTGGCACCCACCTAGCGAGTTCGCCCAAGGCCAACGCCCCGCCCAGCGGACTCGGCCCGCGCAGTCGCCGGTCCCGTTGCGGGGTGTGACGGTTGAGCCGGTGACTGTGGTCCTGCGGTCCTGCTGTTGCCTGGAATCCCGCAGACCCACCGGAGGCGGAATCACCTCGCACCGCGCCTCATCGATCGTCTCACCGTCGTCGACACTGATCCTCCGCGACCATGGAGCTTCAGGATTCTCTCCACCCACACGGCAACGATTCCGCGTTTGCACTCCACGCGCAGTCTCGCAGCCGACCAAGTGGAGACGATGGATGCCTTGGGACTCAACTGCTTCACAGTCGTCGGGCACGATCGAGGTGCTCGCCGGTCCGACAGCCGGGCGCAACCGCGGACGGACTGGTGAGACGGATCGAGACCACGAGGCACGAACACAATGGTCACCCTCACGGAGCTACGATTACGCTGTGCGTGGCCAAGGGAATCAGGGGGTCGAGCGCATCGACCGCATCCTCGAGTGTGTTGCCCGCGCGCCTGTCCCGCCACGGCTCACCGACATCGTCAACGGCACGGGGCTCCCCCGGAGCACCGTGGCCGATCTGGTGGATGATCTCAGACGGGCAGGGTATCTGCAGCGATCGGCGAACACCTACCGGCTTGGCGGACGCATGCAGATACTCACCTTGATCGCCAAGCTCCCGCCTCCGACGCCGATCGATCACGCCCGCCTGGAGGAACTCAGCCGGATCGCGAAGACTCCCCTTGCTCTCGCAGCACTTGTCGGTGAGGAGGTTCTCTATCTCGACACGGCCGGGCGCCAAGCCCCTCAGCGACTGCGAAGCATCTCAGACGATCTCCGCCCTCGTCCGGCGCTGCGCACCGCGGCCGGCCGGCTCTTGCTGACATTCGCCGACGACAAGCAGCGCGATCATGTGCTTCGCGCAATCCGCGAAACCGACCTGGAGTCCGTCGAAGCCTTCATTCGTGAGATGCCGACGATCCGGCGTACCAGGATCGCCCGTAGCGACGGTCTCGCCGATCCGGGTGTCCGAGCCCTCGCCTTGCCGGTGTACGAACACGGTTCGGTGACCGCCGCCGTCGTCCTCCTGGGACCGCGCCTCTCACATCGTTCCGCCTCGCTTGCCCAACTGACCCTCGAAAAGGCCGCCGCTGAACTGCTCGGCACCTGGGGTGACTGAACTGCCCGACGGCTGAGTTGAAGGACACCGGGCACGCAGATTCGGAGTGGGTTCGCCATCAATTCCGGATATGCGGATGTAGTGGGAAGCGGCAGGACGTGGTCGCAGACTCGAATTCGTGAGTGAACAACCAAGATTCCCAACAACCCGTCAGATGATCGATGAACTGCTGAGCACCCTGTATGGCGGCCATCCCGTGGGCGACTCCGGGGTGACCATTGTGGGAGGGGACCCCGTCTCGCCGTCGCCGCATCGGCTCGCGGATACGTCCGCGGCAGCGATCGCCGCTTTCGGCCACCAAATCGCCGGCCTCGACGGTGACCGCGGCGCGGCCATAGACCACGTGACGGTCGACGCGAGCGAAGCGCTGGATCAGCTCAGGGCGCCCTTCCTCGCCACGATCAACCAGGTCCTGCCGCACATATTGACGGACGACCAGAGCCTGCTTGGGCTCAATGACTTCTATCAGACCAGCGATGGCTGGGTATTCCTTCTTTCGACGTACCCGCATCTTCGTCGGGCCGTATGCGAGGTGCTGGGCTGTCCACCATCAGCCGACGCCATTTCGGCTTCTGCCCGCGGTTGGACTGCTATCGCGCTGGAAGAAGCCGTCGTCGCAGCCGGCGGGGTCGCAGTCGCCGCACGCACGAGTGAGGAATGGGCCGGCCACCCCGTCGGCCGGTATCTCGCTCCGCGTCCGGTGATCGAGCTGGAACGGATCGGAGACGGTCCGGTACGTCCCTTGCCAGCCATGGTGCACACGGACGAGCTGACAGACCGGTGGGCGCCACTGTCCGGGATCCGGGTCGTCGACAACACCCATGTCATCGCGGGGCCGGTGGCAGCCCGGCTTCTGGCGGCCTTCGGCTCGGAGGTCATCCACACCTCGCGCCCCGACAGCCCGGACCCGATCGGCATGCTCGCCGTCACCGGCGGAGGCAAGCGCAACGCCTACGCGGACCTGCGGACCGAGGAGGGCCGGGCTTCGTTCGAACGGCTGTCCGCTTCTGCGGACGTGGTCGTCAACTCCTACCGCAACTTGACCCAGTATGGCTTCGACCCGATGCAACTAGCCGAGCGGCACCCCGGGATCATCGCGGCTGAGCTGCATTGCTGGGGTCCTGACGGGCCGTGGGCACAGCGCGGCGGATTCGATCAGCTCGCATGCGCGGCAACAGGTTTCTCCTTCGATGAAGGCCTGGCACGTGGCGATGAGGCCGGGCGGCCGGCCTTGCCCCCGACACATCTGCTCAACGACTACCTCGCGGCCTATCTGGTCGGCACGGGAGTGGTTGCGGCGTTGCGGCGTCGCGCACGCGAAGGGGGATCCTGGCGCGTACGGGTCAACCTGGCGCGGGTCTGCATGTGGGTCAGAGCCCAAGGGACGTACCCTGTCGGTCACGTGTCGCAGATACCGATGCCGCCGCCAACCATCTCCTCGTACACCGTGACCGGTCCGCTCGGCACCATGACCGAGCCTGTCATTCCACTCACCTTCTCGGGCCATCGGACACCGACACCCGGGGCCCCGACGCTGCTGGGGACCGCGCCGGCGGTCTGGCAGCCAGGATCCTCGACGGCGGAATCCACCTGAGGCAGATTGCGAGCCTCTAGCTGTGGGAGCTCAGCGCGATTTCGGGCACGTCCTTCTCACGCCACCGGGCACGCAGCCAACGGTCGTGCGTGGCGATGACGACGGCACCGGCAAAGGACTCCAGTGCCTCCTCCAGCTCCTCCACCAGTGCCAAGGAGAGATGGTTGCTCGGTTCGTCCAGCAGCAGCACGCGCGGTGGATCCACGACCAGGGCGGCGAGAGCCACCCTCCTCTGCTGACCCACACTGAGCTCCCCGAGACTGCGGCCAGTGTCCCGCGCCGCAAGCAGACCGAGGCCGGCAAGCGGTGTCCGTTCCGCGCGATCGAACCCGACAGCACGTGCGTACCACTCGGCCGCGCTCTGCCCCGGGTCCTCGAACACGGTGTCCTGCGCCAGGTATCCGACCGGGGCATCCTCAGCCCAGTCAACGCCTCCGCCGTGTTCGACCGCTCCGGCCAGCGCCTTCAACAGAGTCGACTTCCCGCTCCCATTGGCTCCTGTGAGCAGCAGCCGCCCGTTCCGTCGCAGGCTGAAGGAGACCGGTTCCAGGCGGCCCGGCACAGTCAGCCGGTCAACACGCAGAACCGTCTCATCGGCCGACCGCGGCATTCCGGGGAGGGCGGACGACGGCGCCGCACCAGCCGCCGTCGTCGTCTCCTGAGCGCTCGCATCACCGCCCTCGAAGCCGGCGAAGCGCAAGGGCACCGGAGGGCGCCGGACGCGCCCGCGTTCGAGTGTTTCCAAGCGCACGCGGGCGTTCCGTGCACGGCGCGAGGTGACCTTCGCGTCCTTGTCGGTGTAGAACTTCAGGGACGCGCGGGCCTCGGTCCGCGGCTCATTCCTGCTGTTGACGTTACGGGCACCCACGTCGATCTCGTGGTGCAGCGCCTGCAGTTCGGCCTGTTCGGCGGCGTAGCGCTCACGCCATCGCCTCATCAGCTCCTGACGGGCACCGAGCGCGCTCGAATAGTCCCCGCCGAAATGCCGCACGCCGAAACCGCTGCCGCTGTCGGAGGTCTCCTGCTCGTCCGGAGTAGGACAGGCAGGAGCGCTCCCGCCCTCCCCCGGCCTATCCGGGACGGCGGAGGAGGAGGCATCGGCCAGGACGACTGCGGGCACCGGCAAGGGGTCCAGGTCCACGATACGGGTGGCCACCCGGTCCAAGAAGGTGCGGTCGTGGCTGGCGAAGAGCACGGGGCCCTTCCAGTCACGCAGTGCCGATTCCAGATACGCCACGGCGGCGTCATCCAGATGGTTGCTCGGTTCGTCCAGCAGCAGCGCCTCCGGTTCCTCCAGCAGGAGGGCCGCGAGGGCGAGGCGGGAACGCTGGCCTCCGGAGAGGCTTTCCACCGGGGTCCGCTCGTCCAGGCCGGAAAGCCCCAGCCCGGCCAGGACTTCTCCCCGCCGGGCCTGGGCGCTCCACGCGTCCAGACGTTCGGCGGTGTCGAGGGCCAGCGCGTAGGCCTCCACGTCCTGGGTTTCCAGAGCCGCCAGCGCATCGAGGACGGGCCGCTGGGCGCGGTCCAGGATCTCCCCGGCGCTCGCACCCTGCGGCGCCTGGAGCTCCTGGGCGAAATAGCCCAAGCGGTCCGGCCGGAGCACCAGGCCCGAGTCCGGGTACTGGGCACCGGCGGCGATGCGCAGCACGGTGGATTTGCCCGAGCCGTTCTCCCCGATGAGACCCACACGCTGTCCTGGTGAGACGGCGAAAGTGATGTCGCTGAGGATGCGGCGTCCGGCGAAGCGCTGGGAGATGCCGTCCAGCGCGAGGTGTTGAAGAGTCGAGGCGTGCATGAGAGTCCTTCCGTCAGAACGAAAGTCCCGCCGGTCATGCTGCGCGTTCGCCTCACCAGGAATGGTCCTGCGATCTCCCTGGCGGTTATCGCCAAGGACGACGCCCGGAGTAGGGCGTTCGGAAAGACCTGGAGAGGGATGGTGAGACGCAGCCACCGCGCCGTTCCTGAGAGCATCCACCGGGAGTGTCCGGAGGGCGGCAGGCGCGGAATTCATCAGCGGGACAACGGGCTTGTGGTGCCAGCTGTCAGCAGGCTGCGTCAGTTCTTCACCTTTCAAGGGTACCAGTCCACAGCCCGAATCCCCTCCGCCCCTGCCGCTGGGCGCCGTGCACTGCTAGGGTCTGCCGCAGGGAGGAGCTTCGCGGCCCACCTCCTCGACGTTCCTCAGACCGACGACGAGTTCCTCCTGGAGGCCCGTGATGAAGGACAAGTGGCACCTGATCCACCGAGAGCGCCAAGCCCTCGTCTCCGAGCTGGCAGGGATCCCCTCCGAGGCCTGGGAGACGCCATCGCTCTGCCCGGGCTGGGACGTGCATGATGTCCTGGCCCACCTGGTCAACGACGCCAGAACCACTTGGGGCCGCTTCGCCTGGGATTTCGCCCGGGCCCGTTTCGACTTCGACAGGATGAACGCCCAGGGTATCGCCAGGGAACGATCCTCCAGCCCGAAAGTCACGCTCAACGTCTTCCGTGCGGTCAGTGGCCGCAGCACCGGCGCGCCCGCGCCCTTCCCGACCCGCCTGGTGGAGCTCTTCGTTCACGGTGAGGACATCCGGCGCCCCCTCGGGATCTCGCATGAGTATCCGCTGCCCGAGCTCGGAGAAGCTCTGAGCTACCAGCTGTCCACCACCGCCGACTTCGGAGGAGGCCGGGAGCGGGCGGAGGGATTGTCGCTCGAAGCCACCGATAGCGGCTTGCGGCACGGGTCCGGGCCCACGGTCCGGGGCAGCTCGCTCGCGCTTCTGCTGGCCGTCTCCGGACGGCCGGTGGACCCGGGCGAATTGGCCGGACCGGGCGCCGAGGGTTTCCCCGTGCGGAACCTCTCGGACTGAACGACGACGGCGGACACCGCGGACGGTAGAATGGAGTCTGGTGTGCCGGGAAGTCTGGTCGGCTCATCGTTGCTCGGCCGTCACGGTGCGAGGGCGATGGTTCTGTTCAGCCGACCATAAGGAACCCATGGCCCACACCCCAACCCTCCGCCGGATCCCCGAGAGACTGCGCATCACGCGCCTGCTCCGCAACGAGACCACGGGCGGATTCCTGCTTCTCGCGGCCACGGTTCTTGCCCTGATCTGGGCGAACTCGCCCTGGGGACCGGCTTATGCCGCGCTGCGTGATACCAGGATCGGACCGTCCGCGCTGCACTTGGACCTCAGTCTGGGCACGTGGGCCGCCGACGGGCTGCTTGCGGTGTTCTTCTTCCTCGCCGGCCTGGAACTCAAACGCGAACTGCTCCACGGTGAATTGAAGGATCCGCGCCGCGCCCTGCTGCCCGTGGCCGCCGCGGTCGGCGGCGTCGTGGTCCCTGCGGTGTTCTACGTGGCGGTCAATGCCGGGAATCCTGAGGCGCTGGCCGGCTGGGCGATCCCGACCGCCACCGACATCGCTTTCGCCCTTGCCGTGCTCGGCGTCGTGGGCTCACATCTGCCGGGCGCGCTGCGCACCTTCCTGCTGACGCTCGCGGTGGTGGACGATCTGATCGCGATCGTCATCATCGCCCTGTTCTACGGTGGAGCCCTTCAGATCGTTCCGCTGGTGTCAGCGGCGCTGCCGATCATCGCATTTGCGGTGCTGTGCCGCATCCAGGGCGGTCGCTGGGCTCGTTGGTGGCTGCTCCTCCCGCTCGCGGTGCTCGCCTGGGTCCTGGTGCATTCTTCAGGTATCCACGCCACCGTGGCCGGCGTGCTCCTGGCCTTCACCGTCCCCATGGGACGCGGCCGCAAGAGCCGGCGGACTACGACGTCGCAGGAGAGCGATCCTCTCGCCCTCGCCGATCGGATGGAACACTCACTGCGTCCGGTGAGCGCGGGGCTTGCCGTTCCGCTCTTCGCCTTCTTCGCCGCCGGGGTGAGTCTCGGGGGCTTCGACGGCGTGCACGCGGCGATCCAGGACCCTGTGGCTCTGGGCATCGTGCTCGCACTGGTGGCCGGCAAGTTCGTAGGGGTGCTGGGGACCACTTTCGCCCTGACGAGACTTCCGGGTCTGGCCTTGGACCCGGCCGTTCGCTGGCTCGACATGGCCGGGCTCGCCCTGCTCACGGGAGTCGGATTCACGGTGTCCCTGCTCGTGGCGGAGCTGTCCTTCACGGCAGGCGCCGACGGGCCGTCCCCGCACGCCGATCACGCCAAAGTCGCGATCCTCGCAGCCTCGGTCGTCGCAGCGGTCCTGGGCGCCGTCGTGCTCCGGCTGCGGAACCGTCACCACCGCAGGCGAGCCGAGGCCGCATAAGCCGTGAGCCCGCTTGCCCGGTGCGATCCCGCTCCTGAAGGGAACGATTTCGCACCGGGCAAGCGGGCTCAGGCAAGCAGTGGCTCCGGACGGGTATTCAGGCGGCGGTTGCCACGGCCTGCCGCAGCGCATCCTCCGCGGCGACCCAGGCGAGCATCGCGCACTTGACCCGGGCCGGGAACTTGGAGACGCCGGACAGGGCCGCCGCGTCCCCCAGCTCCTCAGGATCGGCCTCAAGGGTGCCACGCGACCTCAGAACCGCCCGGAACTCCTCAATGAGCGTGGCCAGCTCGTCCACGCTCGACTCCTTGGCCAGGTCGCTGAGCATGGAGGCCGACGCCATGGAGATCGAGCAGCCATTGCCAAGCCACTCCAGGGACTCCACACGGCGCTCCCCTTCCGCCCCGGTGACGGACAGCCGCAAGGTGATCTCGTCGCCGCAGACCGGGTTCAGCTGGTGACACTGTCCGGTGCCGTGAGGCCAGGACGTCTCACAGGCTGCGACCTCGCTCAGGCCCCCGCCGTGCCGGGCCTTGGAATGTTCCAGGATGGTCTGCTGGTACAGGGATTCAAGACCGCTCATCACTTCACTCCGAAGAATCCGCGGACCCCGGCGACGCCCTGAAGGAAAGCGTCCACCTCGTCCTCGGTGGTGTACAGGTAGGCGCTGGCGCGCGTGGTGGCCGTGAGCCCGTAGCGTCGGTGCAGCGGCTGCGCGCAATGGTGGCCCACCCGTACCGCGATGCCCTGAGCGTCGAGGTACTGCCCGACGTCGTGCGCGTGCACGCCGTCGACGTCGAACGCCACCAAGGCGGCGCGTTCGATACCGGCGGCCGGGCCGAGGACCCGGATGCCCGGGATCTCCGCCAGGCCGGCGAGCATGCGCTGGGCGAGCACGCCCTCGCGGGCATGGATGCGGTCCATGCCGGTCTCCATCAGATACCGCGCAGCCGCCGCCATGGCGATCGCCTGCGACACCGGCTGGGTCCCGGCCTCGAAACGCTGAGGGGCTGGGAGGTACCCCGAACGCTCCATGGTGACCGTGGTGATCATGGAGCCTCCCGTGGTGACCGGCGGCAGGGCGTCCAGCAGCTCCTGGCGCCCGTACAGCGCTCCGATGCCCGTGGGACCGAGCATCTTGTGTCCCGAGAACACGGCGAAGTCCACGTCGAGTGCCTTCACGTCCAGGGGCAGGTGCGGCGCGGACTGGCAGGCATCCAGGACCACCAGTGCTCCCACCGCACGGGCCAGGCCCACCAGGGTGCTCACCGGGTTGATGGTGCCGAGCACATTGGAGACGTGCGTGAACGCCAGCACCCGGGTCTTCGGGCCGATCACCCGGGTGGCCTCCTCGAGGTCCAGGGTGCCGTCGTCCGTCAGCGGGATGTACTTCAGGCTCGCTCCGGTGCGGCGGCAGAGCTCCTGCCAGGGCACGAGATTGGCGTGGTGCTCCATCTCGGTGACGACCAGTTCATCGCCCGGGCCGAGCGCGAAGCGGCGGGCTTCCGCAGAGACCTCCCCCACACTCGCATTGGAGAACGCGTAGGCGAGGAGATTCAGGCCGGCCGTGGCATTGGCCGTCCAGACGATCTCCTCCTCCTGAGCGCCCACGAAGCCCGCCACCGCGGCACGGGCGTCTTCGAACGCAACGGTCGCGTGAGCGGCCAGCGTGTGGGCGCCACGGTGCACGGCGGAGTTCCGCTGTTCGTAGAACTCCTGCTCTGCTTCCAGCACGCTCTGTGGGTTCTGGCTGGTGGCCCCGGAGTCCAGGTAGACGAGCGTCCGGCCGTTGACGGGGTGGGCCAGGAGCGGGAAGTCGTTGCGGATCCGCAGGACCTCGGCAAGGTCCAGCGCGGGGGCCTCCGGCGTGGGCGCCGATGCCTCGGGCGGCAGCCCCGGCTCACGGTACTCGGCCATTCACTTCCTCCTGCGGAATAGGAAAGATCAACGTCACTTATTCTCTCACTACTTGCGGGGGAAAGAACTCAGCCGCCTGTGAGCTGCACCTCACCGGGTTCATCGTCCTCGCCTTGTCCTGAAGGAAGCACCGCCGCCAGCTGATCCCGTCCGGCTACCCCGGGAGGCTCCTGGAAGCGATCCCTTGGGAGCGATCCCTGGCTAAGTGGGATTCAGCTGCCGGGTGCATGGTAGCGCTGCTGAGCGGCCTGCAGGCCGGATTCGATGAGGTGTTCGACGGCGTCTGCCGCATCACCGATCAGGAACGGGAGATCCTTCCGCTCCGTGCTGGAAAAATCTTTGAGCACGTAGTCGGCGGTGTCCATCCGGCCCGGCGGACGCCCGACACCCACCCGCACGCGCAGGTAATCCTTGGTCGCCAGGGCTTTCGAGATGTCCCTCAGGCCGTTGTGACCGCCCTCGCCGCCGCCGAGCTTGAGCTTGATGGTGTTGAACGGGATGTCGATCTCGTCATGCACGGCGATCACGTGATCAGGCTCGACACCGAAGAAACGTGCCAGGCCGGAGGTGGCGCCACCGGAGAGGTTCATATAGCTCATCGGTTTGGCCAACAGGATCTTCGGGCCTCCGATCCGCAACCTCCCCTCCGCCAGCTGAGCCCGGGTCTTGTGCACGCTGAAGCGGGCGTTCATGCGCTGCGCGAGCTCGTCCAGAACCATCTGGCCTACATTGTGCCGATTGCCCGCGTACTGGGCTCCCGGGTTGCCCAGGCCGACCACCAGCCATGTTTCAGTCATGGATTCATCCTAGGAATCAGAAGGGGAAAGGGAAAAAGAAGTGGCCGGAACCCGCACGGGTTCCGGCCACTTCCGAGGCACTCCTGTCCGGCCCGCCGTTTCCAGGGGCCGGTCCGGATCACTCGGCTGCGGGAGCGGCTTCCTCGGAGGCTTCCTCGGTGTCGGCGGCGGCCGCGGCGGGAGCCTCGGAGAGGTTGACGATCAGGGTCTCCGGATCGCTCAGCAGGGCGGTGCCCTTCGGCAGCACGAGGTCGGAAGCGTGAACGTGCGCACCGGCTTCACGGCCGTCGATGTTGAATTCAACGGCGGACGGAACGTGGGTGGCTTCGGCTTCCAGGGACACCGTGGTGGCCTCCTGGTTGGCGACGACGCCGGCAACGGCTTCACCGGTGACGTGCACGGGCACGTCGACGGCGACCTTCTCGCCCTTCTTCACGGTCAGGAGATCGATGTGCTCGATGATCTGCTTGATCGGATCGCGCTGGATGTCCTTGACGATGGTCAGGTGCTCTTCGCCGTCGATGACGAGGTTGAGCAGGGCGTTGGAGACGCGGACGGCCAGCGTGGTGGCACGGCCGGGCAGGTTGACGTGCAGCGGCTCTGCACCGTGGCCGTAAACGACCGCGGGGATCTTGCCGGCGGCGCGGGCACGACGGGCGTAGCCCTTGCCGAATTCGGTGCGCAGTTCAGTTTCGAGCTTGGTCTCAGACATCTGAGGCTCCTCTCCTGTGGTGGCCGACGGCCTTCCTCCAGTGGGAGGGACGGTCGGGCCAGATGGGCGGCGGGACTCGTCCGGCCACCCGGCGGCCGTGAAGCCGGCCTGGGAGCCCAGGACCCAGTCGATAACGGAACCGCAGAAGCGGTTCCCTCGCCAAGGTGACGTTCCATCCTAGCAGAATGGCGAGGACCCCTGAGCCCGTCCCCGAAACCACGTGACCCGATTTCCTTCAGTGCTCACTTTCCCGTCGGGTTTTGCTCCCTTGTTGGCAGAATGCGCCCCAATTGGGGCGCATTCTGCCAACAAGGGAGCAAAACCCGGTCCGGAGGCGCGGCCGGCCTGCTCCGCCCCGAGGCGTCAGGCCTTGCCGTCGAAGAGGCTGGTGACCGAGCCGTCGTCGAACACTTCGCGGATGGCGCGGGCGATCAGCGGCGCGATGGAGAGCACCGTGAGGCTCGGGAAGCGCTTCTCAGCCGGGATCGGCAGGGTGTTCGTGACCACGACCTCACGGGCGCCTGATTCAGCGAGGCGCTCGGCGGCGGGCCCGGAGAACACCGCGTGGGTGCACGCGATGATGACGTCCTTGGCGCCGGCGTTCTTGAGCACCTGAACAGCGCCGGAGATGGTTCCACCCGTGTCGATCATGTCGTCGATCAGCACACAGGTGCGACCCTCGACCTGGCCCACGACCGTCTTGGAGACGGCCTGGTTGGGCACGGTGAGGTCGCGGCTCTTGTGCACGAACGCCAGCGGGGCACCGCCCAGGCGTTCGGCCCACTGCTCGGCGACGCGGACGCGGCCCGTGTCCGGGGAGACGACGGTGATGTTGTCCGCGGACACCTTGGTGCGGATGTAATCGGCCAGCAGCGGGATCGCCATCAGGTGGTCAACCGGGCCGTCGAAGAAGCCCTGGATCTGGCTCGTGTGAAGGTCCACGCTCATGACCCGGTTCGCACCGGCGGTCTTGTAGAGGTCGGCCACCAGGCGTGCCGAGATCGGCTCGCGGCCACGGCCCTTCTTGTCCTGGCGGGCGTACGGGTAGAACGGCGAAACGACGGTGATGCGCTTGGCGGAGGCCCGTTTCATGGCGTCGATCATGATCAGCTGCTCCATGAGCCAGTTGTTCATGGGCGCGGGGTGGGACTGGAGAACGAAGACGTCAGTGCCTCGCACGCTCTCGCCGGGACGCACGTAGAGCTCGCCATTGGCGAACTCGTAGGCGTCCAACGGGAGCAGGGAGGTGCCGAGTTCGCGGGCGATCTCCTCCGCCAGCTCGGGGTGGGCCCGTCCGCTCGCTAGGACCAGTTTCTTCTCGCCGTTCGCGGTGATTGCGGACATTGTCATTCGCCTTCTGTCGTGGGTTCGCTCTGGGAGGAAGTCTGGGCGTCCACCGAAGCCTGCGCAAGTTGCGCGGAAATGCTACCGGGACGGTTGGCAATCACCCATTCCTGGGCATTGCGCTGGGGAGAGACGTTGATGGTCAGCGCGCCGGCCGGGACATCCTTGCGGATCACGGCACCGGCACCGGAATAGGCGCCGTCACCCACCGTGACCGGCGCGACGAAGACGGTGTTGGACCCGGTGCGCACACCCGAACCGATGACGGTGCGGTGCTTCTTCTCGCCGTCGTAGTTGGCCGTGATGTTGCCGCAGCCGATGTTGGTGTTCTCGCCGATCTCCGCATCGCCGGCGTAGCCGAGATGGGAGAGCTTGGAACCGGCGCCGATCGTCACGTTCTTGGTCTCGTAGAAGGCGCCGATCTTGCCCTTCTCCCCCAGGACGGTGCCCGGGCGCAGGTAGGTGAACGGCCCCACGGAGGCGCCCGCCTTGATCTCGGACCCGGAGCCGTGCGTACGTGTCACGGTCGCGCCTTCGCCGATGATCACATCCGTGAGGGTCGAGTCCGGGCCGACGACGGCGTCGCGCGCCACCTGCGTCGTGCCGTGCAGCTGGGTGCCCGGCAGGATGGTGACGTCCTCCTCGAGGGTGACGGTGCCGTCGATCCAGGTGGTGGCGGGATCCACGATGCTCACGCCGGCACGCATCCACGCCTCGACCGTCCGGCGGTTCAGCTCCGCCCCGAGCTCGGCGAGCTGCACGCGGTCGTTCGCACCCTCCACCTGCCAGCGGTCCTCGGTGACGACGGCGGCCACCCGGCCACCGCGGCTCCGGGCGATGGCCAGGACATCGGTGAGGTACTTCTCGCCCTGGGCATTGTCGGTGGTGACATCCTTGAGCGCTTCACGCAGGGTGGCCGCGTCGAAGGCGTAGATGCCGGAGTTGATCTCGCGGATCGCCCGCTCGTCCTCGCTGGCGTCCTTGTGCTCCCGGATGCCCAGCACGGAGCCGTCCTCCGCCCGCAGGATCCGGCCATAGCCGGACGCGTCCTCGAGGATGGTGGTGAGCACCGTGACGGCGTTGCCCTGCTCCTGGTGGGCCGCCAGAAGCTCGGAAAGCATCGCCGGGGTCAGCAGCGGAACGTCGCCGTAGGTGACGATGACGGTGCCGTCCACGGCGGATCCGGCGTCGAGGGCGGCAAGCCCCTGCTCGACGGCGCGCCCGGTGCCGGGAACTTCGTCCTGGTCCACGATCAGGGCATCCGGGGCGATCTCCGCCAGATGCCCGGCCACCAGGTCTCGCTGATGGCGGACCAGGACGGCGAGCCGTTCAGGAGCGATGCCCCGTGCGGCGTTCAGGGCGTGCCCGACCATCGAAAGACCGCCGATGCGGTGCAGGATCTTGGGGGTACGGGATTTCATCCGGGTGCCGGCTCCGGCCGCCAGGACGATGACTGCAGCGGCCTGATTCTCGGCGTTGCTCACGGATGGCGCTCCTCATCTGCGGATCTGACCCACGTGTCAGGGAGGGAGACGGCTTCAGCCGACCCCGGTGCGAACGGGATGCTCTGCTCCCGGACTGCGTTCCGCCCATAGGATTCGAACCTATACTCCAAGGCTCCAAAGGCCTGGGTGCTGCCGTTACACCAGAGCGGACCGTGCCGGCCTGTGGTTCGTCCACACCCGGGCACAGACACCTATTCTGCCACGCACCGGGCCCGGGGTGCGACTCGGGAGCCACCCGGACGGCCATGGTAAGGCATGATGGATCAGTGACTTTCTGGAGGAACGGGTGGCGCTGAGCACGGGGGAACGCCGGACGGCGGCGCGGACGCGGATGCCCGCCGAACGACGCAGGGCCCAGCTGATCGAGGTGGCGCGCTCCCTCTTCGCCGAGAAGGGCCTGGACGCCACCAGCATCGAGGAGATCGCGGCCGTGGCCGGGGTCTCCAAACCCGTGGTGTACGAACACTTCGGCGCGAAGGAACGGCTCTACTCGGCCGTGGTCGAAGTGGAGTCCGCGGCACTCCTGGACGCCATCACCGGCTCCCTCGCCGAGCCGGCCCCGGCCCGCGTGCTGCTGGAACGGGCGGCTCTTGCACTGCTCGGCTACATCGAGGGCCACACCCAGGGCTTCCGCATCCTGGTCCGCGATGCGCCTCCCTCCGACCCCGCAGGGCGCTATTCGACCATCCTGGGAGCCATCACGCGCCGCGTCGCCCATATTCTCGCGGCCGAGTTCGCTCAGAGGGGCTACGCCGAACGGGACGCGGCCCTGTACGCCCAGATGCTCGTCGGCATGGTCGCGACGACGGGCCAGTGGTGGCTCGACGCCCGGACCCAGGACCCGGAGGCGCCGGCCAAGGACGATGTGGCCGCACACATCGTCAACCTGGCGTGGAACGGCCTCACCGGACTCTCCCCCGCACCAAAGCTGAGACTGCGGGACTGAAGCCCGGCCCGCAGGCTCAAGCAGCCGGGGCGAACCGCCGCAGCCGCAGACTGTTGCCCACCACGAACACGCTGGAGAACGCCATGGCCGCTCCTGCGATCATCGGGTTCAGCAAGCCGAGCGCGGCCAGGGGAATTGCCGCGACGTTGTAAGCGAAGGCCCAGAACAGGTTCGTCTTGATGGTCCGCAGGGTCGCCCGGGACAACCGGATCGCATCCACCGCACCCAGCAGGTCACCGCGCACCAGCGTGAGATCCGACGCCTCGATGGCCGCATCCGTCCCGGTACCCATCGCCAGCCCCAGATCCGCCGTCGCCAGAGCAGCGGCGTCGTTCACACCGTCTCCGGCCATGGCCACCACCCGGCCCTCGGCCTGCAGAGACCGCACGACGTCCACCTTGTCCTGCGGCAGCACCTCGGCGATGACCCGGTCGATTCCGACCTCAGCGGCGATGCGCCGCGCCACGGCGTCGTTGTCCCCCGTCAGCAGGACCGGTTCCAGGCCGAGTTCACGCAGCCGACGGACCGCCTCGGCGCTGCTGGGCTTGAGCCGGTCGGCGACCGTCAGCACACCACGGACTTCACCGTCCCAGCCGACGACGACGGCAGTGCGGCCCTGTGCTTCGGCATCCGCCTTCGCGCGCCGGAGCCCGTCCGGGAACCCCAGCCCTTCCGCCTCCAGGAAAGCCGGGCGTCCCGCCAGGACTTCCACACCGTCGACGACGCCCCGCACGCCCAGGCCTTGCTCGTTGCGGAAACCTGCCACAGACGGAAGCGCTCCGAACTCAGCCTCCGCTCCCCGGACGATCGCCCGGGCGATGGGATGCTCACTGGCGTGTTCCAAGGCGCCCGCCCGGAACAGCAGCTCGGCACGCGCCGCAGGATCGGCGACCGGCAGCAGCACGCCGTCGAGCTCCATCTTGCCCGAGGTGACCGTGCCGGTCTTGTCCAGCACGACGGTGTCCACGCGGCGTGTGCTCTCCAGAACCTCCGGACCCTTGATCAGAATGCCCAGCTGAGCGCCGCGCCCCGTCCCGACCAGGAGAGCCGTCGGGGTGGCGAGGCCGAGCGCGCAGGGGCAGGCGATGATCAGCACGGCCACGGCGGCGGTGAAGGCCGCGGGGACCGGCTGGCCGAGGAGCAGCCAGGCCGCGAGGGTGAGCAGCGCGATGCCGATGACCACGGGGACGAAGATTCCGGAGACCCGGTCCGCCAGGCGCTGCACTTCGGCCTTGCCGGATTGCGCCTCTTCGACGAGCCTCGCCATCCGGGCCAGCTGGGTGTCTTTGCCGACGCGCGAAGCCTGGATCACGAGTCGGCCGGAGGTGTTGACGGTGGCGCCCACCACGGCGTCGCCGGGCGCGACATCGACCGGCACGGACTCGCCGCTGATCATGGAGGCGTCCACCGCGGAGAGGCCTTCCAGCACGATGCCGTCGGTGGCGACCTTCTCACCGGGCCGGACGAGGAAGCTGTCCCCTACCGCCAGCTCGGCCACGGGCACCCGGTGCTCGACGCCGTCGCGCAGCATGGTAACGTCCTTGGCGCCCAGTTCCAGGAGGGCACGCAACGCGGCACCGGCCTGGCGCTTGGAGCGCTTCTCGAAGTACCGGCCGGCGAGGATGAACAGGGTCACCCCGGCGGCGACTTCGAGGTAGATGTTGCCTGCGCCATCGGACGGCTCAATGGACAGGGAGAAGCCATGCCGCATGCCGAGCATTCCGGCAGTGCCGAAGAAGAGCGCGTAGAGCGACCAGGCGTAGGCGGCCAGGGTTCCGACGGAGACGAGGGTGTCCATCGTCGCAGCCCCATGCCGGAGGTTGGTCCAGGCGGCCCGGTGGAATGGCCAGGCACCCCAGAGGATGACCGGTGAGGCGAGGAGAAGCGAGACCCACTGCCAGCCGGTGAACTGGAAGGCCGGCACCATCGCCAGGAGAATCACGGGCACGGCGAGCACCGCGGAGACCTGAAGGCGCCGCCGCAGGCCACGCAGCTCGGATTCGTCCTCGGGCTGGTCTTCCTGATGGACCGTAGCGCCGTATCCCGCCTGTTCGACGGTGCCGATGAGCAATGCGACGTCGAACCCTCCGGGCGCGGTGACGCGGGCCTTCTCCGTGGCGTAGTTCACCGTCGCCTCGACCCCGTCCACCTTGTTGAGCTTGCGCTCGATCCGGTTGGCACAGGAGGCGCAGGTCATACCCGTGATGTCGAGTTCCACCTCGGTGGCCGTGCTGCTCATCTGGTTCCCCTCTCAAGAGAATCATACCCCCTAGGGGTATCTCTCGATCAACATACCCCTAGGGGGTATGTTGGGGCAAGGGCCTTTAACGATCGACTGCTCCGTGGTTGTCGTTTTGGTGCCTCAAAACGACAACCACGGAGCAGCCGATGAGTGGACGTGACCGAGGTGCCCAACACACTAAAAAGGACGATGCCCGGTTGGCAACCACCGCCGGGCATCGCCCCGTCCGGCTCCGCGAAGCCGCACTGCACCTGTCTCAGACGAGCTTCCGGTCCTCCGTCTTAGGAGCCCAGAACCACGTGACAAGCGCTCCGAGCGCCAGTACGGCCGCAAGCCAGTACATGGAAACGGACACGCCCCACTGTTCCAGGCTGATGGGCAGCAGGAAGGTTCCCATTGCCGAAGCGATGCGGCTCGTTGCATTCAACAGGCCCACGCCACTGCCACGCAGATGTGTCGGGAAAAGCTCGGGCGGGTACACCTGGGTGATATTCGAGGCACCGGACATGACGAACGAGTAGACGACGAACGGAACGAGCATCAACCATGGCGAGGCATCGGCCAGAAGCCCGAGCAACGCCAGGGCAACAGTCATGATCACGAAGGTCCAGAACGTGAATGCCTTCCGCGGGAACTTGGCGATCGCCCAGAGCCCGGCCACGCCGCCAGCGAGCAGGAACAGGTTGATCAGGAGGTTCTGCAGATTGGCATCCGAGACCTTCATCGCTTCCAGAATGGTGTACACGAAGGTGTAGATCGCGAAGTAGGGCAGTACCTGAGCGCTGTAGAAGAGGATTCCGAACCATGTCCCCTTGCGAAGCTGGGGGCTGAAGAGCTCACCGTAGCTGCTCTTCTCCTCCAGATGTGCTGCGGGGATGAACACATTGTCGGTCTTGAGGTATTTCGCCACGATCTGGCGAGCTTCCTCTCCGCGTCCCTTGCTGATGAGCCATCCGGGGGATTCAGGGGATCCGATCCTCACCAACAGCACGAAAAGCGCCGGAATGAATCCGGACGCAAGCAACCATCGCCAGGTGTCCGGGCCGAGGTCGACATAAGCGCCGATCACGTTCGCAAGCACGTACCCCACGGTCCACAGAACGGTGAGAGACGACAGCATGAGACCACGGGATTTGCGCGGGGCGAACTCTGAGAGCAGCGTCGGGCCCACAGCGTAGTCAGCCCCAAGGCCAAAGCCGATCAGGAGACGCAAGACGAAGATCGTCTCAACGTTCGGGGCCCAGAATTGGGCCAAGGATGCGGCTGCGATCAGTACGAAGTTGAGCACATAGACCTTCTGGCGGCCGATCCGGTCGCTGACCCGGCCCAGGATCAGCGATCCGAAGAAGAGCCCAATGAGGGCGGAGCTGGCAAGCATCCCCTGCCAGAAGCCGTCGACGTTCCATTGGCTGGTGATCAAGGGCAGAACACTGCCGATGATGCCAAGCGCATAGCCGTCTGAGAAATTGGCGCCGAAGGTCATCATCGTGACTTTGAGGTGGAACCGGCCGAACGCGATCTGGTCGAGAGCGACCATACCGTCCGGAACGGGTTCCAACGCTTCGTCGGCGTCTGTGGTGAGGTTCATCGGGAGATCCTTTACGTCTTCGGAGAGAAGTTGAATAGCGTGGAACCGGACGATCTACGAGGCGAAGTCGAGGAAGCTGCGCACCACGGCCAAATCCTCCGTGAGGGAACGGTCCTCCAGCCCGGCGCCGATCAGCGGGGTGACCCGAGCGATGAAGTCCGCCAGCGGGCCAGTGACTTCGATGCGGTCGCCGTGCATCGCGATCGCCCGGAGCGCCGCGAGGAGCTCGCAGGCGAGTATGTCTGTGGCTGACTCCAGGCACCGACCCAGTTGCTCGATCGCCTGACTGGAGAAGCTTGAGTGATTCTCCACACCTCGGGAGATCACGATCGCGCCCAGCGTTGCAGCTTGCGCGCTGTGTCGCAGCGTGGCTTGCGCAGCCGCCTGGTTGTATTCCAGGAGCATCGTTCCGCTCGCGCCAGGAGTGTCGGCGAGGAACGAGGAGAGACCGGTCATCTCCGGGTTGGAGATATCGGTAAGGCGGGCTACCGACAGCTGGCCGGCCGAGGCGAGAGCCAGCTTGACACGTTCCGCAGCCAAGGCCAGGGCTATGCCATGGAAGTTGCCGTTGTGGTAGATGTCGGCTCCGGCAGGATCGATGAGTGGATTCTCGGCGGCTGAGACGAGCTCGACTTCGATGGTGCCCTCGAATGCAGACGCTGCATCCAGGAGAGCCCCCACGACCTGCGGATAGGCGCGGAAACCGAAGGAATCCTGCACACGACGCGCGGCAACCGGGTACTCCTCCAGCAACGCGAGCAGAGCCGCCGCCGCCTCAGCCTGGCCCGGGTGGGGATGAGCGTTCTGCACAGAAGGCTGAAGAGGTTCGCGTGACGCCCGGACGGCGAGGAATGACAGGGCGGAGACGAACGTCTGCATCCGAATCCAATGATGCAACCGTCCGGCCGTGGCGCACGCGCCCGCCAGAGTGACAGCACTGGATGACAAGAACGGCAGAGCATCGCCTGCGTGCAGCCTCCAGCCGCCCTTCTCCACGAGAGACAAGGCGATCTCTCCCAGGCTGCTCAGGTCTCCTGTACCGATCGGGCCTGTACCGCGGACGTCGGGGATCCGATCTCCAACCACCGCTGCCGTCAGCGCGTCAAGAACGTCAGGATGAATCCCGGACCCACCGCGCAGGAGCTGGTTGAGCCGGATGATCAGTGCCATCCGAACGGTGGAGATCGGCAGGAGAGAACCTGATCCCGTGGCATGGCTGCGCAGAAGGCGAAGGTCCGTGGCCGTGTCCTGGATGACCTCGGTGTCGCGATTGGCGCCGACTCCAGTGGTACGTCCGTAGATGGGCCTGCGCGAAGCGATCTCTTCGGCAAGTTTCCATGTCGATGCCACTAGAGCACGCGCTGCAGGAGCGACCTCAATGGCCGGACTGGTCTGCGAACCGAGTTCCAGAACCTGGTCGATGCTCAGTGCGGCGCCGTCCAGGACGGTCTTTGACCCGCCCTTCATCACAGGCTCAATTCCGGCCGGGCAGAGACCTGCATCCGCGGAATCCACGACTGATCGCCAAGCAATCCGGCGGCAGCCTCAATGCCGGCCTCAGCCCGGGTCCTCTGCGAACCGACACAATTCGAGAGGCCCCAGTGCAAGACTTCCCTTCGCGTGTTTGATCGCTCGAGCAGTTCTGGTTGTTTCATTCTGGTTTTCCTTAGATCGCTTCGCCTTGACCTCCCTGAAGAGACAGGAATTCGGTTCAAGGAGTGGCCTGTCGGCACTGCACTCAACGCAGTACAGATCGGGCCCGGCCACCGGACGGCTTACTGGAGTCCGACGGGCGGATGGTGTTCAACAGGGTGCACCTGTTCCGCTCACCCGGAGGCCATGTGATGTAGAACATACTCAATTGAAGCTGAGAAAAACGCCCCATGTCTGGGCTATCTCGAATTTGGCGTCTCGGATACGAGACGATGTCAGTTTGTGGCCGACGTCGCGCCTAGGCGACGCGTAAGCTCTCCTGCGCATCCCCTGATCTGCCGGGCGTACTTCAGGCCGAGCTCGCGGATTTCTGCGGTGGCACCAACAACAGCCTGCGGCACACCGGGCTCAGCTATTCCGGCCGATCCATGAGTGAGGTCGGCAGCGGAAACGGTGAGCGCCACGCTGGCGACGGGATGGCCCGTCCGATCGAAAATCGGAGCAGCAAGAGACAGGAGTCCGAGAGTCACCTCTTCGGCCTCCCATGCATACCCGGCCTGGCGCATGTGCGTCAGCATCTCCAGGAGTTCATCAACGGTGGCCGGCCCCACATCGGTCCGCCGGGAAAGCTCCCTCTCTCCCGCATAGATGGCCGACACCTGCGATTCAGGCATCCACGCCAACATCGCCCGCCCACTGGCCGTGAGATGAGCAGGCAGGCGCACATCCTCGTGGGTGACAAGCGAAGGCTTGCGGGGGGCTCTCTGTTCAATGATGTAAATCACCTCGCGGCCCCGCATGACCGTCAGATGAGCCGTGTTCCGGGACCGCCTGACCAAGTCCGCCATGGGATGTGTGGCGAGACGCTGGAGCGGGACATGCCGGGCATATCCCGTTCCCAGTTCATGGGCAACAGGACCGAGAGCGTAACGCCGTTCCTCCGGAAGATGAGTGACGAAACCTTGGTCGACCAGGGCCGCCAGGAGGTGATACGTCGTCGACCGGGGAAGATTCAGCTCGCGTGCAATGGTGGATGCCCGAACAGGTGCGAGCTGCGTACCAATGAATTCGAGAACCGACAAGACCTCGTACGCCGAAGGAACTTGGGCGTTCCTTCGTTTGTCGACCATCGCCCGGGTCCTCCTCGGTAGCTCTCAACACTCCCAGAATGCGTCCAGGAGGCATCCTACGTCCACCATGTGTGCACGCCTTCGCTCCGTCGGCGGACCACGGACACCGCAGAGGAACGCCGCGGCCCCTCCCGGGCGCTACTCCCCCAGCACCTCGGCGGCCTCGAGCCACTCCATCTCGAGGGTCTCCTTCTCCTCCAGCACCTCGTTGAGCTGGGAGTTCAGACCGCCGAGCCCGTCGAAGTCGCCCTTCTCGGAGGCCGTGGCCATCTGCGCGTGCAGCTTCTCCTCCTGCTGTGCCAGCTTGCCCAGCTGCCGCTCGATGCGGTTGATGTTCTTGCGCGCCTCGCGCTTCTCCGCCTCGCTCGCGCCCGACGACGCCGCGCCGGCACCGCCGCTCGCAGCGGCCGCGGAGCCACTCGCCGCCGTCGGGGACCCCTTCGCGGAGCCGCCGCCGGACAGCATCGCCTCGCGCAGTTCCAGGTACTGATCCACGCCGCGAGGCAGGCCGCGCAGCTTGCCGTCGCCCAGAAGAGCCAGTTGATGGTCAGTGACGCGTTCCAGCAGATAGCGGTCGTGGCTGACCACCACGAGCGTGCCCGGCCAGCCGTCCAGCACGTCCTCGACGGCGGCCAGCGTGTCCGTGTCCAGATCGTTGGTGGGCTCGTCCAGCATCAGGACGTTCGGTTCACCGACCAGCAGCCGCAGCAATTGCAGACGACGCCGTTCGCCACCGGAGAGATCACGGATCGGGGTCCACTGCTTGGAGTTGGTGAAGCCGAGCTGCTCCACGAGCTGGCCCGCGGAGAGTTCCTTGCCCCCGATCTGGAAGGACCGCTTCTCCCGCTCGATCAGCTCGACCACGCGGAGATCGTCCACCTCGGCCAGCTCGTGGACCTCCTGGCTGAGCACGGCCGGCACCACCGTCTTACCACGCTTGACCTTGCCGCTGGTGGGCTTCACCTCACCGGAGAGCAGTCGCAAAAGCGTCGACTTGCCCGCCCCGTTCACGCCCACCAGACCGAGCCGCTCCCCCGGCGCCAGACGGAGCGTGACCTTGTCGAACAGGGGACGCCCATCGGGCTCCTCGCCCGGGGCCGGCCTGCGGTCCAGTGTGACGTCCTCAAGGTCGATGACGTCCTTGCCCAGACGCGCCGTCGCCATCTTGTTCAGAGCCAGCGTGTCGCGCGGGGCCGGAACATCATCGATCAGCGCATTGGCCGCCTCGATGCGGAACTTCGGCTTGGACGTCCGGGCCGGGGCCCCACGACGCAGCCAGGCCAGCTCCTTCTTGACCAGCTGCTGGCGCTTGGCCTCGACGACGGCGGCGGTCCGGTCCCGCTCGGCCCGGGCCAGCACGTAGGCGGCATAGCCTCCCTCGAAGGGGTCCACGATGCCGTCGTGGACCTCCCAGGTCTTCGTGCAGATCTCGTCCAGGAACCAGCGGTCGTGGGTGACCACCAGGAAGGCGCCCTCGTTCGCGCGCCACCGCGCTTTGAGATGCCGGGCGAGCCAGGCTACCCCTTCCACGTCCAAGTGGTTGGTGGGTTCGTCGAGCATGATGACGTCGTGCTCGCCGATGAGAAGCTTGGCCAGCGCGACACGGCGCTTCTGGCCACCCGAAAGGCTGTGGACATTGGCGTGCCAGTCGACGTCGCCGACCAGGCCGCCCATGATCTCGCGGATCTTCGGGTCGGCGGCCCACTCGTGATCCGCCAGTTCACCGACGATCGCCTGCCCGACGGTGGCATCGGC
This sequence comes from Arthrobacter sp. NPDC090010, assembly GCF_044748305.1. Classification (NCBI taxonomy): domain Bacteria; kingdom Bacillati; phylum Actinomycetota; class Actinomycetes; order Micrococcales; family Micrococcaceae; genus Arthrobacter; species Arthrobacter sp. NPDC090010. The sequence goes on from NZ_JBIVFT010000004.1 coordinate 145,563, forward strand.
GTCCAGCACGTCCTGCTGATCGAGGTATCCGATGCGCAGGTCCCGGCGCTGAGTGACCCGTCCGGAGTCCGGTTCCGAGCGCTGGGCGAGGAAGCGCATCAGCGTCGACTTGCCGTCGCCGTTGCGGCCCACGATGCCGATCCGGTCCCCGTCCTCCAGTCCCACCGTGACGCCGTCCAGGACGGTGCGGGTTCCGAAGGACACGGCGAGGTTCTCGCCGCCCAGAAGATGTGCCATGTGCTGCTTTCGTCGGTGTGCCGGATTCAGCGGACCTGCCATGGGCTCCGGGGATCACGGAAGACCGCCCGCCACGGATCGCTGAACCTTACCATCGTAGGCAAAGCGGCGGCCGGGTGCGCGCGCGGCCGCTCCGGACGGGCCGGAACGACGACGGTCCACGCCCCGGGTGCCGGGGCGTGGACCGTGCGGATGCTGCCGGGAGGGCCGCCGGGGAACGTCACTTCCCGGTCGGCCTGAGCTTCCTGCACGCCTCTTCCAGCAGGTCGAGGAAGCCCGATGCCGAGCCGTAGCTGCCCGGCATGCTGGTGCGGAACACCGCCCCGTTCTTCACCGCGGGCAGCTCTTTCCAGAACTTCTGTGCGTAGAGGCTGCGGGCATCGGGAGAGGGGGCGTCCCCGTTGTCCCAGACGATGATGGCATCGCCGTCGGCGAGTTTCGGCAGCAGTTCACCGGAGAGGGGCTCGCCGACGGTGTTGCCGTCGCCATAATGCGTCCCCTCCTCCGCAGACCCGAAGGAGCCGCCCAGACGCTTGATGATCACTCCGGCCTCGGTGTTCGCCGGGGCGTAGAGAGTGGCCGGATTGGCCGTGTCACCGGCCTGGACCACATACCACTTCACCGTGGAGAAGACGTCGGCATACTCCTTCCGGAGGCTCTCCAGCCGGGCTTCGAACCGGACCTTCAGCGCGGTCAGCTCCTGAGCCTTGTTGACGGCGTCGGCCACCTGGGCGCAGAGTTCCTCCCACCCTTCGTGCACCGAATCCTGTCCGATCACGGGCGCGATCTGGCGCGCCCCGGCAAGGGACTCCGACGTGGCGAAGGTGATGATGAGGTCCGGTTTCAGGGCAGCGACCTTCTCCAGATCATCCCCATTGCCATCACTCCCGCTGATGTCCGCCACCGGCCCCATCTTCTCCCGGAAGCCGGGCAGCACCACGTTGCGGGCACCCCGGAACGAACCGACGGGCGTGATGCCCAGATCCAGCAGGGTGTTGACGGCCCAGGCGGTGCCGGCGATCACCCGCTCGGGATGCTCCGGGACCTCCACCTCTCCGGACGAGGTCCGGACCCTCCGGGACCCCTGGGACGTGACCGCGGACGGGGTGGCATTGCCGCACGCCGCCAGCCCCAGCACCGCGGCGGCACCGAGTCCACCGCTCAGGAAACCCCGCCGGGTGAGGGCGGCGATGATCCGCAGGAACTCTGCGTCGGCATCGCCCGGGGTGAGGGAATCGCTGCGCGGCGCGTCAGGCACGGCCGTCCTCATCGCTGGTCCTTTCCGTAGCTCTCCAGAATCCGGGAGAAGTCCGCGATGGCTTTCTCCGCCCAGCGGTACGTGCACACATCGGCCCAGCCGATCGGGTAGGCATGGCCGGCTCTGACGGCAGGCAGATCCTTCCAGGTCTGAAGCTTCACCAGCTTCTCCACGCCGTTGACGGGGGTTCCGGAGGCGTCCGCGCGGAACAGGATGATGTCCGAATCCGCGAGTTCTCCCAGCCGTTCCACGGAGATCTCCCGGGTGCTGGTCCCGTCATCGACGCTGGCCCGTCCGAAGCGGACGCCCAGATCGGCCAGCACCACACCGTCCGTGGACTGCGGGAGGTCCAGGGCGAAGTTGCCGTCCTGGCTGTAGTCCACCACCGAGACCACGGCGGAGGAGAGTACCCGCGCCTGAGCCTCCTTGACCCGGTTCACGGCCGCCCGGTAGGAGGCGATCAGCGGCTCGAGCTGCGCCTTCCGGTTCACCAGCTCCGCGGTCTGTTCCAGGGGCCCACGCCAGTCACCGGTCTTGCCGAAGTCGACCGAGGCCACCGGCGCGACGGCGGTCAGGGTCTTCATGGCTCCCTTGGAGTTGTCGTAACGGCTTCCGGGGGTCGGTCCCAGGATCAGGTCCGGCCGCAAGGCGGTGACCTTCTCATAGTCGGTCGAGGTGATCTCCCCGATCCCCGGCAGTTTCTTCAGGGCGGCCACGTAATCCGGGAACATGCTGTTCCCGTCCACCCAGGAGAAGTCGATGCCCCCGGCGGGTGTGAGGCCCAGTTCCACGAGGAAGATCGCGGTGAAGTAGTCGATGCACACGACCCGCTCGGGGTGGGCCGGGACGGTGAAGCTGCCTGCCGTGGTGGTGACCACCCGGGCGGCCGCGGACGTTCCGGTGCCGTCCGGGGAGGGCTGTCCGGCACCGCACGCGGACAGGCCCAGCAGCGCGGCGGCGCCCAGACCTCCGGTCAGGAAGCCACGCCGGGTCAGCTCGCTGACGATCCGGGCGAACTCCGCGTCCACCTCGGCGGGAAGGAAGCCGGTGACGGTGCCGGGCAGGGTCATGGTCTCTCCGGAGATGATGGGCGTCATGACTGTCCTCCGAGGGCACGGAGCCCGGCTTCGAGTTCGTCGAGCAGGGCCAGGGCATCCCCGTAGCCTCCGGGCAGGAAGTCCGGCAGAGCGACGGTGCGCCCGGCCTTCACCGCGGGCAGCCCCTTGAACCCCGTCTGCGCGAACAGCTGAGGGCCGTTGTTGTTGGGGGTGTTGTCGAAGTTGGCGTAGAACCCGATGACGTCCGCCGTGCCGAGGAGATCGACGTTCTCGTAGGAGACGGCCTTGTTCTCGGGTCCGGTGACCCCGGTGCTGGCCGGTGCGAAACGCACACCGGCAGCTGCCAGGATCGCCCCCGCATCGCTCTTGGGGCCGTAGAGCCAGAATTTGCCCTGGTCGAAACCGCCCTGGAGGATGTCCCAGCGGTAGCGCCCCAGCACCGCGGCGTACCGGGAGCGCAGCTCTGCCGCCGTCGTCGTGAAGCGCTTGTCCAGGGCACTGAGCGCCTCGCCCTGGCCCACCGCTTCGGCGGTGGCCCGCGCGCTCTCCTGCCAGCTCGTCGCCGGGACGATCACCGTCGGTGCCAGCGCCGTCAGCTTGTCGTACGAGCTGGTGTTCCATTCGTAGTCGATGCCCAGGATCAGATCGGGCTTCAGCGCCGCGATCTTCTCCAGGTCGATCTCCCCGCCCGTGCCGATCTTCGTGGCCGCGGCCGCCCGCTCCCGGTAGCGGGGCGGAATGTACTGGGCGCCTTCGTCGTAGACGCCCAGCGGCACCAGGTTCAAGTCGTAGAGCGTGCTGCGGACCTGCGGGTTGATGACCACCATGCGCTGCGGATCCACCGGCACCGTCACCTTGCCCTTGACGGTGTCCACCACCCGGGTGCGTGCCGGGCTGCTCTGTGCCGGTTGCGCGCCACCCTGTCCACAGGCGGCCAGGCCGAGCGCGGCCGCGGCTCCGAGACCGCCGGCCAGGAAGCCGCGGCGGCTCGGGCTGCTGAGACGTGAGGCGGAACGCGGCATGGTGCGGCGTCCGGGCGGAGTGAGGGTGGGGGGCATTGCTGATCCTTTCGGATGAGGGGAGGGTGTTGCCCGGAACCGGGCCGGCCGGAAGCCGACGACGCCGGACGGCGCGGTTCGCGGTGACCGGCGGAGGGTGCCGGCCGGGGTCACTTCAGAGCAGTGGAGAGTTCCGGAACCAGGTGGTCCAGGACGTAGGGCAGGCTGAGCGGACTGGTGAAGTAGATCGCGCCGGAGAGGATTCCCCCGGTGTAGAGCGAACGGCCCGCCTTGACCGCATTGAGCTGGTCGAATCCGGGGACCTTGTGGAGTGCGGTCTCATCGGAGTCCTTCTCCGTGGCCCAGATCAGCACATCGGCCTGGTTGAGCACCGAGAGCTGTTCCAGCGGGATGAACGCCTGGGCGTCCTTGGCGAACTTCTCCAGACCTGCCGGGACCACCAGGCCCAGTTCGGTGAGGAACTCGGTGCTCAGCCCGTTCTGATAGGCGATCACACTGCCGTCGTACACGGCGTTCTGCAGGAAGATGGCCTTCTTCCCCACCAGCTCCGGGTGCTTGCCCTTCTCGGCGGTGAAACGGGCCTTGATACCGTCCACGAGTGCCTGCGCCTCGTCCTTCTTCCCGAGCGCCAGGCCGATGGAGAGGGTCTGGACATCCCACGGCACGGCGTAGTCGGCGAACTCACCGGACTGCGCGATGGTCGGGGCGATCGCGGACAGCTTCTTGTAGTCCGACTCCTTCATCCCGTCATTGGCGGCGACGATCAGGTCCGGAGCCAGTGCCGCGATCTTCTCGAAGGCGTAGCCGTCCGCCGCGGACAGCACAGTGGGGTGGCTGTCCCCCAGGCGCGCGTGAGCCCACGGCCAGGTCGCGTCGGGCTGGTCCCCGTACCAGTCGGTGATGCCCACGGGGATGACCCCGAGCGCCAGCAGGTGGTCCTGGCTGGTGCTCCCGGCTGAGACCACCCGTCGCGGTGCGGACGGCACCACGGTGGTGCCGAACTTGTGTTTAACCTCGGCGGGGAAGCCTGCCGCGGCCGCGCCACTCGACGCCGGTGCGGGCGACCCGCAGGCTGCCAGGCCGAGCAGGGCGGCTGCGGAAAGCCCGCCCAGCAGGAAGTCCTTGCGGCTGGGCGACGGTCCCGCCGTCGTGCTCGCGGGACCGGGGACTGCACGCTTCGTACGGTGCACGGCGTGTCCTTTCAGAGAGGGCCGACGACGGACGGGCGCGGCCCCGGGGGCCGGTCCCGTCCGTCGTCGGGAATGGTCAGTCGCGCAGCGCCGGGGCGATCAGCGCGGCCAGCGCGTCGATGACGGTCGGCAGGCTCAGCACGGTCCCCCAGGTCCAGGCACCGCTCACGAGAGCGTCGTCGACGAAGACGGACCGGCCCTTCTTCACGACGTCGAGGGTGGGGTACAGCGGCAGCTTCTCGATGGTCTTGCGAAGAGCCGGGGTGAAACCGATGTTCCAGATGAGGACGTCACGGTCCAGCAGTTCCATCCGCTCATCACTCACCGGGGCGCCGTCGGTGTTGCCGCCCACCGCGGGGATGTCCGTGGGGATGACGAAACCCAGACCGGTGAGCAGCTGCGAGCGGGGGTCTCCCTTGGACCGCGCATAGGATGCACCTTGCTCGAAGCGTTCGGCCACCAGCGCGGTGAGCCCTTCGAACTCGGGGTGTTCCTTGCGGGTCTGATCGATCTTGGCCTGGACCGCCGCGATCTTCTCCTCGGCCAGTTCGGAGCGTCCCAGCGCCTGGCCGGCCAGGCGGGTGACCGCCTGCCAGGGGGCGGCGAACTCTGGGTGCCCTTTGGGCGGGCCGACGGTCGGGGCGATCTGGGACAGCCGCTGGTACTCGGTCTCACTCATGGAGGTGTACAGGCCGAGGATCAGGTCCGGCTTCAGAGCGGCGATCTGCTCGTACTGGTAGTCGGGTTTGCCGGTGAAGGACCCCTTGTTCAGCACCTTGGGCTTGGCGTCCCCCAGCGCGCCCTGAGCCCAGGGCCACACCGCGTAGGGGTAGTCGCCATACCAGTCGGTGACTCCGACAGGCTGGAAGCCGAGGGCCAGCACGGCGTCCTGATCGCTGAATCCCACCGTGACGACGCGCTTCACCTCGGCGGGAACCTCCGTGGTCCCCCGCAGGTGTTCCACCTTCCGGGTACCGGCGGAGGGGGCTGCGCCCTCCGTTCCGCAGGCGGTCAGCCCCGCCAGCGCCGCGGCGCTCAGGCCCCCGGCCAGGAATCCGCGGCGGGTCAGCTCACTGACGATCCTGGCGAAGGCGGTGCCGACATCGGCGTCCACGGTGGGCAGGCCGGGACGAAGCAAGGTGGGTGTGTTCATGTGCTCGGCTTTCTGGGAAGGGCGGATCAGGGGGTGCTGCGGGGTGCCACAGCGGGGGTGCCGGCGCGGCCGCGCCGGTGGACCGGGATGACCAGGGGTGTGCCGCTCTGCGGGTCGGTGATGATCTGGCAGGGCAGGCCGAAGACCTCCTCCACCAGTTCGGCGGTGACGATGTCCGCGGGAGCGCCCTGGGCCACGATCGCCCCGTCCCGCATGGCGATCAGGTGCGTCGCGTAGCGGCACGCGTGGTTCAGATCGTGCAGCACCGCCACCAGGGTGTAACCCTGCTCCTCGTGCAGGTCCGCGCAGAGTTCCAGGACGTCCAGCTGATAGGCGATGTCCAGATAGGTGATCGGCTCGTCCAGCAGCAGGATGTCCGTCTGCTGTGCCAGGGCCATGGCCACCCAGACCCGCTGCCGCTGTCCGCCGGAGAGCTCGTCGACGTAGCGGTCGGCCAGATCCCGGGTCCCGGTGGCATCCAGAGCCTCCGTCACGATCCGTTCATCGTCACGGGACCACTGGCGCAGCAGTTTCTGATGCGGGTAGCGGCCGCGCGCCACGAGATCCGCCACCTTGATGCCGTCCGGCGCGATGGGGGCCTGCGGAAGCAGACCCAGCCGGCGTGCCAGGTCCTTCGAGGACATGCTGTGAATGGACTTGCCGTCCAGGTAGGCGGTGCCCTTGGCCGGTTTGATCATGCGGGACAGAGCGCGCAGCAGCGTGGATTTGCCGCAGCCGTTGCCGCCCACGATCACGGTGAAGGAACGGTCCGGAATGACGACGTCCAGGCCATCGCTGATGACGCGTTCGTCATAGGCGAGGGTGAGGCCCTCGCCGTGGAGCCGGAAGGAGCCCGGCCGCTCCGCTCCTGCAGCCTCGGGGGTACGCCGGGCCGCCGGGCGCCCGGAGTCCTGCGTGGCGGTGGGTCCGGACGGATCGGTCACCGAGGATGTGGTGGTCATGATCTCCTGGCTTTCCATTGGTGGGCGAGCAGCCAGCACAGGTAGGCGCCGCCGAGCAGGCCGGTCATGACGCCGACCGGCAGGGACGTGGTGGGCACGATGCGCTGGGCGCCGAAGTCGCTGGCGGAGAGCAGCAGCGCACCCATGAATCCGGCCGGACCGATGAGCGCTCCAGGGGCGCGGACCAGCCTCCGGCACAGCTGCGGGGCGGCCAGCGCCACGAAGCCGATGGGTCCCGCCGCGGCGGTGGCCGCCGCGCACAGTGCCGTGGCGGTGATGACCAGCAGGAGCCGCGTGCGTTCCACGGGCACGCCGAGCCCCTTCGCCGAGCCGTCGCCCAACTCCATCCAGCCGAGGTCCCGGCCCAGGAACAGCACCACGGGAGTGAGGATGAGCAGCGCTCCGGCCAGTGGCCCCACAACCTCCCAGCTGACGGCGTTGAGGCTGCCGATCAGCCAGATCTGGGCGTTCTGGGCATCGTAGAGGGTGGCGCGCGTCAGCAGGTAGGCCGTCACCGACTCCAGGACGGCCCCGGCCCCGATGCCGATCAGGATGAGCCGGTATCCGGCCACCTTTCCGCGCCGGACCGAGAGAAGGTAGACGACGGCGGCCGTGATGAGTCCGCCACCGATCGCGGCGAAGGCGATGGCGGTCTGCGAGCCGCGGAAGACGAGGATCTCCGTCACGGCGCCGACCGCCGCCCCACTGGTGAACCCGATGATGTCCGGGCTGCCGAGCGGATTGCGTGAGAGGCTCTGGAACACGGCGCCGCTCATGCCGAGCGCCGCTCCGATGAGCAGGGCGGAGAGGACCCGGGGCAGACGCAGCGTCCCCACGATGAAGGCGTCCGTTCCCGAACCCTGCCCGGAGAGCGTTGCCAGGACGGAGGGCAGGGACACCGGGTAGTCGCCGGTGGTCAGGCCGAGGATCGCCACCGCGGCGGCAGCGAGGGCCAGAAGGACGCAGACGACGCCGGCGCGTGGCTGCCAGCGGAGCGAGAGACGGTCCCCCCGGGTGCGGAGCACGCTGCCGGAGACGACCGGCCGGTCCAGAGTGGTGCGGGTGCTGTTCACAGTTCTGCGATCCTCCGGCGCCGCACCAGGGCGATGAAGACGGGCGCTCCCACCACGGCGGTGATGATGCCGGCCTGGATCTCACCCGGCCGCGCGACCACACGCCCCAGGATGTCGGCGCCCAGCAGGAGGATGGGGCCGAGCACCAGGGAGTAGGGCATGAGCCAGCGATGGTCCGGGCCGGTGATGAGCCGTGCCATGTGCGGGACGGTCAGGCCGATGAATCCGATCGGTCCCACCGCCGCCGTGGCGGCGCCGCACAGGAGGGTCACGGCCAGGGCGCCGAGGACGCGGGTCAGGCCGATCCGGCTGCCGAGCGCACGCGCCATGTCATCGCCCAGGGCCAGGGCGTTCAGGGCACCGGACAGCCCGAGGGCCAGCAGCACCCCGAAGAGGAGGAACGGGAGCACCTGCCCGAAGATCTCCGGCTGCACCCCGGCGAGCGCCCCGACGCCCCAGAAGCGGAACTGGTCGAAGACCTGCGGGTTCAGGATGGTCACGAAGGAGACCACCGAGCCGAGCACGGCGCTGATGGCGGTGCCGGCCAGGGCCAGCCGGACCGGCGTCGCGCCTTCACGGCCCGCGGAGCCCAGCAGGTAGACCAGCACCGAGGCGGCAGCGGCACCCACGAAGGCGAACCACACATACGAGCTGAGGGAGCCGAGATTCAGGAGCCAAATGGCCAGGACGACCGCCACCGAGGCGCCGATGTTGACGCCCAGGATTCCGGGGTCGGCCAAGGGGTTGCGGGTCAGCGCCTGCATCAGCACCCCGGCCACGGCGAGCGCGGCACCGACCGCGAGGCCGAGGAGTGTCCGGGGCACCCTGAGGTCCAGGATCACCACTCCATCAGCGGTGCCCTGTCCCGCGAAGAGGGCGTTGACCACGTCTGGAAGAGGGATGGGTTTGGCTCCGACCGAAATACTGGTGAGGACCACCAGGATCAGGACGCCCACGCACACGAGGAGGCCGACGACGCGCGCGGCGATCACACTGGCCCGCACCGGTTCCGGTTCGGGCGACTTCAGGGGGTGGGAGGTGATCAGCGCGGGGGCGCTCACTCCCTTGCCTCGCGCCGGGGACCGGCGTCATGGTGGCGGCAGGCGGGCTGGGGATGACCCATCTGGCTCCTCGGTCAGGATTCACGAACGAACACACTTGCCAGCATCAGTATGGCAAGCCTTACCTAATCACATTAGACAAAGCTTCGATACCCTAACAAGGACGTCAGCCGTCAAGTTATGTCTCCCAACCGCCAGCGAGGCCGTCCAGGGGAGGCCACAGCCCCGACCGATCCCTAAACCCCGGCCTCCATCCGGCTGAAGTACGCCGCGGGCGTGTGCCCGGTCACGCGGCGGAAGGCCGAGACGAACGCGCTCGCCGTCGCATAACCGACCAGCCCGGCGACCCGGGACACCGAATGCCCTTCTGCCAGGTGAGCGATCGCGGCCTGGAGCCGCACATGAGTGCGCCACTGGGTGAACGTCATCCCGGTCTCCGCGAGGAAGACGCGCAGCAGGGTGCGGGGACTGGACCGCACGACGACGGCGAGCTGTTCCAGACTGCGGTGCTCACCCGGGTCCGCCAGCAGGAGGTCGGCCACCTCGCGCGCCCGCGGATCCTGCGGCAGCGAAAGCTCGATGCTGGACAGGCGGACCGGGGTGAGGACGTCCGCCAGGACCGCCTCGGCCCGCGAACGGGCGGAGGGGTCCAGCTCCCCCGCCAGATACTGGATCAGGTCCCGGGCGAGGGCGGAGACGGACAGGACCACCGGCTCGTCCCAGGACAGCCGGAACGAGCCGGGATCGAGGTAAACGCCTTCCAGGACACTCTCCCGCAGGGCCAGCGTCACATGCCAGGTGCCGGCCGGGATCCAGAGGGCCAGATTGGGCGGCAGGACCCAGCACCGGTCATCGACATCGACCATCAGCACGCCGGTGCTGGCCCAGGCCAGTTGATGCTGCTCCTCATGGACATGGCGCTCAAAGGCCTGGCCCCGGAACATCTCGAAGCGCGCCAGAGCGATCGCGCTGGGCGACGTCTCGGAGCGCATGGCATCCCTCTTCTTCCCTGGGCGGGCCGCCACCCGGAAGAGGTGGCGGATAAGAGCCATATGTTGACTCAGTAATGTCTTTACGTCATATCTTAGGTGATCCTAACCTTGATGGGTGGTTTCTTACCCCGGATTGCAGACCGCCCCGGAGCGCTCGTCTCCCCAGGCCTCCTCGCCGTCGGCTCCCCCCGCGACCTCCCGCGCGGCCTTGCTCTGGCGCACCGTTCTCTCCCGGCCCCGGGACCTGGCCGCTGCGGCCGTTCTGTACAGCACCCACCAGCTGGGCGAGGCCCTTGTCCCCGTGATCATCGGCGCCACGATCAGCCAGGCGATCGGACCCACGGGAACACCCCTGTCCATCGCCCTCTGGCTCGGCGTGCTCGCGGCGGACTTCGTGTTCCTCTCCTTCTCCTATCGCTTCGGGGCCCGTGCGAGCATGCGGTCCAAGCAGCACGCCGCGCATCAGGCACGGCTGTCCCTCGCCGGGCGCATCGTCCTCGGCTCCGCACACCGGGGAGCCTGCGGCGACGGCTTCCAGCCGGGGGATCTGCTGACCCGTGCCTCCAGCGACGCCAACCGCGTCGGCGCCTTCGCCGGCGTCGTCGCCTCCACCATCGCAGCGGTGGTGGCGCTCATCGCGGCCTCGGTCTTCCTGTTCGGCTACTCCCCCGTGCTCGCAGCGGTCATCCTCCTCGGCACCCTCGCGCTGCTCGCCGTCCAGAGGCTGGCGACCCGCCTCCTGGGCCGCCGCAGCGCCGTCGAACAGGACCGGCAGGCTCAGGCCACCGGCTTCGCCGAGGACATCGTGCGTGGGCTCCGGGTGCTCAGGGGCATCGGAGCCCAGCGTGCCGCCGTCGCACGCTACCGAGGGCTGAGCCAGGAGGCCTCCACGGCCGCGCTCTCCGCCGCCTCGGCCGGGGCCCTCCCCACCTCACTCCATGCACTCTTCACCGGCCTCTACCTCTCGGTGGTCGCCGGGCTGGGAGGGATGCTGGCGCTCGAGGGGCAGCTCAGCCTGGGCGCCCTGATCTCCGCGCTGGGCCTGGCACAGTTCCTGGCGGGGCCGCTGGGTGTCCTGTCCGCCGCGCATGCCGCCCAGGCCCGGGCTCTGGCCTCGGCAGCCCGCATCCAGGAGATCCTGACCCTCGCACCCGGAACGTCCGGGCGGGACACGCCCGGGCTCCCCGGCACTCCGGCCGGGCCCGGCGTGCTGGACCTGCGCGGGCTTCACCCGGTGGGCGGGCCATTGCTGGACGTGCGCCTGGAGCCCGGGAGCTTCACCGGCGTCGTCTGCGGATCCGCGATCACGGCCACAAGCCTGACGGGCCTGCTCGCCCGGGAGGAGGAAGCCGGTGACGGAGCGGTCCTCCTGGACGGCGTGGACGTCCGGGACCGCGAGCCGGGTGCAGGAGGCCACGGCCTGCTGGTCGCCCTGCATGAGGCGGCCCTGCTGCCCGGCACCATCGGGGAGAACCTCGGCGCGCTGACCCTCGATCCGCAGGCCATCCGCCGGGCCTCCCGCGCCGCCGCCGTCGACCAGCTCCTGGACGTGGTGCCCCAGGGAGCGGCATCGCCCGTCGGGGACCGCGGTGAACGGCTTTCCGGCGGGCAACGGCAGCGTCTCGTCCTCGCCCGGGCGCTCGCGGCGGAGTCCCCCGCACTCGTGCTTCACGACCCCACCACCGCCGTGGACCCGGTCACCGAGGACGGCATCGCCGAGCGCGTACGATGGCTCCGGGCGGGACATACCACCATGGTGGTCACCACCAGTCCGGCCTGGCTCTCGCGCTGCGAGCACGTGCTGTTCCTGCACGACGGCGCCCTCCGGGAAGGCACCCATGGTGACCTCCTGGCATCCGACGCCGCCTACCGGGAAGCGGTGGCCCGGTGACGCCCGTCCTGCTGCCCGTCGCAGCTCCCTCCGAGGTCCGCGCCCGGCTCCGGTCGCTGCTGCGCGGCCGGGCACGCCTGACGAGCCTCACCCTGGCCGTCATGATCCTCGACAGCGTGTTCGGACTGGCCGGCCCCGTGGCCATCGGCTGGATCGCGCAGATCGTCTCCGAGCATGGACCCCTCACCCGGCTCTGGGCACCCGTGCTGCTGCTGGGGGCGGCCGCGGTGGGAGCGGCCGTCGCCGGCTGGGCCTCAGCCGTCCTCCTGGCCCGTCTGATCCTTCCCGCCGTGGCCCGGCTGAGGGAGGACGTGGTCGCGGCGGCCTCGGAACTGCCGATCGACGCGGTGGAGACCGGCGGCACGGGCGACCTGGTCTCGCGGGTCTCGGGCGACGCCGAGCTGGTCACCGACGCCGCCACGGGCGCCGTCGGCAGCTTCGTGGGCGCCGCGCTGGCCATCCTGTCCACCCTGGCCGGGCTGGCCGCGCTGGACTGGAGGTTCGCGGTCGCGGGACTGGCCGCCGTGCCCCTCCAGATCCACACGCTCCGCTGGTATCTGCGAGCCTCCGGCCCTGTCTACGCCGCGGGCCGCGCGGCCGACGGCCGACGCGCGGCGGCTCTTCTCACCGGGTTCACCATGCTTCCCACCCTCCGGACGCTCCGCCTCGGCCGCCGGCAGCACCGGCGCATCACCGAAGCCTCGTTGGAGTCCATGGACTGCGAATTCGAGGCGACCCGCACGGCCACGCGCTTCTACGGCCGCCTCAACCTGGCCGAGTTCACCGGTCTGGGCGCGATCCTGCTGACCGCGTTCCTCCTGGTCCATGCGGGGCTGGCCACGGTGGGCGCGGCCACCACGGCGGCCCTGTTCTTCGCGGCGCTCTTCGATCCCCTCAACACGGTTCTGGGGGTCTTCGACGACATCCAGCGCGCCGGGGCCGGGCTGGCCCGGCTGGTGGGGATCGGCGGCAAGGAACCCGGAGGCCCGCTCCCCGCTGAACCCACGGCCCCTCGGAAGAACGTGGCCGGGACGCAGAGCGCCACTCGGACCACTCTGCTGGCCGCGGAAGGGCTCTCGGCCGGCTACTCCGGCGGGCCCGATGTCCTGCACGACGTCGGCCTGCGCCTGGAGCAGGGACGGAAGCTTGCGATCGTCGGGGCCAGCGGCTCCGGGAAGTCCACGCTCGCCTCCGTCCTCACCGGGCTCCGCCCCGCCCGGGCCGGCGCGGTCACGTTCCACGGCACCGACGTCGCGGACCTGGAACTGCCCCAGCGCCGCCTCGCGCTGCTCTCGCAGGAGAGCCATCTCTTCACCGGCACCATCACCGAGAACCTCCTCCTGGCCAGGCCCGGCGCCACGGAGAGCGATGTGCTCCGTGCGGTGGAAGCCGTCGGCGCCCAGACCTGGATCGCGGCGCTCCCCCAAGGTCTCGGCACCACGGTGGGCGGCGGGGGCCGTCCCCTGCCGCCCGCGCACGGCCAGCAGCTCGCGCTGGCCCGCGTCCTGCTGCTGGACCCCGAGGTCGTCATCCTCGACGAGGCGACCGCCGAGGCCGGAAGCGATGCGGCGCGGCTGCTCGATCACGCGGCCCGCCGCGTGCTGGACGGCCGGTCCTCGATCACGATCGCTCACCGTCTCTCCCAGGCACGGGAGGCCGACCGGATTCTCGTGATGGAGGGCGGACGTGTGGTCGAAGAGGGCACCCATCGGCAGCTGCTGGACCTCGGTGGCGCCTACGCCCGGCTCTGGAAGGGCTGGGACCCGGACGGGCCCGGCGCCGAGGCTCAGTGCCCGTAGACCTGATGCACGCAGGCCTGCTGCACGGAGGCCTAGTGCACGTAGGCGCCCGGAGAGGGGGCGGTGAGCACGAACGAGTCCAGACCGCGGTGACTGAAGCCGTCCGCGAGGGCCCGGGCCGCCGTCGTATCCTCACAGAGGAACGCGACCGTGGGGCCGGAGCCGGACACGATCCCCGCGAGGGCGCCCAGCGACTCCCCCAGCCCGAGCACGTCGCGCAGCCCGGGGGCCAGGTCGAGGGCGGCCCGTTGCAGATCATTGACCATGAGCGTGGAGAGCACGTGACTGTCCGGGGTGCGCAGCGCGGCCAGGATCGCCGCATCCACGGAGTCCGGCTCCGGGGCGTCGAAACCCTCGGCCTCACGGAGGGTGTCCAGGCGGCGGAACACCTCCGGGGTGGACAGGCCGAACGCGGCGGGGACCACCACCCAGTGGAGTTCACCGTGCACCAGGGCCGTGGTGAGCCGGTCGCCGACCCCCAGACCCACCGCCGCACCGCCGAGCAGGCAGAACGGCACGTCCGCCCCGAGCCGGGCACCCAGAGTGGCCAGCTCCTCCCGGCTCAGGCCGCATTCCCAGAGGGCGTTGCAGGCCACCAGCGCCGCGGCCGCATCGGCGGAACCGCCCGCCATGCCACCGGCCACCGGGACCCGCTTGACGATCTCCAGACGCACGGCCGGTTCCAGCCCGCAGTGCGAGGCCAGCAGGGCGGCGGCCTGATGGACCAGATTCCTCCCGTCCAACGGGATGGTCTCCGGATCCACGTCCAGCGCGCTCTCCGGCGCGAGGGCCACCTCGATGCCGGGTTCCTCCAGGAGGGACGCCCGGACCTCCTCGCGCAGGGACACCGCAAGGAAGACGCTCGCCAGCGAGTGATAACCGTCCTCGCGGAGCGGTCCCACGTGAAGAGAGACGTTGATCTTCCCCGGGGCGGAGGCGAGGACCGACCGCGGCACCGTGCTCATGCCTGCATCGGGATCCGGGCTTCGGCGATCCTGATGTACGCGGCGATGTCCAGGACCTCACCGCGGGCGCTCGGATCCACGTTGGCAAGACGGAGCAGCCGCTCCGCCTCCGCCCCGTTCCCCGCCCAGGAGGACAGCGCGGCGCGAAGTGTCTTGCGGCGCTGGGCGAAAGCCGCATCGATGACGGTGAAGACCTCTTCGCGGCTGGCTCGCGTCTCCGGCTGTTCCTGGCGTTCGAAGGCCACGAGCCCGGAATGGATCTTGGGGGCGGGCCAGAAGACGTTCATGCCGATCACACCCGCCTTGCGCATGGTGCCGTACCAGGCGGCCTTGACGGACGGCACGCCGTAGATCTTGGAACCCGGGGAGGCGGCAAGACGGTCGGCCACCTCGTCCTGGACCATCACCAGGCCGTGACGCAGGGACGGGAAATGCTCCAGCAGGTGGAGCACCACGGGAACCGCGACGTTGTACGGCAGATTGGCCACGAGCGCCGTCGGCTGATGCGGCAGCTCGGTGACTTTGAGGGCGTCCTGGTTGATCAGGGTGAATCGTCCGCTTGCGCCGGGCCGGAATTCCTCCACGGTGTTGGGGAGCTTGCCTGCGAGCACCGGGTCGATCTCGACTGCGACGACGTGTGCGGCGGCGTCCAGGAGGCCGAGCGTAAGGCTGCCGAGCCCCGGGCCTACTTCCAGCACGGTCTCGGTGGGGTCGAGTTCAGCGGCGCCGACGATCCTGCGGATGGTGTTGCCGTCGATCACGAAGTTCTGGCCCAGGGTCTTGGTGGGACGGACGCCGAGCTCCCCCGCCAGGCGCCGGATGTCCGCCGCCCCGAGCAAAGGCTTGGGTGCGGGTCCGGTTTCGGGGCTCTCTGCTGCGTCAGTCACCGTCCAATCCTACCGAGTCCGCTCCCGGTGGATTCCGCCCCAGTGGGCCTGGCCCCTGGCCTCGCCGGGGCGCGAACTCGCTGGTTACGTGCCACCTCGCTCGTTCAGTGCGCGAAATGGCACGCGCCTAGCGGGCTCGGCCCAGAAACCGACGCCGGTAGCGGACTCGGCGAACCACACCGCCGAGTCCGCTATCCGGGGCGTGAATCAGCTATCCGGGGTAGCTGACTCACGCCCCCGGTAGCGGACTCGGCCAGCTGGGCCCAGGTAAAACCAGCCTCAGTAGCGGACTCACGGAGCACACCCTCGGCAGCGGACTCAGGGAGACCGGTGCGGCGGCCTGCAATCCATCTCGCCTTCCACACAGCACGACGACGGCGGCCGGCGCCTCCGTGGGGAGGTGCCGGCCGCCGTCGTCGTCAGAGTTCTGTGCTGCCTATCCGGCGGCCCAGCCACAACCCCACGGGGACAGGCCGCGCTCGGCGTAGACCCGGTTGGCGATGTCGATCTGCTGCTCGCGGGTGGCCAGGCTGGCGTTCGGGGCGTAGGCGCCGCCACCGGCACCGAGCCAGGTCTGGATGTCGAACTGCAGGCCACCGTAGTAGCCGTTGCCCGTGTTGATGGACCAGTTGCCGGTGGACTCGCACTGAGCGATGCGGTCCCACATGCCTGAATTGACCGCGGCGGGGGCTGCTGCACCGGTGTTGGATCCGCCGGACGCTGCTGCCGGAGTGGGGGTGGGGGCCGGAGCCTCCTTGGTTCCCACCTTGACCTCCTGGTCCACAGGCTCAGCCACGACCTTGCTGGTGACCAGCGTGCGCGTGGCTTCCTTGCCGTCCACGATCACGAGGCGGTACGTCTTCTCGACGCTGCCGGCCACGCCTTCCTTGGTGACCTTCTCGGTGCCCTTGTCAAGATCGGGCGCATTCGTCTTCACGACGTCGAAGGGGATGCTGTCCTTGACCACGGCGGTCCGGCTCTTGTCCACGTTGCTGACCTTGATGGTCATGTTCGGGGTGATCGGAGCGGTGGCCGGAAGGGCGGACACGTCGTTCTTGCCGAGCGTGACCTTGGCTTCCTTCAGCACATCCGCGACGGTGGCGGCGGTGGTGGTCAGCTTGCTGCCCTTGCCGCGCACGATCAGGGTGACAGGCTTCGGGGTGGAGATGTTCAGCGTGGTGCCCTGGACGTCCAGGGTCGCATCGGCCGGCAGGGAGACCCGCGAGCTGTCCTTCACGCCGAGCTGCTTGATGAGACCACCGACGGTGCTCTCATGCGTGTCGACCTGACGGGCGGAGCCGTCCAGCGTGACATCCACGGCCTTGGCGCGGTTGATACGGACTTCGGTGCCGTCCTGAACGGAGCTCTCCAGGGAGGGAATCACCTGGTCCTTGGACGCGACGTCGATGTTTGCGCTCTTCACAACCTGTGCGACGTCTCCGCCGAAGGTCTGGACGGAGCTCACACGGCCGTCGAGGTTGATCTTCACGGTCTTGTTGTTCACCACGAAGGCCAGGAGACCTCCGACGAGTGCCAGGACGACCGCAATCTGAACACCGACCTTGACGGGACTGAACTTGCCGTCGGTTGCGAAGATTCTGTTCACTACTACCCAAACTACTTGTGCGTCCGGGCACGGGGAACGGGGCCTCGAAAGGCTTGACCTGATGGCGGGCGTGCATCAGCAACGCATTCCTCGCCATGGTTCACAACGAAGTGTTTTCGTCCGCAGGCCTTCCCCGACCCCGGCTATCTGGCATCCACTGTAACCGAAGCGTTATAAATCAGCCAAGCCCTGAAATTCGCCGGAAAAGAACGGTCATGATAAGGAAACCGGACGTTCTCCCCGCTTGATTCAGCGCGGCGACGACGCGATCCAGGCCGTCTCCCCTGTTCAGCCACCGATCAGCCGCCGAAGCGCGGGGAATCGCGGATCAGTCCCAGCTGCCGTAGGCGTCGACCGTGTTCTGGGCGACGGCGGCGCACAATGTGTCGAGGTCCACATCCACGGCGGCCGCCATGGCACGCATGGTGTACGGGATCATGTAGCTCGCATTCGGCCTCCCCCGGAAGGGATGAGGTGTCAGGAACGGTGAGTCGGTCTCCACCAGGATGAGGTCCCGGCGCGCCAGCCGAAGGGCCGCCCGCAGATGGTCGTTGGCCTTGAAGCTCACCGGCCCGGCGAAGGACATGAACCAGCCGTGCTCGTTGCAGATGGCGGCCAGGGTCTCGTCCCCGGAGAAGCAGTGGAACACCACCCGAGGCGGCTGCTCGTCCTCCAAGAGAATCCGTACCACGTCATCATGGGCATCCCGGTCATGGATCTGCAGGGTCAGGCCCAGCCGCCGGGCGATGTCGATGTGACGCCGGAACGAGTACTGCTGGATCTTCTGCTCCTCCTCGCCGGTGGTGCGGAAATAGTCCAGCCCGGTCTCCCCGATTCCACGGACCCGCGGATGGGCGGCCAGGGTCTCGATCTCGGCCAGCGCGCTTTCCAGTTCTCCTCGCCCGGCATACAGCGGAGCATCATTCGGATGGATGGCGAGGGCCCCGAGGAGGCGAGAATCCTCGTCGAGCGCCCGGACCGTGAACCGGGCGGACTCCAGATCGCAAGCCACCTGCACCGCACCCTGCACTCCCACGGCAGCAGCCGCGTCCAGAGCGTCCTTGACGGAGACCTCCACCAGACCGTCCCGGAAATTCAGATGGGTGTGGTTGTCCATGACCGGAACGGCCAGAGGCTCCGGAGCCGGCGGATATTCGAGCTTGCGCTTGCGCCCGGACTCGTCCTTCGACGAACGCGCCTGACCGTCACCCCCGGTGGGACCGCCGTCGACGTCGTCGGAAAGGTAGGCGGACGGAGTCTCGGAAGCACACATGCATCCACCCTATGACGAGCGCACAGCAGTGAGTAGGCTGAGGTGAAAGTGAGCTGCGTCATACGACGTCGGCCGCTGTTTGGGGGCTCGCAGTCAAGCGTGGGAGGTCATGACGTGACAGGTACGGGAGCGAATGGGGCCGCGCCGGCGACCGGGCAGGAGAGCCCGCTGCCCCTGGAGGACTTCGCGGTCACGGCAAGAGCCATCCTCGCAGCCGTCAACAGCGTGATCGACGGCAAGGAGGAGACCGCCGGGATCGCCCTGACAGTGCTTCTGGCACAGGGGCACCTGCTCCTGGAGGACGTCCCCGGCGTCGGCAAGACCATGCTGGCCAAAACCCTTGCCCGTGCCGTGCACGGCACCGTCTCGCGGATACAGTTCACCCCGGACCTCCTGCCCTCCGATGTGACCGGAGTGTCGATGTACAACCAGGGAACAGGGTCCTTCGAGTTCCGGCCCGGGCCGGTCTTCGCCCATCTGGTGATCGGCGACGAGATCAACCGGGCCTCCGCCAAGACGCAGTCGGCTCTCCTGGAGTGCATGGAGGAGAGCCAGGTGAGCGTGGACGGACGCGTCTATCCCCTGGGCGAGCCGTTCATGGTGCTCGCGACGCAGAACCCGGTGGAGATGGAGGGGACATTCCCCCTGCCCGAGGCCCAGCGGGACCGGTTCATGGCACGGATCTCCATGGGCTACCCGGATCGGGCCGCCGAACTGGACATGCTCTCCAGCCATCAGAACCGTTCGCCGCTGGAGCGGCTGGAGCCCGTCACGGACACGGCCCGGCTGCGCCGCATGATCGCGACCGTCCACGGCGTCTTCGTCTCGGATCCGGTGCGGGAGTACGTCGTGGACCTCGGCCGCAGCACCCGGGAGCATCCCGAGATCAATCTGGGGGCCAGCCCCCGCGCGTTGCTGCACGTGCTGCGCGCGGCAAAGGCCCGCGCCGCGCTGGACGGCCGGGATCACGTGCTGCCCGACGACGTCGTCGCGGTCGCCGAGAGCGTGCTCGCCCACCGTCTTCTGGTCGACCGCAGGGCGGCCCTGGGCGGGCGCGACGCCGCCACGATTCTCGCCGAGATATTGCAGCGACTCCCTGCCGATCCGGCCTCCGGACGGTCGGCCGCGCGCCGTGCTCAGCTCGGCCCGGAAGACTCAGGCTCCTGGAATCACCGGGCCGGTGTGCCGTGAACGCAGGGCGTCTGAATCCTGCACGATATCTGACCCGTCGCGGTCTCGGGTTCATCGTGGTCGGGCTCCTGTGCCTCGGCGGAGCCTGGCTGCTGGGCCGACGCGATCTGCTCACCCTGTCCGTCTTCCTGCTCGCACTTCCGCTGATCGCCGTCGTCGGCGTCCGGAGCCGTCATCCGCGCTTCACCGTGACAAGGGATGCCACCCCCGCCCCGGCCCGTGAGGGTGGCAGCACCACCGTGCGTCTGCACGTGGAGCAGATCGCCTCGGAACGGGCGGGGAGCTTGTCCCGGCTCGCACACTCGACCGCATCGTCCGCCGAATCGACCATGCTGGAAGCCTTGCCGCCGGAGCTTGGCGGCGCACCGCGGTTCCACTACCCGTCCCGTGCCGCACGCGGCGGACCGGTCTCCAGCTACGAGTACGTCCTGAGTCCGCCACACCGCGGACTTTTCACGCTGGGCGGGGTGAGCGCGGAGTTCCGCGACCCGTTCAATCTCGCCTGGCAGAGGCATCGCGTGGATCCCGGCACGGAGCTGACCGTCGCGCCCGCGCTGTCCGAACCGGACCCCGAGCTGCTCCACCGGCTCCGGGGGCTGAGCGGCTCGGGCGCCGGAGCCAGCCGCTCAGCCACCTGGTTCGCAAGCGCCAGCGAGAACGACGTGACCGTCCGGGAGTATCGCCAGGGTGACGCCCTCCGAAGGGTGCACTGGCCATCGACGGCCCGGCGCGGCGAACTGATGGTCCGGCAGGAGGAAGGTGGCGCCCTCCCCAGGATCACCTTGATCCTGGACCGTCGCAGGAGCTGTCACAGCGGTGGCGAGCTGGCGCCGTTCCCCGTCCCCCCGGCCGCCTCGAGACTGAACACCACGGTGACTTTCGAGTGGCAGGTGAGGACCTTCCTCTCCTTGGCCACCGCACTCAGTTCACAGGGCCACGAATTGCGGGTCCTGGACCACACGGGATCCCCCGCCTTCCTCCACTCACGCAGCGCACCCCATCCCCATCTGGAACTGCTCGCGGCGCCGGAAGCCCGTGAGCTGCTTCCCGGGCCCCTCGCGGCAGTGGAACTGGACGACGCCGGCGAGAGACTTCATCCCGGACCGTCCGCCGGCCAGGTGACGGTGTTCACCGGCAAGGTACTGGAGGCGGATGCCCGCGAACTCGCGGCAGTGCTGCTCTCCGGGCCGGGGCTGGAGTCGTCCTGGGAGACCGGCGTTCACCAAGGCAGGGGCACGGTCCTCTCGTGCTGGCCGTCCGCTCCGTCACAGGCGGTCCGGGAAATGCTGGAAGCCGGAGGCTGGAGTGTCCTCTGGGCCCGTCCGGACTCCCCCGTGGGGCACCTGGAACGCACCTCCCCGGGAGTCACGGCGCTGTCCGCATCCTCTTCCAGGAGGACCCGTGAGTGAGGCTGCGGGCAGGGTCGTCGATGTGCGGGGGCGGCTCGCAATGGCCTGGCTTCCGGTCGGTGTCAGTTCGAGCCTCGCCCTCGCGTCGGCGGCCGCCAGCCTGTCATCGGTGCTTTTCGGTTGGTCCTGGTATCTGCCCGTGCTCTGCTGCCTTCTGGCGGTCACGGTCGCCACAGCGGCCGGCCGCTTCATCAGTTCCGGCCCGTGGGCGTCCTTCCTGCTCGGTCTGGCGGCCCTGGGCGCGACCCTGCTGCTGTTCTTCTTCTCCGGGACCACGTTCCTCGGAATCATCCCGACCGCCCGGAGCTGGGGGCTGTTCTGGGAGCTGATGGCGCAGGCGGTGGACACTCTCCAGCACGAGGTCGTCCCGGCCAATGCCCGGCCGGGGATCACATTCCTCAGCGCGTCCATCCTGGGCCTTCTGGCGTTGCTCGCCGACTGGCTGGCGGTGCGCGCCCGGGCGCCCATGGCCGTCGCCCTGCCGCTCCTGGCGGTACTGCTGGTCCCGGCCCTCCTCAGTTACACCAGTGTCGGTCTCTGGCCGTTCGCCGGCTCCGCGTTCTTCTTCGCCATGACACTCGCCGGGACCCGCCGGGCTCAGCGCACCGCCGACCGGCTCGCCGAGGCATCCGGTCCGGGGCCCGCCTTCCGCATCGCCGCCCGCGGCCCGGGACGGGCCGTGATCCTCGGCGCGGCCGCCGTCGTCGTCGCTCTGGTGATCCCCACTGCGATCCCGGGCTTCACCGAGGGGCTCTTCCCACAGGGTTCGCGTCTCGGTTCCCTCGGCCGCAGCAACGGCCTCAACCCGCTCCTGACACTCAACTCGAATCTGCGGCAGGGAGGCAACGGAACCGCGATCAGCTACTTCACGACGGCGAAGTCGGCACCGTATCTCCGGCTGACCACCATCGACTCCTTCAGCGGGGACCGTTGGGGTCCGGAGAACCGCGACAAGTCGCTCCAGGACGACATCCTGCAGCTCCAGTCCCCCACCGCCGCCGCCTTCTTCGGCCCCCGCTCGGAGATGGCGTTGACCGAGGTCACCACCCGCGATTTCAGCAGTCCGTACCTGCCCGTTCCCGAAGACACCGTCAGCGTGGTCGGCGCCAAAGGCAACTGGGGCTTCGATCCGGACACTCTCTCGATCAAGAACCGCGCTGACGGCACCAGCGCAGGAGAGGTGTACGTCGCCCATTCGGTCGTCCCGAACTGGACCGCCGAAAGCCTGCGCGCCCTGTATCCGGAGGGGCCGAGCGTCCCGGTCCGGTTCCAGGAGCTGCCGGGAAACGTCCCGGCCATCATCCGGGACACGGCTCAGAAGGTCGCCGGCTCGGCCTCGACCGAATTCGACAAGGCCCTGGCACTCCAGAAGTACTTGAGGAGCGCCGATTTCAGTTACTCCCTGACGGCCCCTGCGGATCACGGCTACGACGGCACGGGGATGAACGTCCTCGCCCAGTTCCTGACCGCGAAGAGCGGGTACTGCATCCACTACGCCACAGCCATGGCCGTGATGGCCCGGGTGCTGGGGCTTCCCAGCCGGGTGGCGGTCGGATACGCCCCCGGCCATCCCACGGGTGCGGTCCGTGACGGCAATCCGGCCCGGCCCTCCCTGCGCGAGTACACGGTCTCGGCCGAGGACGCGCATGCCTGGCCCGAGATCTACCTCGTGGGTGCGGGCTGGGTCCCGTTCGAGCCGACCCCCTCGCGCGGCGTGGTCCCGGACTACGCCTTCGATCCCAGCTCCGCCGGGTCCGCGCTGGATACGCCTGACGAGCTGAGGCCGCGTGCCACCTCCAGTGCCACAGCGCCCACCGCGAGCGCCTCGCCGACGGCATCCCCCAGTGCGCAGGCTGCCCCGGTCCGGCCGTCCGCCTGGGGAGAGGACATCGATTGGCCGGAGATCGGATTCTGGGCCGGAGCAGGGCTCGTGCTGATTCTTCTGGCGGTCTCCCCGCGGATCCTGAGAACCGTGCAACGACGGCGGCGGCTCACGGCGGCCCAGCCACCGGGCGCGGTCCGGATCGGTGCGATGGAGGAGTTGCTGGCCACGGCCGCCGACTACGGAGCGGCCGCCCGGGCTCCGGACACTCCGCGCGCCTTCGGTTCCCGGCTGGCGGAACCCTTCAGCACAGGCGGGCGGACGGCCGTCGCCGAGTTGGTCAGGGACTACGAGCTGACCCGCTACGGTGCATCGGACGACACGGCGGACGACGACGGCGAGCAGGCTCGGCACTCCGCCGAGCAGCTGGCCGTCGTGGACCGGGAGCTGCGCGGGCAGGCGCGTCCCGGCGCCCGCTTCGCCGCACGCTGGCTGCCGCCGTCGTTGTTCCGCTCACGACGACGCTGAGGCCCACCGGTCCGGTCCGTCAAGCCCGAAGGGCCCCACTGGCAGCAGTGGGGCCCTTCGGGTCAGCCGGGGAATCCCGGCTCGAACCGCCGGGATCCGGCGGCGCGGGTCAGACAGCGCGGATCAGATAACGCAGATCAGACAGCGTACGGGTCGGCGATGCCGATGTACTGCGTCGTGGTGTACTCGGCGATGCCTTCGGCGCCGCCTTCGCGGCCCAGACCGGACTGCTTCACGCCACCGAACGGGGCCGCGGCGTTGGAGATGACACCGGCGTTGAAGCCGACCATGCCGAACTCGATCTGCTCGGCCACGCGGAACATGCGGGCGTAGTCGCGGGTGTAGACGTAGGACGCCAGGCCGTACTCGCTCGCGTTCGCCAGCTTGATGGCCTGCTCCTCGGAGGAGAAAGTGGTGACCGGTGCGACCGGGCCGAAGATCTCGTTGAGGAGGATGTCGGCGTCGTTCGGGACGTTGCTGAGCACGGTCGGAGCGTAGAAGTAGCCTTCACCCTCGACCGGGGCACCACCGGTGGCCACGGTCGCGCCGGCCTCGACAGCGGCGGTGACCAGCGCGTGAACGTCGTCACGGGCGCCGGAGTCGATCAGCGGGCCGACGTTGGTCTCCGTCTCGGTGCCGCGGCCCGTGTTCAGGGCGGCCATGGCGGCGGAGAACTTCGCGGTGAACTCCTCGGCCACGGACTCGTGGACCAGGAAGCGGTTGGCCGCAGTGCAGGCCTCGCCCATGTTCCGCATCTTGGCCGCCATGGCGCCTTCCACGGCCTTGTCCAGATCGGCATCCTCGAACACCAGGAACGGGGCGTTGCCACCGAGTTCCATGGAGGTGCGGAGCACGTTGTTGGCGGCGTCCGCGATCAGGCGCTTGCCCACGGCGGTGGAACCGGTGAAGGAGACCTTGCGCAGGCGGGAGTCCTTCATGATCGGGCCGGAGATGGAGGAGGCGCTGGAGGAGGAGACGACATTGACGACGCCGGCCGGGACACCGGCCTCGACCAGGGTCGCCACGAAGAGCTGGGTGGTCAGCGGGGTGAACTTGGCGGGCTTGATCACCATGGTACAGCCGGCGGCGATGGCCGGGGCGATCTTGCGGGTGGCCATGGCCAGCGGGAAGTTCCAGGGGGTGATCAGCAGGCAGGGGCCGACCGGCTTACGCTGCACGAGGATCTTGTTCTTGCCCTCGGGAGTGGTGAGGTAGCGGCCGTAGTCGCGCACGGTTTCCTCGGAGAACCAGCGCAGGAACTCGGCGCCGTAGGTGACCTCTCCGCGTGCCTCGGCGAGCGGCTTGCCCATCTCGAGGGTCATGAGGAGCGCGAAGTCATCGGCGCGGGCCGTGACCAGATCGAAGGCGCGGCGCAGGATCTCAGCACGCTCACGGGGAGCGGTGCGAGCCCACTCGGCCTGCACGGCGTCGGCGGCGTCGAGGGCGGCCATGGCGTCTTCGCTCGTGCCGTCGGCGATGCTCAGCAGCACCTTGCCCGTGGCCGGGTCCTCGACGTCGAACGTCTTGCCGGTCGAAGCGGCCCGCCACTCGCCATTGATGAACAGGCCGGTGGGAACCTTGGCGAGCAGCTCTGCCTCGCGCTCTGCGGTGATCGCGGAAGTCATGGGTGACTCCTTCGTGCTTGGGGTACGGGGGTCCAACGGGCCTTCCAGAAGACCCTTCCCTGCCAAGCTATCGCCGCACTGTGACGCACGTCTACGCAGAGGTGCACTAGCGATCCCCGGTTTCACTGTGCAAATGCCCAACGCACCCCGGAGCCGTCAGCCACCCTTCCTCGCGAGATGCCAGTTGAGCACAGTGCTCAGGCTCCGGACTGTGCTCAACTGGCATCTCGCGAGCCGGAAAGGGGTCAGCTCCGCGCGGACAGGACCGCCTGGTACAGCTCCCGCTTGCTCAAACCCTGGGTCTCGGCGACGACGGCGACCGCCTCCTTCAGGCGCATGCCACCCGCGGTCAGGGCGGACACGGCGTCGACATGGTCCTCGGGGCGGCTCGCCTCGGGCTCGCCCGCGCCCCCGACCACGACAGCGATCTCCCCGCGGACCTCACCCGATTCGGCCCAGGCCACGAGCTCGCCCAGACCACCGCGGATCACTTCCTCATAGGTCTTCGTCAGCTCCCGGCAGACGGCCGCCGGGCGGTTCGCGCCGAAGACCTCGCTAAGCGCAGCGAGCATGGTCGCCAAGCGGTGAGGTGCCTCGAAAAACACCATGGTGCGCCGCTCGGCGGACAGGTCCCGTAGCGAGGAGAGCCGCTCCCCCGCCTTGCGCGGCAGGAATCCCTCGAAGGTGAACCGGTCGGTCGGGAGCCCGGAAAGCGCCAAAGCCGTGAGAACGGCGGACGGACCCGGGACGGCGGTGACCAGCACCCCGGCGTCGACGGCGGCGGACACGAGCCGGAAGCCCGGGTCCGAGACGGCCGGCATGCCCGCGTCCGAGACCACCAGGATCGTCTGCCCCTCCTGGACCAGCTCCAGCAGTTCCTCGGCCCGCTCGCGCTCATTGTGTTCGTGATAGCTGATGACCCGCCCGGTGATGGTGAGGCCCAATCCCTGAACCAAGCGGTGCAGGCGCCTGGTGTCCTCGGCCGCCACCACATCGGCGCTCTCCAGAAGTTCGCACAGGCGAGGCGATGCGTCTCCCAGGTTCCCGATCGGGGTGGCCGCCAGGACCACTCGCCCTTCTCCCTGCACTACACGATCAGCCATGCCCTCCAGCGTAGTACGCGGCGCACCCGGCACCCTCCGCCGTCGTCTCCTCCCGGTAGCATGGCTACGTGACCCAGAGCGATCAGGCCCCGCCGGGCGTCAAGGCAGGCGCCGGTGCGGCGACCCGAGCGACGCCGGCACCCCAGGGCCCCGGACCATCGCCTGCGGCCTCCGCCTCCACGGCCGTCGTCAGCCGTCCACGCCGCCGTCGCAGGCGTCCGTCAGGCACCGGCTGGGTGACCGATCCTCGGACGGCCTTCACTCGCGAGGCGCTGCTGGAACGCCTGAGCGGCCCGGTGCGATCCTGGCGGGATTACCCGCCCAGTCTGCGTCTCTGGTTCTGGCTCGGCCCCATCCTCACTGCGGCCCTCGGCGGCGTGCTCCGTTTCGTACGTCTGGGCGAGCCGCATTCCCTCGTCTTCGACGAGACCTACTACGTCAAGGATGCCTACTCGCTCCTGCAGTCCGGCTACGAACGCAATTGGGCCAAGGACGCCAATACCGCGTTCAACCAAGGCGATCCCAGCCAGCTCCTCAACACCCCGGAGTACGTGGTCCATCCGCCGCTCGGCAAGTGGATGATCGCCTGGGGCATGGATCTCTTCGGGCCCGGAGACAGCTTCGGCTGGCGATTCTCCTCGGCGGTGGTGGGTACGCTGTCCATCCTGTTGATGGCGTTCGTGGCCCACAAACTCTTCAATTCGGTCGTGCTCGGGACAATCGCCGGTCTTCTGACCGCCGTGGACGGCACCCACCTGGTGATGTCGCGCATCGGCATTCTGGACATCTTCCTGGAGTTCTGGATCCTGGTGGTCTTCGCCTGTCTTCTGCTGGACCGGCAGGACGGACGACGGCGGCTCGCGATCCGTCTGGCCCGCCTCTCCTCCGTGGGGCACGACGGAGTCCCACCGTCCACCGCGCTGCTCTGGGGGCCGCGTCTCGGCTTCCGTTGGTGGCGCCTGGCGGCCGCGGCGGCCATGGGTGCCGCGATCGGCATCAAATGGTCGGCGCTGTTCTTCCTGGCCGTTTTCGGCCTCCTCATGGTCCTGTGGGACATGAATGCGCGCCGGGTGGCCGGAATCCGGCATTGGGCTCTGGCCGGGGTGGTCCGGGACGGCATTCCGGCTTTCTTCCTCTACCTGGGGACGTCGGCCCTGGTCTACCTCTCCACCTGGACGGGCTGGTTCCTCAGCAGTAATGCGTACAACCGGCACTGGGCCGAACAGAACCCCGGCCAAGGCGTCGGCTGGCTTCCGCCCGCGCTGCGCTCGCTCTGGGAATACCACCTCCAGGCCTACGCCTTCCACCAAGGCCTGAGCGCGGATCATCCGTACAAGGCGAGCGCCTGGACCTGGCTGGTCCTGGGCAGGCCCACCTCCTTCTACTACCAGTCCCCGTCCTGCCCCGGCGGCAACGGCAAGTGCTCCGAGGCCATTCTGAGCGTCGGCAACCCCCTCATCTGGTGGGGCGCCGCCCTGGCACTCCTGGTGATCCTCTTCGCCTGGGCCGGCCGCCGTGATTGGCGGGCGGGCGCCATCCTGGCCGGAATGGCCGGCGGCTACCTGCCCTGGTTCATGTACCCGGAACGGACCACCTTCTTCTTCTACGCGGTGTCCTTCGAACCGTTCCTGATCCTGGCCCTCTGCTATGCACTGGGACTGATTCTCGGTTCGCAGCACGACCCTCCATGGCGGCGGAGAGCCGGCTTCATGGTGGTGGCGGTCTTCCTGGCTGGGGTGCTGCTGTTGTCCGCGTTCTTCTACCCGATCTGGACCGCCGAGACCATCACTTACAACGACTGGCATCTGCGCATGTGGATGCCCTCCTGGATCTGACGTCCGTCAGTTCTGAACCGACAGGAACCATCACCGCCATGAGCACCCTGACCGAGTACACCGCACCGCTGATCTCTGAACTGGACCCCGCGTCCAACGTCACCGATGTTCTGCTCGCCCGTGCGTCCGCGACGCCGGAGCGTCCCGTGTACGCCGTCCGGCCGTCCGCCGTGCAGGGGGCCCGGCTCCACCCTGCGGATGCTTCAGCCCATCCGCCGTTGAAGGGCTGGAGTCTGCTCAGCGCCGGTGACTTCCTGGACCGGGTCAAGGCCCTCGCGAAGGGTCTGATCGCCGGCGGTCTGGAGATCGGCGACTCGGTGGCGGTGATGAGCCGGACCCGGTTCGAGTGGACCCTCGCGGACTTCGCCATCTGGTACGCCGGAGGCGTCACCGTCCCGATCTACGAGACCTCCTCCGCCAGCCAGGTCGAGTGGATCCTCGAAGACTCCGGCGCGCGGAGGATCTTCGTGGAGGACGCCTCCAAGGCCGAACTGGTCACCGCCGTCGCCGAAGGATCGGAACTGCTGGGCAGTGCCCCGCTTCAGGTGATCCGCATGGATCACGGTGGTCCCGTGCCGAATATGACGAGCGTGGCCAACGCAGGTTCCGGTGTCACCGATGCGGAGCTGGAACGGCACCGTACCGCGGCGACCATGGCCGACACGGCCTCGATCGTCTACACCTCCGGGACCACCGGAAAGCCGAAAGGCTGCCAGATCAGCCACGGCAACTTCGCACAGGTGGCGGAGAACATCGTGCCCACCCTCGGGGAATTCACTCTGGCACCCGGAGCCCGGACCCTGATGTTCCTCCCCCTGGCACATGTCCTGGCCCGCGCGGTGCAGGTGATCTGCCTTCACGCCGGGATTCTGGTGGGCCACAGCAGTTCCGCAACGGAGCTGATGGCGGACATGCAGACCCTCAAGCCCACCTTCCTCCTCGCCGTACCGCGGATCTTCGAGAAGGTCCTGGCAGGGGCTCAGCAGAAGGCAGATTCTTCCGGAAAGGGTCAGCTCTTCCAGAAGGCTTTCAGCACCGCCGTCGACTACGCCCAGGCCATGCAGCGCAAGGAACAAGGTCACGGAGACGGTCCGAGCGTCCGGCTTCGTCTGCGCCACTTGGCGTTCGACCGTTTGCTGTACCCGCGGGTCCGGGCCGCGTTCGGCGGTCACATCACCCACACGGTGTCCGGCGCCAGCGCCTTGAATCGTCAGGAATCAGAGTTCTTCCTCGGAGCCGGGATCCCGATTCTGGAAGGCTATGGGCTCACCGAGACCACGGCGCCGGCCGCGGTCAATCTGCCGGAACGGAACCGGCTCGGCACCGTGGGCCGCCCCATTCCAGGGACCTCCGTGAGGATCGCCGACGACGGAGAGGTCCTCATCAAGGGCATCGGCGTCTTCAAGGGCTATCACAACAACCCGCAGGCCGATTTCGACGCCTTCGTGGACGGCTGGTTCGCCACCGGCGATCTCGGCAGTCTGGACCCGGATGGTTTCCTCACCATCACGGGCCGGAAGAAGGACCTGATCGTCACCGCTGGTGGGAAGAACGTCGCTCCGGAGCCGCTTGAGGAGACCATTCGTCAGAACCCGCTCGTCGAGCATGTGGTGGTGCTCGGCGAGGGCCGGCCGTTCGTCTCCGCCCTGCTCGCGCTCGACGCCGAGGGGCTGGCCGCCTGGGGCGAACAGCACGGGCATCCGGGGATCACCGTTGAGCAGGCCTCGGAGCTTCCGGAGATCCTGAACGCGTTGCAGGCATCCGTCGATCAGGCGAACACGCAGGTCTCCAAGGCGGAGAGCATCCGCAAGTTCGCCATCCTCAACGCCGAACTGTCGGTCGGTTCGGGGCATCTCACCCCGTCGCTGAAGCTGCGACGCAATGCCGTGGTCACCGACTTCGCGCCGGAGATCGACCGGCTGTACCAGCGCTGAGGCCGGAGTTCTGAGGCCCACGTCCAGAACCTGAAACGGCGGAGCGGCGCGATTCCTTCAGGAACCGCGCCGCTCCGCCGTCAAGGTGCTGTGGTCAGTCCCCCGCAACAGCCGCCTGCTGAGCTGCGAGCCGTGCGGCGATGGCGACCTTGCGGGATTCACGACGGCGCTTGGTGGGCCACGTGACGATCAGGGTCACGAGCGAGGTCAGGAAGACCAGGCCGGCGATCGTCGCGGCCGCATCGATCCAGAACTGACCCGGGAACAGCCTGATGAGCGTGTCCTGCAGGGAGAAGGTCCAGGTCCCATTGGCGAAGAACAACTCGTGGAAGCTCGTGAAGAAGCTGTCCCAGCCGAGGAATCCGAGAACGCCCAAGGCGACGATGACCACGAGAGTCACGATGGAAGCAGAGAAGAAGGCCTGCCGCAGGGACCCGTCACGGCGGCTGGCCAGGTACCAGATCGCCACGAGCGCCAGGATCGCCAGGCCTGCACCGATGCCCCACGTGGTCATGGTGACCGTCTTGACGTCCGCCATGTGGGAGATCTCAGGATCCCGGAAGAGCTTGGACCCGCTGGCAGTCACCAGATCCCCGAGGTACCGGGGTCCGGAGAAGTTGCTCAGATAGTCCACCGCGTAGGAACCGTACGTGATGCGGTCCTCCTGGCTGAAGCCGTAGCCGTCCGCGGGGAACCCTGGCCGGATGTATTCGAGCCAGAGGAAGAGCGGAGTGGCCACCACACGGACTGCGGTGATCACCAGGAGAAGCGGCAGGAAGATGGTAGAGAGAATCTTGACCACGCGCGGCCCGGCAGGCTTCGCCGCCAAGGCTGCGTCACGCGCCGCCTGACGACGCTTGACCTCATTCTCGGGGGCCCGCAGGGTGAGCGCGCTGGTCGGCAACGGCTCCTGCACGACGGCGACGGCCTCCGTTTCGGATGCCGAGGAAGCCTCGCTGGGGGGCAGGGCCGCCGTTGATGGCGCTTCAGCCGACAGAACCGCCGCCGACGGCGCTTCGGACGACAACGCCTCCGCCTCGGTGTCCGGCGTCGTCGGCGCATCGCCGTCCGCCGCCGGGCTTCGCTCCTGCGTGTCGCCGGCTTCGGGTGTTTCGGTGGCTGCACCGCCCGTTTCCTTCACGGCCGAGTCCGAGGTCTCGTCCGCAGCGGAATCGGTACTAGACAGTGCGGCTCCGGCGGCCGGACTTTCAGCCGACGCCCCCTCGGAGAGGGTGCTGCTATCGGAGGCCGTGTTGCTGCCAGCAGGCACCTCGCCGTCGGAGGAGACGTCGCCGGAAGGTTCCGAAGCTCCAGGCTTCTCCCCGGAGCGTTCCGCTCCGTCACCCTGGGCGTTCTTCATCCACTCGAACGCAGGCTCGTCCGAGTCATGGACGTTGTCCCACACGGGTTCTTCGTTCGGCTTCTTCTCGCTCACGCTCATCCACTTCTCGTCCGGCCTGGCACCAGGCGGCAACGGCTCATCGTTCACTTGTGACAGTACCCGTCAACTCTGACAAGGAGTCGGAAGCGGGCGGCGTGGTCGCCCATCAGCGGCCGGATTGTTGCCGGAGCGTTACCGCACAGCGCGTCTGCCCGGCTCCGGAAACAGGTCAGGAGACAGGAGTTCCGTACTGGGCCCACGGGATGTTCCAGTCGCCGAAGCCCTCATCCGCGCGGATCGGCGGCCCTGCGGTGTTCTTAAACTGCACCACGTCACCGGGCTTCATGTTCGTGAAGAACCAGTCAGCGTCCGCGGGCAGAAGACCGACGCAACCGTGTGAGATGTTCCGCTGGCCGATCGCTTCGACCCCACCGCTCAGCACCTGGTGGACGTAGACGCCGCTCCAGGTCAGACGGTTGGCGTAGTTGACGTCAGTGGGCTTGTAGTAGTCCTTGTCGCCGGGCTTGAGTCCGATGCTCTCTGCCGTGAAGTGCGAGACTCTCTGCTGCTCCAGGATGACCGCGTAACCGGAGGGCGACGGCCAGTCGTCGGCCCCCGTGCTCACACGCGCGGAGTGCACCACCTTGCCGTCCTCATAGACGTTCATCACGAGAGCCTGGCCGTCCACGACGGCGACGCGCTGCGGGCCGACCTTGAACGTGGTGGTCTTGTTGAAGTTCCCGATCTGGCCGTTGCCGAACGGCACGCCGAAAAGCTGCTGCTTCAAGGTCACGCTGCTGCCGGACGCCCAGAAGGTCTCGGGCCGGATGCGGACGAGCTTGTCCGAGTACCAGTGCCATTTCACCTTCTGACCCGCGCTGGACGTGACGGTCACCGCCTTCTCCACGCCGGCCTTGTACTTGTCCGCCACCGGCTCGGAGAACGTCAGCTGGATGGGCTGGGCCGCGCCGATGGTCTCGCCCAGGGTGCCTACCAGGAGCGTGGTGTCCGCTTCGTTCTTCTCGACGACGGTGGAGAAGGTACTGGACTTGGCGGTCTCCGCGCCGTCGGCATCGACGACCGTGTACGCGAGCGTGTAGCTCGTGTTGAAGACCAGCGGATCAGTCGCCTTCCAGCTGCTCTCCCCCTGCGAGTACGCACCCTTGACCGCGGGCCCCTTCGCCGGGGTGAGCTTGACGTCCTTGACGGTGCCGTTCACGGCGGTGATCGACGGTGCCGTGATCGGGTTGACCTCCTTGGCACCGTTCAAGGGCGCGACCGTGGTCTTCACCGGCGGAGCCGGTGGCTTGGACGTGGTGCTCTGCTCCGGTTGCCCGGCCGACTGCGAGACCACATTGCCAAGCCACTGCGGAGCCGTGACCGCTCCGATGCCGCCCAGAGCGATGACCGCCCCGGCGATGGAGAGCGCGGTGATCTTGGCGGCGCGGCTCTTAGGTGTACTCGGCTTCATGTTGCTCTCCCGGGCGGGGTGCCGGCCTTGCCGACACACCCCTGCCCCTGTCCGGTGGCTGGTGTCAGATCATTTTATCCCTGCCCAGCCGCGAAACTCCTGGGAGATCCGCCGCGCCTTGGAGGCGATTCAGTAACGATAGTGCTCGGGCTTGTACGGGCCGGCCACGTCGACGTCCAGGTACTCGGCCTGTTCCTTGGACAGCTCGCTGAGCTCGACGCCGAGGGCGTCCAGATGCAGACGCGCCACCTTCTCGTCGAGGATCTTCGGCAGCACATATACCTGCTTCTCGTACTCCCGCTCGCCTTCGGCCTGATCCCGCTTGGTCCAGAGTTCGATCTGGGCGATGGTCTGGTTGCTGAAGGAATTGCTCATCACGAAGGACGGGTGCCCCGTCGCATTGCCGAGGTTCAGCAGCCGGCCCTCGGACAGCACGATGATGGAGTGCTCGTTCTCGGAGCCCGATTCGAAGACCCATTCGTGGACCTGCGGCTTGATCTCCACACGCTTGACGCCGGGCACCTTGGCCAGACCCGCCATATCGATCTCGTTGTCGAAGTGACCGATGTTCCCGACGATCGCCTTGTCCTTCATGACCGCCATGTCGGAGGCCATGATGACGTCCTTGTTGCCCGTGGTGGTGATGAAGAGATCGCCCTCGGACAGCACGTTCTCCAACCTCGCCACCTGGTAGCCGTCCATCGCGGCCTGGAGGGCGCAGATCGGGTCGATCTCCGTGACGATCACTCGCGCGCCCTGGCCGCGAAGGGCCTCCGCGGCGCCCTTTCCGACGTCGCCATAGCCGCAGACGACGGCGACCTTGCCGCCGATCAGGACGTCCGTGGCCCTGTTGATACCGTCCGGCAGGGAGTGCCGGATGCCGTACTTGTTGTCGAACTTGCTCTTGGTGACCGAGTCGTTGACGTTGATGGCCGGGAAGAGGAGACGGCCCTGTTCGGCCAGCTGGTACAGGCGGTGCACACCCGTGGTGGTTTCTTCGGTGACGCCCTTGATGCGGGCGGCCAGGCGGGTGAACTTCTGCGGATCCGCCGCGAGGGAGGCCCGCAGGCGTTCCAGGATGATGCGGAACTCTTCAGGGTCCTCATCCGTGGCTCCCGGGACGGCCCCGGCAGCCTCGAACTCGACGCCCTTGTGCAGCAGCAGGGTCGCGTCGCCGCCGTCGTCGAGGATCATGTTCGGGCCGAGTTCCGGATCCTGTTCCGCTCCGGGCCAGCTGAGGATCTGCTCGGCGGTCCACCAGTACTCCTCCAGCGTCTCGCCCTTCCAGGCGAAGACGGGGACGCCCTGCGGGTCCTCCGGGGTGCCGGTGCCGACCACGATGGCGGCAGCCGCCTCATCCTGGGTGGAGAAGATGTTGCAGCTGGCCCAGCGGACTTCGGCCCCCAGAGCCGTCAGCGTCTCGATCAGCACGGCGGTCTGCACCGTCATGTGCAGAGAACCCGCGATGCGGGCGCCCTTGAGTGGCTGGCTCTCCCCGAACTCGGAACGCAGGGACATCAGCCCCGGCATCTCGTGCTCAGCCAGACGGATCTGGTGGCGGCCTGCCTCAGCGAGGGAGATGTCGGCGATCTTGTAATCGAACGTCATGTGAGCTGTGTTCCGTTCTGCTCTGGGATCGGTCTGGGCGATCAGGTCTGGTCTGTCAGGCGAGTCTGGGGTGAGGCGAGTCTGGGCTGCCTGGCCCTGCTGCAGGGTCTGAGCGGACGAGGCTCAATCAGCGCTGCGCGAGGCCTCGCGCAAAGAGGCAGGCAGGAGCAGCGGGATGCCGCCCTCGACGGGGTAACGCGGCGCGTCCGAACCCGTACCGGCCACGAGCTCACCGCCCTCCAGACGCAAGGGTTCCCCGTTCTCGGGGCTGCGGAGGATGCTCAAAAGCTCTGGGCTCAGGACAGACATGAAAACTCCAAGGGTCGTTCGGCCGTACCGGGTCGGCAGACCGGCCATTTCCCAGAGTACCCGCCCGGACTGACGGAGATGCCTGCGTGAAGACTCGAGGCTCGTGGAAGACTCCACGCCCGCGGATGACTCAGGGTTTGCTGAGGCTCAGGGTTTGCTGAGGCTCAGGGTTCACGCAGAGCCCGCAGGTGACCGCGGCGAATCCCGCCCTCGGTCCCGACCGGCGGTTCGAGCTGCGGCGGACGCAAGCGCTGCGGAAGAGTCGCTTGCTCGCCCTCCGTCGCCGTCGTCGTCTCCAAGCGTTCCTCACGTACCGCGTCGGCCAGGGCGGACAGCTCGTCGCCTTCCGGGCGAGCGACGACGACGTCGGCGGGCAGCGCGATGCGCAGGACTTCCCAGCCGCGGGGCACCGTCAGGCGCTCGGCGTGCTGAACGCACAGATCGTAGCTGTGAGGTTCAGGGTAGACGGCCAGAGGGCCAAGCACGGCGGTCGAATCCGCGTATACGTACGTCAGCGTCGCCACCGCGGCTTCACGGCAGGCCGATCGCGAACACATCCTCAGGGCACCCACAACGCACCACGTTACCGCCTTGCCCAGGTTTTTCTGCGCAAGGACCGCCCGCTGCCGGTTCCCGGCAACGCCGATCCGGCGCGGAATGGCGGAACCGAGCCCGACCGGGACATCGCGTTTGTGCAGCAGCGGAGCCGGCCACGGCGCCGCGAGAGGAGCTGTCCCCAGCGGGGCGCGACGCGGCTGCGAAGCGTTTCAAGCGCTAAAGTCGGTCTATGCATTCCGGTCCCGACTCCTCGTCAGCCCAGTTCTCCTTCCCGGAGGATGACGGCAGTACGGGCTCCCGCCGGGATTTCCGGCACCGGCGTCGCAACCGACATGGGCGCGGCCAGCGCGGCGAGATGATCTTTCCCACGCTGCCGGGGTACCGGAACCGCGGAGAACGCTTCGACGACATGGTGCTGGAGACCGCCCAACGGCTTCACGACCTCCAGGGCCATCTTCTGGACGGGGTGCTGTTCGCGGTGGAGGAGATCCCGCCCGGGCTCGAGGAACTGCTGGCCAGTGGTCTTCCCGCACCTTTGGGCCACAGCTCCCCTGCCCGTGGGGAGGAACCGGCGAAGATCACGGTGTACCGGCGCGTGGTGGAACAGAACTGTCCTCTCAAGGAACAGCTGCCCGACCTCGTCCACGACGTGGTGGTGGAACACACAGCACAACTGCTCGGAGTGGCCCCGGAAACCCTGGATCCGTACTATCACCGGGGTCTCTGAGCTCGGCCTGACGGCCCTGCATCGTCCTTCTCACCGCCCGGTCGCCCCAGCTTCGACTGCACTCCGTGAGGACATTCCGGGCTGCACACCCTGACGACATTCCGGTGAGTCCGCTATCCAGGCCCGGTTCGTTCCAGCGGGCCCGCTGGTCGTGTTACGGGCCTCCACTTGAGCTCGCTACCAATGTCCCCCGCGTCCGCCTGAGCCCGCTAGCTCCGCGCCACCACCAGCCGAGTCCGCTATCCGTGGCCATATCTTCGGCCGAACTCGCTTCCTTCGGAGCTGGCCCCTCGCCGAGTCCGCTATCCGTGCGCCGCCACCGGGCCAGCTCGCTACCTTGATGCAGATTCCCGCCGAGCTCGCTATCTGAGTGCGAGTTCGCTCATTGAATAAGCGAATTGGCACCCAGATAGCGAGCTCGGCAAAGAAGCGGCAAAGAA
This sequence comes from Arthrobacter sp. NPDC090010, assembly GCF_044748305.1. NCBI lineage: Bacteria > Bacillati > Actinomycetota > Actinomycetes > Micrococcales > Micrococcaceae > Arthrobacter > Arthrobacter sp. NPDC090010. The sequence continues at coordinate 181,928 of NZ_JBIVFT010000004.1, forward strand.
GTAAAGGATCGGCGCGGCCATGGGCCATCACGTGTTCGGTATCGTCTCGGGACGCTCCAGGCGAACGGCGTGCCTCAACTGCTCAGCTATCGAACGTGCGCCCGGCTATCGAACGTGCACCCGGGCCCATCGGCGCCATCCCTGCGGGGCCGAGCCGGGTTCGCGCCCCCGGCGAGCAGCGGCCAGCTCTGGCTCGACACCGCGATTGGGCCGCCTTGAATCACTCATCGTGTACAAGCGGAGGCTTCCGGGACCAGTGTCGTCCGGCCGCTTACCTCGGCACCGGGAGCCCAAGCCCGCACCATAGGACACCGAAGCCACAGGAGCCGAGCGGAGCGATCTCTTCGTGGGCTTGCGCAGACAGTCGGGTATCACGCCCCCGCCACGTCCAGGGACCAAAGGGCAAGGGGCAGGGGCAGGGACCACGGAACAGGACCAACGAGCAGCCTGTCCTCGCCGCCGGAGGTCCCCCATCTCGACGCCGCGCACCCCAGAGCCGCGCTGCACCCCAATCCCGCGGGAGCAGCCGGCGTCATGACCTGTGCTCCCGTCTCCGCCCTGCGACTGCCCCTATGCGGCGACCCGCGTGCGTGCGGTCTCCCATGCCCGATGGATGCGGCGCTTCACGGCTTCCGGGTTTTCGAGGTCCTGCCAGTCGAGACGGACGAACTGCCAGCCCAGCTCCATGAGACGGCGCTCCCTGATGCGTTCTTCGGCGATGGCCTGATCCGTCGGAACCTGAGCGAAGTACTTGCTCTTCCCGTCGAATTCGAGTGCGACCTTGAGTTCCGGCCAGGCGAAGTCGATCCGCCTGCTGCCACGGTCGGTCCACACCGTGAACTGAGGCACGGGCGGGCTGACGTTCATCAGCCACAGCAGAAACCGTGTCCGGGTCTCCCCCATCGACTCACTGCGACCGTCCCCGAGTTCAAGGACCTGCCGGAGATTCACCACCCCGCGGTGCCCCTTCTGCCGTTCCGCGTATCCTGCGAGACGCCCTCTGTCGGCACCGGCACGGAGCGCCTGATCCATGATGACCAACGACCCTTCCAGGTCGAGGATTCTGCAGCAGTCCACGACAGTCCGCTCGACAGTCGTCAGCCCGACTCCTGAGGAGAACTGGATCTCCGTCTCCGCGATCGGGATCTGATGCGTACGGACATCCGGACCGAAGCGCTCCGGGCACGCATTGGACCGGCAGGTGACATGGACGAACTCGTCCGCGTGCCAGAGCTGGAAACCCTGAAGCCGGGCGGCTGAGCTGTGGCTGTACGCGAAGGCCCGCTCAGCTCTCCATCGGTAGACCTTCTGATGCGCGGCCAGACGCAGCGCAGCTCTTTCGTCACGCCCCATGGAGCCGGCGACCTCACGCAGTGCATAGGCTCCACGCTGGACGCCGAGGAGCACCCCGGCGTCCAGCAGCCGCCGTCGTACCCGCGAACTGATCCCGAACTGTTGCAGTTCGGCCGAGGTCCAGACGGACGGTGCCGCTCGCAGAAGCCCGATCAGCTCGTCAGGGACGGTATTCGCTGCGTTGTTCCCGTGAATCGGCATGAATCGATCGTCGGGCGAATCACCGCCACCCCGCAGCCAGGATGCCCTGGATGTGGAAAAGTCCGGCGCCGGAGGCTGTGTCCAGACGGACCAGTCCAATAAGACGAAGCCGCTTTGACAGCTGAGCCCGCTAGTTCGGTGCCACATCGCGCGATGACTGAGCGATGTGGCACCGAACTAGCGGGCTCGGCGACAGGGTGCCGGAGTTCGGACGCCAGAGGTCCGGTGACGCCAGGCTTCAGTGGCCCAATCGCACCGGGAGCTTGTCTAGGCTCGCACCCGTCCGGGGGACGCCGACCACGCTCACCCCGTTGCCCTTGTCCTCTTCCTGCACCAGGGAGGCGTACGCGGGCCCGCCCGAGGCGGACAACAGGTACCCGACGACGTCGGCCCCGCCCACCTTCGCGGGCACCGCTGCGGTGACGGACGTTCCGGCCGCAAGGGTGACCGACTTCGCCGCCTGAACGGCCCCGTCCGCGGTGATCGGACGATAGCTGATCTCGGCACGCGCCGTCGGCGAACCGAACTGCAGGGTCGAGGCGCCGCCAGCCGGGACCGGCAGCAGCTGAGAGGTGTCCAGGGCTGTGGCCGATGAGGTCCAGGCGAAATCGGTGGGCTTCTTGGCATCGGTGCCCCGGGCGATCCGGGCGGAGGCGACCACGGAGACATCCGAGCTGAGCGACACGGTGTACGAACCATCCGGCAAACCGCTCAGAGGCAGCTGCGCAACGGTTCCGGCCGGAACCGTGAGGACCCCGCGGTCCATCGCCTGCTGACCGTTCTTGCCGAAGACCTTGACCTGCACGACGGCGTCCTGAGCACCCGGCACGGCGACCGCAAGAGTCGGAACCGCGTCATCGAAGCCCGATCCGAGCCGAGCCGCTGCGGCGTTGCCACTCAGAGAGACGCCCGTGATCACCTGGCTGGTGCCAGGCTGGCCGGTGGGCGCGATGAAGTCCACGCCACCAGGAGTCAGTCCCCTCAGCACGCTCTGCTGAACCGTCGCGGTGACGGGACCGCCCGTGCTGGTGACATGAACCGCCAGTGCGGCCTGTTCGGGCGCCAGCCCGGCAAGGACCAAAGACCGGGACTGGCCTGCACCGATGGAGAGCCCGCGACTGCCGGGAGCCTTGATCTGCCCCTTGTCGCCGAAGAGTTCCAGGTTCACGGTGGCGGCGGTCGTGCTGGGGTTGGACAGGTTCAGCACCGCAGTGCGGCCGACGGTCGTGGACGAACCCAGCAGCCACTGATCGCTGCTCGGTGCCAGGCACCCACTGGCCGCATAACCCTGAAGGTCCCCGTCGTCAGCGCGATAGGAGAGGACGGCGGTGCCGTCCGAGACCTGTCCGTCGAGGGTTCCGGACTGCAGAACCTCCGAGCCTTGCGGGGTCCGTGCTGCGACCACGGCCGCCTTCTGGTCCGGGAGCCCCGGGTCCCCGTCCTTGGCAGCAGGGCTCGCCTTGCTGACTCCCTGCAGCGTCTGGCCGTCCAGGCCGCGCACCTTGCTTTCGCTCAATCGCCCGTTGGGGTCGCTCAGCGTCATCCCGCGGAACACCGACACCGCAGTGCTCGATTCCGGCCGGAACTGGGCGTCCGTGCCGTCCCCACTGCCAGCGAGCAGTCGCGGCGGGGCCGGGCACACGGACAGTGTGTCCCCTGCCGGCACCGCCACACTGGACGCCTGAAGCGTTCCACCGGCTGCCCGGGGTGCCAGAGTTCCCAGCGCTGCGGCCGCGGCCACCAGCGCGATGGAGGCCACTCCTGCCGTCCCGCTGGCGACGGCCTTCGCCACCACCCGCGCCCGGCGGGGATCCTTGACGTTCTGCTGCTCAGTCATCTCAGGCCCTCCTCAGGCTCGCCTCATCACGGACCATGCGGACCTTGCCCGGCCGTTCCGGAATCGGAATGGCCAGCAGCCCTGTCACGAGGAACACCAGCAAAGGGATGAACTGGAGCAAAGGCGTCCAGACGTTCCCGTGCGTGATCACCAGGTGTCCGCCAGCGGCAGGCAGTTCGAAGGACTGCTGCCATCCGTTCGTTCCGGCCTTGAGGGCCTTTCCGTCCAGGGTCGCGCTCCATTCCGGGTCGCTGCGCTCGGCCAGAACCAGGATGCGGCCCTCAGCCCCTGCGGGGATCGTCGTGTCCACGTTCACCGGTCCGCTGGGAAGCTGGACCTGGACGTGTCCCGACCCGCCAAGGATCCGCACCCGGTTCACCGTGTCGGAATCCTTCAGCGGCGGCTGGTCGAGCGTCTTGACGCGCCACAACCAGCCGGCGTCGGTGGGGCCGACGGCGGCGAGTCCCGGAACGGCGTCGATCCGGCTCGCGGTGAGTTGCGCGGCGTCGTCGCCGCCCTTGAAGACAACGAACCCGGCGCCCAGCTTCTCCAGACCCGGCCGCGGATCCACACCCTGGCCGGCCACGATGGTCGCGACGGCGGTCCGCAGCGCTTGGGTCGCGTCGTCGTCGTCCGCAAGTGTGCTGGAGCCAGGGCGGACCGCGTGCGCAGCGGCGATGGTGGAGAGGGAATCGAGAGTGGTGCCCGAGCCGCGGACGAGTGCACCGGAGTAGCTTCCGTCCCGCTCTTCAGTCACCACGAGCGTGCGCGTCTCTTCGGGGCCCTTACCGCGGTCCACCGCGGTGGCCGGGATCTGGGCCGGAGCGCCACCTTCGATCAGACGGGCGGCACCGTAGCGCTCGCCCTGGGGGGCGGAGCCGATTCCAAGGTTTCCGGCGAGCCAGCTCCAGGAGCCGAGCGCAGGCCCGGCCAGCAGAACGAGGGTCACCACGGAGACCAACGCGGTTCGCCACGGAGCCTTCCGGCCGCGCGACGCCTTCCGACGCTGCAGACCGCGGTCCGCGCCGAGGAGCGCGGCGACGAGCACCGCACAGAACACGGCGGAGATGGCCGGGCCAGTGAACGGCGTGACAACGGCACCGCCGCTCGCGGCCACCGCGATGCCGTTCAGCAGCCAGCTGACCACGAGGAACAGCGTCGCCGCCAGGAGAGCGAGTGTCGCCTGCCGTCCACGGCGGCCCGGCACCAAGGCACCCCAGACGGCGAGCAGAAGAACAGGGGCTGCGATGACCAGCATCAGGATCAGGGCCCAAGGCGCCACCGCCGGAAGCCAGCCGAAGCCGGCGACCGAAGCCTGCAGGGACGTCTGCATCGGCTGACCGAGAAGCTGCTGCCAGAGCGGGGCCGCCTGGAAACCGAGCGGGAGTCCGGGATCCGCCAGGAACGCCGTGGGCCGCGTGAGAGCGGAGAGGGCGAATGGCAGGAACAGGGCCACGGGCGGCACAAGCGACCACCACAAGGCCCGGCCTCGGCGTCCGAACAGGATCGCCAGCAACAGCACGACGAGAAGGGAAGGGAGCAGGAGCGCGGGCCCGCTGGCCGCGATGCAGGCCAGGAGGAGCCCGGCCCAGGCGGCGGCGGTCCAGGAAATGGCACCGGCCACCCCGGCCTTCGCCGGGAGCGGGCCCTGCGGAAGCGTGTAGCCGGCCTCCGCAGCCTCGAGACGACGATCCCGCGCCGAGCCGGTGGCACGCACCAGCGCAAGCACGAACCAGGGCATGAGGACATGCACCAGGACGGCACCGAGACGTCCCTGGTTCAGTCCCACGAACAGCACCGGGGCGGTGCCCCAGATCAGGGCGGCCAGGAACCAGCTCCGGCGATGCCGGGTCAAGGAGGCCGCCAGGAACCAGGCGCCCGCAGCGGCCAGCGGCATCGCGGCCAGAAGCACCGTCTGAAGCGCGACGCCGGTCTGGCCGCCGTTGAGGACGGCCAGAATCCACAGCACGAAACCGAACGGATCCCCGTGACCTGCGTAGCCGGCTTCCAGCGTCACCCAGGTGCGCGTCGCGTTGTCCCAGATCTCGGACAGGCTGGAGGACAGCGGCAGCAGAGCGCCTCCGGACGGTGCGCCGCTCAGCAGCGGCAGCAGCCCGAAGATGCCGATTCCAGTGGTCAGCAGAAGAGCCGCGATCAGACCCCAGCCGGCGAAAGCCCGGCTCGGCGCGGCCAGTGACGAGAAATCGTCGTCGTTGTCGCCGCTCGGCTCGGCGGCCAGGCCTGTCGAGCCGAAGGACGCGTCCAGCAGATCGTCGGCACCGAGCGCCTCCATGAGCGAGCGGCGGTGTGCCCAGACCTCGGCACGGGGCGTCTGCAGTCGCTTGATGGTCTTGCGGGGGTTCTTTCGGGTACGTCCGGCGACCCGTCGTCCACGGGCCAGCGCGAGCGGCCGGAACGCGCCCCGCACAGCCCCGCTGAGCTGCTGGAAGCCGTAGCCAGGGTCCTTCATCGCGACGGCGAGCAGGAAACGCCCCACCGACGCCACGAGCGTGCCGAGCACCAGGAATGGGATCTTCCAGGCTGCGGCGTGCTTGAGCCGGAGGTACACCTGCGAACTGCGAGCGGCGGCCGCTGTACCGAGAGCGTCGGGCCTGCCGCTGACATGCATCATCTTGGCTTCGGGGACGAAGGCCACGTTGTTGCCCGCCAGCCAGTTGCGCCAGCAGAGATCCACGTCGTCTCCGGTGCCGGGCAGAGCCGGGTCGAAGCCGCCCATGGCATCCCAGACGTCGCGACGGACCAGCATGCCGGCCGAGTTCACAGCGAAACGGTCCCGGAGCTGGTCGTACTGGCCTTGGTCGAGTTCGTCGGCTTCGATCAGCGTGAGGCGCTCGGCCCAGGTGCTGACCGCCAGGCCGGCGTCCACCAGCTTGCCTTCGGCGTTCCAGTCCAGTTGCTTGCAGCCGGCGATCGTCACATTGGAGGACCGCTCCACGGCTTCCAGGAGCCGTTCCAGCGCATCGGGGGCCGGAGCGGAGTCGTCGTGCAGCAGCCAGACCCATTCCTGGGCGTCGTCACCGGGTGCCCGGGCTCCCGCCAGCCGGTCCGCCGTCGCGATTCCGGCCTCGACGGCGGCTCCGAATCCCAGACGCGGGTGCCGGAAAAGCGTCACGTGGTCATTGCCGAGGGCCTCCTCCAGCAGCCGCGCGGAGCCGTCCGAGGAGGCGGCGTCGACACCGATGCACAGATCCGCGGGGCGGCTCTGGCGGGAGAGTGCGGCCAGGGTCCTGGGGAGGTAGGGGCTGCCTTGGTGGGAGACCACCACGGCAGTGACCCGTGCTTGGGGGTGAATCAGACTGCTCGCTTCCTCAATCGACGGCGCTCGCGCTCGGACAGGCCACCCCAGATGCCGAAACGCTCATCGTTCGCCAAGGCGTACTCAAGGCATTGCTGCCGCACGTTGCAGGCCGCGCAGACTTTCTTGGCATCGCGGGTGGAACCGCCCTTCTCCGGGAAGAACGCCTCGGGATCCGTCTGGGCGCACAGGGATTCGGCCTGCCAGCTCAGTTCCGATTCGTCCCCGACCTCGCGGCCCGGGAGGATGGTGAAGATGCCTGCCAGCTCATTGCCCTCCTGGCGGGCGAAGAGTTCCAGTGGCGGATCGAGTTCCTCCTCGCCAGCTGCGGCCTCGGCGGGTTCCGCCGGTTCATGAGCCGTCAGGAAGGCCGTGGCGGCCTCTTCCAGGGTCTCCGCGGTATGGCGGCGGAACCGCTGTGCGCCTTCAGGGTCGGCCGGATCGAGGAACCAGTCCTCGGGCACGGTACGGCCGCTCGGGTACGCGGCCGTACCCGGTGTGAAGTTCTCGTCTTGGATACGCTCTGTCTGCCCCATTGCGCCTCTCCTCGATCTGGACGACCGCCGCTCGGGTGACCTGGCCGCGTGCTTTCGGCACTCAGGTGGGCCAGGTCGTGGCGGTCTGCAGTTACTAATTACACGCGTGTAACTAGTAGAAGGTCAAGCGGCCGGAGATAATACTCACGACACTTGGCTTTTCCCCGACGCGCCACGCCGGGACGTCACCGCCTCCATTCGCGAAGGATAGAACACCTCCATGAACTCTGCGCTCAGGAACCTCACCCGCGATTTCCGGGAGGGTCTCACGCTTCCCGCCGGGGCCCCACGACTCACCTGGTACGGACCGGGAGGGGAACGTGTGGAGCTGTCCGGCAAAGTCCTCGACAACTGGATCGCCAAAAGCGCCAATCTGCTGCAGGACGAACTTGACGGCGCCCCCGGGGGCAGCATCGCCCTGGCACTCCCCGGGCATTGGAAAACGCTCATTCTCGCTGTGGCCGCCATGAGACTCGGGATGACGGTCCATCCGGTCCAGGATGCGGTCGCCGATTCCCTGAGCGAAACGGACATGACGGCCACCGCCGATGCCGGCCTCCTTGGGCAGGCGGACTCCATCGACACGCAATTGATCGCCGTCGCGCTTGAGGCTCTGGCCCTCCGCTGGTCCACTCCCCTGCCGTCCGGCGTGCTGGACTACGCAGCCGAAGTCCGCAACCACGGAGACGTCTTCACACCGTGGGACGAGCCGGATGCCGGCACCGTATTGCTGAACATCGCGGGTGAAGAGCACGACGACGACGGTCTGCGCACCTTCGCGGCGGACCTTCCTGACGGCGCACGGACGCTCGTCAATGCGGAGTCAGGGCTCGTGGCGGTGCTGTCCGCGTGTCTGGGTGCCTGGTTCAACGGAGGCTCCGTGGTCCTGGTCCATGCCGAGGAGGCGATCACTGACCGTCTGCTGTCGAGCGAACGGGTCACCGCCTGACGCCTTGATCCAGGATGCCGAACAGGAACGGCCCCCGCTCCGGACAGGAGCGAGGGCCGTTCCGGCACCGGGCGTGGTGTCTGCGCCAGTCATTCTGCGCTTGTCGTTCAGCGCTTGTCGCCGGGGACCCCGCCTTCGATGAGCTCGTGGTCGTGGTCGTAGCCGGGTTCCTCGTCCAGTTCCTTGTTGAAGACGAAGAAACGGTATGCGTAGAAGCGGACCACGGTCGCCACCACGATGCCGACGATCCCGGCCATGAAGAGCATGTTCTTGTCGTCGATGTGCAGCCAGTACTTGGCGGCCGCCGTGAAGCCGGTGGAGATGCCGATGCCGATGCCGTTGATGATGAGGAACATCACGAACTCGCGGATCACGTTCGGCTGACGCCGATGACGGAAGGTCCAGAAGCGGTTGGCAAGCCACGAGAAGATCGTCGCGATGCTGGCGCCGACGAAACGGGCCTTCGCCTCGGAATCGCTCATGAGACCGTGCATGAGCCAGTAGGTCAAGCCGTTGTCGATGACGAACGCGATCCCGCCAACGGCACCGAACTTGGCCACCTCACGCCAGAAAAGGGAGGCCAGGCCCCTGATGCGCTCAGCGAGTTTGTTCACGGTTGTCCTCCACGGCAGGCGACGATTTCACGGCCCGAAGCAGGGCCAGTGGTACATCTTAGCCCTGTCGGCTATGCCCCACCCCGTTCGGCCGGGCGGCGTTCGGTAGGCTTAGGGTCGTGACTTTTCCTGTTGTAGGTGTGATCGGTGGCGGCCAGCTGGCCCGGATGATGGCCCCGGAGGCCGTGGAACTCGGCATCGAACTCCGGGTCCTGGCTGAAGGCCCCGAGGTGTCCGCAGTGGCCGCGGTGAAGACGACCCCCGTGGGTGACTACCGCGATCTGGACGCCCTGCGCGAGTTCGCACGCGACGTCGACGTCCTCACCTTCGATCACGAGCATGTGCCGACCGAGCACCTGCGGGCCTTGATCGCCGAAGGGGTCAACGTCCAGCCCGGACCCGACGCCCTGGTGCACGCGCAGGACAAGCTCGTCATGCGGACCGCGGTGGACCGCCTCGGCCTCCCCAACCCCGAATGGGCATCCGTCGGATCCGTCGAGGATCTGCTCGACTTCGGTTCCCGGATCGGCTGGCCGGTGGTTCTGAAGACGCCCCGTGGCGGCTACGACGGCAAGGGCGTCCGGATCGTCGACGGCCCCGAGGACGCCGCAGCATGTGCCGACTGGTTCGCGTCCATGTCGCCGCTGCTGGCCGAGGCCAAGGTGAACTTCACCCGCGAGCTCTCCGTCCTGGTGGCCCGCACCCCCGGTGGCGAGGAGCGCGTCTGGCCTGTCGCCCACACCATTCAAGTGGACGGTGTCTGCGACGAGGTGATCGTTCCCGCGCCGAGTCTCGACCCCGCCGTCGCACAGGCCGCTGAAGCCGCCGCCCTGCGCATCGCCGCCGAACTCGGTGTCACGGGCGTCATGGCGGCCGAGCTCTTCGAGACCCCCGGCCAGGGTGAGGGATTCCTCATCAACGAACTCGCCATGCGGCCGCACAACACCGGGCACTGGACCCAGGACGGATCCGTGACCAGCCAGTTCGAGCAGCATCTGCGAGCAGTGCTGGACCTCCCCCTCGGCGCCACCGGAGTACTCGGCGGCGTGGCCGTGATGAGGAACTTCCTGGGCGGCGCCAACCAGGACATCTACTCCGCCATGCCCGCCGCACTGGCCGCGGTGCCCGGCGCCAAGGTCCACAACTACGGCAAGTCCGTTCGCCCGGGCCGCAAGATCGGCCACGTCAACGTCGTCTCCCAGAACGCCGCCGACGCCGAACTGCTCCGCGAGCAGGCCGGCCGGGTCGCGTCCATTCTGCGTGACGGCGCCACTTCCTGACGCCCTCCCCATCCACCGACCGCTGACCCTCAAACGAACGATCGGAATCACATGAGCATCGACAACACCCCCCTGGTAGGACTCGTCATGGGTTCGGACTCCGACTGGCCGGTCATGGAGGCCGCCGCGGAAGCCCTCCACGAGTTCGGGGTCCCCTTCGAAGCCGACGTGGTCTCCGCCCACCGCATGCCCGTGGAGATGATCTCTTACGGACAGCGCGCTCACGAACGTGGGCTGCGCGTGATCATCGCGGGAGCCGGCGGTGCCGCGCACCTCCCCGGAATGCTCGCGTCGGTCACTCCTCTTCCGGTCATCGGCGTGCCGGTCCCCCTGAAGACCCTGGACGGGATGGATTCACTGCTCTCGATCGTCCAGATGCCCGCGGGTGTTCCAGTGGCCACGGTCTCGATCGGCGGCGCCCGGAACGCAGGGCTCCTCGCCGTCCGGATGCTCGCCTCGGGCACCGATGAACTGGCCGAGAGACTTCGCACCGATCTGTTGCGCTTCTCCGCCGGGCTGAACGACGCCGCATCTGCCAAGGGTGCCTCGCTCCGGGCCAAAGCGTCGGAGGTGTTCGGCGCTCCCGGAGTGCCTCTCGGCTCCGCCACGGGCGAGGCGCAGGCCTAGCGGGGGGCGTGGGCCGCATGCTCCTGTCCCAGGATCCTCTCCGCCAGCCGCAGTCCGCAGAACCCGGGGATCGGGTTCGCCGGGCCTGGGTGCTCCTCGCTCTCACTCTCATCGTTCCCGGTGCAGCGCAGCTGCTGGCCGGCAACCGGCTCTGGGGCCGCCGCGCCCTCCGCGTGACGCTCACGCTCTGGGCGCTGGTGCTGCTGTGTCTCGTACTGGTGCTCGTGAACCGTGCTTTTCTGCTCTCGGTTCTGACGAACCCCGTGGTCATGGTGGTGCTGGTGGCACTGCTCGTGGTCCTGCTCATCGGCTGGGCCGTGCTCTGGGTGGACACCCTGCGGCTCTGCCGTCTGGTGCTGCTGCCGTCCCGTTGGCGCGCTCCGGTGGCAGCCGGACTCGTGGTGCTGATGGTTCTCAGCTGCGGTTTCCTCGGCTACGGCGCCTATCTGGTCAATGTGGCCCGTGGCGCCCTGGGCGATGTGTTCGACGCCGGGCGGCCGCCGTTCGACCCTGTCGACGGCCGTTACAACATCGCCCTGCTGGGCGGCGACGCCGGTGAAGGTCGCGAGGGGCTCCGTCCGGACAGCATGTCCGTGATCAGCATCGATGCGAGCACGGGAGCAACGGCCATCATCTCGGTGCCGCGTTCGCTCCAGTACGCGAAGTTCCCCGAGAGCTCCCCGATGCACAAGTTCTACCCTGACGGCTTCAACAACTGCGATCCGGATCCACTCAACTGCCTGCTCAATGCGGTCTACACGGACGCCACCAACAACCACAAAGACGTCTACGGCCAGGGCAAGAACGCCGGTGCCGAAGCCACCAAGGATGCCATTTCGGGCACCCTGGGAATCACGATCCAGGCCTATGCGCTCATCGACATGGACGGGTTCGCTCAGCTCATCGACGCGATGGGCGGGGTCAAGATGCGCGTCGGCGCATGGGTCCCGATCAGCGGTGGCATGCTGCCGGGCAGCGATACCCGGCATGTGAAGCCGGACGGCTGGATCAAGCCCGGAAATCAGACCCTCAACGGCTTCCAGGCCCAGTGGTTCGCCCGTTCCCGGGAGAATGTCGACGACTTCGCCCGCGTCCAGCGCCAGCAGTGCGTCCAGCAGGCCATGATCAAGCAGCTTGATCCGGCCACCGTCATCACCAAGTTCGAAGCCATTGCGAAGGCCGGAGCACACGTGGTGGACACCGACATTCCGCAGGGCCAGCTCGGCGGCTTCGTGGACCTCGCCGGGAAGGCGAAGGGACAGGCCAGCCTCCGCATGACAGTCGGTCCTCCGGACTTCCCTGCGGACTTCAGTCTGGGCAACCCCGATTTCGATCTCATCCATCAGCGGGTCAAGGCCCTCCTGGCCAAGGCCAGCGGTTCCACCAAGAGCGCTCAAGGCCTGCCGGGAACCCTCGATGAGCAAGGCCGGCTGCTGAGCTCTCGGCCCGGCACCGGGCTCCAGGCCGGTGGCGCCGTCCGGCCTCCCATGGCGGACGACTTGCCGCCGGACTTCCCGTTGAGCACCACCCGTCCGGACGGTCAGCCGATCACGGAGGCGTACCTCAACTCGCTCTACGATGCCCAGGACTACCCGATGCTGGACATCCTGCTGGCCAAGAACGGCAATTGCGCCGCTCTCTAGATCACCCGCGCCATCCGAAGCCCGTGAAAGGACCACCATGTTCCGCCTCGACAACGAGCTGCGGCCCTATGCCTGGGGATCCCGCACCGCCATCTCCGAGTTGCTGCACCGCCCGGCCTCCGGCGGACCCGAAGCCGAACTGTGGCTGGGGGCCCATCCGGATTCACCATCACGGCTGCCGGACGGTCAGGGCCTCGACTCCCTCATCGCCCAGGACCCGATGGGATTCCTGGGCGAGGACAGCGTCAGCCGCTTCGGCCCCCGTCTGCCCTTCCTGCTGAAGGTCCTGGCCGCCGCAGAGCCCCTCTCCTTGCAAGTCCACCCGAGCCTCGAGCAGGCGAGGGAGGGTTTCGCACGGGAAGAGGCCGCAGGTGTCCCGCGGGATGCTGCGACCCGGAATTACCGGGATGACAACCACAAGCCGGAGATGATCCTGGCCCTCAGCCCGTTCCGGGCGCTCTGCGGCTTCCGCGCGGTCAAGGACTCTTCGGCCCTCTTCGCTGTCCTGGCGAGCGGGCTCGCAGAGGGCCCGGGGCGAGACGCCGCCCAGGACTTCGCAACGCGACTGGCCGGCGAGCCCGGCGGGCTGCAGGACGTCTTCCGTACCCTCATCGCGGGAAGCGAAGGCCAGCGACAGGCCTCGGAAGGACTGTCCGCCGTCGTCGAGGGACTCCCCGACGGAGACCCCGGCCGTGTTCCGCTCGAAGCGGCCGCCGCTTTGCAGAGGAAGTACCCGGGCGATCCCGGTGTTCTCATCTCGCTGCTGCTGAATCTCGTGGACCTGCGTCCCGGAGAAGCGATCCACCTGCCCGCGGGCAATGTGCACGCCTACCTGGAGGGGCTCGGCGTGGAGGTCATGGCGAGCTCGGACAACGTCCTGCGGGGCGGTCTGACGCCCAAGCACATCGATGTCGCCGAACTGCTGGCCACCGTCGAATTCGAGTCCCTTCCGGTGCCCTACCTGAAGGCCGGCGAAAACGCTCTGGGCGAGAAGGTGTTCGCTCCGCCGTTCCAGGAGTTCTCGCTCCAGGAGCTCACCCTTGCCGCTGCGGATGAGGACTTCCCGTCCGCGAGCCTGCATCAGAGCGGAGCCGCGATCATCCTCGTGGTCGATGGCGACATCCGTCTGGACGGGCCCCGCGGCGAACTCACCCTGGGCCGTGGCGAAAGCGCCTTCCTCCCCGCCAGCGACTCCCCCGTGACCGTGCACCTGCACGGTGCGGGGCACGCCCGGGCCTTCGTCGCCACGACAGGGCTCATCCAGCAGACCGATTCAGCGACCCCCGCGGAGGCCTGAGCATCATGAAGTACTTCCTGCATACGGAACACTGGGCACGCGTCCAGGAGGCCCTGGGGCATCGCGTGCACCGCCTGTCCGGCGAGGGCTGGGAGTTCCTGGCCATCGAGGACAGCAACCCGGCCGGCAAGCTGCTGTACCTGCCGTACGGACCTCTCGCGGACTCCCTGCGTTCCTTCGACAAGGCCATCGAGGCCGCCAAGGAGCTGGCCCGCAGCTGTGGAGCGGTGTTCCTGCGCTGCGAGCCCGTGAACGCGGGTCTGCCGCAGGAGGGCTATGCTCCGCTTCTGGAGGCCCGCGGACTGCGCAGGGCGCCGTCGAACCAGCAGCCCGAGCTGAGCTGGATCGTCGATCTGGACGGCACCGAGCAGGAGATCCTGGCCGGCATGAAGTCCACCAACCGGAATCTTCACCGGAACATCCACAAGAAGGGTGTGAGCTTCCGCAAGAGCACCGATCCGCAGGACATCTCGATCCTGCTCGGTTTCTTGCGCGCCACGGCGGCACGCAACGGATTCACAGCTCAGAGCGATGACTACCTGAGCACCGTGGCCGAGGTTCTCCTCCCGGCGGGTGCCGGCGCGCTGTTCATCGCCGAGCTCGACGGCGAGCCGATCGCGGCCGCGTTCAGCTACGACTCGGAGGACACCCGGGTCTACGCCCACGCGGCGCTGGACGACACGCACCGCAAGCTCAGCGCGGGCATCCCGCTCGTGGTGGCGCTGATCCTGGACGCCAAGGAGTCCGGGCTCGCCCACGTCGATCTCTGGGGTGTCGCGCCTGAGGGAAAGCCGGATCACCAGTGGGCCGGGTTCACCGCCTTCAAGAAGTCCTTCGGCGGCCGCGGCGTCTCCTATCCCGGCACCTGGGATCTCCCGGTGGACAAGCCCCGCTACTTCGCCTACACCGGTCTGCGAATGGCCCGTGGCTATGCCCGCCAGGGTCTGGCCTGGGCACGCACTGTGCCGGGGAAGGCCCAGGAGCTTCTCGGGGCGGCTCGCGGCAAGCTGCGCGGCTGACCCTTCCGGTAACTCAAAGAGACCCACGACGACGACGACTGCCCGGTGGCGAAGACCTTTCAGTCTTCGCCACCGGGCAGTCGGTCATCCGTTCAGAGCCGCTGCTGCGGCATCCGGCGGTTCAGTCTCAGTAGGCCGGGCGGGCCCAGCTGTCCCACTTGCCGGCGTGGTGCTCGGCGTCCACCAGGCGAACCGTGCCGGACTTCGAGCGCATCACGATGGACTGCGTGACCACGCGATCCTTCTGGTAGCGGACGCCCCGCAGGAGATCGCCATCGGTGATGCCGGTGGCCGCGAAGTAGCAGTTGTCGCTGCTGACCAGATCGTTCGTGGTCAGTACGCGGTCCAGGTCGTGGCCGGCGTCGAGGGCCTTCTGCTTCTCCTCGTCGCTCGTCGGCCAGAGACGGCCCTGGATGACACCACCGAGGGACTTGATGGCACAGGCGGCCACGACGCCTTCCGGCGTGCCGCCGATGCCCATGAGCGCGTCGACGCCGGTGCCCGAGCGAGCTGCCGCGATGGCACCGGCCACGTCACCGTCGAGGATGAACTTGGTACGCGCACCCGCGTCGCGGATCTCCTCCACGAGCGGCTTGTGACGGTCGCGGTCCAGCACGCACACGGTCACCTGGTTGATCTTCACGCCCTTGGCCTTGGCGATCAGGTGCAGGTTCTGCTTGACCGGCAGGCGCAGGTCCACCAGATCGGCGGCCTCGGGGCCGGTGACGAGCTTCTCCATGTAGAACACGGCCGAAGGATCGAACATGGAACCGCGCTCGGCCACCGCCAGCACGGCCAGTGCGTTGTTGATGCCGAGAGCCGTCAGGCGCGTGCCGTCGATCGGGTCCACGGCCACATCGCACTCGGGGCCGGTTCCGTCGCCTACCTGCTCACCGTTGAACAGCATGGGGGCTTCGTCCTTCTCCCCCTCACCGATCACCACGACGCCGTTGAAGTGCACCGTCTTGAGGAAGGAACGCATGGCGTCCACGGCAGCGCCGTCGGCCTTGTTCTTGTCCCCGAAACCCACCCAGTGCCCACCTGCGATCGCGGCGGCCTCGGTGACACGCACCAGCTCCAGCGCGAGGTTGCGGTCCGGTTCGTCGTCACCGACCGTCAGGTCCGGAGAGATCGTCGAATACTTGCTGTCACTGGGAGCTGCGGCCACCGTGTACCTCTTCGTTGAGTTCGTGTAAGGGCGGGCCCGGACATGGATTCCGGGAGAGGTCGGTCCTCGCAACGATCATAGTCCGCGCGCCCTCCCGCTGACCCCGATGTGACGATCACGACAGTCCTGGGCCCGTTTGGCGCATCGGACCCGCCATGAGGGACCATGGAAGGGTGAGCGATTCCACCGAAGTGCAGTCAAGCCCCGCCCAGGGAACCCCGGACGGGGAAGCGGAGAAGCCCTCCACGGGCCGCGCCCCTCTGCCGGGCGAACCCGGCTTCAAGGCCGTGCTTTCCAAGAACGCCGCCAAGCGTGCCAATGCCTCGGTGATCGGCATGATCCTCGCCCTCCTCGTCTCACTCGCCTGCATTCTGCCGGTCGTTCTCCTGAACGCCCAGCCCCAGCAGCCGAACCTCGGACCCCAGGTGAACGTCTCCGCCGTCGCGGGCGACGCAGCACCCGTGGCCGGCTTCAAACCGGTGGCACCTCAGCTCCCGGACGGCTGGAAGCCCAACTACGCCCGGTGGGCGTCCGGAACCGACACCGGGGTCCCGGCCTGGGAAGTCGGGTTCGTCTCCCCCTCGCAAGGTTTCGTGGGCCTCACTCAGACCATCAAGGGCAACCCCACCTGGGTGGCGCAGCTGGCGGACAACGCCCCGGTGACGGGCACCCGGACCATCGCCGGTCATGACTGGACCCTGCGGGACAAGGGCAAGGGCCCCAAGACCCTCGTGCTCGAATACCGTGGCCAGACCTTGGTCCTGAACGGCACGGCCGAGCTGAAGGAGTTCGACGTCGTCGGCGCCGCCGTGCTGAAGGCCGTGGACGCCGCGCCCGCCGTCACATCCAAGCCGTCCGGCAGCCCCAGCGCGTAAAGTGAACGCGTGAGCTCGAATCTGACCCCCGCGCAGGCCTGGCAGCAACTGATCGAGGGCAATGCCCGTTTCGTATCGGGGACGTCCTCGCACCCCAATCAGGATGCCAGTCGCCGCAGCTCCCTGGTGAACAGTCAGAACCCGTTCACGCTGATCTTCGGTTGTTCGGACTCCCGGCTCGCCGCTGAGATCATCTTCGACCTCGGCCTCGGTGACGCCTTCGTCATCCGCACCGCCGGCCAGGTCATCGACGACGCCGTCCTCGGCACTCTCGAATACGGCGTCGACGTCCTGAACATCCCGCTGATCGTGGTCCTGGGGCATGACTCCTGCGGTGCCGTCACGGCGACCAAGGAAGCCGTGGACTCCGGCGACATGCCCGGCGGCTACATCCGCAACCTGGTCGAACGCATCACGCCCTCCGTCCTCGCCTCACTCCGCCAGGGACACAGCGAAGTCAACGACATGGTCGTGGAGCACACCCGCCAGACCGCCGAACGGCTCGTCGAGCGCTCCTCCTCGATCCGTGCCGCCATCGAGTCCGGCAAGACCGCTGTGGTGGGCATGGCCTACCGGCTCGAAGAGGGCCGCGCGGATCTGGTCTCCGGCGCGGGGCACTTCCAGGACTGAGCGCCTTTGCCACCCTGCCCGGCATGAGCTGTGCCACAGCGGCCGGTGCAGGAGCCCGGGAAGTTTCAGCGCCGCCGTCGTGCGTCCTAAAGTAGGACTCATGACTTCCACTGCTGCTGAAGCAAACACCCAAGAGTTCCGCATCGAGCACGACACCATGGGCGAGGTCCGCGTTCCCGTGAACGCCCTCTACAAGGCCCAGACTCAGCGTGCCGTGGAGAACTTCCCCATCTCGGGCAAGACCCTGGAGCGCAAGCACATCGAGGCCCTGGCCCGTGTGAAGAAGGCCGCGGCCCGTGCCAACGAAGAGCTCGGCGTGATCGACGGAGATCTCGCCGACGCCATCGCTGACGCCGCGGACCGCGTGGCCGCGGGCGAATTCGACGACCAGTTCCCGATCGACGTCTTCCAGACCGGCTCCGGAACCTCGTCCAACATGAACATGAACGAGGTCCTGGCCGAGCTCGCCACCCGCTCCTTCGCGGACAAGGGCAGCGACCGCACGGTCCACCCGAACGACCACGTCAACGCCTCCCAGTCCTCCAACGACGTATTCCCCACCTCGGTGCACGTCGCCGCGACCAACGCGCTGCTGAACGACCTGGTGCCGTCGCTGACCTACCTGGCCGCCTCGCTGTCCCGCAAGGCTGCGGAGTTCAAGGACATCGTGAAGTCCGGCCGCACCCACCTCATGGACGCCACCCCGGTCACCCTCGGCCAGGAGTTCGGCGGCTACGAGGCGCAGATCCGCTACGGCATCGAGCGCATCCATGCTTCCCTCCCCCGCGTGGCCGAGGTCCCCCAGGGCGGCACCGCCGTGGGCACCGGCATCAACACCCCGGACGGCTTCCCGCAGCGCGTCATCGCCCTGCTCGCCGAAGACACGGCCCTTCCGATCACGGAGGCCCGCAACCACTTCGAGGCCCAGGCCAACCGCGACGGCCTGATCGAGGTCTCCGGCCAGCTGCGCACCATCGCCTACTCCATCATGAAGATCAGCAACGACCTTCGCTGGATGGGTTCCGGCCCCAACACGGGCCTCGGCGAGATCGCCATCCCGGATCTGCAGCCGGGCTCCTCCATCATGCCGGGCAAGGTCAACCCCGTGATCTGCGAGGCCGCCATCATGGTCGCCGCCCAGGTCATCGGCAATGACACCACCATCGCCCTGTCCTCCACCAACGGCGCCTTCGAGCTGAACGTGGGCATCCCGGTCATGGCCGCGAACCTGCTGGAGTCCATCCGCCTGCTCTCCAACACCACGCGCGTGATGGCGGACAAGATGATCGACGGCATCAGCGCCAACGCCGAGCGCGCCCGCTTCCTGGCTGAGGCGTCCCCGTCCATCGTGACCCCGCTGAACAAGTACATCGGCTACGAGAACGCCGCCAAGATCGCCAAGACCGCCGTCAAGGAGGGTCTGACCATCCGCCAGGCCACCGAGAAGCTCGGTTTCGTCGGCGAGGGCGAAGGCAAGGTCACCGAGGAGATCCTGGACAAGGCTCTCGATGTGACCACCATGACCGGCAAGTACTGAACCACTGACGCTCGGCCACGCGGCTGAGCAGTACCGAACGACGACGGCGGGTGGCCACCCGCCGTCGTCGTTCGTTTTCCGGATTCGGCAAGCATTTTGAGTAATGAGTAAGGTGAGCGGGACAACACTCACGCTTCCGGACGCTCAGGGGACCAGTGGCAGGGCAGCAGAAGAAGTATCCGTACCGGACGCGCCCGTGGGCGGCGATCGTTCTCGGCGGTCTGACGGGCCTGATGGCTCTGATCGGGGTCGTCCTGAACATCCCCACGGAGACCGTCACGGTGGAGGTCCGTGGGACCGTGGTGACGGCGGAACAGGTACGGGCGGCTCTCGGCGGCGAGCTGAAGGCGTACGAGCACACCAGGATCCTGGTGTGCGACGCAGAAACCGCCCCGCAGTGCTCGGATCCCCAGGCCGGGACTGTCGCGGTCGTCGTCAACGGCACCTTCGCGGGCGCGCGGGTCCAGAAGAACTGGCTCCCGGTCCCCCACAATGAGGAGAACTACGAGCCGGACGGCGACGACATGGTGCGGGACGCCTTCTCCAACGCCTATCACGCAGGACAGCGTGCCGGGGCCGTGGCACTGGCCGCCAGGGCTGCCGTCGACGCGCAGTCGCAAGCCCTCAACCGCACGCCGCTGGCGTGGCTCGCAATCACCCTGGCGGGCGCTCTCGGCACCGTTCTGCTCGCACGGCGCCATGCGGCCCGGTCACGCGATGCCCGGAAACTGTGGCACGATCTCGCCGTCGGCTCCCGGCATCTCGCCACGGTGACGCTCGACCTCGAACTGACCCGGCTGGCTTCAGAACAACTCGACGATCTGCCCGACACCCGGACGGTGCGATGTCTGAAGGACGCTGCAGCCCAGGTCAGCGAACGGTCTCTGGAGCTCACCCGATCCGAAGCGGGTCTCTACGAACGCCTCCCCCGTGGCATGCCGACCATGGCCGACCTGAGCCAGGAGGACGCTGCGGCATTCCGCCGCTCCACATCCGGACTGGATGAATTGGACGACGGCGTCGTCCAGGGCACGGCGCTGTTGCTCGACTCGCCCGCCGCATCCGTCGCCTGGGACTCTAATGCCCGTCCCTATGTGGAGGCCGCCGATCACGTGCGGACCCTTGCCGCAGAGGGCGGCATCCCCGTGGAGGGTGAGCTGGCCGCCGCGATCGAAAGCCTCGAAGGCGTCAGGGCCGCCTTGCTGCCGGTCGGCGCCCGCTGGAACTCCGCCATTTCGGAGGGCGCAGCCGACGAGGAACAAACAGTGGCTCTGCTGACCGACGCCGCACGGCGCACTTCTGAGGCTTTGCGCAGTGCACTGCTTGCGGGCCTGGGGCCGGCTCCCCGGCTGGACCGGGATTCCGCACTGCGCCGGGTCGCAGAGCTCTCCGCGCAACGTCCAGGACCGCCCCTGCTCCGGGCGTTGGCCTCCGAGGAAGTGCCTGGCAGGAGTCCCTGGAGTGGTGGGGATGCCTTCCTGAGCCTGGACGGCCTGGACGAGTGGTGGGTGGAGACCAGGGCAGACCTCGGCATCACCCCGGCGTTGCGTCCTGGCCAAGGGCCACGCACGCCGTGGTGGAGAGCGGATCGGCCTGAGAGCGGGCAGCGGCCCATGTCGTGGAAGCCGGCCATCGTGCTGGGCGCTCTGGTACTGGTGATCGTCCTCGGCACCCAGGGCGCTCTCATCGCCGGAACCGTCCTCGGGCAGAACAAGACGGTGCACTACGTCTCGCTTCCCACCGGTGCGGGTTGGGAGGGCATTCCGGAGGCCGACGCCGCAGCCGCCGAGGTGCGAGCCTTCGTCCCCTGGCGTCTGGCCGTCCTCGAAATCCCGGCGGCTCCGGAGGAGGACGTCGTCGTCGAGGCCAAGCCCGACAAGTATTCGAGCGGACGGCGGTTCAAGGAACTGAAGCTGGCCCGCAGCTCCGAACTGCTGCGCACCGCGTTCAGCCGGTACCCGGAACTGGTCGACCCTGCCACGGGCGATCTGTACCCGGACGTGATGGTGAACGTGGTGCGTCCCGTCGGACAGGGCGAGTATCGCGAGATCGGTCTCGCCTGGGGGCCCACCGCGGCGCCGCGCCTTTCCGGGAAGTACCTGGGCAATAGCGGCAGCGACACTGCTGAGCGGCCCAGGTTCATCCCCTACGCGCCGGTCTACCGACTCAAACAGGACCTGGCGACGAGTCTCGGCAAGCCCGCCTGGACCGAATCACAGGCCACCAAGGTCGGTGTCGGAACCGGGGCCGTTCTGCTGGCAGGCCTTCTGCTGGCCATCCCGTCCGCCGTCAGCCGGCGCCGTCGTGACCGCACGGTCTCCCGGAAGGAGAACGACCGGCGGCTGCGTGAGATCCGCACCGAGCTGGAAGGCCTGTTCCTCGGGGAGGATTCGGCGGCTCTGAATGCCGTGACCGCCGAAGTCGGCGATGGGGCGCCGGAACTGGAGGACCGGCGGCTTCGCGTCCGGGCACAGACCTTGGCGCTGCGGCGATGCGAGGAACTGGAGACCCGTCACCGCAGGGCACGCGGCCAGGAAGCCCATGCCTTCGACGTCGAGCGCCTGGGCGGTCTGGTAGACGCCTTGACGAAGCGGGAGCTCGACCTCGGGCAGAGGGTGCGCGACTATCTGGCGACGCTCTGAGCGCAGGACTGCGACGACCACCTGGATCTCGCGCTTCCGGTGAACCAGGCGAGGGACTCAGACCGGCAGAAGCATCACGAGAGCAGCACCTGTGATCATGAAGGGGCCGAACGGGATGTGACTCGTCCGGGTGGCCTTCCGGGTGACCAGGAGCACGGCGGAGAACACACCACCGAGGATGAACGCGACCAGCGGTCCCAGGAGCATCGGCCACCAGCCGAGGTAGCCCAGATAGAGGCCGAGCACCCCCGCGAGCTTCACATCGCCGAAGCCCATTCCCCTCGGGTACACCACCCTCAGCAGGAAGTAGCCGAGCCAGGAGAGCGCTCCGCCTGCCAGAACGCGCAAACCCCAGATGCCTGCAATGGGGGCTGCAAGCTCTCCCAGCTGTTCGTCCAGGGACCGCTCGAACTCGGCTGAACCCGGCGTGCCGGTCACGATGAATCCACCCGGGCTGATGGCCTGCCCGGACAAGGGGGCGTAGGCGAACCAGTGCACCTCACGAACCGCGAGGCCCGCGCAAAGGCACGCTGCCAGCAGTAACGCACCGGCAGCCCACGCCCACGGGAAGACGATTCTATTGGGCAACAGTTTGGTACGGGCATCGATCCAGGCCAGGCGTGCCCCGGCCAGAACGAACACCACAGCAGCCAGCAGCAGCAGGATCGCAGCGGCCAGCGCCCAGCCCTGACCGAGCCCCCAGAACTGAGCGATCCGTGTCAGCATGGCCCTGACTCTAGTTCCGGCGCGGTCCTCCGGCAATCGGCCGTCCACAGCCGCCTGCACGCCGCTCCGCTGGCTAGACTCGTGGCCATGCTGTCACTCGAGGAGATCTTCCCGCCCTTCGGCCTCGTCCTGCGTACCCCGCGCCTCGAATTGCGCGTGCTCCGCGACGAGGACATGGCACCTCTCATCGAAGCCGTCCGCAGCGGCATCCACGAACCCGGGAAGTCGCCGTTCTCCGTGCCCTGGTCCGAAGCGCCCGCGGAACAGCTTCCGGCGAACACCGCCCGGTTCCACTGGAGTACGCGCAGCGGCTTCGCGCAGGAACGATGGGAACTGGCTTTCGGGATCTGGCACGAGGGCGAGCTGATCGGTTCCCAGTCCCTCATGGCCACGGACTTCGCGGCCTTCAAAGTGGTGAAGAGCGGTTCCTGGATCCGGAAGTCATCGCAAGGGCAGGGACTCGGGAAGGAGATGCGCGCGGCGATCCTGATCTACGCCTTCGACTTCCTGGGCGCCGACGTCGCGGAGTCGTCTGCGGCGGTCTGGAACCAGCCATCGCTCGGGGTCTCGCACTCCCTCGGTTACCGGGACAACGGTGTACACCGCGAACCCTCCGCGGAAGGTCCGGCCGAGATTCAGCAGCTTCGCCTCAATGCAGCGGATTTCCGCCGCCCCGATTGGCAATTGAGCGTCGCCGGGCACGAGCCACTGGCCCGTTTCATCGGGCTCGATCCGGCCCACTGAGCACCCGCGAAGTTACAGCTGACACCCTAAAAACCGTATCTTGAGGGCGTGAGCTGTAACCTCGCGAGCAGACAAGGGCTCAGATCTCGGCGCCCTCCAGCAGTTCCGTGACCAGCGCGGCGATCGGCGAGCGCTCGCTCCGTGTCAGCGTCATGTGCGCGAAGAGCGGATGCCCCTTGAGGGTCTCGACGACGGCGGCGACGCCGTCGTGACGCCCGACGCGCAGGTTGTCGCGCTGCGCGACGTCGTGCGTGAGGACGATCTTCGAGTTCTGTCCCATGCGGCTCATCACGGTGAGCAGGACGTTCTTCTCCAGGGACTGCGCCTCGTCCACGATCACGAAGGAATCGTGCAGGGAGCGGCCGCGGATGTGTGTCAGAGGCAGAACCTCCAGCATGCCCCGGTCCATGACCTCCTCCACCACTTCCTGGGACACCAACGCACCAAGAGTGTCGAAGACCGCCTGGGCCCAGGGGTTCATCTTCTCCGACTCAGTGCCGGGGAGGTAACCCAGTTCCTGACCGCCCACGGCGTAGAGCGGCCGGAAGACCACCACCTTGCGGTGTTCCTGGCGTTCCAGCACGGCTTCCAGACCGGCACACAGGGCCAGTGCCGATTTGCCGGTGCCGGCCCGGCCGCCCAGCGAGACGATGCCGATCGACGGGTCCATGAGCATGTCGATGGCCAGTCGCTGCTCGGCGGAGCGTCCATGCAGGCCGAAGACATCCCGGTCACCCTTGACCAGACGCACCTGCTTGTCGGCGCCGACCCGGCCCAGGGCGGAGCCGCGGGGTGAGAGCATGACCAGGCCGGTATTCACCGGCAGTTCGGCGGCCGCAGGGATGAGCACCGGCTCGTGACCGTAGAGGGCGGAGACTTCCTCCTCGCTGACATCCAGCTCGGAGAGACCGGTCCATCCGGTGTCTTTGACCAGTTCGTTACGGTATTCATCCGCCGTGAGTCCCATGGCGGAGGCTTTGACGCGCATGGGCAGGTCCTTGGACACCACGGTGACGTCGTGCCCTTCGTCGGCCAGGTTCTTTGCCACGGCGAGGATGCGCGAGTCGTTGTCGCCGGAACGGAAGCCTGCGGGAAGCACCTCTGCGCTGATGTGGTTCAGCTCCACGCGCAGGGTGCCGCCCTCGTTCCCGAGTGGGATCGGGCGGTTGAGGCTTCCGTGCTCCACGCGCAGATCGTCGAGCAGCCGCAGCGCCTTCCGGGCGAAGTACCCCAGCTCGGGATCGTGGCGTTTGCCCTCGAGCTCGGCGATCACGACCACCGGGACGATCACCTCATGTTCGGCGAAACGCAGCAGCGCCCTTGGATCCGAGAGCAGAACAGAGGTGTCGATCACGAAGCTGCGGCCAGTCGGGGCGGCGTCCGGGATCGTTCCCTTCGTGGAACGCCCTCGCGCGGTGCCAGAGGTAGCTTTCTTCGCGGTGCCCTTCGTCGCACCGGTGCCCTGCGCCGTGTCGTTCGCGGTGGTCACATCGGAAATAGCCACATCAACTCCAGACCCGGGCTCTCGCCCGGATTTCTCTAGGTGAGGCGGTCGGCCCGGAGGCCGGTTCCGGCCTCCCCCACAGCTGGTGCGATTTCTCGCTCCATGGATGGCCTCCCGTGGCGCCGGGAGGGTTCCCCGGCGTTAGGACCACGCTAACCCCGGCGGCTCCGCCTCGACAGCCGCCACGGCAACTCACGCGTTAATTTTCCGTGAACGGCGATGCTCCTCCGCCGTCGCGTGCTCAGTTGTGGCGGGTTCGCCGCGGGATCTCCCGCCACGACTGACCACACGACACGGCCGCCGGGGCGCGCACTAGGCTGGCAGGATGGCAACGACGACGATGCAGGAATGGGCGGACGGCCTCTACAAGGGCGAATTGACGGTCTTGCGGGGCTTGCTCCCCGAGGACCTTCCAGAGCTTTCGGGCTGGTGGAACGACTCCGGGCTCGCAGTCTTGCAGCGCTACACGACCTCGCCCATCCCCACCGAGGACTCGGAAGAGCTGTTCCGCCAGTGGAGCAAGAACGACACGATGCGCGCCGCTGGTTTCAGCATCGTGTCCCAGGGCGGAGAGATGTCACAAGACGGTGATCTGGTCGGTCACATCACGGCGTGGGGCATGGATCCCCGGGTCCGGACCGCGCGGATCGCCATCATGATCGGTCCCCGGTACCAAGGTCAGGGGTACGGCGGTGACGCTCTGCGGGTGATGCTCCGGGTGGCCTTCGAGGAGATGGCTGCTCACAAGGTGGCGCTGGACACCTGGTCATTCAATGAGCGCGCTTTGCGGCTCTACCGCTCACTCGGTTTCGTGGAGGAGGGGCGGGAGCGCGACGCCGTGTTCCACCGCTCCGGATTCCACGACAAGATCGTGCTCGGCATGCTGGAGTCCGAGTACCGGGAGCGATACGGCGACTAGGCGCACCCCCGTTGCGTGCTCAGTTGTTGCGGGTGTTTCACCGAATTGCCCGCACCGACTGAGCACGCAAATGGGGAAAGAAAAGTGCGTTCCGGGAGAGCCCTGGAGAAGGTCAAGCGCCGAAGCGCCGCTGACGTCCCGCGTAGTCACGCAACGCCCGCAGGAAGTCGACCTTGCGGAACGCCGGCCAGAGCGCTTCGCAGAAGTAGAACTCGCTGTAGGCGCTCTGCCACATGAGGAAGCCGGAGAGCCGCTGCTCGCCGGAGGTGCGGATCACCAGGTCCGGATCGGGCTGGCCCGCGGTGTACAAGAAGCGGGAGATGTCTTCCACGGAGAGCGAAGTGGACAGGCTTTCAAGGGTCTCCCCACGGCCCGCACCGTCCTTCATCAGGGCCCGGACGGCGTCGACGATCTCGCGGCGCCCACCGTACCCGACGGCGACGTTGACGTGCACGGCTTCCTTCACCGGCGTCTTGTGAGTGAGCCGGCTCAGCCGTTCGGCGAGGTAGTCCGGAAGGAGCTCCGGGGCGCCCATCGCGTGCACCGAGATGTTCTCGTCCTCGTCCAGCCGGTCCAGCGTGTTCGCGATGATGGCCATGAGCTCGTCCAGCTCATCCGAAGAACGGCTCATATTGTCCGTGGAGAGCATGTACAGCGTGACGACCTTGACGCCGATCTCCTGGCACCAGTGCAGGAATTCAAGAATCTTGTCCGCGCCCGCTTGGTGCCCACGACTGCTGGGCGCGTTGAACTGCTTGGCCCAGCGCCGGTTGCCGTCCACCATCACACCGATGTGCGCCGGGATCCGATCGGCCGCCAGACTGCGTTCCAGACGGCGTTCGTACATGCCGTAGAGGAAATCCTGCACACTCATGCGGCCCTGCACCTCTTCCCGTTCGCGCGTACCCCGCGCCGCGGGACTGCCTGGCACAAGGCTACCGCTTGGGACGGCTCTTCCAGGGCAGGCCAAGGTTACTCACTAGTAACCTACGGGAGCGTAAGTTAGCATTGAAAGATGCGGACCGCTGCACCTCTTCCTCCCGTCTCATCCCCCGCCGCCCTCTCGGACCGAGCTCAATTGCTGGCCATCAAGCCCGCCTGGCGAGGCTGGATCCACGCGGCGGCCGCGCCTCTGGCCCTGGCAGCCGGAATCGTGCTCATCTGCCTGGCACCCACCCCGGATCGCAAGATCGCCTCAGCCGTTTACACCCTGACGGGACTGCTGTTGTTCACCGTCAGCGCGGTGTATCACCGGGGCAATTGGAACCCTCGCGTCAAGGCCGTACTGAAACGGCTCGACCACACCAACATCATGCTGGTGATCGCCGGAAGTTACACTCCGCTGGCCTGGACGCTGCTGGATCGCCCGACGGCGGTCATGCTGCTGTGGCTCATCTGGGGCGGCGCCCTGGCCGGCGTCGCGTTCCGCCTTCTCTGGATTCATGCCCCGCGCTGGCTCTACGTGCCCATCTATGTCGCCCTCGGCTGCGGCGCGCTCTTCTTCATTCCGGAGTTCTTCGCCGCGAGCATTCCTGCCGCGATCCTGGTGTGCTGCGGCGGCGCCTTCTACATAGCCGGAGCGGTGTTCTACGGCTTGAAGCGCCCCAACTTCAGCTATCATTTCTTCGGTTTCCACGAACTCTTCCACGCCTTCACCGTGCTGGGTTTCGCCTGCCATCTGGTCGCGATCTTCCTGAGCGTCCTGCGCTGACCGGCACGCCACGCCGCCTTCCCGACCCGGCGTGATTGACACCACCTTGTGACGGCGCCCATACTCATACGGTGAACCTGTCAGACAGCCGGACAGCATCGTCCCCGGGGCGACTGCGCCCCGGTCCCGGCCCGCTGGCCCGTGTCAGCGCTCAGGAAGCGGTCCTCACCGCACTGCGCAGCGACATCGAGGAAGGCCGGATCGCCGTCGGCGACAAACTCCCGTCCGAAGCCGCGCTCTCCGCCAGCTACGGAGTCAGCCGTTCCGTCATCCGCGAAGCGCTGCGCTCGTGCTCCGCACTCGGGCTGACCGAAACGCGCACCGGCAAAGGAACGTTCATCATCTCGGACCGGGTCTCCTCAGACCTCGTCCTCGGCCGGTACTCCGCCCGGGACCTGACCGAGGCCAGGCCGCACATCGAAATCCCCGCCGCCGCACTCGCCGCCGAACGCCACGACGCCGAGGATCTTGAACTGCTCCGGAGCATTCACGAGGACATGCTCGCCGAGAACGACGTCGAGGCCTGGGTTTCGCTCGACTCCGCGTTCCACCTCCAGATCGCGCGCGCCAGCGGCAACAAGGTCTTCGAAACGGTGGTGAATGATCTGCGCGAGGCTCTGGCCAAGCAGTCCAGCACTCTCAACCTCGTGGCCGACCGCGAGCACACTTCCAATCGCGAGCATCAGATCATCCTCGACGCGATCGCCTCCGGCTCTCCCGAACGAGCCTCCGAGGCCATGAGAGACCACCTCGCAGCCGTCGCACGAGCCCTGGACTCCCTCGAACAGCACTGACCCCGCCCACTCCCGTATCAGGAAGACAACGCATGGCACATCTCCCCGTCCACGTCCCACTGGCCGCGTTCAGCCGCGACCAGCGGATCGAAGGCGTCCACTACGGATCCCTGGCGGCAACCGCCCCCGACGGGTCGCTCCTGTTCGGTGCCGGAGATCCGGCAACACCGTTCTACCCGCGTTCCTCGCTCAAGCCGTTCCAGGCGGTCGCCATGGTCCTGGCAGGGCTCGACCTCCCCGAGCACCTCCTGGCACTCGCCGCGGCCAGCCACAGCGGCGGCGCGGCACACCGCGCGGGAGCCGTGGAGATCCTGCGTCGTCACGGGCTCGGCATCGACGCACTCCGCAACACCCGGGACCTGCCCTACGGTGTCGCGGAACGGGAAGAGTGGCTTCGCGCAGGCGGAGCGGCGGACCGGATCTGCCAGAACTGCTCCGGCAAGCACGCGGCGATGGTCGGCACCTGCACGCTGAACGACTGGCCCCTGGAAAGCTATCTCGACCCGGGCCACCCGCTCCAGCAGCTCGTGGCCCGTACGGTCACGGCCCTGACCGGTGAAGAACCCGCCCAATGGTCCACCGACGGCTGCGGGACCCCTCTTCCGGCGCTCAGCCTCACCGCCATGGCGCGCGGCTACGGCCGGATGGCCGGGCTGGCCGCCGGCACCGAGGCCGACGACGACGTCGAGGCGGCAGCGGCCGTCGTCGCGCGCGCCATGATGCGCAACCCCGAGATGGTGGCCGGCGAGGGCCGGGACGTCACAGCGCTGATGCGCGGCCTGCCGGGTGCCCTGGCCAAGGACGGCTTCGAGGGCGTGCAACTGATCGGTCTGCCGGACGGGCGCGGCGTCGCCGTCAAGATCTCCGACGGAGGAGACCGCGCACGGATGCCCGTCGCGGTGCGCACGCTGCTCAGCCTCGGCGTCGACGTCAGCGGCGTCGATGGGCTCGCCAGCCCGCCGATCCTCGGGGGTGGCATGGTGCGTGGCACCCTGACAGCCCTGGAATCCGCTTTTCCCGATCACCTCAGCACGGAACAGAACCGAGAGGACAACCCATGACCCTGGCACCCATCCCCGTGGCCGATGAAGCCCCCACGGAAGGATTCCGCAGCGAGCACGATCTCCTGGGCAACCGCAACATCCCGCAGTCCGCTTACTGGGGGGTCCACACCTTGCGCGCCGTGGAGAACTTCCCGATCACGGGCCAGCGCCTGTCCAGCAATCCGCACCTGGTGCATGCCCTGGCAGCCGTGAAGCTCGCAGCGTCGCGAGCCAACCGCGAGCTCGGGCTGCTCGACGCCGAGCGCGGCGAAGCCATCGAGGCGGCCTGCCTGGACGTGATGGCGGGCAAGCTGGATGACCAGTTCGTCGTGGACGTGATCCAGGGCGGCGCAGGGACGTCCTCCAATATGAACGCCAACGAGGTCATCGCGAACCGTGCGCTGGAGATCTTGGGCCAGCCACACGGCGACTACGCCACGGTGCACCCCAACGATCACGTCAACCTCTGCCAGTCCACCAACGACGTTTACCCGACGGCGGTCCGCATCGCGACCGCCCGTGGCATCGACGGACTCCTCGACGCTCTGGAAGGACTGCGGCAGGCATTCCAGGCGAAGTCCGCCGAGTTCCGCACGGTCGTCAAGATGGGCCGCACCCAGCTTCAGGACGCCGTCCCCATGACACTGGGACAGGAGTTCGGCAGTTTCGCCGTCACCATCGGCGAAGATCTTGAGCGGCTGCGGGAATCCGCGCGGCTGATGTATGAAATCAACCTGGGCGCCACCGCCATCGGCACCGGTCTGAATGCACCGGTCGGCTACGCGGCATCCGCGTGCCGGCACGTCGCGGCCGCGAGCGGTCTCCCTCTCGTCACGGCGCCGGACCTGATCGAGGCCACCTCCGACATGGGCGCCTTCGTCCACCTCTCCGGTGTCCTCAAGCGAGTCGCCGTGAAGCTCTCGAAGATCTGCAACGATCTGCGACTGCTTTCCAGCGGCCCGCGCGCCGGGCTCGGTGAGATCAACCTTCCCGCAGTCCAGTCCGGGTCCTCGATCATGCCGGGCAAGATCAACCCCGTGATCCCGGAGGTGGTCAGCCAGGTCGCCTACGAGGTGATCGGCAACGACGTCACCGTCACCATGGCGGCCGAAGCCGGACAGCTGCAGCTCAATGCGTTCGAGCCGGTGATCGTGCACAGCCTCCACAAGAGCATCACGCACATGGAATCAGCCTGCCGGACCCTCACGTCCCGCTGCGTGCAAGGCATCACCGCGAACACCGCTCATCTGCGGTCCACGGTGGAGCACTCGATCGGCCTCGTCACGGCGCTGAACCCCTACCTGGGTTACGCCGCCGCCACCTCGATCGCCCAGGAGGCACTCGCTTCGGGACGCGGCGTCGCCGAGCTCGTGCTGGAGCGCGGGCTGCTCTCCGCCGAACGGCTCGAGGAGCTCCTCAAGCCGGAGCGGCTGGCGAACCTCTCCTCCTGACGCCGGGCCTCCGCCACACCCTCCCCAGTTCATCCGGCCTCGCCGGTCCATACCGAAAGGACGCCGACATGTCCTCCCCCGGAACCCCTACCCCTCGCAACGCCATCCCTGACCACGTCGAGGACGGTGGCCACGCCCACAGCACGGATCACGTCCTGCACGCCGAAGAGGCGGGCTACCACAAGGGCCTGAAGAACCGTCAGGTGCAGATGATCGCCATCGGTGGCGCCATCGGCACCGGACTCTTCATGGGCGCCGGCGGGCGCCTGGCCGCCGCAGGTCCGTCCCTGGTCTTCGCTTACGCCCTCTGCGGCGCTTTCGTCTTCCTCATCCTGAGGGCCCTGGGCGAGCTCGTCCTGCACCGCCCCTCCTCAGGTTCCTTCGTCTCCTACGCCCGCGAGTTCTTCGGTGAGAAGGCCGCGTTCGTCTCGGGCTGGTTCTACTGGATCAACTGGGCCATGACCACCATCGTGGACACCACGGCCGCCGCCCTCTACATGAACTTCTTCGGCCGTTACGTGCCGTGGATGGGCGCCGTCCCGCAGTGGGCCTGGGCCCTGATCGCCCTCGTGGTGGTCCTCGCCCTGAACCTGGTGTCCGTCAAGGTGTTCGGTGAGCTGGAATTCTGGTTCGCCCTCATCAAGGTCGTGGCCCTGGTGTCGTTCCTGCTCATCGGCATCTGGTTCGTCATCTTCGGCACCCCCACAGGTGCACCGACCGGTTTCTCCCTGATCACCGATCATGGCGGGATCTTCCCCAACGGCATGCTCCCGATGATCCTGCTCATGCAGGGTGTGGTGTTCGCCTATGCCTCCGTGGAGCTGGTCGGCACCGCGGCCGGTGAGACCCAGAACCCGGAGAAGATCATGCCGAAGGCCATCAACTCCGTGGTCTTCCGCATCGCCGTGTTCTATGTCGGCTCGATCATCCTGCTCTCCTTGCTGTTGCCGTACACGGCGTATCAGAGCGGAGTGAGCCCCTTCGTGACGTTCTTCGGATCCATCGGGGTCCAGGGCATGGATTCCATCATGAACCTGGTGGTCCTGACCGCGGCACTGTCCTCGTTGAATGCGGGGCTCTATTCCACGGGCCGCATCCTGCGGTCCATGGCGGCCGCCGGTTCGGCCCCGAAGTTCGCCCTCCGGATGAACAAGGCGGGCGTCCCCTACGGCGGCATCGCCATCACCGCCGTCGTCTCGCTGCTCGGTGTCCCGCTGAACTACCTGGTGCCGGGCCAGGCTTTCGAGATCGTGCTGAACGTGGCCTCGGTCGGCATCCTCGCCTCCTGGGCCACCATCATCCTCTGTCAGATCCAATTGCAGCGCTGGGCTGCGAAGGGCTGGCTGACACGGCCGGCCTTCCGGATGCCGGGTGCTCCCTACACCGGGTACGTAACCCTGGTCTTCCTGGTGCTGGTCCTGATCATGGTCTTCATCGACTCGCCCTGGACGCTGGCCGCGACGGCCGTCGCCTGCGCCCTCATGGTGGCCGGCTGGTTCGCCTGCCGGCAGCGCATCCATCAGATCGCCGAGGACCGCCGGGGCTTCACAGGAGCAGCCCCGGTGGTGGCCAACCGGCCCTCCCCCAAGAAGTAACCCTCCCTCAGCTGCCCGGTCCGTGTCCGCACGGGCCGGGCAGCGCTGTTCCCGGACGACGACGGCGACCGGACCGCCGCTCGCCTCATCGGGCGGGCGCGAGCAGCAGTGGCCGGCAGCCGCCGTCGGGCGTCGGCCTCAACGCACGGCTTTGAGCACCTTCATCGTGAGACGGGAGTCCACCCGGGAGATGGCGGGATCCCCCATCAGCCGCGCGGTCAGCCAACGCTCGTACGCGCCGAGGTCCGCCACCCCGACTCGGATGAAGTAATCGGGGATGCCGAACATCCTCCGGAGTTCCAGTACCTCGGGCATGCCGGCCAAGCGCGCTTCGAATGCTTCGACGGTGGCGAGATCCTTGGCCACGAGATCCGCGTACACGATCACCTCGAAGCCGCGGCCGAGTGCTGCGGGATCCAGCATGGCGCCGTACCCGGTGATCACGCCGTCCGCTTCGAGCCTGCGCACGCGGCGAAGACACGGGGCAGGCGTCAGCCCGACGCGTTCCGCGAGTTCCTGATTGCTCATGCGCCCGTCCCAATGGAGCAGATCAATGATTGCTCGATCAATTGAATCCATAGTGGAATATTGCTCTCTGCCCTAAAGCTTCGCAATAGCTTGACCTCATATTGCTCCGAGACTTCCCTAAGATGGAGAGATGTCCACGGACCACCGAATTCCCGCCGATCCCCCACCCCGCTCCGGTTTCCGGGCAGCCGTGTCCGAAGCCGGCGTGGTCTGCCTCGGTTTCGTTCCCCTCGGCATGGGGCTCGGGGTGCTGGTCACGAGCAACGGACTGCCCTGGTGGCTGGCACCGCTGCTCTCCGGGCTGGTCTTCGCTGGTTCCGTGGAGTTCATCCTGGTCGGACTGCTCGCAGCGTCCACTCCTGTCCTGAGCATCGCTGCCACCGCGTTCCTGGTGAATTCGCGGCACTTGTTCTATGGCTTCTCCTTCCCCTTGGACCGGGTTCAGGGCGGACCGGCGAAGGCCTACAGCATTTTCGCCCTCTGCGATGAGGCCTTCGCACTGCTCTCGGGGCGCCGGGGCGAGAAGGCCACCTCGTCGCAGATTCTCTGGACCCAGGTTCTTCTTCAGCTCTCCTGGGTGGGTGGCTCAGTGCTCGGCGCCCTACTCGGCTCCGGCTTCCTGGGCCAGGTCAAAGGTCTTGGGTTCCTCATGGTCTCCCTGTTCACGGTCCTGGCCATCGACGCCATCCGGGCCCGGCCGGAGTTGTCCTTGATCCTTCTGGCAGGAGGCTCGGCTGCGGTGGCCCTCCTCGTGGCGCCCCAGCAGATGCTTCTCGTCTCGCTGTGCCTGTTCTTCCTGACATTGCTGGTCCGCC
Organism: Arthrobacter sp. NPDC090010; assembly: GCF_044748305.1. Taxonomy (NCBI): domain Bacteria; kingdom Bacillati; phylum Actinomycetota; class Actinomycetes; order Micrococcales; family Micrococcaceae; genus Arthrobacter; species Arthrobacter sp. NPDC090010. The sequence goes on from NZ_JBIVFT010000004.1 coordinate 215,282, forward strand.
ACGGCCTGCAGACCCGCCGGCGCCGCACGCCGGGCACCGTTTCAGACGACGATCGCGAGACAGACCATGCCTGACGTCTCTTATCTGCTGCTGGGCGTGACCGCAGCAGCCGCCGTGACCTTCGCACTGCGGGCGATCCCCTTCGCGCTCAAGGGGGCTCTGAAGGATTCGGCGTTCCTGGCCGACATCCGGGTCTGGATGCCCTTGGGCGCTCTTCTCATCCTTTTCGCATACGCCGTCAGCGGAGTCGATTTCTCGTCGTCCTCCCACGGGGTCCCCGAACTGGCCGGCATTCTCGTGACCGCTTTGGTTCACTGGTGGCGGAAGAATGCAGTCCTGAGCATGCTCGCCGGCACCGCTGTGTGCCTTGTCCTGGCCAATCTGGTCTTCAGCTGAGACTCTCCGCCGCCAAGGCGGCTTCCAGCTCAGGAACCGTGGACACCGGCGCCCTGCACACCATGTCACGGCATACATAGGCCAGGGCTCCCGTGGCGGGAGCCGGACGCCCCTCGAACAGCGGCACCCCGTTGTCACCACGGCCGCAGGCCACCGTGAGGCCGGGCCGTGCGCTGCGCCACGCCGTGGCGAGGAGTTCGCCGGGGTCCCCCTCTGAGACGACCGCGACTTCAAGGCCGCCCAGGAGTCCCACCAGCCGCACCGCGTTCGCGGCTCCGCTGACCCGCGGCTGCCCTTCGACCGCGGCAGCGGCCTGATTCGCAACGGCCAGAGCCCTGTCCAGCAGCGTGGATTCCCCGTTCAGAGAGGCGAGCCTGAGCCAGGCACCGGCCAGCACGCTTGCCGGTGCAGGTGTAGCCCCGTCAGAGGCCTCGACCGGCGAGGCACCACCATAGGCCGCTCTCAGCGCGTCTGAGGCGGCATCACCGTGCCGCTGGTCCTCATTGAGCAAACCGTCGCTCCCCAGGAATCCGTCATCGACAGCCGCTGCGAGATCACGGGCCCAGGAGTACCAGGAGATGTCACCCGTGGCGGAATACAACGCCAGGGAAGCGTCGAGCGCGTGGGCGTAGTCCTCCAGGAGACCCGGAATGGGTCCTCTGAGCCCCGCATGCGACACCCGGTACAGGGTCAGAGTCGTCTGGTCCCAGTGCACCCGGCGGAGATTCTCCGCTGCTTCGACGGCCCGCTCGATCCAGTCGCTGCGCTCCATCGATGCGCCGGCCTCGGCGAAGGCCGTGATCGCCATGGCATTCCAAGCGGCCACCACCTTGTCATCCACCGCCGGGTGCGGGCGTTCCGCCCGGGCCGCGAGAAGAACGGGGCGGGCCCGGTCCAGGATGGTCAGGCCGTCGACGTCGAGCTCGGCACCGGGATGCAAGGGGGAACCGAGAGCGGAGACCGTTCCCTGGGACCGCACGTTCATGAGGTCTGCCAGCAAGCCGCCGTCGTCCTCGCCCAGCAGTTCCGACAGCTCGTCCGGAGTCCACAGCGAGAAGGCGCCTTCCCGCTCGTGAAGACCTGCTTCCGTCAGGGCGGCACGCCGAAGCTGCTCCGCCGACGGCTGAGAGTCCGCATCCACGGCGGAAAGAAAGGCCGCTCCCGCCGGATCCGTCAGCCCGCCATCCGCCGCGGAGACGCAGAGGAACCCGGCCAGCCCCTCGATCACCCGCTGCACCTCGGCGAGCGGAAAGATCGCTTCCAGGCCACCCCGCAGTGCCGAGCCTTCGGGGGAACGCAAGAGCCTCAGATGCCCCGTATAGGCGCGCAACAACAGGGCGTTGTCGTAGAGCATCTTCTCGAAGTGCGGCACAGACCAATCCGCCGTGACCGAGTACCGGCAGAACCCTCCGTCGAGCTGGTCCCGCAATGCCGAACGGGCCATGGCCGCCAGAGTCCGCGCCGAAACGGCGGCCGCCCGGACCGACTCGGGCCTGCCGCTGGCGGCATAGGTGGTGAGGAACGGCAGCAGAGGACTGGGCGGGAACTTGGGCGCTGTGCCGAATCCGCCGTCCCGAGACTCCGATTGTTCAAGTTGCGCCACCGCGGCGTCCAGGTCTTGCGCGCCGAGATCCGACGCCGTGGACGCGCCGATCCGCACGGCGGTGGCGTAGTCGCCCAGACCTGCAGCCAGCCGGCTCGCATGATCCTCCAACTGCGTCCTGCGGTCCGCCCAGGCCTCCCGCACCGCCGTCAGCAATTGCGAGAAGGACGGCCTTCCCCCTCGCGGGGAGGGCGGAAAATAGGTGCCCGCGAAAAAGGCCCGCCCATCCGGCAAAGCGAAGACGCTCATGGGCCAGCCGCCCTCCCCTGTCAGGGCCTGGGTCGCCGTCATGTAGACGGCGTCCACCTCGGGACGCTCCTCACGGTCCACCTTGATGGGCACGAAATGTGCATTCAGGTACGCCGCGACGGCGGCATCATCGAACGACTCGTGCGCCATGACATGGCACCAATGGCACGCCGCGTAGCCGATGGAGAGGAAGACCGGCACATCCCGCTCCCGTGCCTCGGCGAACGCCTCCGGCCCGAAGACGTGCCAGTCCACCTCCTGGTGGGCGTGCTGACGCAGATAGAGACTGCTCTGTCCCTCGAGGTGATTGACCATGTGGCCACGCTAACCCACGGCACTGACAGGAATCAGGCCTCCCGGGAATGCGACTCCGGGTCTTCGGTCGCTTCGGCTTCCTGTCCCGCCTTCTCGCCCCGGTACCGCACGCGACGGATGCGACGGACCATGTCCACGATCAGGAACGCCATGATGATGACGATGAACGCGGTGGCGAGGAACCCCAGAAGACCCGGGGTGACCATGTCCTGCGTGAGGCCCGGCTTGAGACCCGGCAAGGGGCTGGGGCTCGGGTCGCTGGCAAGTTGCACGATCAGCTGGTTCACACTTCACACCTTCTGGTTCAGGGGGGACTCCGCTAATTCTACGCCGGATAGAACGCCCGGACTCCACCGGTCCCCGGCCCGCGTCCACGCCCCATCGGGCGGAGGGGAATCAACGCAGGCCGGTGAAGAGGTCCGTCTCCTGGATGGGTGCCGGCACCCGGGAGTGCATGAGGACGAATTCCTCATACGGCCACACCCTGCGCTGCAACTCGTCCGGGAAGGCGAAGAAGAAGCCGTTCGGGTCGATCTGCGTCCGGTGGGCTTTGAGAGCCTCGTCGCGCCGCGAGAACCACTCGCCGCACTCGATCTTGGCCGTGGGCAGGTGCAGCGGCTCCGCCTTGGACGCCAGCCAGCTGTCGATCCATTCGAGTCCGATCACCTCAAGGCCTTCCGCCCGGCCCGCGTCACGCAGCGCGCGCATCCGTTCCAGACCGAGCCCGCAGTCGTAGTACAGCTTGCTGGGCTGCCAGGCCGCTCCCGTTCCGGGGTACTGGGCGGGATCGCCGGCCGCATGATAGGCCTCGACGGCCACCCGATGCGCCATGATGTGGTCGGGATGGGGATAGCCACCGTTCTCGTCGTACGCCACGACGACGTGCGGGCGGAAGGAACGCATCAGCCGGACCAGCGGTGCCGAGGCGACCTCGAGTGGCTGCAAGGCGAAACACCCGTCCGGGAGGGCCGGCAACGGGTCTCCCTCGGGAAGGCCGGAGTCCACGAAGCCGAGCCAGCGCTGCTGGACGCCGAGGACACGAGCGGCTTCGGCCATCTCCAGGCGTCGTGCGCCCGCCATATCGCGTTTCGGGTGGGGGGCCTGTTCCATGCCGGGGTTCTGGATGTCTCCACGGGAGCCGTCGGTGCAGGTGACGACCATGACTTCGGCGCCCTGGTCCACGTACCGGGCCATGGTCGCGGCCCCCTTGCTGGACTCGTCATCCGGATGCGCATGGACGAACATGATCCGCAACGGCTGCAGGTCCTGGCCGGTCGGCGCGGGAGAGACCCGGTCAGCAGCGCTCATGGAAAGCCTCCTGGCTTGGCCCGGCCCGGCGACCGCGTACGGAGTGCTCAGACCGAGGAACTAGAATGATGTGGTGACGCCGAGCCTGAACCCAACGCCTGTCGATTCCAGCCTAGCCAATCGCTACGGCCGCCAGAAGCGGGTTCTCACACGGCGTACGAAGCTGATCATGATCGTGGCAGGAGTGCTCGTCGCCTGCGGCCTGGCCGCCGTCCTGACCGTGAACGTGGCATCCGTGAACAGCGTCGATTTCAAGACCGTCGGCTTCGTCGCCAATGACCCGTCCTACGCCGTCGTCGACTTCCAGGTCTCCAAGGACCGCACCGAGGACGCCATCTGCGCCGTGAAGGCGCTGGACGGCCAGTTCGCGGTGGTCGGCTGGAAGTACGTCGAGATCCCGCCGAACTCAGCCGATGCCGGCGCCGAAAGCGGCAGGACCACCCAGCAACGGATCACACTGCGCACCGAGTCCCTGGCCGTCTCCGGCCTGGTGGACAGCTGCTGGCCCAAGAGCTGAACCGCGCCCGGCGCCCGTGACTTTGGTTTGTCACGGGCTTTGCCTACACTAGGCGAATACCTTTTGCCCCGTTGAACTGGTGGTGCGGTCTTCCAACCGCCAGTCGGCGGGGTTATTTGCGACAGTTGATCAAGAGGAGTTCTTACGTGTCCACACCCAATAGCGCATCCGTCGCGTGGCTGACCCAGGAAGCGTACGACCGTCTCAAGGCTGAGCTGGAGCACCTTTCGGGCCCTGGCCGTGCCGAGATCGTCGGGCGCATCGAAGCTGCACGCCAGGAAGGCGACCTCAAGGAGAACGGCGGCTACCACGCCGCCAAGGACGAGCAGGGCAAGATCGAGGCCCGCATCCGCCAGCTGACCGTGCTGCTCCGGGATGCCCAGGTGGGTGCCGCTCCGGCCGACGACGGCGTCGTGGAACCCGGCATGGTGGTCGTTGCGAAGATCGCCGGGGACGAGGAGAAGTTCCTCCTGGGTTCCCGTGAGATCGCCGGCGGCTCGGATCTGGATGTCTTCAGCGAGAAGTCCCCCCTGGGCTCGGCCATCACCGGACATAAGGAAGGCGAGACCGTGTCTTACACCGCCCCGAACGGCAAGCAGATCACGGTGGAGATCATCTCCGCCAAGCCGTTCACCGGCTGAGTTGCTCACAACCCCCCCGCGAGGGAACAGTTGAGGCCACTATCCGTCAGGGATAGTGGCCTCAACTGTTCCCTCGCGGGGTTCTCCTGATCGACTGCTCCGGTGTTGTCGTTCGGAGGGTTCAGAACGACAACACCGGAGCAGTCGATCAGGGGAAGGCCTAGAAGTGCACCACGATCGGCTGGAAGCCCTCGGCGCGCAGCGCGTTGAGCACCACCTCGGAATGCTCGTGGCCCTTGGTCTCCAGATCCACGGTGATGGACACATCGCCCATGCTGATCGATCCGCCCACGCGCGTGTGGTCCACGCCGGTGACATTGGCGTCGTGTTCGGCGATGATCCGGGAGATGGTGGCCAGCGAGCCGGGACGGTCGTCCAGAAGGATCCGGACGGTGAGGAACCGGCCCGCGGCATAGAGACCACGCTGGATGACCTTGAGCATGAGCATCGGGTCGATGTTGCCGCCGGACAGGACCACGGCCACCTTGCCGGGGTTCTCGATCCTGCCCTCCATAAGCGCCGCCACGCCCACGGCTCCGGCGGGTTCCACCACCATCTTGGCGCGTTCCAGCAGGAAGATGAGTGCACGCGCCAGCGCGTCTTCGCTGACCGTGACCACGTCATCCACCAGCTCGCGGATGATGCTGAACGGCAGCTGCCCGGGGCGACCCACGGCGATGCCGTCCGCCATGGTGGAGACCTTCTTGAGCGGCACCAGGGCATCCGCGGCGAGTGAGGGCGGGTAGGCCGCCGCGTTCTCCGCCTGCACCCCGATCACCCGGATCTCGCGCCCCAGCTGGCGGGCGCGTTCCTTGATGGCCACGGACACCCCGGCAAGCAGACCGCCGCCGCCGACACCCATGATGATGGTGTCGACGTCGGGAACCTGTTCCAGGATCTCCAGGCCGATCGTCCCCTGGCCTGCCACCACATCGACGTTGTCGAAGGGGTGCACGAACACCGCGCCAGAGGCGTCGGCGTAACGCTGGGCCTCGGCCAAGGCCTCGTCCACGTTGTGGCCGTGGAGGATGACTTCGGCACCGTGGTCGCGGGTGGCGGCAAGTTTGGGAAGGGCGACGCCCAGCGGCATATAGATCCGGGCCTTGATGCCCAGAGCCTTGGCCGCGGAGGCCACGCCCTGGGCGTGGTTGCCTGCGGAGGCCGCGACAACGCCGCGGGCCTTCTCCACAGCGCTCAGACTGGCCATGCGGACGTACGCGCCCCGCACCTTGAAGGAGCCGGCACGCTGGAGGTTCTCGCACTTGAAGACCACGTCCCCGCCGACCATCCGGGACAGCGCCCTGGACTTCTCGATGGGCGTGACGGTAATGACGCCGTCGAGCAATTCCTGTGCACGGACTACGTCCTGGAGCGTTACGGGTAGGGTCTCAGTGGTCATCACTGGCCGCCTCCTTGGAATTGTTCGGTTGTTCTTGCGTCTCCGGCCCGCTCTGCGGGGCCGGACGTTCTGTGGAGGACGACGACGTCGAGCCGCTCTCAGCGTCTCCTGCGGGAGCGGATGCCACCGCCGTCGTGCCGTCCGCCGCGGCCACGGCGGGGTCGTTGTCCCAGCCCCGCGCCGCGATGTACCGGATGGCGGAGTTGAGTGCGGCCAGGATCGGAACGGCGAAGAGCGCGCCCGGAATGCCTGCCAGGAAGGACCCTGCCGCGACAGCGAGAATCACGCCGACGGGGTGCAGGGAGACCGCCTTGCCCATGACCAGCGGTTGCAGCACATGGCTCTCCAGCTGCTGCACGGCCAGGACGATGGCCAGCATGATCACCGCATTGACGAGGCCGTTGGCCACCAAGGCCAGCAGCACCGCCACCGCGCCGGTGACCAGGGCGCCGACCACCGGGATGAAGGAGCCGAGGAAAACGGCAAGACCCAATGGCAGGGCCAGGGGGACGCCGATGATTGCAGCACCCGCACCGATCCCGATGGCGTCGACTGCTGCGACGAACACCTGGATTTTGACGTAGCTGCCCACGGAGGTCCACGCCTTCTTGCCGGCCCCGTCGATGGCAGCGCGGGCCTTGCGCGGGAAGAGCCTCGTCAGGAAACCCCAGATCTGCCGCCCTTCCAGGAGGAAGAAGATGAGGATGAACACCGTGAGCAGCAGTCCGGCGGCGATATGGCCAGCCCCGCTGCCGACGCTGAGCGCACCCGTCAGGATGGTACTGCTCTGCCCCTGGATCGTGGTGGTCAGGCTGTCCAGGTAGCTGTCCATCTGAGCCGTGGTGATATGAAGCGGGCCGTCCTGCAGCCAGGTCTGCACCTGCTTCAGTCCCTCCAGGGCCTGTCCCCACAGCTGCCGGAAGCCGACCGTGGCCTGCTTGCCCACGAAGGTCAGCGTCAGCGCGATCACCGCGACAAGGGTCAGCAGAGTGATGGCGACGGCGAGTCCCCGCGGGAGGCGGTGCCTGCTGAGCCAGCCGACCAAAGGATTGAGCAGGGCAGTGAACAGCGCCGCGAGCAGCACGGGGATGATGAGGAAGCTGACCTGGGACAGAAGCCAGATCAAGATACCTGCGGCCAGCAGGATGACCCCGGAGCGCCAGGCCCATTCGGCGGCGATCCTGACCCCGTACGGAACGTCCTCCTCCAAAGCCCGGCCCCGCGTCGGACGGGGCACTGCTGACTTGCCGTTCTGCGCTTCACCTGACATGCATCAATCGTGGCGCAGGTGACCGGCATTTGGAAAATGCGTTCGTATGCCGGGCGGTCCAGGCTCCTTCACCAGGAGGCCGAGAGACCCCAGCTCATCCGGAACTCCTCGCCCGGCTGGACCCAGTTGAGCCCGTCCCCGGAGTTGAAGGCGTTGGCCGGCCCGGTCATGGGCTCCACGGCGAGCGCTTTCGAACGCCCCCAGGATCCGGGCGAGGCGAAGACGTGCACATAACCGCAGCGCTCGTCCTGCCAAAGCGTCAGCCGCCGCCCGGCGGCGTCCTGGAGGATGGTTCGCGCGCACCCGTCGTCGTCGCGCTCCAGCGCCGTGTAGGCGGTGTCCGTATCGAGTTCCGCAAGCTTCACACCGCCCCGGAGATCGTGGGGGTGGTCTACGGCGCGGACCGCGTGCGGGATGAGCCGTTCGTCCGCTTCGAGCCAGGAGCCCGCGCGGACGGTGAGGCTCAGCTCTTCGGGTGCCGCATCACCGATCCGGAGGTACGGGTGCGCACCCAGCACAACGGGTGCTGCGGCGTCGCCGTCGTTGTACAGACTCTGGGTGACCGCGAGTCCGCCGCGTTCGTCCAGCTCGTAGCGGACGCGGTGCCTGGTGAGGAATGGATATCCGTGCTGCGGGAAGATGGGGGACTCCAGCACCACATGGGCACTCCCCTGTTCCAGGCAGCGGTACGGCGCGTTGCGGAGCAGGCCGTGAATGGCATTGCTCCTGCCCACCTCGGTGATGTCGAGTTGCTGCGTGGAGCCGTTCAGCTCCCAGCGCCCGTCCTCCACCCGGTTGGCCCAGGGCGCCAGGGTGATTCCGCAGGCCCCGGGCGGAATCTGGTCATCGCCGAAAGTCTCGGTGGCCGCTATTCCTCGGACGCTGTAACTACGCAGGGCGGCGGCGAGTTCGGTGACGACGACGGCGGCGCCGCCCCGTTCGAGTCGGTACTGGGCGCCGCTGGCGCAGCGGTCGCGGAGGGCATGGGGCGTTGCGGGCATGGCACCACCGTACCGAAATGAAAGCCTCACGGGGTACCGCGATCACCCCTTGGACGATCATTAATGTTAATTAATGTTAGAAAGTCTTCGTTTTGATAGCATGAGAGCGTCGACCGCCCGGTCGGCCAGCCGAGTACAGGGGCAGCCATGACGCACGTGACACGCGCACAGCTCGCAGATGGGCGCGAGATTCTCTACTTCGACACCGAAGCGGGGCGCCGTCCGCTGCCCGACGCCCGGGACCTGCCGGCCCGCACCGACGGTCCCGACGGCTCCGGGCAGGTCCGCTACGACGCCCTGAGTGGCGAATGGGTGGCGGTCGCCGCCCACCGCCAGACCCGCACGCATCTGCCACCCGCCCGCGAATGCCCGATCTGCCCGAGCAGTTCCGAGCGCTCCACGGAGATCCCCGAGCACGACTACGAGGTGGTCGCCTTCGAGAACCGTTTCCCCTCGCTCGGTCCGGTGCTCGGAGAACTCCCCGGCAGCCCTGCCTGGGGAACCCTGGCCCCGGCATCGGGCCGCTGCGAGGTGGTGACATTCACGCCGGAGCACACCGGTTCCTTCGCAGAGCTGCCGTGGGATCGTGCCCGGACCGTCGTGGAGGCCTGGTCTCACCGGACGCGGGAACTGTCAGCACTCGCCGGAGTCCGGCAGGTCTTCCCCTTCGAGAACCGCGGCGCGGACATCGGCGTGACCCTCCACCACCCGCACGGCCAGATCTACGCGTACTCCTACGTCACCCCCCGGGCGGAGGCCATGGCGCGCCCCGCGGTGGCCTATTGGGGAGAGCACGGTCACCGCGAGACCCTGATGGAAGGCCTGGTCCGCCGCGAACGCGCAGACGGGTCCCGCATGATCCTGGAAGGTGATCACTTCAGCGCCTACGTCCCCTTCGCCGCCCGCTGGCCGCTCGAGGTGCACCTCGCGCCGCATCGCCGGGTGGCTGACTTCGCCGCCCTCAGCACGGCCGAGAAGGACGAACTCACCACCTTGTATCTCGATCTCCTCGGCCGGGTGGACGGACTCTACGACTCCCCCACTCCGTACATCGCGGCCTGGCATCAGGCACCGCTGTCGCCTGGCTATCGTGAGGCCATGGGCTTCCACCTCCAGCTCACCTCGCCGCGCCGCGCCGCGGACAAGCTGAAGTACCTGGCCGGTTCGGAGGCCGCGATGGGGGCCTTCATCAACGACGTCACCCCCGAATCCGTCGCTGCCAGGCTCCGCTCTTCCGCATCGCCCTATCCGGCATCCGCCCCGTCTTATCCGGCATCCGCCCCGTCTTATCCGGCATCCGCCCCGACCCAAGGACTGCACGCATGACCAGCCCCGAGCATGAACAGCAGGACCTCTTCACTTCCTTCCGGGAGGTTTTCGGGCACGAGGCCGACGGCGTCTGGATGGCCCCGGGCCGGGTGAATCTGATCGGCGAGCACACGGATTACAACGACGGATTCGTCCTTCCCTTCGCCATCGACCGGCGAGCCCGGGTCGCCGTACGGACCCTGCCTGATTCACGCACGGTCCGTCTCGTCTCCGCTCAGGGGACCGACGGCGTCCTGGAGTTCGATCTCGATTCCTTGGAGCCGCAGGGAGGCTATGGCTGGGCCACCTACCCGCTGGGAGTCGCATGGGCCCTGGAACGGAGCGGGATCCGGGTGCCCGGCTTCGAGCTGTTCCTGGACTCCACGGTGCCGCTCGGCTCGGGGCTCTCCTCTTCCCATGCCATCGAATGCGCCACCATCACGGCCCTGGCGGAGCTGACGGGAGCTTCACTGAGTGCCCAGGAGCTCGTGCTGCTGACGCAGAAGGGTGAGAACGACTTCGTCGGGGCGCCCACGGGCATCCTCGACCAGTCGGCCTCCCTGCGAGGCGAACGGGGCCATGCGGTCTTCCTGGACTGCCGGGATCAGAGCGTGGAGCTCATCCCCTTCGACGCTGAAGCGGACGACCTCCTGATGCTCGTGATCGATACCCGGGTGGCTCATTCCCACAGCGACGGCGGATACGCGAGCCGCCGGGCCGCCTGCGAAGCCGGTGCCGCGGCCCTCGGGGTTCCTGCACTCCGGGACCTGGGTGTGGACGACCTTCCCCGCGCGAAGGAACTCCTGGACGACCTGACATTCCGGCGGGTACGCCACGTGGTGACGGAAGACGCCCGGGTGCTGGAAACCGTCTCCGCCCTGAAGTCCGAGGGCGCCGCCGCCATCGGCTCCTTGCTGGACGCGAGCCACGTCTCGATGCGCGACGATTTCGAGATCTCCTGCCCCGAACTGGACCTCGCCGTATCCAGCGCGCGGGACGCCGGGGCGCTCGGCGCGCGCATGACCGGCGGCGGCTTCGGCGGTTCGGCGATCGCACTGACACCGCGGGCCGTGGAATCCCAGGTCCGGGCCGCAGTGCTGGAGGCGTTCAGCGCGGCCGGTTTCACCGAACCTCAGCTGTTCGCAGTCTCACCCGCCGAAGGAGCCCGGCGACTCGCCTGATCAGGCCACCCACTCGCCGAGACGAGCGGAAACGTCGACAACGACGACGGCGCCGCTCACCTCATCGGTGAGCGGCGCCGTCGTCGTTGTCCAGGTTTTACCCGAGGATCAGTCGTTGCCTCGCAGGATCGCGATCAGGCGCAGCAACTCGACGTACAGCCAGACCAGCGTCACGGTGAGTCCGAAGGCGGCGGTCCAGGAATAGCGGGCCGGGGCGCCGTTGTGAACGCCGGCCTCGATATTGGTGAAGTCCATGATCAGCGAGAATCCGGCCAGGACCACGGCCAGAACACCGACGATCACACCCAGCGGGATGCCGAAGATGTGGATGCTGCCACGCAGCCCCCACGGATCCTGGACCACGCCGAAGATCATGAGGAAGAAGTTCACCAGGCTGAAGGCCGCGTAGCCCAGCATCGCGATGAGGAAGAAGCGGGTCATCTTCGGCGTCGCGCGGACCTTGCCCGAGGTGAAGAGAAGCAGAGTCACCGCGAACACGGCGAGAGTCGCCAGCACGGCCTGCAGACCGATGCCGGGGAGCTTCAGTTCGAGGACCTTGGTCAGGCCACCCAGGAAGAGTCCTTCCAGCGCTGCGTAGCTCAGGATCAGGGCCGGAACAGGCTCACGCTTGAATGTGTTCACCATGGCCAGCGCGAAGCCGCCCAGGGCACCCACGATCATGAGCATGGCAGCGACCCCCAGGCTGCTGAACCACGTGATCGCCGCACCCACCAGGACCGCACCGAGGCAGAGAAGCGTCTTGACGATGACATCGTCGAACGTCATCCGCCCCGTCTGCGCAGGCCCGGCGGAGGGCTGCGAGTACATCCGCTGCAGCTGCTCAGCGGAGAGCTCCTGCTGACCCGGCTGGTTCCCGTAGGGAGCCTGGCCATATCCCGGCTGCGCATACCCGGTCTGGCCGGGCGCCTGCTGTCCGTAGGGGTTGGTCATGCTGGGCGGGGGCGGAGCCTGCAGGGCCCCACGGAAGTTCTTGCCGTTGAAGATCGGGTTGCCACCGGCAGCCATTTCTATCCTCCTGGTCTCGGTGCGAATAAGTCCAAGCTACCAAGGCCAACGGGCGGGCGTGGGAAAGAGTTCCCGGCCTCGGCCGAGGATCTCTTTGGGTAGACTCGAAGACGAGGCCTCAACGGCCTGCGGACGAGGGAGCAGTACCCGCACTGGACAAGACTGACTCAGGAAGACATCGTCATGGCTTGGATCGTCCTGATCCTCTCCGGCGTCCTTGAAGCGGTCTGGGCCTCAGCCCTGGCCGCCTCGCAGGGATTCCGGAAGTGGAAACCCGCACTCCTTTTCCTCATCACCTCGGCCGCCAGCATGGTGGGCCTCGCCTATGCCATGCGTGAACTGCCGGTGGGCACCGCCTACGCCGTCTGGGTCGGGATCGGCGCCTGTCTCACGGCCGTCTGGGCGATGGTGACCCGCCAGGAGAAGGCCACGGTTGCACGCATCACACTGTTGGCGCTCCTGGTGGCCAGCGTCGTCGGCCTGAAGGCGGTGAGCTGAATGCCGTGGATCATCCTGTTGCTCAGCGCCGTTCTGGAAGCCGTCTGGGCCACCGCATTGGGGCTGTCGGAAGGCTTCGCGCACCCGCTCCCGACAGTGGTCTTCGCCGTCGCCCTGGTCCTGAGCATGATCGGCCTCGGCTGGGCCGCGAAACACATTCCCATGGGCACCGCCTACGCGGTCTGGACCGGGGTCGGCGCGGCACTGACGGTGGGCTACGCGATGCTCACCGGCCACGAATCCGTGAGCGTGCCGAAGCTCATCTTCATTCTCGGGATCATCGCGGCGGTCGGCGGCCTGAAGCTGCTGCCCAGCAGTAAGACCCGCGAAGGCTGAGGCGAGTCGTCAGCCCTCCTTGCGCAGCTTCTCCAGGACGACGGCGGCGGCTTCGTCCTTCTCACATTCCCGGAGGGCCGCGAGGAGGTGACGTGCGTCGATGGTGCGGGACTTCTCTCCTGCCGCGTGACCCAGCGCCCTGCGGAGAACCGCCTTCGCACCCGGCGTGAACGGCAGGCGGGCCGCCCCGGCCGCTGGAGCGAGAGGCCCGAACTCGTCGACTTCCACTCCGACGGCACTCAGTGCCTCACGGTCCAGTTCCTCCTCCACTCGCCGGACATCGGACGGCCCGACGCCGGCAAGCTGCGCCGCTTCGGGATCGTGCAGTGTGCCGAAGAGCAGATGTTCGGTTCCGACTTTGCGGTCCCCGCGGCGGCCTGCCTCTTCCAGCGCGAAGACGACCGCCTCCCGGCTCTGCCGTGCGAATCGTTCAAACATGGTGTTCCACCTTTCCATACTTGGCATGGACCGACTGCCTGGTGACGCCCAGGGCGGCCCCGATCTGCTCCCAGGACCAGCCGGCCCGCCGCGCGGCCGCCACGTGCGTCGCTTCCACGCGTTCAGCCAGGCGGCGCAGGGCGGTGGCCGCCCGTAAGCCGGTGGCCGGGTCCGTTGCTTGTGATTCCTTCTCAAGGTCCATGATGTCAGTTTGAACTGACACCATGGCGTTGTCAAGCCAAACTGACACTATTGCGCGGAGCCGGGAGCTGCACCTTCGGGAGTCGACGGCTTCCGCGTGCGAAGCACCACCGCAACCGTCATCCCGACGACGGCGCCGAGCAAAGTCTCCAGGGCGCGGTCCAGGAGGATCACCTCCGGATTGCCGGGATGAGCCAGAAGCGTCACAAGGAGCACCAGGGGCGTGAAGAAGGTCTGGGCGAGACCATAGTGCCGTCGCATGAACAACTCCGCCGGGAACTGCAGGACCGGGATCAGGAGCACGAGCACGGGGACCGCGGGGTCGGGCCAGAGGATCAGCGCCGTCAAGCCGATGCCCAGAAGAGTGCCCCCGACGCGGTGGACGCCGCGGCGAAGGCGCTCCCCGAGCGCCGCCGCGCCCAACGGGACGGCCGCTGCCGCCATCGCCCAATAGGCATGACCCCATCCGGTGACGAGACCCGCCGTGCCCGCCAGCCCCACGGCCAGAAGGTACCGCAGAGCCTGCCTCCGGATCTCGGCGTCGCGCCAAGGCCGTTCACGGCGGACTCTTCGAGGCTCGCTCACAGACCCTGATCCGCCCCCCCTGGATCAGGAAGCTCAGCAACACGCTCATCGCAGCCGAAGCCGCGGCAAGCAGCGGCGGAACCCAGAAGGGAAGCGCAGGAGGCACCGAAGAACAGGCTCCGAGGGCGAAGATCGCCCAGAACGGACCTACAGGATTCAAGCGTGCCGCATCCGCAAGGACGGATGCCAGGCCGGCGAAGACCGCCTCGACGAGAATCAGCGTCATGATCGGCACCTGAAGCGAGGCGAGCACACTCCCCAGGGCGACTCCGGCGATGAGCAGGCCCGCGCCCTCGGCTTGATGAAGAATGCGCTGGGTCCGAGGCTCGTCGCGACCGTACATGCTGGCAAAGGAGCCGAAGACCACGAAAATGACCCACTCCGCGCGCCCCAGGAGGAGCAAGGAGATCACCGGGAGCCCGACACTCAGGGCCACGCGCCAGGCCGCCACACCATGGTTTCCGTCCGGCCCCGTGGTCACGAGTTCTCGTCCCAGGTTCAGGAGAATGCCCACCGGCGCCTTTCCTTCGGGACACCGAGGCATCGTCTGATCTGATGGAAGTCCTTTCGGAATCCCTCTGCGGAAAATCGTAGGACGAGCGGAGCGACCGGGGCCAACCGGCCCGTCACACTCCTGCGGAAAACGCCGCACCCCATCGGCCACGAAGGGAGGCTCCGTTTCCGAGACCACACTCCCTATTTGTTAATTTTTGACACTCAGTTGTCAAAAATGTATTGACACCGGTGCGTCGGCGTCCCAAGAATGAAGGAACGGCAGCCGCTCCTCCCCCCACTCCCCACTCAGGAGGCCACGATGTCCGCTTCGGAAACCGTGATACCGCCCGGCACCTCCCCCCTCGCCCATGCCGCGGCGAGACCTCGCATCCTCATCGCGGGCCTCGCCATTGCCGCGGGACTGTTCCTGACACTGCTCTGGGACCCCAATTTCGTCGACAAGGTGGTCGGTCAAGGGATTGCGCACGCCGTGCTGGGCGATGCGAACCTGGCAACCGCCGGATGGCTCGGTTCCCTGGTCGTCGCCGCCGTGACCGGCCTCGCTGGAACATTCACGGCCTGCAATGTCGCGTGCTTCGCCTCTCTCGGGCCCCTGGCCGCATCCAATCGCGGAGGGACACCCGGCAGGTGGGCGCTCGTCAGAGTCGCCAGCGGACAACTGGGCGCCATGGCGATCGGACAGATGATCGTCGCTGCCCTCTATGGCGCCGTCGTCGTGCTCAGCGCGCGGTCTCTTCCCATGCTGGACTCACAGAGCACGGGCGGCATCCCTCCCCGGCTCGGCCAGGCATCGGTCATCAATGTGATGCTCGGGGTGGGTCTCATCATCGTCGCGACCCTCTACCTCCGGGGACGCTCCCTCCGGCCGGGACGGGGCAGCCTGATCGCCTTCGGAGCGCTTCTCGGGCTCCTTCTGGTCGGGCGTCCGTACCCGATGTTCCGGGACGTTCTCGAACAGGCTGCCGCATCGGGGAACGTCCTCGGCGGCAGTGCCATGATGATCCTCGTGGTGCTTGGAAACATGGTGCTCATCAGCGTGCTGTTCCTGGGATTCATCGCACTGGCCGGCCCAGCCCTCCAGCGTTTCAGCACGGCCCGGCCGCGCGTGCTTCTGACCATCGCGGGAGCGCTCCTGCTGATCATGGGCGTGTTCTCCGTCGCCTATTGGGGCGTGCGCGTGCCGTCCATGTTCGGCGTCCTGTGGTTCTCGCGGCTCTGAACCGGCCCGGCGTCATGTGAACGCTCCGGCAATCCCGTCGCGAAACCGTCGATACTGACACGATTGCGCTCCTGCTGGTAGCTCTGTACCCCGTCCTCGCCCCTGTGCGCAGCCCAGGAATCCATCAGAGTCCGCTGCTCCTGGTACTCGAAGAGCGGCACTCCGAAGCCGCACGAGGTCTGGACGAGATCGATCTCCAGGATGAACATGTTGCGAGCCCCACGCAGCGGAGGGAAGAGCGCCAGAAGACCGTCCCATTCCGCGTCCCCCCGATGCACGGCCCGGGCCGTGCCGTAGAGCCTGAGGATGACCGGCTTGCCGGTGAACGCGCAGAACATCAATGTCATGCGGGGCGTGTCGAGCAGATGGGCGGCCGTTTCGTTGCCGCTGCCGGTCCCGTTGAGCCAGACGACCTTGTTCGGCCCCAGCACCCGCAGCGAGTCCAGGCCCTTCGGCGAGACGTTGACGCGTCCGTCCCGTGCCGCCGTCGCGACGAAGTAGACATGCTGTTCCCGGATGAACTCCGTGAGCCGGTCATTGAGCTGCTCGTATTGCGTCGCCATGACTTCATCGTCGCACGGTGGTCTCACCAGCGTGCCCCAACAGGGACTCGAACCCTGACTGCGCGGATTTTAAGTTTCAGTTCCGCGCATCTCCTGACGTCACCGGTCATCCCGCGCCCCCGGATTCTCGGGGTTTTCGTTCCCCCGTTCGTCCCCTGGAATCACCGGTTGTCACGGAAATTTCCCACCAAATTTCCCACCAAGCTCGTGACCTGTTTTCAGCGAACGCGCCAGTCGGGAAGCCGCGATGGGGCAGGTTCCGGATGGGTACATGGTCCTGCACTACCGGCAGGATGACCCGCCGATGTCTTACCGTTGAGCCCCTATGTCTGTGTGTTAAATGCCGAAAGGCGCCCCACCCGGCCAGACGGGTGGGGCGCCTTTCGGTTACGTAGCGGATACCCCGTAGATGGTGCTGAGCTCGTTGATCAGTCCGGTACGGGTCGTGGCGTCGGCGTCGATCTTGGCGATGCCGGCTTCCATGATGTCGATCTGTGTTGAGGCGAATGCGCCGTTCGTGGTCGGGTTTTTCCAGCCGATTTGCGGGACGCCGCTGACGGCGTTGGTCCCGACACCCGTCAAGGTCTGGGAGGCATTCAGACCGCGTTGCACGATGGCCGTTCCATCGGGCCGGTACTGGGTGAGGATGATCGCCCACTGGCCCAGTGACATGGCGATGGTGGATACCTGCACGGACCCTCCACGCCATGCGCAAAGCTCTCTTGCTGCGCCGCCCTTCCACCCGAGGAAGCCCCACCGGGTATCGGAGCTGTTGGCCACGAGGGGGCCTGAGTAGTCGCTGTTCTGGGTGTCTGTTTTGGCGACGGCCCAGAACAGGGCCGGGTCGGTCCCTGTGAATCCGGTCAATGCGGTGGTCGCGGTGAGGAGGTCGTCCACGCCGTCGAAGCTGAGCCACTGCTGTGCACCGGAGACATGCTTTGTGGGTGAGCTGGCCGGACCCTTGGCGGTGAAGCTTCCGCCGAGGGACCCGTAGTTGGGTACTTTCTGCAAAGCTGCACCGTCACCGGCGGTGTTGATCGCGGAGAACCGGAGCACGGGCGTGACGCTGGCCAGGGCTGGCGGGCCTCCCATGTAGGTGGGCCGGTTCCCGGGGTTGGTGATGGTGAAGGGATACTTCCGGACGATGGTCATGGGGTGTACCAGCCTTTCGCGGTGGTGACGGTAGCGAGGATCTTGGCGACGGCCGTGTACCCAGCAGAGTTGAGGTGGAGGTTGTCGTTCATCAGGGATGCGGGGATCTGATCGGCGGCGATCCGGTCCGTGTCCGCATGGGTCGGCGTGATCCCCGCGACTTGAAGTCCGTTGCGGATGAGCCAGCCCCTCACGTCGAAGTAGTACTCCCCGTGCTCGGTTGCGAGCTGATCCCATGCGGCTTTGAGGGCCACATATCCGGCGGACCCGGACGGCTCGGTGCCGCTATTGGGTGGGGACAGGATCAGGTACGGGGTCCCGAGTCGTTGGGCCTTTTGCGCGACCGCGTGAGCATCCCTCAGGATCGTGGCGGTGTCGGAGGGGTTGTTCCGTCCGGCCCAGTAGATCAGCCCGGTCATCGGCTGCGCCGCGCCCGGCCCCGATGGTGTTCCGTACACGTACGAGGTCACGCCGCCGTACACGAACGGCGTCTCGGGCAGGACAGTGACCGGGGCCCCTGCGGTGGCGCGGGTGAAGGTCCACGCGTTGCTCGCCCATGTCAGGGTGCCGACGACGCCGGCGAGGGTGCCCGGGTAGGGGATGGTGTACCCGCCCCGCCACGTCCCAGTGGGAAGGACCGTCACCGGGACCGGCGACGTGTCGGCCGGGATCTGTCCGCCCGTCACCGTCACGGACACGGTCAGTGCTCCCGCCCGCAACGCAATCTCTGAACTCATGTGCCCTGAGATGCCGTAATTCGTCACCGGGACCGGGATCAGACCAGCCAGCGTGGTCGGGTACGGTGTCCCGCCCAAACCCCACGTAAGGCTATCCCCGACACAGGCCACCCCGTAGACGGCGGTGCGCCGGCGCGCCCCTTCCGCTTCCAGCACCCAGTCGGGTGTCCTGCCTTGCGCGTCGATGGCGGTGGGCTGGATGATCACCCCCGCCGCGTCCGTCTCCACTGAGATGTACCCGGACCCCGACACGCCGTCTTCGGTGGTCGCAGCCCCCGCGATGGCCACCTCTGTGAAGAAGCGTCGGCCGTCCCTGTCGATACCCTCGATCACCCGGCCCTGCGCATCGATCGACACCTCTTGATATCCGGTGTCGGTCGCCCCGGCCCGGTCGTCGCTCTCCACCGCGCCAGCAAGGTTCACGGTCGGGAAGTTGCGGGTGCCGGTGGCGTCGATGCCCTCGACCACCCGGCCCTGGGCGTCGACGGAGACTTCCTGCCACGTCGTTGACGCCTGGGCGTCTACGACGGGGACGCCGGGATCTGCCCGGCGGACTGCGGCCGGGTCGTAGCCGTTGGGCCAAGCGGCCCAGAGTGCGGAGGTGCCGGGGACGTCTCCGGCAATGGTAGCGGTCTTGGATAGGTACGCGACACCGCCATAGGTGACGACTGTGCGTGCAGCGTACGGCTGGGCCGACCATGCACCGGCGACCGTCATTCCAGACGTCGCGAGTCCGTTGATCTGGGCTTGCAGCGTAGCGTCCGCGCCCTGCCGGGCAGCCTGTTCCGTCGTGACCGAAGCCTGGACCGGGCCAACCTGAGCGGCAAGGGCCTGGGCCGTCTCTGTCGTCGAGCGATTGATGTAGGCCGCGACGGCTGAGTCGGCTGGTACGGACCCCGGGCCGGGCAGTCCAGGAGCGCCAGTGGGAAGCTTGACCGTCATCTTTCCCTGGGAGTCCATCACCATCGATGCCGGGTCGCCGAACGGGACGGTGATCGTCTCAGCAACACCGATTCCTTCGACAAACGCCCGGGCCGCGCGGGCCTCATCCAGGACGGCCGCATACGACGCCGCCGGGACAACGAGATCACCTGCGACCAGCTTCACCTGCGGGGTCGTGGTCCGGAAGGCCGGAATGAATCCGTCCCGGCTGGAGGTCAGCGGATTCGGCAAGACCACCCCGTTGAGGTCTTGCAACGCCAACGGGACCGCGTTCGTCGTGTCATCGGAGGCGACAACCAGAACCTCGGCGTCGACGGCCCGGGCAAAGCTGTACGGATCCGCGACCAGCTGCTGATCAAACTGGTA
Organism: Arthrobacter sp. NPDC090010; assembly: GCF_044748305.1. Taxonomy (NCBI): domain Bacteria; kingdom Bacillati; phylum Actinomycetota; class Actinomycetes; order Micrococcales; family Micrococcaceae; genus Arthrobacter; species Arthrobacter sp. NPDC090010. Next base: position 235,049 of record NZ_JBIVFT010000004.1, read on the forward strand.
CGTCGTCATTCTTCCCCCTCTCGCGCCAGATGCCTTGCTCCAGACTCAGAGTGGTCCACCAACGTAGGCGTCTCCTGGGTGTCGGCAGACGCGGCGTGACGGGCCAGGTACACGGGCCCTTTCGCGGACCCCATGAGGATCCGGACGAGCCAGTCCGGCAGGCGTGGCCGCAGCCACTCCCACAGGACGTACCAGAGCCCGGACATCACGGACCCGATCACCAGGACCAGCACCGGTGCCTGGGCCAGGAGATCGTCACGCAGAGGCTCCAGGACCGGGAGGATAGACAACAGCCACGTCACGACGATGCCCCAAAAGTAGGGCACCAGAGTACGAAGAATCTTGGTCAGCACGAGGGCCTCCTACGGCGTCGTGGCCACGGCGAGCGCGGCGAGGAAGAACGAGTAGAGCTGGTTCGCTGAGGCAGCGAGAGATGCTGCGAGGTATGAGACGGCGAGGGCCGCGCTCGTCACCGTGAGGATGACGAGCGCGGCCCGGGAGCGGGGTCTCATGGGAGGCGGAGGACTTGGCCGGGGAAAATCCGGTCGGGGTCAGGGATTCCGTTGAGCCGGGCCAGCGTCGGCCAATCAGTGCCGAAGCGCGCGGCGATCGCGCCCAGAGTGTCTCCTGGCTTCACCGTGTACGTCCGGGCTGCAGGCGCCGTCCCAGTGGTCTTGAGGACCTGCCCGGCCTGAATATAGTCCGGGTTCCGGATACCGTTCAGGGCCGCGAGCGCGGCCGTCGTGGTGCCGAGGGACGCAGCGATCCCGCCCAGGGTGTCTCCGGGCTTCACCGTGTACGTTCCCGCCGGTGTGGGCTTCGGTACCGGGGCCGGGGCTGGTTTCGGCGGGGCGGGCTTGCTCGGGGCCGGTGCCACAGGGTTGCCTGCCTTGGCGGCGTATTTCAACCAGGCCGCCTGGTCCCCAAAGAACACATTCAGATCCAGATCCCCCGCCCACCCGGGGAGCCGTCCGGCGGAGGTGAACTGGTGCATGGCCACGAACGGCCACGCCGGGACCGGGAGAAGCCCGTCAGGGACCATGTAGCCGCTGATCTGCTGGTAGCCGAGAATGTAGGCGGCAATCCAGAGCCCGTACCCGGCCTTCGCGACCGGTGACCAGTCGGCTTCCCGGGCGACCGATGCGGACATGTAAATCAGCGGGGTCTTGCCGCTGCGGGCCTTGACCCGGTCAAGCCATGTCTTCGCCCAGGCGACGTCGTGCACGTTGTCGCCTTCCCAGTCCAGGACCAGAATCGTTTCTGGATCGAGGTATCCGGCGGTCTGGGAGAGAAAGTAGTCAGCCTCCTCCACGGCGGTCCCCTGGAACCCCTGTTCGCGGGCGAAGTGGTAGATGCCGCGCAGGCGTCCGGCCTTCTTCGCGGCCTGGTACTGCCGGTCACAGGCGGAGGAGGTGAAGCCCGTGCCTCCGGTGGCCTTGATGATCACAAAGTCCGCGGGGACGGCGGCGAGGTCGATCCCGTCCTGCCATCCGCTGACGTCGATTCCGTGCAGAGTCATGATGGTCCTTCCTGGATATGAGACGAGCCCGTCAGGGAGACGGGCTCGGGGTGGTTGCTGTGCAGGTGTAGGTGGTGGATCCGGGCGGTTGGGGCGTGCATCGGTAGTCCACGCCGTTGTACGTGAACGTCCAGCCCGCCGGCGGCGCACCGTCCCGGCCTGGAGCACCAGGGTCGCCCTTCGCCCCGGCGGCTCCGGTGTCGCCCTTGTCCCCCTTGGCCCCCGGATCGCCCTGCGCGCCCGGTAGACCTTGAGCTCCGGGAGCTCCTTGCGCGCCTGCCACACCACTTGATCCAGTCGACCCGGTGTCCCCGGTAGCGCCTTTCGCCCCGGTAGGTCCTGTGTCGCCCTTCGGCCCTTGCGCCCCGTCCTTGCCGTTGATTCCGTCAGCCCCCGGAATTCCGGGGTCGCCTTTCGTACCGGTGATCGGCGAGGTGTCTTTGGCGACCTGGTCTGCCCTGTCACACACCTGCTTGCCCTGGGGTGTGGTTTTGAAGTCGTCCTTGACGCACGCCGCGGCGACCTGCTCAGCCAGGGACTTCTTCTCTGCCGCCTGGGCCTGCGCAGCATCGGCCGCCTGGGCGGCGTAGCTGCCGTTCTGCCAGGCCAGGACTCCGCACACCATCACCAGCAGGGCCAGGACCACCGACAGGACGAGGAGACTGAATTTGGTTCGGCGGTCCCCGCGCCGGGACTTCTCCACGTCCTGTTGCGCGAGCTTCAGCTTCTGGTCGCTCTCTTCGCTCGTCATCTCACACCTCCGGCAGATCGGCAGGGTCGGGGACGATGCTGGCGGCGGTGAGTTGCCCGCGCCACTTCATCGCGGTTCGTTCGACTTGGCGGAGCGCATCAACTGCTTTGTCCTCGCTGGCCCGTGCCGAGGCGACCTCCATCTCCAGCTCCTTGATGCGCTGCCTCAGGATCTCTTCCACAACGGCCTCCCTCCGTTCACGCTTACGGTCGGCCCTACGGATGAAGAACCCGCCCAGACCGCCGACCGCGGTGATCGCAATGCCAAGAAAGGCCGTGAGGCCCGATACATCCAGTTCCACACGTCCTAAACCTCCATGACAGTCACCCGGTCACCCGGAATTTGCAGTTGAGCGTGATCAGCCGCTCCGTTCCCCAGGTGAAGGCTGCTGGAGACCAGATGAAGAGCCTGCCGTCACTTGGCCTCAGCTGCCAGAAGACCTCCGCAGTGGACTTGCTACCTGCCGCCGCATCGACAAGGGAGAGCGGGCTGCTACCGATGACCGAGTTCCCGGCACCGATCGCCGCTGCGGGAAGAACGACGCCCATGTCCTGAGCCTCTGATGACATCGGGTTGCCCAGGTTCCCCTTCCGGATCATCGACACCGCGACCTCGATCTCACGCACTGTCGGCGACACCCGCTTCACCACGACAGGGCCGTTGAAGTCGTAATTGGGTAGGTTGTCCACGAACGCATACGTTGCACCGGCGTCCGGGTTCGACCACACCGGCACGTCGTTGGCCCCCAGCCCGTAGACCCATTCGACGTCCGCGACACGGACGCACGTTCCGAGATCACCGAGGAAGCCCAGTACCAGCTGATCCTTCGCAATGACTCCGCCGGGGCCGGCCCACGTCCGGAGATCGACAATTGCCGTTGGCTGGGTCTGGCCCGCGGTCCACTGGACCAGGGCCAGGGGCTGGTCATCGGAGACTCCGGGAGTACTGTCACGTGGTGGGAGCTGTTTGGCGGAACTGCCGGTGATCTTCCGGGCCAGGGTTGCGCCGTTTGGTGGTGTCCAGTCACGGTGCGTGCAGATCATGTCCCATCGTGTGCCGGAGGTGATCGGGTCACACTGCACAGTCTGGATGGCATCTGAGTCGTCTAGTACTCCCCAACCCCATCCGACGCCAGAAGCCACGTTGACGGCCTGCGCTGTCGACGGATGGGGACTGACCTTCCAGTCGTTGGCGCCAACGACTCCGTAGCGGCCGCGCCCGACGCGTGGAGCCAGTGCGGCCCACTGGACTTCGTCAACGGTGCCGTCGTATCCGGCGGAGACAATGGCCATTATCGGCTCCTTTGAAGGTCGTTGGTGTTCTTCGCCATGGCTTTGAGGGCGCGGGCGTAGATGTCGTCCGCTGATTCGAACTCGCCCATCGTCGGTGTGATGTCTTCCCCGTCGTTGCGTGTCCAGGAAATGTCGGCTTGGCGGAGGATGTCGGTGATCGTTAGCCCCTGACCGACTTGGACGCTGAGCTTGTCCCCGACCGTGACGGTGGTGCCGTAGCGGAAGTTCTTGGTCTCGGAGAGGCCGAGTTTGAGGCCGGTTTTCTGTGCGGTCTCGGCGAAGGTCTCAGATGCTCTGGTCGCGTAGACGTCGCCTTCGTCGTCGGAGTCCCGTGCATCACGGAACACTTCACGCCGGTCTTTCCATCGCGTGGCACGGTCGTCTGGGGCGGCAAAGTGTTTGAAGACCCGGGCGGTTCCTTCGCCCTGCCCACCGATGATGACGTCAGTGGCTTCCGGGGCTTTGCGTTTCCACTCCCATGAGGTGACGACTCCGGACTCCTCGGTCAGCGTCTTGGGGTAGCTGCGGGGTTCGTAGCAGTCCACCACGAATCCTGTGCCGACCCTGCGCACGGTGACCCCGATGCCGGCGGCATCAAGTGCGGTCCCGAGCCGCTCTTCGATGGTGTGAAAGCGCATGGCCGCGTTGATCCGGGCTCCTCGTCCCAGATCCGGGGCACAACTGATCGGCAGGCCCATGCGGGCTGCGTTCGCCGTCACAATGGATTTCAGCACGGTCTCCGCCGGGCCCGAGACCTTGTGGTACTCGCTGTTCTGACTCGACAACGGGCTCCCGGGCACCGGCCAGCACAGGAAGCTGCTCAGTTGCCGGTAGTCGTCCATCAGGAGGAATGTCATCGTGCCGTTCACGGCCGGGCCAGCCCCGGTCGCCTCCAGAAGCGGCCCGCCCATCAGGAACCGTCCGTCGTGGGTGATTTCCACTCGGGTTCCTTCCTCGATGAGCAAGGGAATCTTCTTCGATCGGGCAGGCACCGTGATCATGGCCGTCGGCTGCGCATTGTGGGCCGGGGACGCGTGCAGCTCCTCGGCATCCCCCAGGACTCCAGCCCACCGGAAATCCTTCGTGACGATGTCGAGATGAAATGGATTCTTCGCCACGGCTCACCACGCTCTCCTGTATCGGGGGTTGATGTCAGCCCTGATGTATCCGGATCCGGTCAGGCTGATATTCAGCGGCACAGACGTGCCGCGGGGAATGGGAGCGAAGGAAGCCGAGCCCAGATCGACGGTTCGATCAACCGCGTTCGTGACCCGCGCACCGTCCCAATCGCCGTAGAGAGCAAGCTGCTCGGTAGGGTCGGTGTCCACCACGACGGCCTTGCCGTCAGGGATCTCGAACGGTATCGACACGACCGAGGAGCCCACCCCGACCGTTGCGAGCGTGGCCGGACCCACGATCGTCCACACCGGCCACGCATCCTCGTCACCGGGGTTCGGTATCGCCGCCGTCGCCATCGTGGAGGCCGACGTGATCTGGAACGGCGTCGCCCTGCCGGGGGCGTTGAAGAAGCTCCGCGGTGTCGCGTTCGTCCACGACTGCGAAACCGTTGGGCCGCGCCAGAAGGTGTCGTCAGCCGTGAGGGAGATCCCGTAGGAGGCCCACCCATGCCGGACAGGGTCCAGTACGTAACTGTCAGTGGTGGATTCGAAGCGGCATGGCAGATACCTGCTCGATCCGTCCGGGAGGGACACGGTCCACGTCCCCGGCATGTCCGGGTCTAAGGAGTGCCAGAACGCCCGGTCAAGATAGACCCAGTCCATGGACGAGGAGTCGTGGTACAGGAAGACCGGCCAGAACACTTTGCGCTCCTGGGCGATGCTGCCGGTGTGCCGTTGTCCCGCAATGGCCGGGGACTTCTTGGTCCAGTGTTGCCACTCTGGCGAACCGAGGCCTTCGACGCCTTCCTTGCGTAGAAAGACGCCCGCGGACGGGTCGGTCAGATCCCACACGGAACCGTCCCAACCCGTCCACGTCATCATCAAGGCGTCGAACTGGTCAACTGGTGCAGAGGGCGGGACGTAGGGCGCCCCATACACGATTCCTGCCACGGTCGCTCCTTACCTGATGTTCCCGACGGCGTAGACGGCCTGAGCTCGCCGCGCCTTCCGCTCAATGACCTCGACCACCTCGTGTGCTGACGCCCCGTAGACATTCCCGTTCACCGTTAGCCCAGTCCCCGAGCCCGGACCTGGTGCGGCCGGTGTCAAGTCAGGGGCGAGGACCGATTTCAGGGCGTCCCACTGATCTGCGGTGAACACCGGCTCCGGCCGCCCCGTGGCGTTCGTAACGATCTGTGTTCCGGGCATGAGCCAGCCCCCGTCGTCATAGAGAGCGCCCGCTGCGGCGCCGTCGCTGTTGCCGAGGATCATCTTTCCCACGGAGGCGGCGACGTCGTTGAGCGACTTCTTCACGAACCCTGAGACGAGGTCAATGAAGAAGCCTCCCGCGGGGAACGCTTCCTTGACCTTCCCGACGAGACCGTCGACGATGCCTGCTATCGGGTTGAAGCCGCCGCCGTCAGCCTGAGCGCCGGACAGGAACCGCATCGGGTCGATGCTGTTGGGGTAGCCGCCGTTGAACAGACCGAAATGCAGGTGTGGGCCCGAGCTGATGCCGGTGTTTCCGGACGCTCCGATCCGTTGACCGGCACGCACCATCTGCCCATCCTTCACCCCGACCTGTGACAGGTGGGCGTACCAGATTTCCCGGGCACCGTCGTTGATGTGAATCTCATTGCCACCCCAGATGCCCGGCAACTGCACTCCAGGACCGGCCCAGTTGACCTTGCCCGTCAGCGCCGCATAGACCGGGGTCCCCACGGGCACTGCAATATCGGTGCCCTTGTGGACCGGGTTCCACGGCTGCGAGATCGGCATCGCCCCACGCACCGGGTTGACCAAGCCGCCGCCTGCGTATCCGTGGTCCAGCATGCCCGCGAGCGCGTACATGTTCCCGACACCGAATCGGCTGGTCTGTTCCTTGGTGAAGACGAACTCGTCGGCATGGACGACGCCGGCGGGCGTGTATTTCGCGCCGGGTCCTGTCCACCCGCCCTCGGCGAATCCTTGCGGGAGTCGCACGGGTGCGATCTTGAGGTTGTCCATCTTCAGCCAGCCCGCTACGGAGTTGAAGGCTCCGATGAGACCGTCATTGATCACGGTGTTGACGACGAAACGGACCGGGGCCTTGGCGACCTCGATCAGTCCGTCCCAGATCTTCTTCACGGTGTCGACGCCGGCCCGGAAGGCCGGGGCGACCTTGTCACGGATGAAGGATCCGAGGGTGTCGAAGACTGGCTTGATGCCGTTCTGCCATACCGCGGTGATGGTGCCGCTGATGCCATTCCAAATCGGGTCCACGATGCTGGTCTTGAACCAGCGGAAGACCCCGGGAAGCACGGTGGTGAAGATGTATCCCCACGCGTCGAACGTCGGCTTCAGCAGGGTCGTCCATACCCAGCGCACGGCGTTGCCGATGGCGGTGAAGATCGGCTGTATCGCGTTCTGGTAGAGCCATGTCACCGCGGCCGGGATGGTCTTGGTGAACATCGTGACCCAGAACGTGAAGTAGGGCAGGATGATGCTCTGCCACAGCCACGTCGCGGCGTTGCCGATGGCGGTGAAGACGGGCTGCACGTACGTCGTCCACAGGGCGGAGATCGCCGGTCCGAGGACCTTTTGGAAGAACCCGACCGCGAGCTGGAAGATCCCGGAGACCAGTTGCCACCAGACACGGATCAGCTCACCGATGAAGCCGAAGATCGGCTGGAAGATCGTGGTGTAGAGCCATGTCAGCGCCGAGCCGACGGCATGGGCGCCCGCGGCAACGGGTGCGACAACGTAGGTCGAGAACCACGACCCGATGTTCTGTGCTGCCTGCCCGATCCACGCCGCCGCTGCTTGGACGACGGTGACGGCCCCTGACCAGACGTCGGAGAACCATTGGCCCACGGTCTGCAGGACCGGGATCAGGGTGGAATTCCACCACGAGACGACCCCGGCGATGGCGCTCTGGATCCATGCCCAGGCGTTCGCGACGATCTCCCGTCCGAGGTCGGTCTGGGTGAAGAACCAGACCAGGCCGGCGACGAGGGCGGCGATTCCCGCTACGATCAGGCCGATCGGGTTGGCGTTCATGGCCAGGTTCAGGCCCCACTGGGCCGCTGCGGCAGCCTGGAGCCATCCCCGGACAGTGTTCACGATTGAGAGCCCGGTGAGGACGGCCACGTAGCCGCCGATGGCGGCGGTCAAGGGGACGAGCCAGACGGCGTTCTCCTGGACCCATCCACCGAACTGGCCCAGACCCATGACCGCGGCGTCGATCGCCGGGACGGCCTGGTTGCCCAGGAAGTCCATGGCCATGGTCGCGATCGGAAGGAACCGCTCACCGATCTTGGCCGAGACGTCCTCCCACCCGGCGGCAGCGACCTGCTGCTTGTGGGCGAAGGTGTCTTCTTCGCGGGCGAAGTTGCCCTTCGCGTCGACGGACTGCTTGGCGATCGCCAACTGCACCGCCATTGCCTTGGTCTGGGAGTCCATCTCCGGGATCGACCCCGCGGCGGCCTTCTGATATCCAGCCTCAGCGGATGCGAGCGCGTTCTTGGCCGCGAGCGCCTGAGTGCTGTCGGCACCGGACTTGCGGACGGCTTCGTTGTAGCGGCGCTGGGCGAGTTCGAGCTTGCCCGTAGCCGCCTGGATCTTCGCGGAGTCCTTGACCGGCTTCAGGAGACCAGCGGAGAGAGCTGTCGCCTCGAGAGTGGCCTGGTTGAGAGTGATGCCGTACTTCTCAATTGGGTCCATCTCGCCCTTCAGAGCTGAGGAGATGGCCTCGATCGCGTCTTTGGTCGTCCCACCGAACATGCTGGACAGGTCGGCGCCGGTGCCGATGAGTTCGCGGGTCTTGTCTGCGAGCTGGTCCATCGGGGTTCCGGCGTTCTTCAGCTGGGAGCCAAGGAGGGCAGAGAGCTCGTTGAAGGCGTTGCGGCTGACACCGACGTCGGTCTTCGCGTTGACGGCCCACCCGTGGATCTGGGCGGAGGACTTCTTGAAGACCGAGTCGACGGCCCCGATGGACTGTTCCAGGTCGCCTGCGCCCTGGATGCCGTCCCAGATGCCACGGCCTAGCTCGGCAAGGCCCATGCCCGCGGCGAGACCCGCGACGGCGCCCTTGAACGCCTCCGAGAACAGGCCCCCGGAATGGGCGCCTTCCTTCTTGGCCTGGGCACTGGCCTCGTCGCCGGCCTGCTTCACACCGGACTTGGCGTAGGACGCGATGCGCTGGCCTACACCTTTCCACCCGGTGGCGAAGCCCTGCGCACTGGACTGGGACGCGGCACGGGCGTCCGTGAGGGCTTTCTTGGACTGGTCCAGTTCCGACTGCAGCTTGTTCTGCGCGGATGCCGCGGCGAGAGTTTCGGCCTTGAACTTCTGTTCCGACAGCGAGAGCCGGTCCGCGGCGACCATCGCCTGGGAGGAGCTCTTACCGTACTTGTCGACCGTTTCCAGCAGCTTCAGCTGGGCGATCTGGACCTTCCGCTTGGCGTTTTCCGTCTTCGTCGCCGAGCGCTCCGCCTCTGCCGAGACGCGCTGCTCGGCGCGAATGACGTCATCCTCGAGCCTCTTGATGTCCGATCCGGCACCGGCCGTCAGGGCCTTGCCGATGGCCTTGCCCGTCTTGGCGGCGCCGGACTCTGCAGTCGCCCATGCCTTCCCCAGGTCCTTGGTCAGTTGCGACCCTTCGGCCGCGATCGTGATGTACCCGACCATGAGTTCAGCTGCGGAAGACAAGAAATCACCACCCCAAAGATCGGTTGAGCTCGTCGATCGGCATGGCCGTCGCCCGGAGCTTCTCTTCGTGTTGCTCGATCTCCCACGGGCGCGGGATCCGCTTAGGCAGATCCGACTTTCTAACTCCCGGGCGCCGGGCCTGGGACGCGACGCCTTGGCCCAGGAGGTCTACCTGGGTGGCGAGGAAGTCGGTCCGAGGGTCGTTCCAGTGCCAGGTTTTGGGATGGATGGCCCGGTTCAGCGCCGAATCAAACGGGGTTGTCATGACGACCGCGTAGCAGTCATCCCAGGTGAATTCGGGTGACCCGACGTCACGCCAGCGCAGGCCGCGTTCGATCAGCACTGCTTCGAACGCGGCCCGGTGCTCGCTATGAAGACGGATCAGTCTGACGATTTTGGGAGGTCCGCCAGGTTCCCGTCGGACCAGTCCTTCTGGAACGCCTGCGTCTCTTCCGGGTCGAGAGTGCTGATCGCATCCACCGAGTCCGGGTCGACACCGCACTCGCGCAGCCAGTCATACATGACATCGAGCTGGCCGCGGTTGATGGCGACGACGACGCTGCCGGGCATCTGGGAGATGTCCGGCAGGGTGAAATCGTCCTCGAACAGCTCGTGGGCGAAGGTGACCATGCGGTATCGCTTGGGCTGCTTACGGGCGTTCTTCTTGCGGGTCTTGGACGTAGGCATGTCGGCTCCTTGTCGTGGGGTGCGTGGCTCTTGAAGGTGTTGACCGGTGCCCGTGGCGAGCCGACGCGGTGGAAAACCACGGGCACCGGGGTCAGGACCCGATGGCTATGCGCCGCGGGTGTAGGAAAATGCGGCACTCGCTCCAGCCGGGGAGGTCACGACAATCGGGACGGACCCGGCAGAACCGGCCGGGATGGTCGCGACGATGGTGGTGTCATCCACGACGGTGTACGAGGTCGCGTTCGTGCCGCCGATCTTCACGCCCGTGGCGCCGGTCGTGCCGGTGAAGCCTGCGCCCTTGATCGTGATCAGGGAGCCCGCTGCGGCACCGGATGGTGTCGCCCCGGTCACCGTCGGCGCGGTTGCCGTGAGCTGGTCGATGTACGAGACAGCCTTCACGCCCGCGTTGTCGGGGAAGGCCTCGATCGTCACCTCGTACTTGATGACATCCGAGTGGACGAACGTCACGTCACCGCTGGTGGTGATCTGGCCGTTCTTGATCAACTCACGGATCGCCATCGATCCGTCCCGCATGTCCAGGACGAATGCCTTGCGCACGGGCAACTTGGACGTCTGGTTGATCTGGATCTTCTGGCCCGTGATGATGACGTTCTCGGCACCATGGATCAGCTTGAGGACATCGGCGTTCGCCGACTCCAGGAAGGAGAACTTGTAGACGATCGAGTGCTCGGTACGGACGATCTTGACGACGTCGCCGCCCCACGCCTTGATCTTTTCGTCCGAGGCGTCTGTCGTACGGACCACACCGTCCTCACCGATATACCCGGCCTTGACAAAGGCCGAGTCGAGAGCGTCGGTAGCGTCGGTGGGCATGACGCCCGAAGGGTCGTTGAAGCACACGCCGCCCGTTGCGGTCAGCGGGGTGCCGGTAAGAATGGCATCGGTTCCATTGGCCATGAGAGGTTCCTTTTCAGAGGGTTGCGTCGGCTCTGATCAGGGACAGGCACCACCCTGGCGGGTGGTTTAGAGGGTTCTTCGTTCCCCTCTGAAATCGAGGGTCGCCGTCAGCACGTACCGGGCCTGACCCGTCACGTCGTCGGGGACCCATGCAGGGCGTGACCAACCGCGACGGCGGTACACCCCGGTATGGCGTTCGGGCCACACCCACAACAGCCCGAATAAATCCCGGGCCACCCGGGACGCCGTCGAGGAGTCTTTCGCATAGACATCGAAGGTCAGCCGGACTTCGTCCATCACGACGTCGTGCCGGCCTGCTCCCCCGGTGTCGGTGACCTGAATGAACAGGTCCGGACGGTCGGCCGGCATCTTCTGCCCTACCTCCGCATCAAGGAAGTGCTGCTTGATGAAGGCGATTGCGAGGACAGTCGGTTCAGGGGATGCGATGAAGTCAGTCACGAGCTGCGTCCATCGCCCGGATCAAGGAGTGGTGCTTCCGGTTGTGATTCGCGGCATGGCCGAGCGCCATGACCGAAGCAGCCGAGCGCGTGTCCTCCAGGACGAGGTCCGTGACCTTGAAACCCATGGACTCCCCGCCGGCGGCGCGCGCCACCTCCTTGGCCTTCGCCAGAACAAGGTCCTGAACGGCCTTGCTGTTGAGCACCTGCTTGACGAAACCGCTGTTGCGTCCGTTCTTCTTAGCCATCGACCCTCCTGAGCTTCGCTACGGTGCCGGACGGCATACCCGGCATGGGGTGTGACCACCGATCCGGTACGCCGTTCACGATGAACGTTCCGTGCCCGGGGATGGTGACCCGGTCCCGGTCGGCGAGCGCCGTTTCGTAGGGTGCGATGAGCATTGGTTCAGTGACGACGCGACGTTCGTACCCGCCGTCGAACACGACCCGGGAGCCGCCTGGGTCGAAGGATGAAATCGGCATGTATTCTGCAGGCCCGAAGGTCTCGGTTGCGTTGCCGAAATCGTCCTTCCCTGCGCCGGTGTGCGGCTCTCGGATCGCGTTGAGCAGTGCGTCGAAGAGTCCCCACCCGCTCACCGGACGTTTTCCTTCCAGATGCCCAGTGACTCGTAGTGTCCGGAGGGCGGGAACGATCCCGCAGGGTGTGCGGCGGTGACGCGTCCTTCGAAGACTTCGATCATCCAGGGCAGGAGGGTGTAGTCGCCGTCGGCGGTGTCGCCGCGGAGGGTGACTTGCTGAGCGAAGGGTCCGGTGGTCTGAGACCACGAGCGTGAGTTGCGTGTCGGTCCGGCACCGAGCTTGTCGAGGACGAGCTCGACAACGACGTCGGAGACGTCGTCCTGGTCGAGGTCTCCGGAGGCTATGTGCTGGTCGACGTCGCGGTAGAGGCGGCGGATCCGGCGGGAGACTGCGCTGAGGTAGTACTCGGCGCGGGTCGTCTCCGTCGGTGTGAGGGCCCGCCATGCGGCGGTCACCTGTTGAATGGTTGCCAGGTCCTCCATGACGGGCCCTCCTCTCTACTTGGCCGGGGTCTTGGCCGCTGCGGCCTTCGCGGCGGCGTCGGCCTTAGCCTTCTCCTCGGCATCCGCCTTGGCCTGCGCGGCGGCATCCGCCTTGGCCTGAGCTTCGGCGGCTGCCTTGGCTTCGGCGTCCGGGTCCGGTTCGGGTTCGGGTTGGACGGCGGTGATCAGGCCGAGCACTTCGAGCTGCTCAAGCTTGGCCGGATCAATGCCCACCGGGAGCGGGTTTCCGTGTTCGATGATGCGCGCCACGCGGTGCCCGTCCGCCGGTCCGATCTCGACCTTCAGGTGAGCGATGTTCGCCACGTACTGGGTCTCCGTCATGATCAGAGCCCCGTTCCGGTGACGACGAGCCCGGAGAGCGGGTTCGTCACGACGGGCACGTGCGGGTTCCGTGCCTGGATGCGGGACTTGTCCGCTTCCTGGCGGAAGGAAGCGATCTCCACACCCGTATCGGTGCCGACCGGCTTGTACTCCGGGGAGGGGATCTTCTCGCGGGCAATGCCGCCGAGGCGGCGACGGTCCACGAACAGCGGGTTGACGAACTCGTCATCGTCGCTGGAGATCCATGTCAGTCCGGCGATGACCGGGAACGCGCCCGTCTGGGCGGTCGTGTCGTTGTCCGGGAGGATGTCGAGAAGCTCCGGGATGATCTCGGCGTAGTCGTCGGCGGAGAGCACCACGGTGTCCAGGCTGTAGCCCAGCTTCAGCTTGCGGACCTGGGCCTGGGCGCGCAGAGCGTCCTTGAGGATCTGCTTGCCCGTGGTCCATGGCGCGCCGGCGGCGAGCGTCTGAGTGACCGAGGACTGGATCACTCCAAGGGCGAGCTCGTTGGCATCGAATACCAGCTCCGTCTGCAGGAACAGCATGGCCTCATCGATGGGCTGGCGGAGGGACCGGCCGACCTCTTCGTCCGTGACCTCGGTCGCGAGTCCGCGCTTGGTCGAGGTGTAGATGGTGTACTGCTCGGCACTCATCGGCGTGAGCTTGTACTCGGCGCCCGGTGCCACGGACTCGGCACCGCGCTCGGTGCGGATCTTTTCATTCGTCGGCACCGCGATCGCGCCGCCCTGGACCTGGTAGCGGCCGGACAGCAGGAAGTTGCCGATGAACTGCTGGGCGGAGAGAATCTCCCCCAGACGCCGGGCCAGTAGCGCCGGGTTCTTTACGAACGCGAGCAGCTCTGCCACGGTGGCGTTCCCGAGCTGGCTCGGGGTGTACGGGTACGTCTGCACTGGGTCTCCTTTCTCAGAACCAGATGATCTCGACCAGGGCGCCGTCGGCCGCCGTGGTGATGGCCAGGCCAAGGGCCGTGCCGGTCGTGGCCGTGCGGACCTTGCCGGAGCCTGCGGCCTCGACCTTCGTCCCGCGGGCAATCGCGCCGGAGGCGGCCAGGATGTGCACGGGCTTGCCGAGTTCGACGGTGACGTGCTCGCCGACGGCCGCGTCATGGCCGGGGATGCCCACGACCTTCACGGATGCCGCGGCGGCTGGGACCACAGCCCGGTCAGTCGCGCCGAGCTCGACAGGCTGTCCTGCCGTGACGGCAGCGCCGGCCACGAACGTGACCGTGTCGCCCGGGCGGTACTTGGGCAGATACTGGATTCCCATCTCAGGCCTCCTTCGTCTTGGGGAAGATGCGGTTGTAGGTGGACTCATCAGCCGCCTCGTCGACCCCGCCGGTGTATCCGTTAGGTTCGAGCGGGACGACCAGACCCTTCTCCAGGCCGTTGAGGACCTGCTCCATCCCGGGGTCAGCCGCGATGGTGTTCAGCCAGTGTTCACGGCGGGCCGGGGCGATGCGACCGTCCTGGACGGCGGCATCGACTGCGGCCTCGCGGCGGGTGGTCAGCTGCTCCTGGCGGGCCTCGCGGCCCTCCCGCGCTTGCGCCTGCAGTTCGCGGTAGCTGTCCTCATCCACGACGACTGTTCCCTCGGCGGGCGCCGTGACGGGCGTGGAGGTTTCGGTCTCCTCCTCGACCTCCTCCAGCGCTTCGTCGACGGCTTCGAGGATCTGGTCCTCGCTGAGCTCCGAGTCGGCCGGGATACCGAGCCGTTCGCGGAGCCCCTTCATGAAAGCGTCCGACGCCATGTCGGTTGCTCCTTCCTGTGGGGTGTGAGCTGTGACCGGCTCGGTCCCAGCGCTGACATCCTGGGCTGTCCCGCCGATGGCGAGGTCCAGGCCACCGCGGCGGTGAGCGCCCGGTGGGATGTAGGGGGCCGGGGCCGCGGCGCGGCCGGCGTGGGCGAAGACCTTCATGTCGAAGGAATTGCCCGATGTGGTGTCGCCGCCGCGCTGGGGCAGCTGGGCGACGCGGTCGGCGAGGCCTGCACTGACGGCCTCCTCGGCGCTGTACCAGGTCTCGGCGTGCATGGCCTCGCGCCAGGTGGTGGTTTCTCCTCCGGTGCGCTGGGCGTAGATCCCGGCGATGGTCTGGGAGAGCCGGTCGAGGTCATCGGCGATGGAGCGGAGGAATTCGGCGTCTCCGACGCCGCCGGACCATGCGTCGTGGATCATCAGCTCGGCGCCGTGACCCATGACGATCTCGTCGGCGGCCTGGATGATGTAGGACGCGGCCGAGGCGGCCAGGCCGTCGACAGTGGCAACGACCTTGGCCTTGTGGCGGGAGAGCGCGTTCATGATGGCCAGGCCGTCATAGACGTCCCCGCCCGGGGAGTTGACGTAGAGGTTGATGGTGGAGACGTCCAAATCGTTGAGGTCCTGGACGAACCAACTGGCCTCGACACCAAACCACCCACCGATGGCGTCGTAGATGTAGACGTCGGCGGAGTCGTTGGCTGGGGTGGATTCCATGCGGAACCACTTCTTCTGGCTGCCGTCGGTCTTAGCGTTGATGGCGTGACGGGTCCGGAACACCGGCTCCTCCTCTCTGGGGGTCCGGCTCCGCTGTCGGTGCCGGTGCCGGGGTTTCCCGGGCGGTGGTCGGGTCAGGGGCCGGGAGGCCGTAGGTCTGGCGCAGGTGCTTCTCCAGTTCGTCGTCGGCGCGGATGGCCCCGTACTGCAGGAGCGCCCGGATCGCCTCGGCCGTGGCCGGGTGGCGTGCGCCGATCTCATCGAAGACGATCTTCGGGGCCGGTTCGTCCGGACCGAAGTTCAGGTCGACCATGTCTTCCACGACGTGCTGTGTCGTGGTGTCCGCGATGGTCTTGCCAACGGTCTGCAGAGACATGGTGAAGAAGTCCGCGAAGGTGGAGCCGAGCGCCCAAGATCCGGTCTCAGTGCCGAGGTTCAGGAAGTGCGCGAGGACGGCGCGGGCGATCTGCTCGTCGTAGTAACGGATCGGTTCCGTCGCGTCCGGCAGTTGGCCCTTCACGCCAGCAAGCTCGAGCTTCGCACCGTTCGGGATCGCCGCTCCTGCCGCGTCTCCAGAACGGAAGCCCTTGGCCAGTTGCAGGCCGTGCTCTATTTCTTCCTTCTGGCGACGCTTCGCCTCATCGGCGTTCATCGTCGAGCCGTCAGGCAAGGGCGCGGCTTCATAGATTGGCACGCCCATGCCGTTGCGGTCGACGGTCTGGGCCTGCACGCGCAAGAGCCGGTCCTTCAACAGCCAGAACTTGTAGGCCGGGCGCAGGAGCGACTGGCCCAACCAGTTCCCGCCCTCCCGGTCCGCGACGTACGCGACGAGGCGATCCACGGGGATCCGTGGGGCATCCTTGCCGCTGATGCCGTCCTGTTCGATCGCGACGAGGCCCCCGTCCGCTGCTACCTCGATCCTGGAGATCGTCCGTGGTGGCCGCCATGCCAGCTTCCGGAGACGGGCCCGTCCCGTGTCGTCGATCTGATAGACCTGCTCGAAGAAGCTGTGTCCGAAGGTCAGCATCAGCAACGCCATGCGCAGATGCTCATCCCAGGAGAACCGACCCTTAGTCCGGCGCGTGTCCACGGCCTCCTGCCCCAGCAAGGGCAGGCCGAGGTCCTCGGCGACCATTTGGGCCACCTCGGGCTTACACCCGGCCGGGTCGATCCGCCACGTCGTTCGCCGGATCGGCAACGTCACAGCCCTGAGAACCGAAACGACCTGCGCGTCCTGGCGGCGCATCGCGTCGTACACCTCGATGTTCCGGGGCCATTGCAGCTCCGGTGTCTTCTCCAACTCATCATCCAGACCCCATGGCCCGACGTCAGCCTGGTAGCCCTTCTCGCCCACCGGGACGGCGTTACTCTCAGCCATTGCCCTCCCCTCGAGTCAGTTCAGAAGCCGACGCTCTGAATGTTCCCCACCGCGGCGAGCGCGCCGAGGCCAGGGGCGGTATCGGGTGCCAGCGCCTGCGGCGGTGGCGGAGGAGGCTGCGGTGGCGGTGGCTGGTGTCCCAGGAGCCACAGTGCCGCGGTGAAGGCGAGCAGGGACGCGATTTCCACTGGTGAAGCTTTCTGGTCGGGGAGCTTCGCACCGCCGCTGAAGACCTTCTCCACCGCGTTCGCAGCGGCCAAGTCCAACACCGGTTGCGGGTTGTGACGGACCGTGGCGTCCCGGACAGCGTCGAGGACCTCAGCCCACGCCGTCGTCAGGTCTGTGCCCATCCACTCCGTGACCGGGATATCGAACTCCCTGTCGGCGGTGAGGTCAGCAATCAGCGGTGAGACCGGGGCGCCCTTGGCCTGGCCCGTCACCGCGATGATGCGGTGCCGGCGCTTCGGGTCCATCAGCCAGTCCTTGACCCAAGCCGAGCCTCGGCGCATGGCCACGATCTCGATCTGGTGCGTCCCGTCGACGCGGTGTCCTCCGAAGGCGACGAACGTTTGCCTCCGGTCCAGTGACTGGTGCAGGCCTACGACCACAGGCCCAACGAGCCGGTCAGCCTCGGTCACGGCCTGCGTCCCGTCCTCGCGTTCCACGGGGACGTTCTTACCCTTCTCCCACGCCCCCGGAGGGAACGGGCCGGTCATGCCACCGTCAGACCACTGACAGAGCACCTCGATACGAAACACCCATTCCGGGTCGGTCCTGCACTCGGAGGCAATCTGCTGCTCAGTCAGAGCAGGGTTCCAACCCGCGCTCGGGTTGGACTGCTTCCAGCCCTCCCGGTCCCGCTTGTCCTTGTTCGGGGCCGCAGACCATTCGAAAATCGCCAAGGTCTCGGGATCCTGCTCGAAGTCATCGAAATCGTCCTCGTCGATCTCGTCGACGTCGACATCCTCGATGTCGGCGAGCTCCAGCGCAGTCGGGCCCGTCTCGCCCATGTCCTGGCAGATGCCGTCCGGGTCACCGAGTACTTCGTGCGCCATGCGCCGCAAATATCGGAGCACCACGGAGGTGGCGTCGCCAGCGTTGGACAGGCAGAAGATCAGCTTCTCCAACTGGGCCCGGGTGGTCTTTGTGATCGCACCCCAGGCGTCCCAGTTCTGCTGCTCGCGCAGCTCGTCGAGCATGATGAGGTTCCCGTGCAGTCCGCGGCCCGCTTTGCGGTTGGCTGCCTTGACCTTGTACTTGCTGCCGTTGGTCAGCTCAAGGAATTTCTTGCCGTTGGTATTGGACACCTTGCGAAGAAAGGTCTTGAGCTCTTCGTCGTCCTCGATGATCTCGACGGCACCCTGCCAGATGTCTTCCGCGGTCTCCAGGTCCTGGGCCGTGCCCAGCACGCTCTCCCAGCCCTTCATCATCATGAACCACAAGGCCAGAACCTGGGACAGCATGGACTTACCGTTCTGCCGGGCAACCAGCACCACGACGACCTGGAAGCGCAGCGCCCCGTCCTCGGTCAGCTCCAGCATGTGGATCAGAAGCCACCGCTGCCACGGGTAGAGGGTAACTTCCAGGATGTCCGTAGCGAAGTCGATCACCTGATACCCCAGCGTGTGCTGCTCCGTCGCAGCCGTCCGTGGCTCCAACGGCCTCAAAGGCGGCGTCCAGATCCTCGGCGTCTCGTACCCGAAGAACGGCTCCCGCTCCTTAGGCTTCCGCTTAGCCGGTGCGGCCATTGGCCCGCTCCTGCATGCTGATGACCTTTCCGGCCTTGCCACTGCCAGGCTTCGGTTCAGACGCCTCGGCCCGGGCCTTCGGCGAAGGGATCGAAGCCGGGGTGAGCTGGAGATCCGCGGCGGCCTTCAGATAGACCGGCACCGTCGTGCTCATAGCCTTCTGCAGCGCATCCATCGACTCGCGCTGCGCCTCATCGATCATCCATGCCAGAGTCTTCAGCACGGCCACCGCGCCGGCGTACTTCTTCAAATTCAGGTGCGGGGCCGCAACGATCGCCGCCGCCGTCGCGTCCGCCACATATCCGCTGCGGCGCCGCGGCTTCACCAGCGGCGCGAAGCGATCACCCCACTGACGCACGGCATCCGCGCACTGCCGCTCGATCAGCAGTGCCGGGTGCGGGACCACACGGCCGCGGCCGTCCTTGACGACCATGCCCTCACGATCCACCTGCGAGCGCGCGGCGCGCATCCGGGCAATCAGAGTGGCGAAGGTCTCCAGTGCTGCACGGTCTACCCGTCCGGCAAGGTCGTTTGCGGCGACGATCTCTCGCCACACGACGGCGACGTCGGCAGGAACCCGTTCCGGCGGCTCGACGCCTGAGACTTCGTTGTTCGACACGGCGCCACCTCCACTCTGTTACGTCCGAGCGCGGCCGTCAGGATCTCGCGCTGCCACTCCATGAGCTCGACGTCACCCTGGGCAGCGAACGCGTTCACGACGTCGTCCCAGTTCGCTTCCGGTTCCTCGTACTTGCGCGTCACAGCGAACCTCCGAGCGTGTCGGGCACACGGGCTGTGTGCTAGTAGTGGACGAACTCAATGTTCGATGAGGCGCGGCGGTTGCGGTCGAGGCTGTCCAGGAACGACCGTTCAGTCGATGACGGGACGAACGCGGTGTCGATCAGGAGGCCGCGAAGGCCGCGTGTGTTGGGGTTGGTGGAGTAGAACCTAACCTTGCCGCCTGAGCTGAACTCGATGTAGTGGTTCCCGTTTTGGCGGCTGATCCGCGTGGCGTGTTCAGTAGGTGTGGCGGCGATGATCTGGGCCGCCTCGGCCTGGGCTGCGCCGTGCGTCTCTCCGAACACCGCGACGGAGCGCCCGGCGAGGCCATGCGAGATTGCTTGGTCAATGTGTTGCTGTCTCACGCGATCACCTCCGGTGGGTCAAGGGTCTTGCATTCGATGTCATGCGCGGCCATGGTGCCGACCTTGATATCGGCGAGCGCAAGGAGACCGACGTGCACACGGTCCGCGATGACCGCGGGCCGGAGGCGGGCGACGATGTCTGAAAGGTGGCGGCGGGAGTGCTGCCAGTCGATCAGCACGGCGATGTCGGAGACGGTCATCGCCGGATAGTCGGCGAGAACGTCGGCAATCGCGGCTTCCGAGGCTTCCGCGACGGAAGCGCGGTAGTAGCGATCCCGGGCGTCCGGGTCGAGCGCGCGGCGAATGGCATTCCGAGAAATCCCGGTCTCACGGGTGGTCCCGCGAATCGTGCCCTCAGATGCGATGAGTCGGAGGGCCGGGCGGTCGTGCATGGTTCACCGCCCATCAGGCGGGTCCGTTTTCACCGCCATTTTCAACGAAACCGCACGTCAGCGCCCAATTTTCCCGGGGGGAGAGGACGGGGTGCCCGGAGACTGGCCAGTGAATGGGGTGCTGGATTTTTTCCGGCACCCCGCCCTCGGCGTCTCGTCCTCTCACCAGTCGTTCGACATGACTCCGAGGTCTTCCGGCGCGTTGACACCTGCCGATTGGTTGCACTCGAGATGAGCGGGCGCCCAGTTCGACGGCTCCCAACGAAGCGCCGGGAACCTTGCCTGGGACCTCAGATGCTGGACGCTGCACGAGTAAGGATGCGGATAGACAAGACCGTAATCGATCCGCTGGTCGCAGATGACGCACGGCAAGCGGCGCTTGACACCGTCTGCCTTGACCCTGGCCAACGCTTCAGCACGGCGGCGACCGGTCCACGCCGGGATGCTCAGACCGTTGTCATGGGTCACATCGCCCTCACCTCCCGGCGAACGGTGGGCACGAGAAAGCCCCAGACTCCATGAGTCCGGGGCTTCCCTGGGTGCAGAACACCACCATCAAGAGCTAACTTAACACGAGCGTCGGACCAGATTCAACAGCCTGCGCTCCGCCCGGCCGCGTCCGTGGCGGTAGGACGCCACAACGTCAGGCTGTGCCCATCGCTGAGGGCGAGTGCCCTGGGCTCTCCACTGGTCTTTGCTGGCCCGGTTGCTGACGTACTGCTTGCTCCATCCGGTCATCAACATCACCTCCTGGATAGTCATCCACTTCACGCCGCGTCACCGCCTCGAGATGACCTGCCCTTTGCATCCTTGGCTCGCGCCCGGGCCGCAGAGGCTCCGAGGATCTGAACCCGGTCAAGGAGGTGAAGCCACTCGGCCGCCGGCCAACGGTGGGACTTGTCCACGCTGCATCTAACGTCCGTCTCCTGACCGGCCTGAGAATGGATGGCCCTCAGTAACTTGCCCTCGCATCGGGTCAACCCATCCGGCCCATGGCGCTGCACGATGCACTGCCAGGCCATCTCCTCCAGGTGGACCGTCGCCTCCCGCGTGTACGGACGCGCCGCACGCCAAATCTCTGCCACGTCATCCCAGACACCCAGCACCAAGGACTCGTCCCGCCACGACACCACCCAGGACAACTGCCACGCCGAGATCCATTCCAGAAGCCCGGGGGTGGACTCGTCAACGATGCGCAGGCCCGACGTCCGGCGCTCCTTCTCCGGCTTCGCGAACTCTTCAGCCAGACGCCGTTCAACGATTTCCGCCGTGATAGGTCGTACCTTGTCCCGAGCCAAGGTCATCAGATCCACGACGTCGGCGTTCAGCGGCAGCGGGGCCGCGGTGCGCGTCGCACGAGAGCCCGCCTCCTGCGGCCCGGCCACCGGGTGGAGTGCCGCCTCGAACACGGGCCACATGTTCGCCAGGTCCCGGCACCGAGACCGCAGGGTGTCCGTGCACCATCCGCACAGCCACGTCCCCGGCTCGGCCATGAGCGGCTCGCTGTGCACGGGGTTCACGCACAGGCCGGTTGGATTGATCGTTCCCACTGGTCATTCCTCCTTGCACCGTGAACACGGCATAGCTTCGTTGTGGTCATCACAGAGAGCAGCCAAGTACTCCCCGTTGACGGCCTGCTGAGCAGGCCTGGTGTTCTTCCCCCTGGACCTTCTTCTCGGGCGCTTACGTCGGGCAGGAGGGGGCAAGAGCTGGGCTTCAGTCCCGTCCCTACCTGAGCTGTCCTGACCTATCCCGTCCCGTCCCGACCCGACGCGGCTTGCTCCGGGAGACCTCTGACCTAGCCGCGTCCTAGCTGGACCCGGCAGGTCCGAATCGGGTGCGCCCTGCGAATCAGTGCCAGGCGCCTGGTTCGGGGCCGGAGACTTCGCCGAGGCCTGGGGATCTGCGCTCTGGCGATCGACCACAGGGCCGGGAGTCTCAACGGCCCAAGCGGGAGGCCCGGACTGTTCCGAAGGCGATGTCTCGACCCGCGTGGATGGGGCCGCGGTGGCGGGCGGGCCGGAAGGTGCCGTTGCCTCGTCCACCTCCGCAGAGCTCTCAGCCTTGCGAGGAGACCTCTCGTAGGACGGCGTCACGGTCACGCCGTGCTTCGCCAGGAACTTGACCGTCTCCGGCCCGTACAACGGTTCGCCCGGCGCTTGGAGGGTACTCCAGGTCCGGTCGGGGTCGTTCTGTCGGCGGCCGTTGCACTCCTTGCAGCACACCACGTAGGTCGCGATGGTCGCCTCGTCACCGGGAACCGCGTGGTCATATGACCCTGCACGGCCCGAGGTCCGGTCGGTCCAAGACACCGTCTTCCCGCAGTATCGGCAGGCGTCTCCGTCACGTAGCCGGACCGGAACCGTCTTCTTCGGGTCCCGGGCGTCCCGCTTGCGCTGATTCGTCCACTCCCTCTCAGCCTTCAAGATCATGTGGAACAGATCGTTGTCCTCGACCAGCTTGAATACCTGACGGCGCTCACCGCCCTCACCGTCGATCGTTGTCTCGATCCAGTACCCGCAGCGCTGAGCTGCGGAGGAGAGAGCTACGAACCGGGAGTGGGAGCCGGCCATATGGCGGGCGGTGCCGAGGGTAACGATGTAGTCCTGCTCAAAGGCTGCCGACTGGGTGGCGCACCGAGCGACGTATCCGAACAACTCGTTCAGGATCCGGTCGTCAGCGTCTGGCAGCTCGTGAGCGGTCAGGACGATGGGATGGTTAGCGGCAGCGTCGCTCTGCTTGAGCCATGGCACTGTGTCGTCCTTCTTTCGCTAATCGCTACATTCGCATTCCTCGGTTGCCCGGACCGCACCGCCGCAACTCTCGCACGTCGTGATCCGGGGCCGTTCCGTCAGCAAATGGCTGACATCAGGGAACTCATCCCCCATCGCTCTCACCTCCGATCCCGGTTTCGGGAGCCCATCGGTAGGCACTGCTCGGAATGTCGAAGGCGCGGCGCCGGTTCGGCCAGCAGGTGCTTTTGTGGTGAAATTCGAGCGTGGATGAGAACTCAACTCGCGTACCTTCATGGTTCTGGTGGCTTTCAGGAATCGTTCTCGCCGTGGCCGTAGTTCTGGCTACGTTGCTGGACTTCAACGCGCGGGGCGCCCGGATTGATGAGATGGTAGGAGACCCTGTCCTCGGCTTCTCCAAGAAACAATGGGGCGGGCTACTCTCCGGAGTTCTTGGAGCAGTCGTTGGCGCTGTTGCCGCTGTCGGAGTCCTCGTCGCAACCCTCTCGTCACAACAGAAGCAATTCGAGCAGGCACGCAAAGAGCAGCGACTGCAATTCGAACGGGCCCAAGACGAGCAGCGACTGCAATTCGAACGGGCCCAGGAGGCTGCAGCCAAGCAGCGTCTCGACGATCGTGTCTTCGACGCGATCAGCGATCTCACCGTGGCCGTCGCATCAATCAAGGTTGGCGAGCTGATTGACGACGCCCGGATCCACGAACTGCAAACCACCTTCACACACTGCTCCCGTATCTTCCTGTCGGGTGCTGACCAGGTGAAGATCCTTGCTGCAATTGCGGCCGACATGATGGCAGTTACGACAGCCCTCTTCCGCGTGGGCATCAGCCCCCAACTCAACGACGCGGACCGGGACAATATCAACTTGCGACTCTCAATCATCGTGGCGCAGTTGGCAGGATGGGATGCTGCTGGACCGGAGCGTAAAGCAACGGCGCTCGAACGAATCTCCAATGCGTCAGGCTCGATATCCGACGTTCTATTCAGATATGGGTGGAAAGAAGGGATGGCCGTCAAAGCCGCAATCGACTTCGCGGACGAACAGTAGCTATGTGTGGCATCCGCAAACACCCTTCCCGAAAACGTGATCGCCGGCCCTGACTCAGGTCCATACGACTGGCAACTGAGAGACAAGCACGCGAAACCACGCATCATTCCCCGCCTTCCCAAAGGACGGTGAACGGGCCAATCCCACGGCGAGCCAGGCTGAACGCAGACTCCGCGAGCTGGATCGTGGCTGGCTCGGGCCTGTAGTGGCGACTCATCGGTTCACCGGCGCTTCCCACAGTCCCTGCTTCCCGACTTCCGGGAACGGGCAGGCGAACGCGCGCGGGTTCTTGAGTCGCCAGTGGTACTGGTCGTTCTCCGCCCACGGACTGCACAAGGAGCCGTCGGGCTTCCGGCACTCCTCTGCGTGATGCACGTCAACGACGTCGACCTCGCCGAGCACGAAGCCCCGCAAGAACCAATGGCCCTGTGTCCGCTCCGGGGCTCTCAGGAGCGCTTCCTTGATCGCGGGTGCCTCGAACGCGCTGGAGTCCTCGCCCTGGCCGGTATGAACCCATATCGTCCCGCGGTGACGGGTCGCCCACGTCCGGTTCTCTATGTCCTTCCCCGCGTGGATGATCGCCCATCCCCACGGGGCCTTCAACGTCAATGACTTCATGATCTTCTCCTTGGTCTGCTCGATGTCTTGCTGGCCCGGCAGCCCGGGAATCCTGGCTTCGGACCGCTCAGGCTGTGATCGAACGGATCTGTCCTTTGAATCCGACGACGGCCTTGACCGTGGTCGTTTTGTCGGCTCCCGCGTTCTTGGCTTGTTCGACGAAACGCTCCATGTCGGCGAGAGTCAGGCCCGACGAGTCGCGAGCGCGGAGGGTGACCGTGGCGATTGGTGCGATCGGTGGCGTGTTGTCGTTCATGCCGCTACCGCCCCGGCTGGGTCGTGGCAGGTGCACGCGCAGTCTCGGACGATGTCGTTGATCAGGTCCCTGGCGCGGAAGTCGCATTTGTGGTGGTTGCCGGCGCGGCAGTCCGGGGATACCGGGAGCGGCGCGATCCGGAGGATCCCGTCAGTGACCTCGGCAATGTATCGGCCCTCCGCGAACTGTCTGGGTCCGAACTGCGCATGCGGGATTTCCTGGATGCGGCGGTTTACGACGCAGTCGAGGAGGTTCGGGCGGCATGCGGCCGGGTGCTGGATTGTCCATCCGGCCTTGCTGAGCTCGAGGACATGCCCGGACTGGCGGAGCTCGTCCACGGTGTCAGCGGCTGCGAGCGCTGCGGTGGCGATTGGCGTGGCGAAGTCGTCGTGTTGTGTGAAGGTGATGCCTTCGTTGAGGGCGGCTCGGATCGCTTCTGCTGCGGCGCGGGCGCGGCGTTCCTGGTTGTTCATCGGACTACCTCCAGTGTTCGTTTCGTGGTCTTGCCGCTGTATGCCGTGAGGGCTTCCTTCAGCTGTTCGGGCTTGATGAGGACGTCGCGTGCCTTTCCTGGCTCCGCAGTGCTGGCAATGACGCCGTGGCCTTCCATGAGTTCGACTAAGCGCTGGGCCTTGGCGAAGCCAATGCGGAGTTTGCGCTGAAGCATCGTGGTCGAGGCGAACTGTGTAGTGACTACGAGCTCAATGGCCGCGGCGAGGATCTCGGCGTCGTCTGCTGAGGCGTCCTGGACCGGGACCATCGCGGCGGTCGGTGAGGTGCTGGCGCGGACGAAGCCGGGCAGGCGATTCACCGTGACGTCAATGCCCTTGGCCCGGGCCTCCGCGGCGGCGTCCTCCATCGCCTCGAAGAATGCCCGGGACTCGTCCCCGCTGGCCCCTGCGCTATCGCGCGGCTCGGGTCCGCCCTCGACGAAGTCACTGATCCGGTCCACCCACCCCTGATGGGCGGCTTGGATTTCGCGGGCCGGGTTCGTCGCGTCGTCGAGGTCCATGCGGATGCCAAACAGGATTCCCAGGAACGAGTCTCCACACGCGATCAGGAACCGGTTGGCCACGTTCGTGGGCGTGACTACAAGGGGCTTCGAGTAGGAAGCGGCGGCCGTGGTGAAGAGCTTCAGGTTCGGGCCACTGGCCACGACCTGCTCCGGGAGGGTCTGGTCGTCCAGTAGCGCCGAAGAAATCAACCGGCCCCACGGGAGCGGGAATGGCCCGTCCGTAGACGCAAGAGGTTCTTTCAACTCCTTACCCGGGAAGAGCCCGCCCACGTCCTGGACCTCGATGAACTCGTCGTTGACGGTGATCATCAGCTCGGACATGATGTCCTCCTGGTCCTTCTTCGACTTGCCGCGGAACAACGCAGCTATCTCCGACGCCAAGGTCGGGGGCATGTTGAACGAGTCGGCGCCGTTGAACTCTCCCGTCAAGCCCTCGATTCCCCATGCAGATACGGCGGCGAGGCCAGCGGTCACACGGTTCGTCGCGACAACGTAGAGGTTGCGATCGGTCAAGGTGAAGTGAATGACATCGACGCCGGGCGTGTCCTTGTCGGCATGCGGAATCACCGAGGTGAGCGCGGCACGAAAGTCGTCCGTGCCGACCATGAATTGCAGGTTCTTCGACATGGCCGTCACCACTCCCAGATGAATTCGATGGGGCTGCCGTACGGGTCCAGCCTCGAGGTCCTGATCTTGTCCACGACTTCCTGGGCCCTCCGGATCGCCTTCTCCATGTCGTGAAACCAGAGGGTCTCGTGGCCAACGTGGAAGCAAGTCGTTGGCGACGTCCAGATCACGACCTTCCACCAGCGTCTGTAGGGTTCCGGGTCGAGCGCGTGCGTCTCGTCCGGGATGGCAGAGCGCACGCCGGCGCGGGGGTACAAGCGCAGTGGGTGGAGGGTCTGACCACGCTGTTTCTCCGTCCGAGTGAACGGCCGCAGATGTCGCCGCATCAGCTCGATGGAGCGGACCTCGATTGTTGTGCTCTTCGTCGTGTGAATCACTTCGATCTCAGTCATTGGGTTCTCCATCGTTCAGGGCGCTTGAAGGGAGTCGGCGCCGATCATGAGCAAATCGCGGGCCATGGGCGGGGTGACGGCGTTGCCCGACTGCTTGACCTGGTCACGCTTAGACCCGGTCATCACGTAATCGCGCGGGAACGCCATGCCCCACATGACCTCGTGGGGCTCGAGCATCCGGAACGTGCAGTCCTCCACGGCCGGGACGTCCACGCTCATCAGGCCGTGATGGTTGCCGCCCGCCGTGACCGTGTCCATGACGTCCCGCACATGCTTCGGGGAGTTGGCCCCCCGCATCGTGACGAGGGCGTGGCGGTCCACCGTTGTAACCGTCGGCATCGCCTCGGCCGTCGGTCGGGCCTGACCCGCGCTGTAGTACGGCACCAGGAGCGACTGATGACCCGACGTCGTGAGAGTCCGCATCGGCTCATCAACCGGGGTCGTCAGATAGCCGCTGTCGCCCGAGACGTTGTTATTGCGCACCAGGAACGCAGGCGGCACCAGGAGCGACTGGACGTTCGCCGTCGTGAGCGTCGCATGCGGGTCCTCCGTGGTCCGCGCCTGGTTCGCCCAGTTGTTCGTCATGAGGATGCCCGTCTCATTGCGAGTCGTCTGCGTCCGCATCGGAGCGGCAGCGTCCTGGGCGTCCTTCCCGTCACGGCCCTCGACCGGGATCAAGAGCGCCTTCGAGACGCTGCTGTGAAGGGTCCGGAACTCCTCGGACACCGGCCAGATCCGGTAGTAGCCCCCTCCCCTGGCCGGGTTCGCCGAGTCATACGTGTTACCCGCAGCCTCCAGAACCATGGGATCGATCAGGCAATGCCCTGCGCCTTCGGTCGTGAGCGTCTGCACCACCTCGGACGGCAGGTAGTTCCGGGCCCGCCCGCTGCGCATGAGCGACAAGAAGGGCTCGCTACTGTACTTAGCAAGCCCGGCCTCGATACGGGCCATGGTCTTCGGCGCCAGTGGCTTCTCACGGTCCCCGATCCGCTGGCCCGGAAGGGACCAGTCGATCGCGGACGCCGCGGGCAACCAGCCCGGTTCCACGACGGCGTTCCGGCACTCCGTCCGCGGGCACCGCCACACGTACTGCGCCCGATACCGGCCCCACGGCTGCCCCGGCTTCTTCCACGCCTGCATCGCGTCGATCAGGCCATGGTCCGGGCAATACGCTTTCGGCCGGAGACGATCGAAGTCCGGGGCTCGGTTACCCTTCCGCCAGAACACCACATACATGCGGTCCCGGGACTGCGGTGCCGGGAGGCCGCCGAGCTGGGCGTGCATCGAGTTGTGGAACACGATCCGGTGGTCATAGCCGAGCTTGACCATGCACGACAGCCATTCATCGAAGAACAACCACTTCGCCGCGTCCACCACGTTCTCCGTGATGATCAGCGGGTACCGGTGTTGCTCCGCGTACCGGGGCACGTCCCACATCGTCGCCCGCGACCGGTCCGCCGCGATGTCCTCCGTACCGCCGAAAAGCATGCCCTGGTTCGTGACCCTCTTCCGGCCCTTCGCCATCGAGTGATTCGTGCACTCCGGCGACGCCCAGAGAATGTCCGTCGGCGCGATCCGGCGCGGATCATACTGGCTGATATCCGCCTGCACGTGGTCCGTGTCCGGGTGGTTCGTGTTGTGGGTCTCGATTGCCCGGCCCCAGTGGTTCATCGCCGTCGCCACCCGGATCCCCGGGACCGCGAGCGCTCCGGTGCTGGAGCCGCCGGCGCCGCAGAACATGTCAGTCATCGTGAGCATTAGATGCCGCCATTCACAGTAGTTAGGGCTTCGAAGTCGAAGGCATCCTGGGCGAGACGTTTAGCGGCAAGTTCGCAGTATCGCTCTTCCAGTTCGACGCCAATTGCCTTCCGGCCCAGGTTCTTGGCAGCTCTCAGAGTTGTTCCAGAGCCTGCGAATGGGTCCAATATCGTTTCACCAGGGTCGGAGAACATGGCGACCCAGTCCTCCAGTATTGAAAGGGGCTTCGCGGTCGGGTGTCCTTCTGGCGCGGCGATTTTGGTGACGTAGTTCCCGTGTTTGCCGCCGCCGTTCCATCGCGACCGCCCCTTTGCCCGGTGGAGGTAGGCAATGGCCTCCCAGCCCTGGGCCGGTCGGTCACCGGTGATTTGGGGCGTCGGGTTGGTCTTTACCCACACGCCCACGCGCTGAGATTTCAGTCCTGATGGTGGATTCTGGTCGAATTCAACTGCGTGCCGATAGTCCATGGTCGCGATCACCCATCGCTCAGCGACGCGGCCACATTCCGTGAGGATGTCTCTGAGGTCCTTCTCAGTGATTGCCGTGAAAGCTGTGATCCCGGATTTGATGATGTCTCGTCCGTCGACCTTGTGCGAGCGTGAGCGAGCCTTGTCGTGTGTGCGGTCAGTGTATGGAGGGTCGGTGAGCACCGACGACACCCGGTCGTCTGGCATCCCAGTCAAGATGTCTCGACAATCGCCGTGGTAAATCTCCACGTAGTTGTCTGAGTAATAGAGACTCATGACGCGAGTCCTTCCAAGTCGAATGCTTCTTGCTTGTGGGTGATGCAGGCCGGGGACATCCAGAGTCGTTCGCGTCTGCCCGCCAGTGGGTCCGTGTTGTACCCGGCCCCACCGTTGGCCTTGCCCTCAGTGACGGTCCACCCGTGCGTGAGGAGTTCGTCGTGTTCGTTCTCGTAGCCGCAGAGAATGACGCGTAGGTCCTCGGGGACTGTCGTGCACCACCGGCGCACGTTGGCGCTGATCTCGCCGCTGTCATCTGCGGACGACGCATAGAGATCTCCCGAGGTGGCGTAGGGAGGATCGAGGAACACTGCCCGGGCACCATCACCACCAGCCCCGGCACGGATTGCTGAGGGCTTGACGACCCGCTCCCACGAACCGCACGTGATCCGGACTCGGCAGATACGCTCTGCCAGGGTCGTCATGTAGGCCGCGAGCGCACGGTCGTGCTCGCCCTGTGCCGGGAATGCCCTGTTGACGCCCATCCCGGCGGTGCCGAGGTGCGGCAGCTCGCGGTTGATTCCCTTTCCGGCGGTGCCGATATCTGGAAGGGACCGCTCAATGCCCGTTCCGCGGCGGCCGTTGGCCTTGGGCAGCTTGGTCAGTCGCCCGTCGATCACGTGCCAGGGTCCGGCGCCCCAGGGGTCCCCGATGCCGCACGCGGCCACGTACAGCCACCACCCGGCCGCCTTCGCGTCGTACACCTCAGGATCGCCCTCAAGCCACGACACCAGGCCGTCTGTGCGGCGTTCCTGTAGCCATGCCAGCCGGGCGTGGTAATCGATCTCCATCACGGGGCCACCGGCGTGCCTGGCGACCTCTGCGGGAGACTGTTGAATCGCCCGCCACGTGTTCACCAGCCAGCCGTCCAGGTCGTTGAGCGTTTCCACCCGACGTCCCCGGAATGCTGGCCGTTCCAACAGTACGGCGGCGGAGCCCGCGAAAGGCTCGACATACCCGGCCGGATCACCCAAAGCGCGCCATACCGTCGCGGCTGCGCGGCGCTTACCACCGAAGTACGGGAACGGTGCCGCAAGGCCCTGGCCGCCGGTGGTGTCCGGCTCTGGACCTGCGTGGGAGGCTGGGTCGCTGTAGCCAGGCATGTTCGCAACCGCGGTCGTTCGGTTCGCCAACTCGAGGAGGACATCGGCGTGACACGGCGCATCGATCGGGCACCAGCACATCAGGTCCTTGCCACGCAGCGGCTCAGTCCACTCAAGGAGCAGGCCCGGGAAGTCCCGCGACAGGAAGACGCAGTACTTTCGGAACAGATCGACCGCGGCTTCCGCAGCAGCGCGAGGATCCGAATGGTCGCTGTACGTGACCGCGCCGCCGAAACGACTTGGGACCACCGGCGCGGTCACCTCTCGCGCTACAGCATCGGCCCATGCAGGGCCACGGACAGACCCATCGAAGTCTTGCCACGGGTTCCCCCACATGGTCTGACGTCCCACGAACACAGCACCCTCTGGAGCGCGCCAGCCCTTGACGCGGCGGCGCTGGATCCGCTCAGGCATCGGAACCTCCCGGTTCGAACGCAATGAGCTCTGACGTGCCGTGCTCGATGTGATCGGCCAGGGTCCTCAGGATCCCGGCAAGACTCGCTCGGTTCGTCGCGATATGGGGGAAAATCGACATGACCATGGCCTCGCCCGGTACCATCCGTGACTCCTTGTCGAAGGACACCGGCAACGCGATCACCGCGGCATGAGCGGCCATGTCGAACGACTGAACGAACTTCCCCAACGGGGGTGGTGTACGCGTACCCATCAGTAGGTCACCCACTTCTTTCTTCTCGGTTCGGCGCGTAACTGCCCGGTGTCCCAGGTGCGGCCGTACTTCCTCACAAATGCGTCGGTCTCACGGACCGCGGCAGCCAGGCCGGCCGGTCCCCCGTAACGCCCGGGCGTGACCTTCGACCACGACCCGCTACTGGTCTTCATGTCCTCGGCCAGACGGGCCTGATACAGGCCCCGGTACTCGTTCGCACGCGACCTCTGGCGGCGAACCTCCCGGCGTGCATCGACGACCTTCTTCGACGCCTCCACCCTGGTCTGCTGCACCAGGCTCGCGGCCTGGTCCAAACGCTGCTTCACTGCGTCCTTGGACTGACCGTGGCGGTACGCGCTCACGACCGCTCCCCCTCATCGGCCGTACACGCGGTCACGAGAGCATCGGATGCGGCGGCTAGTTCAGCTGCCGCTCGCAGGAACCCTGTCGCGATGCCCGGCTCACCACTGGCCAGGAAATGCCTGGCCAAATCCGCAATCCGGTTCGCCTCATCCAAGAGGGCAGTCATCGGATCCTTCGACGTGGGCGATGAGGCGACGGTCTCAGTCGTGGAGCCGTCCTCGATCACGCGGGCGACCTTGACCGCGTCCGCGCCGTCGGCCGGCTCCGGTTCCTGGGCAATGTGGAGACCCGAGAGCCGCAAGAGATGACCGAGGTCGACGTCAAGGATCCGGGAGAGCGTCACGCACTCAACCTCGCTCGGCACGTCCGCGGCGTTCTCCAGTTCCCAGAGCCGCTTCACCGAAATGCCACTCATCCTCATGGAGCTGGACATGGCCACGTCGTTGCTCAGCAGCTTCTTCTTGAGACGGGCGTCGTAGATCGTGCGTCCGAACGTCTTACTCATGGCCGATCCCCCGGGTTGGTGTCGATCGCAAGGGCGACGAAGACGAAGATGACGACAACGGCAGCCAAGAGATGTGCGCCGGTGAATCCCGCCACCGGGAAACTTGCCAACACCAGAACGGCCGCGAGCAGCATCGGCGTGTAGAGACGCCACCGCCTTCGGGAACGCGCATCAGCGCTACGAGGGAGACTCACGATTCCACCTCCAGAGCTTCCTGCTCCGCGGCATCGTCACGGGCCGGATTCAGGTGGTACTTCGCCCACGCCATCCCGTTCATGAAGATCGTCGACGTCGCCGTATCCACCTGGATACGCGCCGCCCGTGGCCCGTGATGCTTCGCGAACAAACGGATCTGCTCCGTCATCTGCTCCGCGTTCCGATACGACAACTGCACGAGCTCTTTCAACGGGCGGTGCCCGATCGGATTGACCGTCGCCGTACACACGACCAAGGGACCCTTGCGGCGGCTCATCGATTCCACCCCGCCCGCAACTGCCGCACGTTCTCCGCCTGCGCAGCAAGACCCGAACGCACCGCATGCTGAATAGCGACATCCGTGCCGTCGTCCAAGACGACATGCACCTCGCCGCCGACCGGCAACTCGCCGTCTAGGACCCGCGCAACAGACTCACTCACCGGGAAACCCTGGCCTGACCCTTCCCGAGTCACGTGCGGCCCGGCCGCGCATGCTAGATCGATCGAGTCAGCCAGCGCGTTCGCTGCCGAGGCAAGTACCTCGGCCACGTCCCTGATCTGCTGGGCAACTAGAACAGCGTTACCCATAGAATCGAAGGCCTTCACGGCCTGCACCGTCTCACTCAGGGCCCGGGAACGGCCGATCACGCCAGCGATCATCGCCTGACGGCGCGCCTTCACAGGACCGGCGGTGCCGCTCTGTACGTCAATCGCGCCCAGGAACAAGTTCTTCACGCTGTTCGGCTTAGACATTGCGCTCCCCGTTCAGACTCAGATGGCTTCCTGGTGTGAGCTGCTGTGTCAGGGCATCGAACACGCGGCGCCAAACCGTCCAGGATGCGGCTAGGGGCCGTGGACGGGTCATCGGTACACTGGACATTGAGTTCTCCTTTGATTGAATTCACCGGCCCCCGAACAGGTACGAACTGTTCGGGGGCTTCTTTCTGCGCTGGGGAGGCGCGGATTGGGGAACCGGCGGGCCACCTATGGGGGGCATGTGACCCGCCGGAGACAATGGAGCCGGGCTCAAACCCAGGCTGATACATCGGCGGCCGGGTCCGCCGTGTGCGTGCGCTGCTCAATGAACAACTCCAGGGCCGTAGCCCGAACCCTGATCTTCGATCGCGTCCCGGTACCGAGTTCCACGACAGGCAACTCCCCCGCCTTGATCGCCGAATAGACGTAGTTCTTCCCGACACCCAACTCGACAGCAGCTTCCTCAACGGTGAACAGACGAGTCGCGAGCACCTCAGTGATCGCCGTCATGCTTCAGCCCTCAGTGCCTTAGGATTTGGTCCATGTCGAACCCCGCAAGGCTCCTCGCCTCTCTCCTGGCAACGTGGACAATCCCCTCCGGGCAGAGCCCAGAATCCGCACGAGCAGATGGAAATCTCGATGGCCTCCCGTTCTGGGAAGCGCACATCCTCGCCATGAACTACATGACAGATATCAGGGAAGCTCTGCTTACGCTCAAGGAAAGCGGTCAGCCCATCGACTTCTATGAAGCAAGCATCCCCGCCTGGTATCGCGGCATCTTTGCAGTCGGGGTCCCATGGAATTCCCAAATCAACCACACCCGACCAGTCGTTGCTGAGCATGAATTCCGCATTCTGAACGCTCTCGCAGGGCACATCGACTCCCACAAGATCGTCCCGGTCCTGGAGGAAAGTTTCATCACTACCGCGATCGGCATTGCTACGGACCTCCGAAAGCTGGCCGAGAAGGAGCCCACCCTCAGCCCCGAAATCAGGGACTACCTGATAGCGATGATCGATGAAACCATCCAAACCCTGACTGGCAAGGACATCCACGGGAACATGGCTGTGCGCAGGAAGATCCTCGAGCTGCTTGGATGCACCAGCACGATCGAAAAGACCCTCCCTGCCGAAAGCCGGAAGAAGTGGTCGGAAAAGACCCAGAAGTTGATGGCCGGAATCCTCGGAGCAGTCGGGATGACGGCACTCAATGTCGCTGGAGACGTCGCAACCAATGTCCTCACCGGCGGCGGATCCTAAACGGAACGGCTCCTCAGCTCCGACACCGCCGACCTCATCGCAGAGGACAACACTTCCCGTGCATTCGAGTAAGCCCAATCCAGAACCAAGCCATTCGTCTCCCCGAGAGCCCGCGTGTCTGAAGCCGCTCCCAGCTCGCCCAGTAGGTTGCCCAACAACTCGACACATGCCCCAAGCTCTGGCGCCGACAAACGTTTGAAGTCCACCTACTCCGTATCCCTCCGATGCTGCCTCAGCGGTGAGCCGATGAAGAACCTCTGGCGCCCTGAGAACTGACATACCCGCGGCGTTCATGCTGCGTTCACCGCGCTGAAGGATGCAGGGAGAAGTCGGCTCGGCGCGATGCGCAGCACCTTGGCGATGTTGAAGACTTCGGTCGCTGTCCACGGGCTTTCGCCCCGAAGCTTCCGCCGCAGCGTGGACGGCGCGATTCCGGCCTTCTCCGCCACAACGGCCTCGGTCAGGCCGAAGTCCTCGATGTTGCTCTTGATGAGCCTCGCGGTTTCGGTGTTGATGTTCATGACCATGATCTAACCATATGGTTAGCATTCTTGCCAAGTGGTTAGCTTGAAATCAATATGGTTACTTTCTAACCGATGTCCTGTATGGTGTGCACATGCGAGAAGAAGAAGTCACCGCTCAAGTGGCCGCCGAGCTGCGGGTTGCTAAAGCCCGAATGAGCAAGCCGCCAGTGAATGCGCACATTGCCGCGATCGCCGGCGTCTCAGAGGTTGCCATTGGTCGATACCTCAAGGGCGAGCGCGCTATCCCCTTGCCGACCTTCGTCGCCATTTGCTTTGCTCTGGGCGTCGATCCCGGAGGCATTCTGGATTCAATCAGCAACCCCAACTATTCGGCGCTCCCGACCAAAGATCAGGTCCGCCTGGCCGCGAACGATCCTGAGTCTGACATTCCCTTTGACGCGGAACCCTACGAGGGCTAAAAACCGTCCATGCCACACGATCGGGGGATCACTTTGGCCACACCGCACCGCCTCACCGAAGCTGACCTCGTCGCTGAACAGATGGGTGTCCGTATCCGAATCGGCGACACTCCTGGCCTAGCCTGGGGAATCTGGGATCCGGACAGAAGGCTTATAACTCTCAGGCCCGGGATGGGCCCGTTGCAGCACGAGTGGACTGCCTATCACGAGCTTGGTCATGCCCACTATGAGCATATCGGCCGTAATCCGAAGCAGGAACTTGCGGCGGACCGGTGGGCCATTCGGAACATGCTGACAGTTGACGTGGTCGCCA
This sequence comes from Arthrobacter sp. NPDC090010, assembly GCF_044748305.1. Classification (NCBI taxonomy): domain Bacteria; kingdom Bacillati; phylum Actinomycetota; class Actinomycetes; order Micrococcales; family Micrococcaceae; genus Arthrobacter; species Arthrobacter sp. NPDC090010. The sequence goes on from NZ_JBIVFT010000004.1 coordinate 270,311, forward strand.
GAGAAGCCGAACCCGGACTTACCGTCCAGCAGCTCGCAGCCCGCCTGAACGTGTTGCCTCGTGCCTTGCATGTGTTCCTGGACGATCTGACCGCCATCGAACGCGAGGTTCTGCGTGCCCTGGTCTTTGACCATGCTGCTTGATTGGATTTGAGATGGTTGAGAAGAGCCCTGACAAGCCGCGTGGACGCTATGGCGATGGGACTGTCTATCAGCAGGCCGATGGCCGGTGGCGCTCTGAGGTATTGACCGGTGAGATGAAGAACGGCCGGCCTGTCCGGAAGATCCTGTACGGGAAGACCAAGTCCGAAGCGAATGCGAAGCGGCGGGCAGCCGTTGCTGCTTTGGCCCGAGGCGAATTGGTGGGCGGCAAGATGCCGACATTGGAGGCTTGGCTGGAGACATGGTTGTCGATCACGCCAGAGTCTCGAATCAGGCCGCGAACCCGCGTCGGGTACAGGTCCCTGTTCCGGACATGGATTCATGGTCAGCCGATCGCGCGGAAGCGCCTCGACAAGGTCACTCCTACGGATCTCTCGCTGCTTTACAAGAGGTTGCGAGATGCAAAGCGGTCGGAGACCACTGTCCTGCAGCTGCACCGTGTTCTGTCTCGGGGGCTGAAGGTAGCTGTCCAGCACCGAATCATCGCGGTCAACCCGGCCAGCAGAATTGATGCTCCGACGCCGGCGGCGTTCTCGCCTACCGTGTTCACGCTGGCTGACGCACGTGGTCTCATCCAAGCCGCCTCCGAACTGCCGCCACAGGAGGGAGCTCGCTGGATGGTCGCTCTTGCACTCGGGCCCAGGCAAGGAGAGCGGCTAGGACTGGCTGAAGATGACTTTGACCCCGCGGCCGGCACGCTGCGAATTCAGCGAACGCTCTACCTCATGTCCTGGAAACACGGATGTGCCCCCGAAGGCTCGGATCCAGTCTGTGGCAAGAAGAACGGGTGGTGTCCGAAGCGGCACGGTGGCGGCATCCATACCGGCCCACCGAAGAGCGAAGCCGGCACACGGACTATCAAGGTTCCGGCGCCCGTAGCCACGGCGCTCAAGGACCTCTTGGCGTTCAACGCACAGGTTCGTTCAGAGGAAGGAAAAAACCACCAGCCGTGGACAGCGCCGAGCGGTGAGACGATTCGGCTTTTGTTCTGCCGACGCAACGGCAAGCCGATCCCCAGCTCAGAGGACTACGCAGCATGGCAGAAGTTCCTGGCTTCCGCAGGCGTCCCCCGCGCCCGAGTCCACGATGCCCGACATACCTCGGCCACAGTTCTCCTCGCCATGGGCGTAGACCCTCGGGTCGTGATGGACATCCTGGGATGGTCAAGCATCACCATGCTTCACCGCTACCAACACGTCCTGGACGAACTCAAAACTGACGCTGCAGAAAAAGTCACAGAGGCACTATTCCAGGCTTCTCCCCCGGGTTCTCCTGAACCGGAGGGCAATGTGATACCAGTCGACTTCAAACGCAGGCAGGCTCGCTGAACAGCGATCGGGCCCAGCAGGATGCATGCCATCTGCGATGCCATTCACAGTGCCATTGATATTGCCAATGTGAGGCAAAGTTAGACTATGGTGGGGTCATGTTGTATGAAGAGACCCACCAATGGCTTAGCTTTGCCTACAACCCAAGGGTGAACACGCTCTGGGCACGTCTCGGTGAAGCATTCTCCAAAAACCAACACCTCGCAGGGATCCCGCTTCCACCCCGCCTCGCTGCCGAGCTTGCCTCGGTTGTACTCACAAAGGGAGCCCTGGCAACCGCCGCCATCGAGGGCAATACCCTTTCCCTTGAGGAGGCCAACCACATCCTCCACGAAGGCAAAGAGCTTCCGCCTTCGCAGGAGTACCTCGAAACCGAGATCAAGAACGTCATGGGCGCGCTCCGGGCCGTAGACGAATCAGGTCGGAGCGGCCAGTCATTTTTGTTGTCTCCCGAATGGCTCAAAGAACAGAACGCGAAGATCCTCGACGGTCTCGAAGTGGACGACCATGTTGTTCCCGGCGAGTACACGACCAAGACGCTCCTGGTCGGGAGTGTCTACCGAGGCGCGCCGCCTGCCGAGGTTCCTTACTTGGTGGAGCGTATGTGCTCCTGGCTCAACGAGTCGTTCATCAAGCCATCCCAGGACCCTGATACTCCAGCGGACATGCGCTTTTACAATGCCGTCTTCGCGGCGGTTCTCGCGCACCTCTATCTCGTGTGGATCCACCCGTTCGGCGATGGCAACGGACGTACTGCGCGACTCGCCGAAGTCGCCGTGCTGGCTCATTCTGGCGTCGTTCCCTGGCTAGCATCAAATCTTCTGTCCGACCACTACAACAGGACACGGTCCGCCTACTACCGACGACTCGATGCCGCATCCAAGAAGAACGACATCGACGGCTTCCTCAAGTACGCAATCGACGGCTACGTCGACATGCTCCGCGAACAAATCGAGGCAGTGAAGGGCCACCAAATGCGGGCCGCCTGGATCAACTACGTACACGAGGTGCTCCACGACGAACCCTCAGGCACGGCGCGTGATCGTCGCCGAGAGCTCGTCCTTGCCATGCCCACAAGCGATCCCGTCTCCCGGAAAGAGATCCGCAGACTTACTCCGATCCTGACTGAGCTCTACGCTGGCCACGAGGACCGCATCATCGCCCGAGACCTCAACGCCCTGGACAAGCTTGGATTAGTCGAACGGCTAGGCGGCGGCTACATCGCCCGTGCCCACATAATGAATGCCTTCCTTCCACTTCACGGATAGGCGACCTTCACCCTGTTCGGAACCTACGTCCTTCAATATTTCCCACCAAATATCCCACCAAACGTAGGTCTGACGCTGTTGAAAAACAGGAATCGGCCCCGGAATCCGCGTGATTCCGGGGCCGATCCATGTGCCCCAACAGGGACTCGAACCCTGACTGCGCGGATTTTAAGTCCGCTGCCTCTGCCAATTGGGCTATTGGGGCGCTCATCCATCCTATCCGCGCGGCGGCGGTCATGCCGTCGTCGGACATTGCGTGCTCACTTGTGGCGGCTTCCGGGCCCCTGGACCCGCGACAACTGAGCACACAAGCCGGGCACGGAGCCGCGCGGCAGCGAAAACGACGACGGCGCCGCTCACCGAGGTGAGCGGCGCCGTCGTCGTCGGCAGTCAGCAGCGAACGGGCGCGCCTCTTACTTGGAGGCCGTCTCGGCCGGCTTCGGGGCCGGACGGGCGGCAGCCTCGAAGGCGCCGCGCGGGTTGTCCAGGTCCACGAGCTGGGTGGCGTCGCGACCTGCGAACAGGCTCAGGAACCAGCCACCGACCACGCGGAACTTGCGCTCGAACGTCGGCATCGCCATGCCGTGGTAACCACGGTGAGCGAGCCAGGCCGGCCAGCCCTTGAGGCCGATGCGGCCCAGCAGGTTGATGTTCGCGACACCCTTCCAGGAGCCGAAACCAGCCACGGCGCCGAGGTTCTTGTGCTTGTAGTCGTGCATCGGCTTGTCCCAGCGGGAAGCCCACAGGTTCTTCGCGAGCACCTTGGCCTGACGCAGCGCGTGCTGCGCGTTCGGCACGCAGGTGCCGTCCGGCAGGCCCTTGCCCGTGAGGTCCGGAACGGCGGCTACGTCGCCGGCGGCCCAGGCGTTGTCGATGATGCCCTCGTCACCGGCGATGCGGAGATCCGGCAGCACGCGGACGCGGCCACGCGGTTCCAGCGGGAAGTCCGTGGAACGGACCATCGGGTTGGCCTGCACACCGGCGGCCCAGATGAGGGTGTCCGCGGCGAACTCGCCGGCCGGGGACTTGTCCGCCATGTTGATGAGCTTGAGCTTGTCCTCGGCGTCGGCCAGGGAGGTGTTGAGCAGCACCTCGATGCCGCGGCTGCGCAGGTGCTCGACGACCCACTCGGCCTGCTCGGCGGTGACCTCCGGCATGATGCGGCCCATGGCCTCGACCAGCACGAAGCGGATCTCGCTCTGGTCGACGCGGGGGTTCTCACGGACGGCCTGGCGGGCCATGTCCTCGAGTTCGGTGATCGCCTCGATGCCGGCGAAGCCGCCACCGACGACCACGAACGTCAGAGCGGCCTTGCGCTTCTCCGGATCGGTCATGGTGGAGGCCAGCTCGATCTTGTTGAGGACCTGGTTGCGCAGCGCAACGGCCTCTTCGATGGTCTTCAGGCCGATGCCCTTGTCCGCCAGACCCGGGATCGGGAAGGTGCGGGTGATGGCGCCGGCGGCCAGCACGACGTCGAAGTACGGGATCTCGAACGGCTCGCCACCGTCCGCGGGAGCCACGACGGCCTTGCGGTTGGCGTGATCGATCGCGGTGACGCGGCCCTGGATGAGCTCGGTCTGCTTGAGGTGCTGACGGTGCGAAACCACCGCGTGACGTGCCTCGATGTTGCCGCCTGCCACCTCGGGCAGGAAGGGCTGGTACGTCATGTAGGGAAGCGGATCGACGATGGTGACGATGCCACCGGCGTTGGCGATCTTCTTCTGGAGCTTGAGGGCTACGTACAGTCCGACGTAGCCGCCACCGACGACGAGAACGCGTGGGCGGTCCTGCAATTGGGGAGCAAGGGGCTGCTGAGTGGTTGCCATGCATCCAGGATAGCGCAGTTTGTGAAAATCTTCACATGGCAAAACCGTGCTCGGAACCCTTCCTGACCGCTACCTCTCGGGGCTCAGCCGGACGGGTTCTCCCCACCGTCCGGAGAAGTCGTTCCGTCGCCTTTCTCGGGCCCGCCCGACGCCGCTTCCGAGGCCTCCGAGGCCCCTTCTTTCAGGCCCACCCTGCGCACGTGGAACACACCCGCCGCAAGCAGCAGGACCAGAAGTGCGCTGAAACCGATCACGATGCCTGCCGGGGTTCCCGCGCTCAGAGCACCGGCGGCTTCGGCCGTGGGAGGCGTCGGATCCGAGATGCTGGGCTGCGGCATGAGTGCACCGGCACCACTCGGCACCTTCGGGCTGGGCTCCCCGCCGCGCCGGTGGACGCGGATCCAATCGGCGATGCTGCCGAGTGGGTTCACGTCCGTCTCCGGAACGTTCGCCGTGAGCGCCTTGTCAGCGTCCAGGATTCCGAAGCCATAGAAAGGGTCACGGCCCGGAGTCCCCACGTCCTTGGCGGTGGAGATGATCCGGTTGATGACCTGCTTGGCACTCATGTCCGGATACTTGGAGCGGATCAGCGCCGCAACCCCTGCGACGATGGGCGCAGCACCCGAGGTTCCACTCCAGGTGGCGTAGCCACCACCCGGCAGAGCCCCCTCCAGTTCCTCCGCGGGCGCTGCCACGGCGATGCTGATGCCCTGGGAGGAGGAATCCTGGCTGGCCGTGTTCTGGCGATCCAGTCCAGCAACGGTCACGACGCCCGGGATGGTGGCCGGAGCCCCCACCTGGATGTTGCCGCCGCCGCGGTTTCCTGCGGCCGCCACGACCACCACGTCCTTCTGCTCGGCGTACAGGAAGGCAGCGTCCCAGCTCTGCGGCCAGTCCGGGGAGGAACTGCCCAGCGAGATGTTGATGACTTTCGCCCCATGATCCACGGCCCAGCGGACCGCTTCCGGGATCTGTTCCTCGTCGGTCTTCCCCGCAGGGTTCGGAGACCCGAGCCAGGTGGAGATCGACAGCAACTGGGCTTCAGGAGCCACCCCGACGATGCCGTCCGGACCCACCCCGGCCCCGGCCACGGTCGGACCGGGCGTCGCGGCCGGGCCCTTGCTCGGACGGGTCCCGTGCCCGCGCCCCGCCAGGAGACTGGCCACCAAGGTGCCGTGCTCCGGTTTGGCACCGATGCTCTTGGTCCCCTCGGCGTTTCCGGCACCGGAAACGTCCGTGCCCTCGGCCACGGTCCCCTTCAGATCCGGGTGACTGACATCGATCCCGGAGTCGATGACGGCGACCTTGACCCCGGCGCCCCGGCTCTGCTTCCACGCCTTGGTGATTCCATAGCCGTCCAGCCAGTACTCGCCGTCCCGGACCGTGTCGGCTTGCGCTGCCGGCGCCAGGACCACCGGCAGAGCCAGTGCCAGGGTGAGCACCCCGGCCAGTCCACGGACGACGGCGGGCAGTCCCGCCGTGCTCTTCACGCCTCGTGCCCTCATGCGCTCCCGTCGTTCCGTCTCAGGGACGGCGCGGCGGCAGTCCACCATCGGCCGTCCTGGGCGAAGCCCCTCACTCAATGCTGAGGGCGATTCCGTCCAGAATATCGTGCTCGCTCGTGACAGCCTCTCGCAGTGAGCCTCCGCTGAGTTCCTCAAGCCGGCTCAGCACGGTCCGCCACACCAGCGCACCTGCACCGATCACGTCCACCCGTCCGGGATGCATGAAGCCCAGCCCGGCGCGCTCCTGACGGCTCATGGCCAGGAGGGAATCGCAGGCGGCACGCAGTTCGCCCAGGCCCAGCCGACTGCCGTGGATCCGGTCTGAGTCATAGCGTTCAAGCCCCAGCGCGTGGGCCGTGATCGTGGTGATGGATCCGGCGACACCGACGACGGCGCTCGCGCGGCCGAGCGGCACGGTCTCCAGCGCCAGGTCGATGGCGGCGTTGATGTCGGCTTCCGCCGCCGAGATCTCCGTGGCGGTGGGCGGATCGCTGCGCAAGTGCCGCTCGGTCAGCCGCACACAGCCGATGTCCACGCTGCGCGCAGCCTGTACACCGTCGTCGTCGCCCAGGACGAACTCGGTGCTGCCACCACCCAGGTCGACCACGAGCGTGAGGTCCTTGCCGCGCGGCGGCAGGACGCTCGCGGCACCGGCGAAGGACAGCGCGGCTTCCTCGTCGCCGCTGATGACCTCGACGGCGACACCCAGGCGCTCCCGGATGCCGTCCACGAAGACCTCACGGTTCCGTGCGTCGCGGCTGGCCGAGGTGCCGACGAACCGGATATCGGCCGGGCCCAGTGCCGAGAGACCCCCATCGGCCGAGGGCGAGGGGTTCTCCTGGATCAGTCGCGCGTACTCTTCCGCGGCAGCGAAGGTGCGGTCCAAGGCTTCCGGAGCAAAGGCACCGGTCTTGTCGACATCCTGGCCAAGGCGGACGACGCGCATCTGACGCACGACGTCCTCAAGGTGGCCTTTCGCATCGCGGTCTGCGATGAGCAGGCGGATCGAATTGGTTCCGCAGTCGATGGCGGCCACGCGCCGGGTGGTGGAACGCCGCGGTGCGGGCCGTCCGACCAGATCGGGGCGGCCCTGCGGACCGTGACGGCTGAGATCCTTCTCGGGAGCTTCGCCGCTGGTGTCCCACGCGCCGTCACAGTGACAGCGGTCCGCGGTCCACCACTCGGAGATGGCCTCCAGCGCCTCATCGCCCAGCACGTTCACGCCGGGGCCGGCTGCCAGTGAGTGGCCGACCAGGACGTGCAGGCACTTGACGCGATCCGGCATCCCTCCGGCGGAGATGCCGTCGATCTCAGGAACCTCGCCGACGCCGCTGGCCAGGCCGATCTCGTGACGCGCGGCGAGATAGGCCTCGTGCGCCTCTCGGTGCGCCGCGGCGAGCGAGGCGTCCTCGGCGAGGCGTTCATTCATCTCCTGCATCAGGCCGCCGGCTTCCAAACGAGAGACGGCGGAGGTGATGACCGGGTGCGTGAGGTAGAACGTGGTGGGGAACGGCGTCCCATTGCCCAGACGCGGGGCCGTTGCGGCCACGAGCGGATTGCCGCAGACGCAACGTGCCGAGATCTCCACCACATCGCGGACCGGACGGCCCAGCTGGCGGCTCAGCGTGTCCAGGTCCTGCTGACTGACCTGACGGCTCTCGCCGCCCGTCGGGCTCTGCGCCTCTGCGCTCATTCGTCGTGTCCTCACTGCAACCGGCCGGGCCTGAGCCTGCGCCGGGTGGTCTACTTGGTCGCTTCCCGGACCGAGTCCAGGAACTTCTGGGTCCAGGGGTCGGTGTTCCCCGCAGCGGTGCTGCCGTCAGCCGTCCCGGTGGAAGGCACGCCTGCCGTTCCACCGTCCTTGCCGAAGACCCAGTACCCGGTCTCGCCGGGCATCACCATGTTAATGCGATCCCGGGCCTGCTGCTGCACATAGGCGGGATCATGCCAGCGACTGATCTGCTTCTTCAGATCATCCTGCTGAGCCTGCTGGTCGCTGATGTCCGATCGCAGCTGGGCGATCTGCTGACGCTGCTCCCACCAGTTCTTCACCGTCGGCGCGAGGAGAACGGTGATGGCCAGCATCACCAGTCCGAGGGCGAGGAGCCTGCCGGAGAAGGCCCTGGCGGGAACTGGAGCGGCAGTCTCCTGGTCCTCCTTGGTCGACCGGTCGGCACCGGTGGCCGCGGGGGAAGCTTTGGACGCCGCTGCCTTCCCCTTCGACGCGGACTGCTGTCCTGCATTCGAGGCCTTGCCCTTGACCTGGGCACCCGCCTGCTGTGCGGGACGGCTCTTCTGAGCGGCCGGCTCCTGGCCGGCGCCCTTCTCGCGAGCCTTGGCCGCCAGATCCGCGATCTCGGCTTCGGACGCGGCTGCCGGGCGCGCGGGGCGCTGGGCCGGGCTTCCGCCGTCGAGAACATGGGCGCGCGGAACCTTGGGGCGGCGGGTGGCCACGGTGATCACCTCACGGTCGGTGGAGTTCGGTCAACGTCTGCGCGGTTAAACGCCGGAACGGTGGTCATGGTTCCTTCAACCATAACCACCGTTCCGTTCAGCGTGCGGGTATTAGCCCTTGAAACGCGGGAAGGCGCCGCGGCCGGCGTACACGGCGGCGTCAGCGAGCTCCTCCTCGATGCGCAGCAGCTGGTTGTACTTCGCGACGCGCTCGGATCGGGCCGGGGCGCCGGTCTTGATCTGGCCGGCATTGGTGGCGACGGCGATGTCCGCGATCGTGGTGTCCTCGGTCTCGCCGGAGCGGTGCGAGGTGATCGTGGTGTAGCCGGAGCGCTGAGCCAGGGACACGGCGTCCAGCGTCTCGGTCAGGGAACCGATCTGGTTCACCTTCACCAGCAGCGAGTTCGCGGTGCCGGAGTCGATGCCCTGCTGCAGGCGGACCGGGTTGGTGACGAACAGGTCGTCACCCACCAGCTGGACCTTGGAGCCCAGGGTGTCGGTCAGGTGCTTCCAGCCGTCCCAGTCGTTCTCATCCAGCGGGTCCTCGATGGAGACCAGCGGGTAGGCGTCGACGAGCTCAGCGTAGTAGGCGCTCATCTCTTCGCCGGAGAGGGACTTGCCCTCGAACTGGTAGGCGCCGTCCTTGAAGAATTCGGAGGAGGCGACGTCCAGAGCCAGCGCGATGTCCTTGCCCGGGGTGTAGCCGGCACGGACGATCGCTTCCTGGATGAGGTCCAGGGCGGCGCGGTTGCTCGGCAGGTTCGGGGCGAAGCCACCCTCGTCGCCGAGGCCCGTGGCCAGGCCCTTCTCCTTCAGCACGGACTTGAGGTTGTGGTAGACCTCGACGCCCCAGCGGAGACCCTCGGAGAACGTCTCAGCGCCGAGCGGGACGACCATGAATTCCTGGATGTCCACATCGGAATCGGCGTGGGAGCCGCCGTTGAGGATGTTCATGAGCGGCACGGGCAGCACGTGGGCGTTCGGGCCGCCCAGGTACTTGTAAAGCGGCAGATCAGCCGAGGCAGCAGCGGCGTTGGCCACGGCGAGGGAGACGCCCAGAATGGCGTTGGCGCCGAGCTTGCCCTTGTTCGGAGTGCCGTCGAGCTCGATCATGGCGGCGTCGATGCTGCGCTGGTCCGTGGCGTCGAAGCCTTCCAGCGCTTCACCGATGGTCTCGATGACGGCGTCGACGGCCAGCTGGACGCCCTTGCCCTGGTAACGGCCCTTGTCGCCGTCGCGCAGTTCCACGGCCTCGTGCTCACCGGTGGAAGCACCGGAGGGAACCGCCGCGCGTCCCAGCGAGCCATCGCTCAGGAGGACTTCAACTTCAACGGTCGGGTTGCCACGGGAATCGAGGATCTCGCGGGCGTGGATGGCATCAATGAGCGCCATGAAAAGCTCCTGTTCTTCAGCTGACATGTCACCGTGTGGACACATCGCTCACTCAGTCGTGGATGGGCCGCGCGGTGAGGACGGCCTCGTCCCGCCACAAGCCTAGCGCAGGGGCCCGTCCCCCACGCTTCGGGGGCGGAGTGTTAACGCTCGCCGGGACCACCGCGGGCGTAACGCGCGCACTGGGGACACTCCTCGATCACGGCGTGGCTGCAGCTCGTGGTGTGACGAAGGAACTCTGCCGCGGAGTGCGCCTGAGCGGCTTCCTGCTCCAGCCGCCCGGCAACGGCGGCGAGAATGGCCCCGCGCTCGGCGGCGGGCGCAGCCAGTAGCTGCCTGAGGGTGGGGATCCCCACTCCGGCCACGCGCAGCCGGCGGATGATCACCGCCTGATCCACCTGATCCTGGGTGTAGTCGCGCTGATTCCCAGCGCGCCGCCCGGGCCTGAGCAGAAGTTCGTCCTCCCAATGGCGGAGCACATGGGTGGGGACTCCGGCCAACTCGGCCGCACGGGCGATCCTCATGAACCCATCTTGCCTTCAGGTCGACCTGAACTTCTACTGTCGATGCCATGGACGTCACCTCCCGCCCCAATCCGTTCGCCGGCCTCGACTCCCGTGCCGCACCCCTGACCCCCTCCGACGCCGTGTCGATGGCCCTGGCCGAGGTCCGGTCCCTCGCGCTGCCGCGCCGCCCGGACCGGCGGCTGCTCTCCACGTTCGCCGAGAGAGCCTCAGCCCCTCTTCCGAAGGCCCGGCGGACGGTGCGCCTTCAGCTCCTCCGCCAAGTGCCCCGCGCCGTGCCGGGCCGCCTTCTCTTCGAACGACTGGCCGGAGCAGACCAGCTCAGCCTGCAGTCGTTCGTCATTCATCATCCGACGGCCAGGATCCTCGTGGACCCGGCGATTCCGGCGGAAGCCCGCACCCGGGTCATGCCGGACCTCGAACCGCTCATGCGCGCCACGATCAAGCCTCCGGCCTCGACCGTTCCGACCTCGGTGGCCCTCCAGGAAGCAGGAATCGTTCCTGATGTCTCCCTGTGCACCCATGCCCACTGGGACCACGTGTCAGGACTGCTCGACTTCCCAGAGCTGCCGGCGCTCCTCCATGAGACGGAAATGAGCTGGGCCGCCACCGGGTCCCGCGCTCCGGCAGGCGGTGTCCGTCGGGCGCTCGGCGGACGGGAACTGTTCACCTTCACCCTGGAGGGACCACCGGTCCTGAGTTTCGACCGCAGCCACGACCTGTTCGGCGACGGAAGCGTGGTGCTGGTGGATCTGGCCGGTCATACGCCGGGAAGCATCGGGATCCTGCTTGCCACGGACGGCGGGCCGGTCCTGCTGGCGGGAGACGTCGCCTGGCACGGGAATCAGATCGAGCAGCTGCGGCAGCGCTCCGGATTCCCGGGGTGTCTGGTCGACACCGACCGGGAGGCGAACTGGCGGGCGCTCCATCGCCTGCATGCTCTGCCGCCATCGGTGGCGGTGATCCCGAGCCACGACCACGGAAGGGCGACTCGGCTATGAGCCCGCAGCGCCGCCTGGCGTGCTATTTAACACAGGCGATCCATTAGGTCCCGGCCGGGCCAGGCGAGGGCTCAGTGCCTGGCTCCCGACGCCGGAGAGCCGCCCGCAGGGCGCGCTCGGCGTCAAGACCCCGGCTCCGGGCCTCGGCGACGATCGCGAGGAGTGCCTCGCCGAGCGCTTCCTCGTCGCCGAACACCTCGTCGGGGAATACCCCGTCCGACGACGGCGCGGGTGCAAGGGGCGGGGTCAGTGACTCGCCGGCACGCTCGGCACGGCTGAGCAGTTTCGCCGCGCGCGCGAGCGCCGGCAGCGACTCGGGAACGCCGTCGAACACCGAACCACGGCGCGGTTTCTCCGCCCTCTTGACCTCATCCCAGCGGGCTTCGATCTCTTCGATCGTGGCCGGGATGGAGTCGCGCAATCGGCCGTCCGGCTGGAAGACGTGCGAGTTGCGGCGGATCAGTTTCCGGCGGAGACCGTCGGCGATGTCGCCGAAACCGAAGCGGCCTTCCTCCTCCGCGATCCGTGCGTGCAGCACCACCTGATACAGGACGTCGCCCAGCTCCTGAGCGAGTTCCTGCGTCAGATCGCTGCCACGCTCCACGGTCTCGACGACTTCATGCGCCTCTTCGATCAGGTACTCGAGGAGGCTCTCGTGGCTCAGGGCGCGAGTCCACGGGCAGTGGGTGCGCAGAAGCGCGATGCATTCCAGCAGGAGCACGGTCTGCTCCCCCGCACCCACCTCCGTGCCCGTGGCTCGTTCCATGATCAGGCGAGGTTGGCGTAGGCCTCGTTGATGTATTCGACCAGTGCTTCCTTCTCCTCCAGGGGCAGGAAGGAGGCCTCGGCCGCGTTCAGGGTCAGCTCCAGCAGGTCGTCGAGGTCGTAGTCGAAGGTCTCTACCAGAAGCTCGAACTCGTCGGTCAACGTGACTCCGCTCATGAGGCGGTTGTCCGTGTTGATCGTGACGTTGAAGCCGGTCTGGTACAGCATGTCGATGGGGTGATCGGCGATCTCCTCACCGAAGCCTGCAATGGCACCGGTCTGAAGGTTCGAGGACGGGCAGATCTCCAACGCGATGCCACGGTCCCTGACCCAGGAGGCGAGGCTGCCGAAGGTCACGAGGCCCACCTGGTCACCGTCGTCGTCGTTCTCGAACTCGACGGTGACGTCCTCGGCGATCCGGACACCGTGGCCGAGGCGCAGAGCGCGGCCGTCCACCAGGGCGGACTGGATGCTGGCCAGTCCGTCGGCCTCACCGGCGTGGACGGTGGCGGGGAAGTTGTTCTCTGCGAGGTAGGTGAAGGCGTCGCGGAAGCGCGACGGCGGGAAGCCCAGCTCGGCACCGGCGATGTCGAAGCCGACGGCGCCGCGGTCCCGATGACGGACAGCGAGCTCGGCGATCTCCTGACCACGGTCGGCATGACGCATGGCGGTCACCAGCTGGCCCACCTGGATCTCGCGGCCGCTTTCCTCGACGGAGGACATGCCCGCTTCGAGTCCTTCCTGGACGGCCTCGACGACCTCGTCCAGGCTCAGGCCACGCTGCAAGTGCTGCTCCGGGGCCCAGCGGACTTCGCCGTAGACGACGCCGTCGTCGGCGAGGTCCTCCACGAACTCCTTCGCCACGCGGATCAGCCCCTCCCGGGTCTGCATCACGGCGATCGTGTGGTCGAAGGTCTCGAGGTACCGGACCAGGGAACCCGAGTCAGCGGACTCGCGGAACCACTCGCCCAGGGCCACGGCATCGGTGGAGGGCAGTTCGTGCCCGACGGCGGCGGCCAGCTCGATGATGGTGGCCGGGCGCAGTCCTCCGTCCAGGTGATCGTGCAAGGAGACCTTGGGCAGGTTCCTGAGGTCGAAGTCGGGGGCGGCAGCGGTGTTGTTCAGGGCTTCAGTCACGAGGCCAAGCGTAGTCGGCTGGGCGTTCTCAGGCGAGGTCCCCGGGCTGGGCCCCTGCCGGCGAGGGACCCAAAGCGAGCGAAGCGAGTTTTGGGAGCCGGTAGGGAGGGACGAGCGTGGGGAGCCGACTGCGCGGTAGTCGGCTGGGAGTTCTCAGGCGAGGTCCCCCTGCGAGCGCAGCGCCCTTCACCTCACGCGGCCCCGGTTGTTAGCGTGGGGGCATGGCTGATCTCGACTCACGGCTCGTGGAGCTGTACGACATCGACAATCCGGATGGCCCGGATCACGACTACTACCGTTCGTTGGTCGACCACGCAAGCGCCCGCTCGGTTCTGGACCTCGGGTGCGGCACCGGGATTCTGACAATCACGTTCGGCGCGCCCGGCCGCCGCGTGGTCGGTATCGACCCTTCCCCGGCCATGCTCGCGTTCGCCCGGAACCGGCGTGGCTCCGAGCGGGTCGACTGGATTCTCGGCGACAGCCGCTCCATTCCTCCGGGAGCGCACGATGTGGCGATCATGAGCGGAAACGTGGCCCAGCACATCCCCGACGCCGAATGGCCACGCACCTTGGCGGACCTGCACGCCTCTCTCCGGCCCGGCGGCGTGCTGGCCTTCGAAAGCCGCAATCCCGGGCCGCGGGAGTGGAAGTCCTGGACATCCGCCGCCCCGAGCGAACGGGAGACCCCGCACGGCACGCTGCGGGAATGGTTCGAGCTGCTCCAGGCGGACGTGGATGGGAACGGGGAAGGCACAGTCCGTCTTCGGTCCCGCAATGAGCTCGACGGCGAAGACCTCTCCCACGACTTCTCGCTCGCCTTCCGTTCCGAGGCCACCGTGATGGAACAGCTGGATGCGCTCGGCTTCGACGTCCGGGCCGTCTGGGGTGACTGGCACCGTGCCCCGGTCCAGGAGGACTCGCGCATCTTCGTGGTGGAGGCGGTCCGCCGCTGACCGCGGGGACGCCTGGCGTTTCGGTTAGGCTCCCGTCATGGGGAACGACGACGCCGGGCAGCATTCCTCCGAGGCCGTTTCGGACGATTTCGCCCGGGCGATGCTGTGCTCACCGCGAGGCCTGCGGCTGGCGTTCGAGACGGCATGCCTGAGCATCCAGAAGTCTCCTCAGACCCAGGACCTGGGCGAGGACATCGCCTGGCAGGACCTCGCGGCACTCCGCGAGGCGGCCTATGACGAAAGCGTCAGTGCCATCCTGTCCCGGCGCGGTCCGGGCGAACGTGGCTGGGCCGGCCTGCCTCGGCATTTCGGCCCCGGATACCGGGAGCCCGCTGAACCGCAGATGCCCGGTCCACTCCCGTATGAAGCCCTGGCCGGGAGTCTCGGCCGCTACCAACCGGCCGCCCCGAGCGGGCCCGAGCTGCTCGATGCGCTCATCACCACCGTCTTCGAGGCCTCGTACTGGGGCGAGGTCCATGGTGAGGAGGTCCTGGCCTCTCGGGAACCGATCCGTCAGGCGCTGTTCCCGTTCGCCTGTGTGGCGGCCCAGGCAATCCTTCACTTCGGCCTCGACTCACTCCCGGACCCCGACGAGCAGTGGTTCGTGGACTTCGACAACAGCGCCCTGGGTGTCGAGCACGGCCTGCCGCCCACCCCGGCGAAGGCAAGCGCCTTGCTGGAGCAGTGGTGGGACCGGACCACCGCGCGGGAAAGCCGGGCGATCCTCGACGTACCCGCCGATCCTGCGGCACGGTACAGCGGGGAGTGGTGGTCCACTCCCCCGAACAGCCTGATGATCACCTCCCCGGCCTGGCCCGCGTCGATGACGGAACCCGGGCAGGGGCCACACCCCGGAGAACCGACAGGTCTGCGAATCGTCGAAGATCCGCACGGCTGGGAACGTGCCACGGTGTACCGGCTCGCGAGTCCCCGGGCCTTGCGGGAACCCAGGCTCTTCATCATCGACGGCCCAAGGGACTGGGCCTGGCTGTGCGGGCGGTTCCCCTTCGAGGTGAGTGCGTCACGACGTCACGACTGGCATCGCATCACGGGTGGAGTGGAGCCCTGGTTCATCCCCGATTTCGACGCCATTGCCGCCGAGTTCGACGCCGTCCATCTCAGTTTGCGCGGCTACCTGTCCTCGGCCGGGATCGCCATCCCGGTGCCGTTCCCGACGGAGCCGGACGAGGGGGCGCAGCTGCTGGGACCGGGCCTTCCCACACGAACTCCACGGGGTCACGCGGTACTCGCCGGCTGGGCACCCCTGACCACGTACTGGCTGGTGGACGCCGAGGTCGATCCGGATTCCGGGAGCGAGTGGGAAGGCGATGGACAGCGGGCGTGGTCGCCGTCGTCGTGAGCCTGCCGCCGTCCCCCGCTCAGTGTGCGGAGGGGGTTTCCGGCTTACCGTCCGGGGTGGTGGTCTCGGCCTCGGTGATCTGGCCGTTCGCATCGCGGAGCCGGACCGGCCGCTGCAACTGCTCGTCCTGCCCCTGCCGTTTGTGCCACCAGCGGAGGGCGTGATCGATGACGAAGCCGAGGATCACCGCGAAGACGACGGCGATGACCACTCCCAGCAGCGGATTGTGGTGGACCCAGCGGCCGGCCAGCAGGCCGATGCCCATCGAGTACGCCACCCAGGTCAGGCAGGCGAAAGCGTCCAGCCAGAAGAACTTCCGGTGCTTGAAGCCGGTCTGTCCGGCCACGTAGTTCACGGCCACTCTGCCCCACGGGATGTACCGCGCGGTGAAGATCAGGACGGCGCCGCGCTTCTCCAGCTCATAACGCGCCCACTCGAACATCTTCGCCACTTTCGGGCGCCGCATCCATTTCCAGCGGTCCAGGCCGATCTTCCGGCCCAGCAGGTAAGCGGTGTTGTCACCCGCGATCGCGCCGACCAGGCCGGTGAGCCCGAGCAGCAGAAGGTTGGGTTCCCCTGTGTGCAGGGACAGCGCGGAAAGGCCCACGATGGCTGTCTCACTGGGGAGGATGGTGGCGAATCCATCGACGAAGAAGAAGACCAGGAGCACGGGATAAACCCAGGGCTGGCCGGCTGCATGCGCCAGCCAGAGGTTCAGATGATCCACGCGGGGAACTCCTGTGACTGAGAAGGAAGATGAGGAAAAGTGTCCCATGGTGGCCGTGCCGTTCGCTACACGGCCACCACGAAGACTACATACTCAACGGTACGCCTCCACCATGCTCCGAGGCTTCAGCCCGCAGGCCGATCCTGGGGCATCCATGGCCTCATACCAGGGATGGAGAAGACCCCGTCCGGGCCACCCGTTCGGGAGTGCATCCAAGAACGCCGGACCTCTTCGCCGAACTCGCTGTTCCCGTGCGAAACCGCTCAAAGAACCCACGAACTCGCACGGAACTCGCGAGTTCGGCGGACGGGGCTCAGAGAGCGATCCGGTCCAGGATCAGTCGCTGAGCGGGACGTGCTCCGTCGGGGGCGATCGTGAAGGCCCCCTCCAGGGCGTCCTTGGCCCGCTCGAAGCGCTCCGGGGTGTCGGTCAGGAGGGTCAGCAACGGCTCACCGGCACGGACGACGGCGCCGGGCTTGGCGTGCATGCGCACTCCGGCTCCGGCCTGCACCACGTCCTCCTTGCGGGCCCGCCCAGCGCCCAGCCGCCACGCGGCCACACCCACCTTGAGGGCATCGAGCTCCACGAGCACGCCGTCGGCCGGAGCGAGGATGGTCTCACTCTCCTTGGCCACAGGCAGCGCGGCGTCCGGATCGCCACCCTGAGCGGCGATCATCCGCCGCCACACATCCATGGCCCGGCCGTCCTTCAGCGCCGACGCCGGATCGGCGTCACGGACACCAGCCGCCAGCAGCATCTCCTCGGCCAGCCGCACGGTCAGCTCGACGACGTCCTGAGGACCACCACCGGCGAGCACCTCGACGGACTCCTCGACCTCGATCGCATTGCCCGCGGTCAGGCCGAGTGGCGTGGACATGTCGGTCAGCAGCGCGACCGTGTTCACCCCGGCATCGTGGCCGAGCTCCACCATGGTCCGGGCCAGCTCGCGCGCCTGATCCTCGTCCTTCATGAAGGCACCACTGCCCACCTTGACGTCGAGCACCAGGGAACCGGTGCCCTCGGCGATCTTCTTGCTCATGATCGACGAGGCGATGAGCGGGATCGCTTCCACGGTTCCGGTCACGTCGCGCAGGGCGTACAGCTTCTTGTCGGCCGGGGCCAGCCCCGATCCAGCAGCACAGATGACCGCGCCGACGTCCTGGAGCTGCGCCAGCATCTCGTCATTGCTGAGCGCCGCACGCCAACCGGGGATCGCCTCGAGCTTGTCCAGCGTCCCTCCGGTGTGGCCCAGCCCCCGCCCGGAAAGCTGTGGCACGGCCACACCGTACACCGCCACGAGGGGCGCGAGCGGAAGCGTGATCTTGTCCCCCACACCACCCGTGGAGTGTTTGTCCGTGGTCGGCTTGGAACCGCCCGCGTTCGCGGGGCCGCCTTCACGGGGACGCAGCGAAGAGAAGTCCATCCGCTCGCCCGACGCGATCATGGCGGCAGTCCAACGGGAGATCTCATCCCGGGTCATCCCGTTGAGCAGGATGGCCATGTTCAGCGCAGCCATCTGCTCTTCAGCCACTACGCCGCGGGTGTAGGCGTCGATCACCCAGTCGATCTGTCCGGCGCTGAGCACACCACGGTCCCGCTTGGTGCGGATCACGTCCACGGCATCGAATGCTTCACTCATGGTTCCCCTCCTCATCATCCTGCGGCGGGAACGGCGTCGTCCGGTCCCGCCTCCTCGAGGTGCTGGGGCCCGAAGGCATCCGGGAGCACCTCGTCCATCGTCTTGATCCCGTGACTTGTCATCAGGACCATGTCCGGCGCCCTGAATTCATAGAGGAGCTGCCGGCAACGTCCGCAGGGCATCAGAACAGCTCCGGCCCCGTCCACACAGTAGAAAGCCCTGATCAGGCCTCCGCCGCCCATCCTGATCTGCCCGAGCAGCGTGCACTCGGCGCACAGGGTCAGACCGTAGCTCGCGTTCTCGACATTGCAGCCGGACACCACCCTGCCGTCGTCCAGCAGCGCCGCCGCCCCCACCGGATACTTCGAATAGGGTGCGTACGCTTTTTCCATGGCTACGACGGCGGCGCGCCGCAGCGCCTCCCAATCGGGATCACCGCGGCGCGCCGCCGCCGTCGTCGTGCTTTCCGGCACGATCACTCCTTCACATAAGGTTCACCGCTGGCTGCCGGCGGCCGGGACCGGCCGACCAGGCCCGCAACGGCGAGGATGGTCACGAGGTAAGGCAACATGGCCATGAACTGGCTCGGCACCGGGGTGCCGATGATGGTCACGAGCGACTGAAGGTTGTCGGCGAAGCCGAACAACAGGGCCGCCAGGAAGGCTCCGATGGGGTTCCAGCGCCCGAAGATCAGGGCGGCCAGCGCGATGAAGCCTCGGCCCCCGGAGATCTCCTTGGTGAACGAGTCCACCGCCACCAGGGTGAAGTAGGAACCACCGATGCCGGCGATCGCACCGCCGAGAGTCACGTTCCAGAAGCGCGTGGCATTGACGTTGATGCCGAGCGTGTCCGCAGCCTGGGGGTGCTCGCCCACGGCACGGACCCGCAGGCCCCACTTGGTCTTGAACAGTCCCATCCACACCACGAACACCGCGATGTACATCAGGTAGCCGATGATCGACTGCTTGAAAAGGATCGGCCCGATCAGCGGGATGCTCGAGAGGACCGGGATCTCGATGACCGGCAGGCGGGCCGGCGAGTTGAGGTTCTCCGGATCGGACTGCAGCAAGGTCGAGAAGAAGAAGCCGGTCAGGCCCGAAACCAGCACGTTCAGCACGACACCGACAATGATCTGGTTGACCAGGTACTTGATGCTGAACACCGCCAGCACCATCGACACGAGTGCGCCGGCGACAGCGGCGGCCACGAGGCCCGCGAAGGCATTGTGGGTCACACTGCCCACCAGGGCCGCGGTGAAGGCGCCGCCGAGCAGCTGTCCCTCGATGGCGATGTTCACCACGCCGACACGCTCGCAGAGCACGCCGGACAGTGAGCCGAAGACGAGCGGCACGGCCAGGGTCACGGAACCGGCCAGAAGACCGGCCAGGGAGATCTCATGCAGGCGCGCTCCACCGACGACCGTGGTGAGGAACGCGATGACGAAGAACGCCGCGAAGACCGCGATGGCCCAGATCGGCACCGTGCGGCTGCGCTGACGCAGCATCACGGACCAGGCGGCGATTCCGAGCATCAGGACGCCGAGCACCAGGCCCGTCGCCTTGCCCGGCAGGGTCACGACGGGCAGCTGGAAGAAGTCCCCGTCCTGGGAGATCTGGAATCCCGCCGAGGAATCCGGTCCGAGAATCCCGCAGAACAGGAAAGTGGCGATGGCCACGATCCCGAGCAGCACGGGCGTCTTCCATCCCACGGGTTTGGCCACGATCTCCGCGGGGGCTGGGGTTACGACTGCTGTGCTCATGCGGCACCTCCGGTGAGCGAAACGGCCTTGGCGGCCTTCTTCTTGCGGTTCATGCCGAAGATGGACTTCACCAGCGGCGGGGCGGCGATGAACAGGACGATCAGGGACTGGACGATCAGAACGATGTCGATGGGGGTGCCCGTCTGGATCTGCATCTGGACGGCACCGGCACGGAACGCCCCGAACAGGAGCCCTGCGAAGAAGGTCCCCCACGGCGTCGAGCGGCCCAGCAGAGCCACCGTGATGGCGTCGAAGCCGTAGCTCGCAGCCACGCCGTCGGTCAGCACCTTCTCGGTGCCCGCCACCTGGGCGACACCGCCGAGCCCGGAAAGGGCACCCGCGAAGGCCATGACCAGGACGGTGGCACGGGAGACATTGACACCGGCGGTCTGCGCCGCCTTGGGGTTTGCGCCCACGGCACGGAACTCGAAGCCCCAGGTGGAGCGGTTCAGCAGCCACCACACGAACACCGTGGCCGCGATGGCCAGCAGGAAGCCGGCGTGCAGACGGTACTGATCGCCTGCCAGCAGCGGGTAGAGCGCATTGGCGTCCAGGGTGGGCGAGATCGGGTTGCTCTCCCCCGGACGCTGGAAGGCCGGGATCGTCAGCAGGTAGCGCAGGAAGTACAGCGCCACGTAGTTGAACATGATGGTCAGGATCACCTCATGTGCACCGGTCTTCGCCTTGAGGTATCCGACCAGGCCGCCCCACACGGCGCCGCCCAGGACGCCGGCGATGATCACCAGGATCAGATGCAGGACCGGGGGCAGGTGCCAGGCGAAGCCGAGGTAGGCGGCCAGCGTGCCGGAGACGATGATCTGGCCCTGGGCGCCGATGTTGAACAGACCGGCGCGGAAGGCCAGGGCCACACCCAGACCGGCCGTGATCAGCGGCGTCGCAATGGTCAGGGTCTCCATGAGAGGGCCGAACCCGCCCAAGGGACCCGTGACGTCCGGTGAGTAGACGGCGCCCTGGAACAGCGCCACGTAGGACTTGGTGGCGGCGTTCCAGAACGCCGCCAGGAAATCAGTGGGCCTCGCGAAGAAGTATCCCGCCGTCGAGGCGACGTCCTTGTCGGTGGCCGCGATGAGCAGGCCTCCCAGGATCATCGCCAGGAGGACCGCCAGGACGGACACGAGCGCATTGCCCGTGAAGATCTTCTTCAGTACGTCCTGGCCCTCAGGCTTCGACGCTGCCTGGCTGTTCACCGGCATCTCCTTCTTCAGTGCTCCGTGCTTCAGTGTCCTGCGCTGCCGCGGGAGCGGCTTCCCGGGCGGGAGTCTCATCCGCGCCCGCCTCGTCGGCCGGAACCCCGGCCATCATCAGACCGAGAACGTCCCTCGGGGTGTCCGCCGGCACGATGCCGACCACTTTGCCCTTGTAGAGGACGGCGATCCGGTCCGCCAGTTCCACGACCTCGTCCAGTTCCGTGGAGACGATCATGACGGGCACGCCCTTGTCCCGTTCCTCCACGATCCGGCGGTGCAGGAACTCGATCGAACCGACATCCACACCACGGGTCGGCTGGGACGCGATGAACAGCCGCAACGGCCGGGACAGCTCACGCGCCATGACCACCTTCTGCTGGTTTCCTCCAGAGAGGGAACCGACCGCGGTCGCCCCGGACGGCGTCCGGATGTCGAACTCGTCGATCTTGGCTGAAGCGTTGGCAGCGACCTGCGCCGGGCTCATCGCGAGGCCGCGGGCGAAGGGGGCGGTGTCGTAGAGATCCAGGACCAGGTTCTCCGCCACGGAGAACGGACCGACCAGGCCGTCGTCCTTGCGGTCTTCGGGAACGAAGCCGACGCCGGCGCGCAGCACCTCCTTGACGCTGCGGCCGAGAAGCTGCTTGCCGTCAAGGGTGATGGATCCCGTCACATGACTCTGAAGCCCGAGGATCGCTTCCGTCAGTTCGGTCTGGCCGTTGCCCTGGACACCCGCGACGGCGAGGATCTCTCCTTCGGCGATGTCCAGATCGAGGCCGTCCACCACATGCTGTCCGCTCGGCGCGAGGACGGTGAGGTCACGAATGCTGAACGTGGTGGCACCCGGTTTCGCCGCGTCCTTGTCCAGGGTGAGACTCACCGGGCGGCCCACCATGAGCGCGGCGAGCTCCGTGGTGGACGCGCTCGGATCGGCGTTGCCCACCACCTTGCCGCGGCGGATCACGGTGATGGTGTCGGAGACGGCCCTCACCTCACGGAGCTTGTGGGAGATGAAAAGGATGGAGGTTCCGGAGGCCTTGAGCTGACGCATGATGTCCAGGAGTTCATCCGTCTCCTGGGGGGTCAGCACGGCGGTGGGTTCGTCCAGGATGAGGACCCTGGCGTCACGGACCAGGGCCTTGATGATCTCGACCCGCTGCTGCACGCCGACGGGGAGGTCCTCCACCAGAGCGTCCGGGTCGACATTGAAGCCGTACTGATCGGAGATCTCGCGGATCCGCTTCCGGGTGGTCTCCAGATCCAGGAATCCGGCGGCCTTGGTGCTCTCCGCACCGAGGGCGACGTTCTCCGCCACGGTGAAGACGGGGACCAGCATGAAGTGCTGGTGGACCATGCCGATGCCCGCCGCCATGGCGTCACCCGGCCCGCGGAACCCCACGGGCTCGTCGTCCACCAGGATCTGCCCCTCGGTGGGCTCGTAGAGCCCGTAGAGCACATTCATGAGGGTGGATTTGCCTGCCCCGTTCTCGCCGAGGAGGCAGTGGATCTGGCCGGGTTCGACCACCACATCGATGTGGTCGTTGGCCATGAAAGTGCCGAAGGTCTTGGTGATCCCCCGAAGCTCAAGTTTCACGCTGTTGTTTCCGTTCCATCAAATGACGCCTGAGGCGCTCCGGCGACCGCATCGGTCACGCAAGCAGGCTATCCCAGCCTTCCGTGCGCTGTGCAGTCTTTTCCTTCACGCAAAGAGCCGCCGTCCCGGGGCCAGTGTGACCACTGGGCCCACGGGACGGCGGCACCGTCGTGCGAGCAGTCTTACTGCTTGGGGCTGGCCGGCGATTCGACCTTGATCTTGCCGTCGATGATGTCCTTCTGCAGGGCATCCAGCTCACCCTGAAGGTCGGACGGAACGGCGGACGCCTGGTCGTGGAACGGCGCCACGGCGACGCCGCCGTTGGACAGGGTGCCCACGTACGGCTTGGCGCTGAACTTGCCGTCCTTGTCATCCTTGACGACGGTCTCCACGGCCTCGTCCATCTTCTTCATGACCGAGGTCAGCATGAGGTCCTTGTACTCCGGGGCCGTCAGGTAGCCATCGGAGTCGACCCAGACGAGCTTGACGTCCTTGCCCGCGGCCTTGGCCTCCTTCAGCGCGCTGGCAGCACCCTTGCCCACCGGACCGGCGACCGGCATGATGATGTCCGCTCCGCCGTCGAGCAGGGACTTGGTGACCTGCTTGCCCTTGTCCTGCTTCTCGAAGTCACCGGTGAAGGTGCCGTCCTGCTTGTCCTTGTCCCACCCGAGAAGCTGGACGTTCTTGCCCTTCTTCTCGTTGAAGTACTTCACGCCGTCCGCGAAGCCGTCCATGAAGATGGTCACGGTCGGGATCTTGATGCCACCGAAGGTTCCGACCTTGCCGGTCTTGGTGGTGGCAGCCGCGGTGTAGCCGGCCAGGAACGCCGCCTGCGCCGTGTCGTAGATGATCGGCTTGACGTTCGCGATCTCCTTGTCGTACGCGAAGTCGATGATCGTGAAGTGCTTGCTCGGGTTGGCCGCGGCCTGTGCCTTGGTGGCGTCGCCGAGCAGGAAGCCGACCGTGACGGTCAGATTGCAGCCGGCGGAGACCATCGCGCGGAGGTTCGGTTCGAAGTCGTTGTTCGACTTGGACTCGATCTCCTTGGCGGTGATGCCAAGGTCCTTCTCCGCCTTCTTCAGACCGTCATAGGAGGACTGGTTGAAGGACTGGTCATCGAAACCACCGGAGTCGGAGACGATGCATGCCTTGTAGTCCTTGCTGCTGGCGTCACCGCCGGACTTCTGCTCAGGGGCGGCTCCACAGGCGCTCAGCATCAGGGCGGCAGCGCTGACACCCGCGACGCCGAGCAGGGAGCCCCGCTTGGCCACGCCGCGAAGGGCGCGCTTGTCCATGGAAATCTTCAAGAGTCCTCCAGAAAACTCGAAAGGCCCGGGCATCGACGGCCCGGGCGGTGATGAAGGCAACATTACTCAGTGATCCACGCCGCCCGCTACCACGGGCGGCTGGATATGCACTGATTGTTGAATATTTGTTACCTATGAGTAGATCGGCGGGCGGCAGATCTCTCAGTCGTCCGGGTCGGTCAAGTCCCTGATCGTGCGGAGGGCCGCGCCTGCCAGCACCTTGATGCCGTTGCCCAGCGCCCGCTCGTCGACGATGTAGTCGCCACGGTGCAGATCGTATTCCTCGCCGCCCGGCACCCGGGTGCCCAGCCGCATCATCGCGCCCGGAAGTTCAGCCAGGAACCAGGCGAAATCCTCGCCGCCCATGGACTGGGGCGTCAGCACCACCGCGTTCTCCCCCAGCTCCGCCCGGGCCGCGGCCTCGATCAGAGCGGTCTCATGCTCGGAGTTGACCACCGGCGGGACGCCCCGTGTGTGCTCCAGGTGCACGTCCACGCCGTAGGGTGCAGCCACCTGCTGCACCACCTGGTCCAGCAGTTCACCCGCGCCATGCCAGGCGTCACGGTCCAGGCAGCGCATCGTCCCCGCCATGTACCCGGAGGCCGGGATCGCGTTCGGAGCCGAACCGGCCGAGATCTGGCCCCACACCACGGACACCGCGCTGCGCACGTCGATCCGACGGGACAGCACGGCCGGGACATTCACCGCGATCTGAGCCAGGGCGAAGACCAGATCCTCTGTCAGGTGCGGGCGCGAGGTGTGACCGCCGCGGCCACTGAGCTCGATCTTGATCGTGTCCGACGCGGAGGTGATCGCGCCGATGCGCGTGCCGATGTTCCCGACGTCGATCTTGGGATCACAGTGCAGCGCCATGATGCGCGGCACCCCGTCCAGAACGCCCTGAGCGATGCAGGAGAGCGCTCCGCCCGGCATGGTCTCCTCGGCGGGCTGGAAGATGATGCGCACGGTGCCACCGAGCGGCTCGGCCTGGTGCATGGCCTGCAGCGTCAGCGCCACACCCAGCATCGTGGTCGTGTGGACGTCATGACCGCAGGCGTGGGTCACCCCGTGGTTGGTGCTTGCGAAGGGAAGCCCGGTCTCCTCGATGATCGGCAACGCATCGATGTCGCCGCGGAGTGCGGTCGCGATGGGTCCCTCACCGACGTCGACGACGACGCCGGTGCCTTCGAGGCGGCGGGGCTTCAGACCCGCCGCGTCAAGGCGGGCCACGATCCGGTCCGTGGTCCGGAATTCCTTGAAGGAGAGTTCCGGGTGCGCGTGCAGGTCACGGCGGAATTCGATCAGCTCGGGCAGAAGGGGCTCGAGCCACGGCCCGGCGAGCTGCGGCGGGTTCGATTCGCTGGAGTAGTTGCGCACCCTTGACACTCTAAAGCGACCGTGAGGGAAAACCTCAAAAGGTCACGCGGGATTACAGAACGTCCGTATCGCCGCTGGCCTTGAGGGCATCGACGGCACTCTTGACCTGCTGCGCATGCTCGGTCGTCGTGACCAGAAGGGCATCCGGGGTGTCCACGATCACGACGTCCTGGATGCCGATCAGCGCGATCACCCGCTTGGTGTCCGCCACGACGACGCCGCTGGCGTCCTCAGTGAACACGCGCGGCTCGTCACCGAGCACCGTCACATCGTCCACCTCGCGGGCATTGTTCAGCCGTCCGATGGCGGCGAAGTCCCCGACGTCGTCCCAGCCGAACTCGCCCGGCACGACGGCGACGTCCCCAGCCGCTGCGGCAGGCTCGGCCACCGCATAGTCGATCGCGATCTTGGGCAGCGTCGGCCAGACACGTGCGGTCACCGCAGCGCGGTCCGGGGTGTCCCAGGCGCGGGCGATCTCCATCAGCCCGGCATGCAGTTCCGGCTGGTTGATCTCCAGGTGCTTGAGCATGAGGGCCACCGGGGCCACGAACATTCCCGCGTTCCAGACGTAGTCGCCACTGGCCAGGTACTGACGGGCCACCGACTCATCAGGCTTCTCGACGAACTCGACGACGGCGTGCGCGCTCGGGGCTCCGTCCACATGCAACAGATCACCGACCCGGATGTAGCCGAAACCGGTGGAGGGGTGGGTCGGACGGATGCCGATGGTCACGATCTTCCCGGTGGCCGCCGTGTGGATCGCTTCCCGGACGGCGGCCTGGAAGACGGACGTGGGACTGATCACCTGATCCGCGGCGAAGGAACCCATGATGGTCTCCGGATCGCGTTCGTGCAGGATCGCCGCGGCGAGGCCGATGGCGGCCCCGGAGTCCTTCGGCTCGCTTTCCAGGACCAGGTCCCGGTCACTCAGCTCCGGAAGCTGCGTGCACACGGCGGCCCGGTGGGCTTCGCCTGTCACGACGAGGACGCGGTCCCCGGCGAGAGGCTCGAGCCGATCATAGGTGGCGCGGATCAACGTGCTGCCGGAACCTGTCAGATCGTGAAGAAACTTGGGGGCTGCGGCCCTCGAAAGAGGCCACAGGCGGGTCCCCACACCGCCCGCGGGAATGACCGCGAAGAAACGCCCCAGAGACTCGGTCCGGGCCTGCACACTGTCTGTAGTCACCTCCACATGGTAGGCGATCACCCCGTTCATTCCCGGGCAGGCAGCCTCGTTCAGGCCCCGGGGTGTGGCGTTAATCTCATCCGCAGTCGCATTTGTCCGGATTCGCCGTCCCGGTTAATGAAGGCAAGGCGATGCTGAATTGAATAAGCTGTGAGCGAAGCCTAGATTTGGCTTGGGCTTATTGGGCTCACACAGCATGCGTTCCCCCCGCATGGACTACATGCCAGCGCTGCCGTGTTCCAGGGAGGTTTATTCAGTGCCGACGAAACCAGCTGGCACCTTGTACCGCGGCCGGGAAGGCATGTGGTCTTGGGTTGGACACCGAATCACCGGTGTTGTGATCTTCTTCTTCTTGGTGGTGCACGTTCTCGACACTTCATTGGTCCGTGTGTCCCCCGAGGTTTACACCAGCGTCATCGGTGCCTACAAGAACCCGATCATGGCACTCGGGGAGACCGGCCTCGTGGCCGCGATTCTCTTCCACGCCTTCAACGGTCTGCGCGTCATCGCCATCGACTTCTGGAAGAAGGGCGCCAAGTACCAGCGCCAGATGCTCTGGGCCGTGCTCATCATCTGGGTCGTGGTCTTCGCCGCTTTCGCCATCCGTCACCTGTCCCTGGCACTGGGAGGTCACTGAGTCATGAGCACCATTCAGGCTCCTCGCAGCGGCAACAGCCGCATCGCACCGCAGTATCGCCGCACCTCCGGTTCCCGTGGCAACTTCGAGATGGTCGCATGGCTCTTCATGCGCCTGTCCGGCGTCGTCCTCGTGGTCCTGATCTTCGGCCACCTCTTCGTCAACCTCATGGTCGGCCAGGGCATCCACGCCATCGACTTCGGCTTCGTCGCCGGCAAGTGGGCCGATCCGTTCTGGCAGTTCTGGGATCTGGCCATGCTGTGGCTGGCATTCCTGCACGGCACCAACGGTGTCCGCACCATCATCAATGACTACGCCGAGAAGAACGCCACCCGCCGGGTGCTGAAGACCCTTCTCTACGTGGCCGCCGCCGTCGTCGTCGTACTGGGCACCCTGGTGATCTTCACCTTCGATCCGTGCCCCGTCCTGAACGGCCAGCTCATGGACGGCGCCCCGTCCTTCTGCCCGGCCCCGTAGCGTGCCAGCCGCAGTCCAGGCCATCAGTGACCGGGCTGCGCGGAAGAATTTGACTCGAAAGAGAGAAGGCATCTGAGAATGCAGGTCCACAAGTACGATGTCGTGATCATCGGCGCCGGTGGCGCCGGTATGCGCGCCGCCATCGAATCCGGCCAGCGTGCCCGCACCGCGGTTCTGACCAAGCTTTACCCCACCCGCTCCCACACCGGCGCCGCTCAGGGTGGCATGTGCGCCGCTCTCGCCAACGTCGAAGAGGACAACTGGGAGTGGCACACCTTCGACACCGTGAAGGGTGGCGACTACCTGGTCGATCAGGACGCCGCCGAGGTCATGGCCAAGGAGGCCATCGACGCGGTGCTGGACCTGGAGAAGATGGGTCTGCCGTTCAACCGCACGCCGGAAGGCCGGATCGATCAGCGTCGCTTCGGCGGCCACACCCGTGACCACGGCAAGGCGCCGGTCCGCCGCGCATGTTATGCGGCCGACCGCACCGGACACATGATCCTGCAGACGCTCTACCAGAACTGCGTGAAGCACAATGTGGAGTTCTACAACGAGTACTACGTGCTCGATCTCCTCATCGTCGAAGAGGATGCGGTCCGCGAGGACGGCACCAGCTACAAGCAGAAGCGCGTCGCCGGCGTCGTCTCCTATGAGCTGGCCACCGGCGAGCTGCACGTGTTCCAGGCCAAGAGCGTCGTGTTCGCCTCCGGCGGCGCCGGCAAGGTCTTCAAGACCACCTCCAACGCGCACACCCTGACCGGTGACGGCATGGGCATCGCCTTCCGCCGTGGCATCCCGCTGGAGGACATGGAGTTCTTCCAGTTCCACCCGACCGGCCTCGCCGGTCTCGGCATCCTTCTCACCGAAGGTGCCCGCGGTGAGGGCGCGATCTTGCGTAACTCCGAGGGTGAGCGCTTCATGGAGCGCTACGCACCGACCATCAAGGACTTGGCGCCTCGTGACATCGTGGCGCGCGCCATGGCGAACGAGGTCCGCGAAGGTCGCGGCTGCGGCCCGAACAAGGACTACGTGCTCCTGGACCTGACCCACCTGGAGCCGGCGCACATCGAGGCCAAGCTCCCGGACATCACCGAGTTCGCCCGGACCTACCTGGGTGTCGAGCCGTTCACGGAGCCCGTGCCGGTGTTCCCGACCGCGCACTACGCGATGGGCGGCATCCCGACGAACATCCAGACCGAAGTCCTCCAGGACAACGACACCGTGATCCCCGGCCTGTTCGCCGCGGGTGAGGTCGCCTGTGTATCGGTCCACGGTTCCAACCGTCTGGGCACCAACTCGCTGCTGGACATCAACGTCTTCGGCAAGCGCGCCGGCGTCGCCGCGGCCGAGTACTCCAAGACGGCCGACTACGTCGAGCTGCCGGAGGACCCGGAGAACCGCGTCCGCGGCATGCTGGGCGGTCTGCTGGAGAGCAATGGCACCGAGCGCGTGGCCCAGATCCGCAAGGAACTGCAGGACACCATGGACGCCAATATGCAGGTGTTCCGCACCAAGGAGTCCCTGGACCGGGTCCTCTCCGACATCGCCTCCTTCGAGGAGCGGTACAAGAACGTCACCGTCCAGGACAAGGGCAAGCGCTTCAACCTCGATCTCCTCGAGGCCGTCGAGCTCGGCTTCCTGCTGGAGCTGGCCAAGGTCATGACCGTCGGCGCCCTGCACCGTGAGGAATCCCGTGGCGGCCACTACCGCGAGGACTTCCCCGACCGCGATGACGAGAAGTTCATGAAGCACTCCATGGCTTACCAGGACTCCTCCGCGTCCACCGAACACGTCGCCGGCATCCGTCTGGACACCAAGCCGGTGATCTTCACCCGTTACGAACCGATGGAGCGTAAGTACTGATGACTGCCGCAACCGCTGAACCCGCGTCCAAGGTGGAGCTGCCGGCCAGTGCCGGAGGCGGCGGGGAGATCCCGTCCTTCGACATCACGCTGCGCGTCCGCCGGTACAACCCGGAGGTCTCCGACGAGGCCCACTGGGACGACTTCCAGCTGACCATGTACGGCACGGACCGCGTGCTGGACGCCCTGCACAAGGTCAAGTGGGAGCACGACGGTTCGCTGTCGTTCCGCCGCTCCTGTGCCCACGGCATCTGCGGCTCCGATGCCATGCGCATCAACGGCCGTAACCGTCTGGCCTGCAAGACGCTGCTGAAGGACCTCGACACGTCCAAGCCCATCACGGTGGAGCCCATCAAGGGCCTGCCGGTGGAGAAGGACCTGATCGTGGACATGGAGCCGTTCTTCCAGTCCTACCGCGAAATCATGCCGTTCCTGATCCCTGGTGGACACGAGCCGACCAAGGAACGCCTGCAGTCCGTCGAGGACCGCGCCCGCTTCGATGACACCACCAAGTGCATCCTGTGCGCGGCCTGCACCTCCAGCTGCCCGGTGTTCTGGACCGACGGCCAGTACTTCGGTCCGGCCGCGATCGTGAACGCCCACCGCTTCATCTTCGATTCCCGTGATGACGCCGGCGACATGCGCCTGGAGATCCTCAACGACAAGGAAGGCGTGTGGCGCTGCCGCACCACCTTCAACTGTTCCGAGGCCTGCCCCCGCGGCATCCAGATCACGCAGGCCATCGCCGAGGTCAAGCAGGCGATTCTGACCCGCAGCATCTGATCCGCGCCTCAGCCGAGGCCTGCGAAACGCTGCTTCACGACGGCGCCGCTCACCATCCGGTGAGCGGCGCCGTTCGCGTTTCCGGGCGACGTCGTGCGCTCCCCTGTGTGCGTTGCCCGCACTCGCGAGTAGGCAGTTGTTCATAGTCCCCAGCTCCCGGACTATGAACAACTGCCTACTCGCGAGCAATATCGTCCGACGGCGCTTCACATCGGGCACTCCTGCAGGCGGACCGGTACGCTTCTGAAGGCTACGACAGATGAAAGGCGGCCCGATGCCCACCTCCCAGAAGGTCAGTTTCGCAGGAAGCACAGGAGCCCTCCTGGCGGGCATCCTCGACATTCCGGACGGACCCGTGCGAGGCTGGGGGCTCTTCTCCCATGGTCTGACCCTCGGCAAGGACAGCCCTGCGGCCTCCCGGATCTGCAAAGCCCTCGCTGAGCAGGGAGTCGGAATGCTGCGCTTCGACAATCTGGGGCTGGGCGACTCCGCCGGAGACTGGTCCGATGGCTCCTTCAGCGTGAAGGTGGCGGACACCATCAAGGCGGCCGAGTTCCTACGGTCTCAGGACAAGCCCGCCAGCCTTCTGATAGGCCACTCCTTCGGCGGGGCAGCCGTGCTCGCCACGGCACGGGAGCTTCCGGAGGTGGCGGCGATCGCGACCGTGGCGGCACCGTTCCAGCCGCGGCACGTCGAGCACATGTTCGACGCCGAAGTGGACACGATCCTCAGCACCGGCAGCGCGGAAGTCGACCTCGGCGGGCGACGCCGGGAGGTCCGCCGGCATTTCGTGGAGGACGTCGAGCAGGCCGATCTGCGCGATTGCATCCGCACCCTGCACCGGCCCTTGATGGTGCTCCACTCCCCCACCGACAACACCGTCGGCATCGACAACGCGAGCGAGATCTTCCAGACCGCACGGCATCCGCGCAGCTTCGTCTCCCTGGAAGGCGCTGAACATCTTCTGACCGGCAAGGGCCAGGCCGCCAGGGTGGCGCGCATCATCGGCGCGTGGGCGGAGCAGTACCTGAAAGGCTGACGCCTCAGCGTCCGGTTCAGTCCTCGATCAGCCGGATCGGCTCCACAGGACGGCGGTCCGCAGCCCGCACCGTCGTCCAGGAGGTGCCGAGCAGCAGCACCTGGCTGAGCAGGTTGAACCAGACGAGCACACCCACCACGATGCCCAAGGAGGCCATCACGGGGTTTCTGACGGCCATGCCGAGCAATTCGCTGCTGAGGGCCTGCAGGACGGTCAGGATGAGCGCGCTCAGCAGCGTGCCTTCCAGGAAGGGTCTGCGCGGGAACCGCAGCCGGGCCCCGATCCGGAGCAGCAAGGCGGCAGCGCACCAGTTCAGGACGAAGCCGGCCACAGTCGGCAGGAAGGGAATGTTCAGAACGCCTTCCAACGGCAGCTGCCCGAAGATCTGGTGCAGGATGGAACTGGAGAGCAGCATGAGCGCCACACTGAGCAACAGGGCGAGGCCCAGCATCACGAGGGTCGCCAGGTCCTTCAGGCGGGCCATCACAGGGTTCTCCCGAAGTCGTTCCGTGTCCGCGACCTGACGCATGCCGTCCCGCATGCCCCCGATCCAGCCCAGCGAGCCGAAAAGGGCGATGACCAGGGCCACCGCCACGGTCCAGTTCAGACCGCTCGGGTTCAGGAGAGAGTCCGGGTTCACGAGCCCGGGGCCTCCGTCGCTCTTGAGGATTCCCGGCAGCATCCGGTCAACGGCGTCCAGCACGGATTTCCGGAACCCGGGATGGCCATTGAGCACGATGCCGCCGATGCCGAGCCCTGAGACCACCAGAGCACCGATGGAGAAGAACATCCGGAAGGCCATACCGGCGGCCGCCAACGGGCCGTTGCTCCGCGAGTAGTTGTTCAACACCCTCACGGGCAGCCAGGTGTTCACCGAGGCGAGGAGCCAGGCCACCAAGGCCTTGGTCCGGACCGGAAACCCTTCATTGTCCCGGGCGGCACGAGCCAGTGCGTTTCGGGTGCGCCGCTCTTCGTGGCGCAGCTGGGTTAAGTCCAGCGGGGAGATCTCAGGAGGGTCCGTGGCAGGCACATCCTGCCGCACCGCCTCATCGTGCTGGGTCGGGGACTCACGTCCCTGCCGGCGTACCACCCAGGAGGACCTCCTCGCGCAGTTCCCAGAATCCGTTGGCCACGTGCTCGTACACCCCGATCCTATCCACGGGGATGGAGACCTTGTAAGAGGCCAATGCCTGCTCAGCGTCGCTCAGGCTGCTCTCGCCCACATCGTGGGCGACCGTGACATGAGGGTGATATGGGAAATCCAGTTCCCGGGCCAGCGGGCCGGACTGCAGTGCCTCATGAAGGCGCACGCAGGACTCGAACCCCTGCTCCACATTGAGGTAGACCACTGGCGAGACCGGGCGGAAGGTACTGGTGCCTTGCAGCGTCACCGTGAATGGCGAGCTGTCCTCAGCCACCGCTCGCACATGGCGGAGTGCACTGCTCCAGTCCTCCGCCGGCGTCGTCGTCACCAAAGTGATGTGGGCCGGGACGTGGGCCGCCATCGGGTCTCCGAAGGAGGCCCGCCAGACCTGCAGTTCGTTGGCGACTTCCTCAGGGAAACCGATGATGACGCCTACGCAGGGCGGCTCCGGCGCCCGGGATTCACCCCCGGCACCTGCACGCTCCTCGGCCTCCGGCCCCAGGCACATCGATTCAGGCCTGTCCTGCCGGGGCGAGGAACCCCACCTTCGAGTACACGTCCGCCAGCACCGGGGCGGCCACCTCACGGGCCTTCTCCGCACCACGGGCCAGCAGACGATCGAGTTCGGCAGGGTCTTCCAGCAGTTCAAGCGTGCGGCTGCGGATGGGCTCAAGCCGTGCGACGACGGCATCGGCCACGGCGACCTTCAGGTGTCCGTACATCTTGCCCTGGAACTCATCCACCAGGGTCTCCACCGGGGTGTCTGAAACCGTGGAGAGGATCTCCAGCAGATTGCTCACGCCCGGCTTCTCCTGCCGGTCGAAGGAGATCTCGGTGCCCGCGTCGGTGACGGCGGACTTGATCCGCTTGGCGATGAGCTTGGGATCATCGAGGATGTTGATCAGACCGTTGGGACTGGACGCCGACTTGGACATCTTGGAGCTGGGATTCTGCAGATCGTAAATCCGGGCCCCGTCCTTGCGGATGAGGGCTTTCGGCAAGCGGAAGGTCTCACCGAAGCGGTGGTTGAAACGCTGTGCCAGATCCCTGGCCAGCTCCACGTGCTGCTTCTGGTCATCTCCCACGGGCACGGCGTCGGGGTTGTAGAGCAGGATGTCGGCCGCCATCAGCATCGGGTAGGTGAAGAGACCCACACCTGCGGATTCCATACCGCCCTTGGCCGACTTGTCCTTGAACTGGGTCATGCGGGACGCCTCGCCGAAACCGGTCAGGCAGATCATGATCCAGGTCAGTTGGGCGTGTTCCGGCACATGGGACTGAACGAACAGTGTGGACCGCTCCACATCGATGCCACCCGCGATGTACTGTGCCGCGGTGCGCCGGGTGCGCTCGGCCAGATCTGCAGGATCGTGCGGCACTGTGATGGCGTGCATGTCCGGGATGAAGTAGAAGGAGTCGTACTCGTCCTGGGCTTTGACCCAGTTGACCAGTGCGCCCAGATAGTTGCCCAGATGGAGGGAATCCGCTGAGGGCTGCATGCCCGAAAGCACCCGCGCGCGACGGCCGTCCTGGAGCTTGAGGAGGTCTTCTTCAGTAATGGTGTTGTGGGTCATGGTGTCCTTGGGAATGCCGTGGGCGCCGCCGCACGGCACGGGCCGTCAGAGGCTGTAGTCGACCACCAGGGGGGCGTGGTCGGAGAAACGGGTGTCATAGCTTGCTGCACGGTCCACCACGGCCTGGCGCGCCCGGGCGGCGAACGCCGGAGTGGCCATGTGGTAGTCGATGCGCCAGCCTGTGTCGTTGTCGAAGGCCTGGCCACGCTGCGACCACCAGGTGTAGGGGCCATCGACCGGTCCCGCGAGCTCACGGGCGACGTCCTTGTACCCGATCTCCTCGCCGAAGAAGCGGTCGAAGTAGGCGCGCTCCTCCGGAAGGAAGCCTGCCCGCTTGGTGTTTCCACGCCAGTTCTTGATGTCCAGCTCGGTGTGACCCACGTTGAGGTCACCCGTGATGACGACGTGATCGCTCGCAGAGGCCATGGCCGGGAGCTTGGTGATCATCTCATCGAGGAAGCGGTACTTGTCCACCTGCTTGGGGGTGTCGACCTCGCCAGAGTGGACGTAGGCACTGACCACCGTGAGCTTCTCACCGTTGGGGAGGGCGAAATCGGCCTCGACCCAGCGACCGGTAGTGGCGAAGTAAGGGTCTCCGATGCCGACTCGCGTCTCCAGAGGCTTCTCGCGGGACACGAGTGCGACACCCGCACGGCCCTTGGCCTCGGCTTCAGCGTGCAGGATGTGCCAGCCTTCACCGATCAGATCGAAGACGATGTCATCGGGTGCCCGGACCTCCTGAAGCGTGAGGATGTCCACACCGCGAGAGGACAGCCAATCGGCCATGCCTTTGCGGTAGGCGGCACGGATGCCGTTGACGTTGACGGTCGCGATGCGCAGGAAATCCTTGTCAGCCACGTTCACCCTTGTCACTCTAGTCGATCACAGTGCCGCTGACCGGCTCGTCGGTTCCGCCGCCGGAACGGATCATGTCACGAGCGTTGCTGGAGGTGATGGTGATGGTCTCCAGTGCGCGCGCCACCATGCCCGCATCCCCCTCATCGCCCTTGGCCAGCTGCTCTTCGATCACGCGGGCCTGGACCTGGACGATCTTGAAGGAGTGGTCCAGCTTCATGTCACGCATCCGCGTGGACTCGCCATCCTGCGACACCAGGCGCGTGCTCTCGCTCGACGACGACGGCGCCCGGCCGGCTGCCGCGTTGAAGGCATTGCTCGCTTCACCGAGCTTGGCGGCCGCCTTCCGAGTGGCACGCTGGATGCTGAACACCACGAAAGCGGCAAGCAGGAGCCATCCCAGGGAGATGACGGCCACGAACCAGCCGACCACGGTGTTCTGGTTCGCGGCGAAGATCACCGCGACCAGGAATGCCAGGACCAGGACGGACATGCCCAGCCCGCCGATCCTGAACGTGCTGGCCTTTGCGGCGCTGAACCGGCCGCCGGGCTGAGTGTTGTCGGGTCCCAGAGATTGCATGTTCCCATTCTCCCCCACCCGTGAGGCGAGGCCCGCCATGTTCCCGCCCGGCGAACGGAGCCGGGCGCCGAGTCCGCTATCCAAGGGTCAGACCCACCGCGCAACCCTGCCGAGTCCGCTGTTCGGGGCGTGAATCAGCTACCCCGGGTAGCTGATTCACGCCCCGAACAGCG